>CAUZON010000103.1:0-2585 GCA_963581445.1 Gammaproteobacteria bacterium | reverse complement strand
GTATCAGCTAGGTTAGCGTTGGCTGGATATTCACATGTCAGTATATTTTAGTTTTTTTTTAAGTTTTCAGGGGAATGGCATGAAGCGTAGGAAACTACTTAAAGGGTTGGGGAGTTTTGCGGGTCTGCAATTGTTTGGCCCTACTCTCAATGCCAGTACGTTTAACGTGGTCAATCAGAGCAATGGTGACAGTCCTATTTTGGTCGTGTTAGAAATGTCCGGCGGTAACGATGGTCTGAACACCATAGTGCCGTTTGCTGATGACGACTACTATCGTCTGCGCCCGCAAATTGGCATTGGCAAAGACAAACTGCTGAATTTGGATGAGCACTTTGGTTTTAATCCCGGCCTGCGCGGTTTGCAGCGGCTTTGGCAGCAGGGTGATTTGGCCTTAGTGCATGGCTGTGGCTACGAAAAACCTTCTTATTCGCATTTTAACTCAATGGCCTATTGGCATACCGCAGCACCTAACCGTGGCGATGAATTTGGTTGGATGGGACGAGTGGCAGATCAGTTAGTTCCTCAACGCCGCGAAGAAATGCTCATAAATGTTGGCACAAGCCAATCATTGGCGGTCAAAAGTAAGCTACACACACCACTGGTATTTGATGATCCCAACCGTTTTCAGCGCAACGGCTGGATGAATAACGCGCCAGATATTCAAGCTGAAAATGCCGCTGAGATATCTGCTAATCAGGCATTTTTGTTGGCTGTGAGTGAAAGTGCTAAGTCCTCCTCTAGCCGCATCAGACAAGCTTGGAATGACTATACGCCAGGTGCAGATTACGGCGTGGTGCCTATAGACTTGCCTAAAGTAGCGGCCTGTATTAGTGCGGGTCTGCCCACGCAGCTTTATCATGTAGCTGTGCGCAACAATGCCTTTGATACGCATGTGGCTCAGCCGGCATTGCACCAACGGCTGTTAAGTTATGTTGCAGATGCGGTACACGGGTTTGTCAGTGATATGCAGCGTATTGGTCAAGGTCATCGTGTAGTAGTCATGCTGCACTCTGAGTTTGGTCGGCGCCCTATGGAAAATGCCAACCTAGGCACAGATCACGGCAGTAGCAACATCATGATGTTGGCCGGTGCACCAGTCCAAGCTGGGCATTTTGGCGAGGTGCCGTCGCTGGTTGGTTTGCGAGATGGCGACAATATTCAATACACAACGGACTTCAGACAAGTCTATGCGTCAGTCATCGAAGATTGGCTGGGGGTTAAAGCAAACACAGTGCTCAATGGGGACTTCGCTCGGTTGGGCTTATTTGGCTAGGTTGCCGCAAGCGAATAAAATACGCGCACAACCACAAAGCCGGTAATCAGAGGGCCTGTAACAAGGAGCCTAAAAAACTACCGGTAACAACAATTTGCTACCGGCCCACCTTTCGATTTGGTTTTAACCGAGTTCTAACGCAATTAACACTCTGATCAAGCGGGTTTACGCTTTTTACCTCTGTTACCAGAGGTCGTACTTTTGTAGCTCAGACCGACCTACTACCATGTGATGCACTTCATCTGGGCCATCAGCAAAGCGCAGGTGTCTAAGATCTGCATACATTGAAGCCAGTGGCGTCCACTGAGAGATACCTGCGGCACCATGCATTTGAATGGCTTGGTCGATGATCAGGCAAACTTTCTCTGGGACCATGGCTTTCACTGCGCTGACATATACTCGGGCTTCTTTATTACCCAGTACATCCATTGCTTTTGCTGCCTGCAAAACTGCCAGGCGCATGGCGTTAATCTCAATCCGAGCACGTGATATCACTTCTAGGTTTTTACCTAATTTGGCAATGGGCTTGCCAAATGCTGTCCGCGTGGCTGAGCGTTTAACCATTAATTCTAAAGCCTTTTCAGCTTTACCAATTGAACGCATGCAGTGGTGAATTCTTCCCGGTCCTAGGCGTACCTGTGAGATCTCAAATCCTCGGCCTTCGCCCAGCAATATATTTTCCTTGGGAACACGTACATCTGTAAATCTGATGTGCATATGGCCACGAGGTGCATGGTCTTGACCAAATACCTGCATGCCTTCAAGAATTTCTACTCCCGGAGTGTCGGTGGGTACCAGTATTTGTGATTGTTGCTTGCTTGGTGCGGCATCTGGACTGGTTCGCACCATGGTAATCATGATCTTACAGCGAGGGTCGCCTGCACCGGAGATGTAGAATTTTTCGCCATTAATGACCCAATCATCGCCATCTAACACCGCTTGGGTGCTGATATTTTTTGCATCAGAAGAAGGCAGGCCGGGCTCTGTCATGGCATAGGCCGAACGAATTTCACCGTTTAAAAGAGGCTTCAGCCATTTTTCTTTTTGCTCAGGTGTTCCCACACGTTCCAATACTTCCATGTTGCCCGTGTCGGGGGCACTGCAGTTCAGGGTCTCTGACGCCAGCGGCACTTTGCCCAGTTCGGTCGCAATGTAGGCGTAGTCGAGGTTGCTCAAGCCTTCGCCGGTGTCAGAGTCGGGTAAAAAGAAATTCCATAGACCAGACTCTTTGGCCTTGTTTTTTGCGCCCTCAAGCAATTCAAGCTGGCGCGGGTGCCATGACCATCTATCGGTCTTTTTTTCTTCTAAAGCG
>CAUZON010000102.1:0-2656 GCA_963581445.1 Gammaproteobacteria bacterium | reverse complement strand
TCGGCATAGTGCCCAAGTTAACCCCAGCGGGGTGAATCATCATGGCCGCATCAACGCCTTCAAAGGCACCGGCGCGAGCCATCAACTCTTTACCGCCACCCCGTTCTTCGGCCGGCGTACCAATCATACGAATTCGTCCGGGCAACAGCGCAGACACAGCATTCAGAGCCATAGTCGCGCCGAGGGCGGCTGTGGCGATAAGGTTATGGCCACAGGCATGGCCGATACCGGGTAGAGCGTCATATTCAGCGAGAATAGCCACTGTGGGTCCTTTACCAAGGCCATTGTCAAAAGACGCCTCAAACGCCGTATCAAGGGTGAATACTCCAGTTTCAGTCTTTAAACCATAGTCATTCAACGACTGCGTCAGCGTTTGGCATGCAAAATGCTCTTTAAATGCCAACTCTGGCTTGCCATGAATGGCGTGGGAAACATCTAACAGCTTAGCCGCTTGTTCATCCACCGCTGCATTGATGGCTTGATATATTTTGTCCGACATAGTTTGCCTCGCTGTGTGCCTAGTTTACGCCGAGCGACCATCTTGTAGTCTATCGTTCATCTGTTTGCTACCCGTGCTCTGACTTTTTTTAACTAAAAACCGCAGATCGGAGCACCCAATACTACTGCCATAAGTCCGCTCTTGCAGCATTAGACTTTTGATCAAATTGCATACAGGCACTCGGAAAAAAAACGCCCCAAAAAGGCAAATATTTTTCCCCATGGCCCAGCAAATCCAACCCTGCATCTGTTACTTTATCTCCTCAGTTTTGAGAGTGTATTTGGGGAGTGGGGAATGTTAGTAAATATAGATAGATATCAAATGGCCGTGGCCAACAGCGATGCATGTGTCAAAGCCTGGCAACACCTTTTGGACGCCGAGCTTGCGGGTACAGACGAAATCGATCACCTCAACGCAACTAGAACACGCCTACGCCTAGGTAAAGGCTTTATTGAGATTCTTCAGCCTCAAGGCTCAGGTATAGTGGCAGACGCCGTGGCAGCTCGGGGATCCCATTTTTTTGCCGCTGGTGCATCTACCAATGATATGTCCGGTGTTGCAGCTCAATTGGCAAAATTTACTGACAATGTGCTGACCGAATCTGACCAGATGTACGTGCTCGGTGCAGATGTTGGCATTCCAGGTCTGCGGTTGGTGATCAGCGAACATGAGGACAGACCTAGTATTGGCGCAATTGATTATATCTACGAGGCCACTCTGCTGGCAGCAGACGCACAGCAACAAACCGAGCGTTTTGCTGAGGTGTTCAACTTAGACGCCCAGTCTTTTGTCAATATCGACTCACCACGCTTCGGCTATAACGGCACACTGACCCTCTTTAAAGAGCGCGAACTACACCGCTTTGAGGTCATTAGTCCGATTAATCCTGAAACGACAATGGCGCGTTTTTTCCAAAAAATTGGGCCGTGTCTCTACATGGGCTTTGCCGAGACCCGTGAGCTTTGGGACATAGAGCAAAAAGCCAAAGGAGGTGATTTGGGTATGACCATTGACCGTCCAGATGAGCGCAGCGAAGCGCTGGTTGCAGATCAAATTTGGCTGCACCCAGCAACACTGGGCGGCATGATGCTGGGGCTTTCGCGGCCCTCAATGGCTTGGTCTTGGTCTGGTAGCCCAGAACGCGTGACGACGGTTGCCTAAAAAAATTGGTATTCAACAAAATTTAACCAAACACCTAAATCCATAAAAGGGAGAGCAAAATGGAAATGATGAATAGGGTCGCGGTAATTACCGGCGGCAGTGGCGGCATTGGCAAAGCTATGGCTAAAGCATTTTTGGCCGAAGGCGCGAAGGCCGTAGTACTTGCAGATTTAAACGCTGACGCAGTTAACGCTGCCGCCATTGAGATTGGCTGTTCAGGCAAAACTTGCGACGTAACCAATGAAGCCCAAGTTGCAGCCCTTGTTAATGAGACCATTGCAGAGCATGGCAAGATCGATCTATTTTGCTCTAACGCTGGCGCTGGCGGCGCGGGACTACTCACTGACGCTGAGAACGAAGTTTGGCAAATGCAGTGGGAGCTTCATGTAATGTCTCACCTCTACGCTGCACGAGCGGTTTTACCAAGCATGATTGAGCGTGGTGAAGGTTACTTACTTAACACCGCATCTGCAGCTGGCCTACTGGCTGCCATTGGTACTGGCCCGTACACGGTGACCAAGGCTGCCGCAGTAAAAATGGCTGAATTTTTGTCTATTACTCACGCCGACGATGGCATCAAAGTTTCTGTGTTATGCCCCCAAGGTGTGAATACGGCTATGGCACCTAGAAGCCTAGGCGACGGTCAGACAGATGGCATCATTGAGCCTGAAGAATTGGCGCAATGCGTGGTGGACACCATCAGGGATGAACGCTTCCACGCCCTACCGCATCCAGAAGTTGAAGAGTACGTAAGGCGTAAGGGCGACAACATCGACAGATGGTTGTTGGGTATGCAACGACTACGCAAGCGTTCAGTCGACGGCAGCTAGCAGCGCGCGGCTGTGACAAATCGCGACCGTACCCGCTTAGGCAAATAGGCACCGCAACAAAAGCCCAACAAGGCTTTCTTGTTGGGCTTTTTACTCTCTGGTCTTTTACTTTCTAGTCTTTTTGCCTTCCGAACTGCCTAGTTTCAAGCGCTGCACTCACGGCGCG
>CAUZON010000101.1:0-3092 GCA_963581445.1 Gammaproteobacteria bacterium | reverse complement strand
TAAATTCACGCCCGTACTCGACCAAATAGACACTCTCATAAGCAAATCCTGTGCTTTTTTGCAGGGGGATCTCGATAAAGAGCAGATTGAATTATATAGCTTGTCGTTTGCGCAGGCAGAGCTCTTGGCCGCTAGGTCCATATTGGCAAGCGCTGAGAACAATCCAAATTTATCCCACATAGCAAACTATTTTGTTGCCGATGTCATTACCTCTATCACGCAGAAATTTGCAGTGCGCCCTAAGACCTTTGGCTTGCTCGCCGCAGAACTTCCTGATTTAGAAAATATGCAGGATTTCTTGTCACCAGAATACATATCCGCTTTGGGTCAGCACTTTTTAGACAATGGTCTGCCTGAAAGCGACGTCGACGAAGATAAACGCATTATTCGCGATACGTTCAGAACGTTCGCCGAAGAAGTGGTTATGCCGTTAGCTGAAGACATTCACAGAAAAGACTTACTAGTGCCAGACGAAATTCTGGAGCCGCTCAAACAAATGGGTGTATTTGGTCTAAGCATTCCGGAGCGTTTTGGCGGGCTTAAGCCAGATACTGAAGAGGACAGCATGGGCATGGTAGTGGTCACCGAGGAGTTATCTCGAGGTTCGCTAGGCGCAGCTGGCAGCTTAATCACTCGCCCAGAAATTATGGCGCGCGCGCTAATAGAAGGCGGGACCGAAGAGCAGCAAGCAAAATGGTTACCCGCTATTGCCAGCGGCGACACCCTTTGCGCAGTTTCAGTAACTGAGCCCAACACCGGCTCTGATGTCGCCTCAGTGGCCCTACGAGCTTCTCAAACTGAAGGCGGCTGGTTGCTTAATGGCGGCAAAACCTGGTGCACCTATGCAGGCGCTGCCAGTGCGTTGTTGGTGCTTGCAAGAACAGATAAAGACATTAAGCCTGCGCACAAGGGCCTTTCTCTTTTCATTGTCGAAAAACCTGCTTACAAGGGTCACGACTTTGACTACGAACAAAAACAGGGTGGTCGCATGACTGGCCGCTCTATTCCAACTCTTGGTTACCGAGGCATGCATTCATATGAAATGTTCTACGATAACTTTTTTGTCCCAGACGACTGTTTGATAGGCTGCGAAGCGGGTATTGGCAAAGGCTTTTACTTCACGATGCGCGGGTTTATGGGCGGACGACTACAAACTGCAGCGAGAGCATGCGGCCTAATGCGCGCTGCCTTCGAAGAAAGTAAGAGCTACACCCAGGACCGCAAGGTATTCGGTCGCGCGGTTGCAAGTTATCCGCTGTCTTTGGCAAAATTGGCCAGAATGGGCGCGCTTATTAGCGTTTCCAGAGAATTCACCGCCCATGTTGCGGGTTTAATGGATCAGGGCCTTGGGCAAATGGAAGCAAGTTTAGTAAAGTTGTTCTCCTGCCGTGCTGCTGAGTGGGTAACTCGAGAAGGTGTCCAGTTACATGGCGGTATGGGCTATGCAGAAGAAGTTGCAGTGAGCCGCTATTTTGCAGATGCTCGCGTCCTTTCTATATTTGAAGGCGCTGAAGAAACCTTGGCTATTCGCGTGGTTGGTAAGTCATTATTGGACCAAGCGAGAAATTAGGCACTGTTTATAGAGAAAGAAAACGTAGGTTCAGGATCGGACGAAACTGGGCGAAGACAAAAATTTGGCGTTATTGAACGGGTATTGCAGACCTTTTCGATCGTAGAATAAATATAATTAAATCGATTTTTCGTATCAAAAACTTGGAGTTGTAATGGACTTATCATTTTCACAAGAAGACCGGGACTTTCAGCAAGACGTACAGTCTTTTCTTAAAGCTGCATGGCCACAGGAAATGCGCGACAAGAAATCTCGTAGTGCATTGGGCAAGTTGTCCAAAGACGACCTAGTGGGCTGGCAGAAGCGTTTAGCTGAAAAAGGCTGGGCGGCGGTCAACTGGCCAACTGAGCACGGCGGCGCAGCATTCACTCCAACCCAAAGCTACATCTGGGACCTAGAACGCGCCAAGGTAGGTGCTCCTGGCGTTATTCCATTCGGCATGAGCATGGTTGCACCGGTCATCATGAAATTCGGTACTGACGAGCAAAAAGCAAAGTTTTTGCCTCCTATTCTTAATTCTGACGTTTGGTTTTGCCAAGGTTACTCAGAGCCAGGCTCAGGTTCAGATTTGGCTTCACTAAAAACCAAAGCCGAAGACATGGGCGATCACTATTTGGTCAACGGGGTGAAAACTTGGACCACACTAGCCCAGCACGCCGACTGGATGTTCTGCCTAGTAAGAACGAGCAACGAAGATATCCGTCAAATGGGTATTAGCTTCATTCTTATGGACATGACAACACCGGGCATTAGCGTTAAGCCTATCGTCACACTAGACACTCCGGCTGAGAACTTCCAAGAGATCAATATGGTCTACTTCGATAACGTTAAGGTGCCAAAGGAAAACCTAGTAGGCGAGCAAGGCAAAGGCTGGACCTGTGCGAAATACTTACTAGAGTTTGAACGTGGAAATGCCTACTCACCTGCACTTAAAGGCGCAATGGCGCACCTACGTGGTGCAGCTGCCGTTGAGCAAGATGGTTACGGCTCTACTTATTTCGAAAACGCAGATTTCGTAAAACGTTTTAATGAAGTAGAAGTGCAGATTTTGGCAATGGAATTCACTGAATTCAGAATTTTGGGTGCGTTGGCCGCAGGGCAGAATGTTGGCCCCGAGAGCTCAATGTTGAAGACCAGAGGTTCTGAGCTACAGCAGTCAGTGACTGAGCTTGCTTTAGAAATAACCGGTAACTACGCGTCACCACTGGACTCCTCAACACCAGCACCTGGCGACAACTTCCAGAGCGTTGGACCGCAAGCATCAAATGGTGTGGCTCAAGAATATTTTAATACTCGTAAAGTGAGCATCTACGCTGGATCAAATGAGATTCAACGGAACATCATGTCAAAGTTGGTACTGGGTCTATAATCGTAAGATAGGCAACTGATTAAGTAGCTATAAAAAAACGGGCGTTAAGCCCGTTTTTTTTGGCTAAAAAGTGTCTAGCGCTAAACAAAATTGCGCGTGGTCGATCCGACCAAATCACTGTGGAAGCCAACGAGGTCGAGGCAACTCAACTGC
>CAUZON010000100.1:0-3427 GCA_963581445.1 Gammaproteobacteria bacterium | reverse complement strand
GCGGATCGCCACATGTTGATTGTCATTCATGTATTCAATGCAGTTGGATATCCATTCTACGTGCTGCTCAATTGAGGGCAGCATGTTGGATAGCACAGAAGGGCTGCCGGGTCCTGTAACGATGAATAAATTTGGGAAGCCTGCTGTGGCCAAGCCTAAGTAGGCCTTTGGCCCTGGCGCCCACTTGTCTTGTAATTTCTTGCCGCCTTCACCTTGAATGTCTACATTGGTGATGGCGCCGGTCATTGCATCAAAGCCTGTGGCCAAGATAATGGCATCCACTTTGTATTCGCCGCCGGAGGTGACCACTGTGTCGCCTTTAATTTCGGTGATAGGGGTCTGCTTAAGATCTATAAGTTTTACGTGGTCTTGGTTGTAAATTTCGTAGTAGTCAGAATCTACACATAAGCGCTTACAGCCAATAGGCGTAACCGGTACTAGTTTTTCTGCCAGCTCTGGATCATTAACGCGCTGAGCAATTTTTTCTTTGAAAAATTCGCGCGCAGTATCATTAGCCTTCATGTCGAAAACTAAATCGTTATAAACTGCCAAGAATGCTAGGCCGCCTTTGGCCCAACGCTTTTCGTATTCTGCCCTGCGCTCGTCATCGCTGACTTCAAAGGCAGATTGGTCGCTGTCGTCAAAGTCTGCGCCAAATCCGCGCTGCCAGTTTTCAACGCGATATTCTTTGTATCTAGACTTAAGCTCTTTAACGTAATTTGGGTCTAGGGCTTCGTTGTACGCGGGAATTGAATAGTTAGGCGTACGCTGAAAAATGGTCAGGCTGTTAGCTTGCTTGGCAATAATTGGCGAGCTTTGGATGGCGGATGAGCCAGTACCAATAATGCCCACGTTAAGACCAGTAAAGTCTACGCCTTCATGTGGCCAAGCGCCGGTGTGATAAACCGGTACGCTGCATTCGTTAAGGCCTTTGATGTTCGGGTAATTGGGCTTAGACAAGCAGCCGGTTGCCATCACCACAAAGCGTGCTTCTAAGGTTTCACCCGAGCTCAGGCTAAGCTGCCACATCTCACGCTCTTCCAAATACTTGGCTGAAGCCACTTTGGTATTAAATTGAATGCCGTCCTTTAGCCCAAAACGATCTACAACGTGCTCTGCGTATTTAAGGATTTCTCCCTGAGTGGCGTACTTTTCGCTCCACTCCCATTCTTGTTGTAGCTCTTCAGAAAACTGATATGAATATTGCATGCTTGGAATATCGCAGCGCGCACCGGGGTAGCGGTTCCAATACCAGGTGCCACCTACGCCAGTGCCTGCTTCAATTACTTTGGCGTTTAGGCCTTGTTGACGTAGGCGGTGCAGCATATAAATGCCAGCAAAACCTGCGCCTACTACTATGGCGTCTAATGCCTTATTTGCTTCGTTCATTTTACTCTCCCTTCAAATTGATTCTGTTTTGTTCTTTTAAAGCAGCGGTTTTTAAGTGTTTGGTTTTTAAGTAGCTGCTTTTGAGTGTCTGTTTTTTGGACTCTGTTTTTCTCTGTTTTGCTATTCGCTTGCTACCTCATAGCTACTTCATTGCTATGTCGGGTATCCAATTGCCGTGAGCGCCATATGGCACTCGAAAGGGCAGCTCAATGGTTGCAACCGGCGGTGCAGAAAAATTTTGCGCGTCAATAATGACTAATCGAGATTTACCGCTGGTTTCGTCATGGGCAAGCGTTATGATCCAACCCTCGTCCTCACTCAGCTGGGCAAGATCAGAGGTCGTTGTGCATGGCGCGAATACAGGCTCTGCCCCCCGAACATTATGGCCCAAGAAATGCTCTTCGCAACTGCCTGCGGGTAGATCGTATTTGTACAATTTTGCGCCATAAATGGGCTCTTCGCTGTTGCCTTCGCCGTCTAAGCTCATCAAGTAACCAAATCTATTTTCTAGTCCTACCAGAGAATCGTTGACCCTGCCAAAGTCTGCTGGACGGTCGTCGACTTTATCTTCCGATACCGTGCCGGTGTTCAAATCTATTTGCCATCTGTGCAGGCGTCCTACCTCAGAATAGTCTTCAGAGTCAGCGCCAAAGGCGGAGTTTTGTCTGGAGACGTAGAGCGTGATGACATTGTCTTTTTCAAATGCGTTGACTGGGTGAAAGACATAACACGGGTCAATTTCAAACCAGCGAATGTCGTCATTTGTGCCGTTGCGGGGCATCACACCAAGGCGTGCACCTTTGTCTCGCTGAAAGCTAAAGGGTATGCCTGAGGCGAGCAAATCTAGGTCTAAAGCCAAGGGCAGGTCCATAAATATGACGTGATGCTCGGTAATGTTGAAGTCGTGCATCATCACCATGTTGGGCAGGTCAATACCCTCTATTTGCTTGATCTGGCCGTCTTGACCGATGCGTATGTATTTCAAAAAGGGCTGTTCAAAGGAAAAATAACTGAACGCCAGCATTTCCCCAGTAACAGGGCAAATTTTGGGGTGGGCGGTCATGGAACAAGTCAGCGCGCCAGCGTAATTCTCGTAGCCAATGGTGTTCAAATCTTGGTCTATGCGCCAAGGCCAGTGGGCCTCTTCAAGGCAGAGTATTTTGCCAGCGTGCGCAACAACATGGGTATTACCCTTGCCGCGTTTAAGGTCGCCTAGGCCTGCGTCAGGGTCGGTTAACGGCTGGGTAACCTCATCGGTTTGAATGAAACGATTGCGATACCACTGGGCTTTGCCATCAGCTAGGCGAATACCGTGGACCATGCCATCGCCTAAAAACCAATGGTGTGACGTGCCGGAGTGAGGGTTAGGGCCAGTGCGTACATAGACGCCTTCAAGCTCTGGTGGAATACTGCCCGTGACACTTAAGTCACTGGTGGAGCGTTCTTCAAGCATGGGCTCCCAATTGCCGCGCAGGTGCCATGGTGTTGTTTGCTGGTGCATATCATCCCCTCTTTCATCTAGATCTCCCGGGTCAAGATATAACAGTTACAGCTCAAAAATTATAGCTTCCAATTATGTCTTATGGTGTTCAAGCCGGCTAAATATACGTTCACTTATAGGGTCTCCTATGGGCTCTCTTATGGGTCTGCGGTAAGTGTCTCAAGGTTGTCCATTTAGTACTTGTACAAAAGAGTAATTTTGCTGATGTTCTTTTATTGTCAATATGTCCTATAGTTGAAGCCATTAGCAGACACGAATTTGAGAGGAGGACTCATGGACGCTGCTCGTAGATCTATTTTCCCCATAGCTGATGACAGTTGGGAAAGTATTGCCACTCGTGAGATGGCAGCTTCAGATACAGAACAAGCCATAAGCCAGCTGCAAAGCTGGAATTTGCACGTTTTTGCGCGCCGGGTAATCAACGACGATACCGGCGAAATGGGTAATCCGATCTTGCCCAGCGATGTGATATTCGTCGAACCGCCAGTTAAAGCCTAGCTTGGCGGCGGTAATTAATAAGGTCGAATTGGCGGCTGC
>CAUZON010000099.1:0-3591 GCA_963581445.1 Gammaproteobacteria bacterium | reverse complement strand
TCGCAGTGCGCCGTAGCCGCCAGATGATTTGCCAAAACAACCGCGATGGTCTCTTGAAGCTAGGGTTCTGAGTTGTTCATCCACAAAGGGAATAAGTTCCAAGTTCAGATAGTCTGCGTACTGACCGATGGCGCCAGAGTTAATGTACTGATTGCCGCCCAAACAAGTGAAACAATCTGGGAAAACCACAATCACTGGAGGCATGGCTCTATTAGCAATGAGTCGATCCAGTTTGCTGGGCAAATTTTCGTCGAAGGCACGCCAGTTCAAATGCCCCAGACCGCTGCCAGTAAAGCCGGCTAGATCAAACAATACAGGGAAGCGCTTTTGCGGTTGGTTATTATAGGCTGCTGGTAAATAAACGTTCACTGGCCGTTCGAAGGGATCACCTAAAGGATTATCTTTGAGCACGGTTGAACAGTGGTCCAGCGTGACAATACTGCCTTTCTTAGAGTGCTCCTTGCCCTGCTTTTGGGCAGAGTGGGTTGCGCGTTCGACACTGCGTTTGCTCTGACTCATGATGTTGAGCATTCCTCGTTGGTTAATAAAATTTAGCTTACCAGCACTATCCAGCAATATGTCCACTTGTTGGTTTGCTATGAGCTAGTGATTTTTTCAACTCGATAAGGTTTTGGCGTTATTATTGTGCAACGAGGAGGGTGTGGATAACTTGGACCGGAAGAAATTTGGCCGTCTAGCGTTATTTAAACAAGGGGTTATTAAGACACATTAGGAGTAGTTATGAAGTTTCTAAAAACTGCGATTTTGGCAGGGCTAGTCATGGCAAGCGGGCAAACTGTGAGTGCGCTGGCGCAAACAAATCTCGGTGATGCCGCCGCAGGCAAGTCTATGTATCCGTTATGCACCTCCTGTCATGGCGTTAATGGCAGTGGTAACCAAGCCATAGGCGCGCCCAAAATTTCTGGGCAATTAGCCTTTTATACGCTTAAGCAGCTACAACATTTTCAAAACGGTGCGCGCGGAATTGCGGCTGGCGACATGAAAGGCAGGCAAATGGGAGCCATGTCTAAGGGTGCGCGACTCAAGTCTCCTGAAGCACTGGCAAATTTGGTCGCCTATGTTTCTATGCTGCCCGACGAGGCGATCACGCCAACTATTCAGGGCGACGTCAGCAAAGGTAAGTCCGCGTATCCAGTCTGTGCTTCTTGTCATGGCGCTCAAGGCGAAGGTAATGAGGCAATGGCCGCGCCGCGTTTAACAGGACAGAGCGATTGGTACTTAGTTGCTCAATTGAAAAAGTTTAAGAACGGCCAGCGCGGTTATCACAATGCCGATCATGGTGGTCGCCAAATGCGTGCCATGACAGCGACATTGACAACCGATGGGTCGATGAACGATGTAGTTGCCTACATCAATAGCCTTAACTAAAGAAGTTATGAGCGGCCAACTGACAATTGATCTGGGAGCTCTGGCGCATAACTACGCGGAATTTCATCTTGGCAATCCGGACCGAGTTGCCGCAGTGGTCAAGGCAGATGCCTACGGTTTGGGTGCTCCGGCTATTGCAAAAAAACTCTGGGCCGAGGGTTGCCGAGAGTTTTTTGTTGCATTTGCCGATGAAGGCCGGGCGCTGCGTGCCGTATTACCTCAGGCGAGAATCTACGTGCTGGCAGGAATTAGCCCTGAAGTCTTTGAAAGAGATTCAATAAACAGCGCTCGTCCAGGTCAGAGAAAAAATCAACCAGAAAAACTCAAAGGCATAGACACGTTTCTTGCGCATAAGCTAACGCCAGTTCTGAATACCGTTGAGCAATGCCGGTATTGGTCAACTACTAGTGCGCCCGCGGCCATTCATGTAGACACAGGTATGGCTAGGCTTGGAATGGCTGTGGAAAGCGTTGTTCAAGACATAAGCGGCTTGAATTTAAATGTTGAGCTATTGATAAGTCATTTTGCCCGAGCAGATGAGTTTGACCACAGTTTTAGTGGTCTTCAGTCGCAGCGCTTGGAGTCTGCGTATCATGCGTTGAGCAAGCAATATCCGCATTTACGACTCAGCCTAGCCAATTCTGCGGGCTCCTTAAGTTACTCTGCTAGTACTCTTCAGCACTCGCAGGATACTGGTATCGACTATTTAGACCGTGCGGGCCTTGGACTCTATGGAAGTAATCCCTTTACTGCGGCTGATGCCCAGCATAGTAAGAATCTTAAACCTGTCGTTAGCTTACATGGGCAGGTATTACAAGTGCGCCAAGTAGCTGCAGGAACCCCTGTGGGTTACGGCAGCACTCATATAATGCCAAAAGCCAGCCGGCTAGCGATTCTAGACGTTGGCTACGCAGACGGATTGCCGCGCCTGTTATCAAATAACGGGCACGCTTATTTTGCCGGTGAGTTGTGCAATATTGTCGGCCGTATCAGCATGGATGCTACCACTGTGGATGTGGGGCAGCTCAGCGTGGCAGAGGGTGATTGGCTAGAGTTAATAGGCGCGCAGATCTCTGTGGATAAAGTTGCCGAACAAGCCCAAACCATTGTCTACGAGGTATTCACTGGGCTAAGCCAAAGGTTGACCAAAGTCTATATTGAGGATTAACGTTGCAGAGACCAGGCTGTAGTTTAGCCACGGGAGCGGCTAATAAGTAAAAGCGCAAATCGAAGTTGCTAGATAAAGAGGAGAGGGACATGGCACCAGGAATTAATAAAAACGGCTTGTTGGCGGGCAAAGTGGCGGTAATTACCGGCGCTAGCCGCGGCATTGGCGACGCTATAGCGCGGCGCTTTGCTATGGAAGGTGCCAAGGTTGTGGTTTCTGCTCGTACCGTGGAAAGTGGCGAACACTTCCTGCCCGGAAGCATTAATCAAACTGTTAGTGAAATAAGGGCTGCGGGTGGTGAAGCTCTGGCGGTAAAAGCTGATTTAGCAATAGCGGATGATCGAGCTAACTTAGTCGCCGCTACCATGAACGCTTACGGGGCGATTGATATTCTAATCAACAACGCTGCAATCACCTATTTTATTCCCGTAGTAGATTTTCCCGAAAAACGTTTTCGCCTAATGATGGATGTGCAGGTATGGGCGCCTTTTGAGCTTGCCCAATTGGTCGCACCGCAAATGCAGGAGCGCGGTACGGGTTGGATTTTAAATATCTCGTCACACGCCGCCCTGCATCCTGACAAAAAGCTATCGGGTCGCGGTAGTACGGTTTATGGTATGTGCAAAGCGGCGTTAGAGAGATTTACTACTGGTCTAGCCTCAGAACTTTATGACTATGGTGTGGGCGTTAATGTGATCTCCCCAGGGTTAGTTGCCACTCCTGGTGTTATCCATCACAAGCTGATCACCGAGGAAAGCAAGGATCGGGTAACACCGGTAGAACACATGGCAGAAGCCTGCCTGCGACTGTGTAATGGCGATTCTAAAGAGCTAACAGGGCGCATTGATTATGCTGATGCGGTCATTGAAGAGTTCAACCTAAATCCAGCTGATTTGATCTAACAAAAAGTATTACTTACAGAACGAAAAATTTTTGGTACTGATATGCAACCGACAAAACAGTCTGGCTTGGCCTTACATAACGAATTTTCCGCAGATTCTATTGAGGGTAAAGACCTTCAGCATTTGCTGCAC
>CAUZON010000098.1:0-3624 GCA_963581445.1 Gammaproteobacteria bacterium | reverse complement strand
TTATAACCAAGGCTCTCTGGGGTCAGCCGCACAGGAAAGGCACGAGGCTCGGCGGGGCCACTGGCCTCGCTGCCGTTGTCTGAGGTGAAAATAAAAATGGTGTTGTCGTATTGCCCTCGCGCCTTGAGAAACTCAATCAGACGACCTATATGGAAATCCATCGCCTCAATCATGCCAGCGTAAACTGCCATGCGCTTCGCTTGATAACGCTTGTCATCTTCACTCAGAGCATCCCATTCGGCTGTTGTTTTCATCCTCACCATGGGAGTATTTTTCGGCACAATACCCAGCGCTTCTGCGCGTTCTTTGCGCTGCTGCCGCAGAGCGTCCCAGCCGGAATTATAGACGCCCATGTAGCGATCTATATATTGCTGAGGGGCCTGCACCGGCGAATGCACAGCCATAAAGGGGAGGTAGGCGAAGAACGGCCTGTTATCTTGAACACCCGTGTTCGGCAAATTGCTGTCGATAAACTCAATCATCTTGTCGACCAAAAAACGCGAGGAGTAAAAATCTTGTGGAAGTGTAAACCTCTCGCCGTCGGCAAACCAATTGGCTTGATCATAAATTGGTAGGTAGGGGCGTTGCTCCCAGTTGTCTGCGCCTGAATCCATCATTGCCATGGTGCGCTGAAAGCCTCGCTGACTAGGCCGTTTGTTCGGGTCCATTCCCAGATGCCATTTACCTGCCATATAGGTGTGGTAGCCCGCATCTTCCAATAGGGTCGCCACTGTCACCACATCGTTGCCGAGCACGCCCTGATAGTTTGCGTGTACCCGCTGTTGCGGAGCCAGCATTTCAGGAATATTGGGGACACCTGCTAGATGACTGTCTACCCCGGTGAGAAGCATGGCTCTGGCGGGGGCACAGTTGGCTGCGGTATGGAAGTTAGTAAAGCGTACGCCCTTTTCTGCCAAAGTGCTTAGGTTTGGTGTATTCACCTCACTGCCGTAAGGGGCGATATCGGTAAAGCCCAAATCATCGGCGAGAATAAACACGATGTTGGGACGTACTGAATCTGCCCCAAACGCTGACATACTGTTAAGACCTAAACAGAGAACAGAGCTATAAACACCGGCGCAAAAAAGTTGCAGTAAGGACGTTCGAGTCACTGACGCTGGTCTCTTGCTGAAGTCTCTTGCGGTAAATGACGAGAGGCAAGCAGCAGAATAAGCGCCACCGTCACTTCTATCATAATTTGACTGACCGCAAGGGTGGCATCGTGCAATAGCCAAGCGATAATTCGCCCAATGGCGGTGATCGTTAGTAACATCATCGGTGGGTAGTACCAGCTGCGACGTTCAATGACGAGAGCAATTAGCATGCAGCTGCCCAGCGTGATGAAGAAGCTGGAAAAGTCGCCGATCTGGGAGCTGAGACCGATGCCTTCAGCCAATGTTAGGCCAAAACTAGGCGCTACTTCGGCTGGCGCCACCAACCAGCGAATACCGGTGGCCACAAAAAGAATCGCCGGTATTAGCACCATCAATTTAAGTACTTTATTCAATGTTATTTTCCTCGACCAGCCACGACCAGCATCATTTTATGCGCTGTTTCCAATCCGGAATTCTGGTTTTGTCCGGTAACAAAGCGCTGTTCATTATCCACCACGACATGAGTGGCAAACATATCACGAAATGAGGTTTGACTTTCGTATAGGGCACCCGCTTTGCGCAATTCGGTTTCCGGATGCTGCGGCGTGATTTCAATTTTTAGTTCTTTGATCTGCTTGTCACTGACCCCGGTCATACTGCGTCCTGCGATGAGTAAATTACCGTCGCGATCTTGGGCATTGATCAGTCCCAAAACGCCGTGGCAGACAGCGCCGATAATCGGTTTGCTATCAGCGTAGTAGGCGTCACTGATCTTCTCTGCCAGTACTGGGGAATAACCAAGGTCATAGGCTGCGCCCCAACCACCGGCGAGAAAAATAATGTCGTAGTCGGTGAAATCAATAGCGTCCACCTTGATTGAGTTGTCGACCTTGGCCTTAAAGATTGAATCCTTGAGGAAACGCTGAGTCTCAGGTGTGGCTGAAATCCGCGATAGTGAATCTGGAGCAATTGGAATTTCTCCACCTTTGATACTGGCCACATCCACCAACATACCGCCATCAAGGAAAACGTAATACGGGTGCGTGAGCTCCGAGGCAACAACTCCAGTGGCCGGACCCTCTGTTTCGCCTACGGCGGCAAGAACATTGTGACTGGTGGTAATCACCAGAGCGCGTCTACCCGGCAGTGCAACTTTGGGGCCCTGATATTCTGGATGCAGTCCCACTTTGTGCAGAATATTCGGTAATGCCAGGACAAAAATCCCAGCCAGCACCATCAGACCAAAAAAGCTAATAATCAATTTTTTCATCGGTAACTTCTCTTCTCTATGTCTTTATATTCTTGCTGAAACCGTCACCACAATACGTTGTCACGACCAGCTTGTAAGAATCATATTCGGCCATGAGAATTTCTTTAAAGGCTATAGAAGAGGTTTGGCTTTAACTCTATTGAGGGTCTGTGATGCTATGAGATAGCATTTTTCGGCTTGATTGTCCTGGCCGCTCAAATACGGATTACTCATGGCACTATTAAAGTTGGCCGAAACTGACCCCAAATTTGACCGAAAGTGATTCCCTTTGGTTTTACTGATTTCCTTACTATTTAAACAAGCATTAGTAAAATCTGTACTAAATGGCTAAAAAAATAATCCGTACGTTGGCTTTACTCTGGCTTCTTTCTATAGAAGTTAGGAAAAATAATATAAGGGGAGAATAATGATGAAGAATTTACATCTGGGGTTGTCCGCTCTAGCTTTTGCTGTTGTTAGTTCGGGTGTTACCGCACAGGATCGAGTACTTGACGAAATTGTCGTCACAGCGGCCAAACGCAGCCAAAGTCTGCAGGAAGTCCCTATTGCCGTGAATGCATTCACGGCTCAAATGATCGACGAAGCAGGCATCAACGATGCTCAGGATCTAGCCAATATGACGCCAAGCGTCAATTTAACAACCTCTAGAAACCCGTTTCAAAACAGGCTTGCCATTCGTGGAATCGGCACCTCACAAAACGATCCTGCCCTGGAACCTTCAGTGGGTATGTTTGTGGACGGCGTATACATGGGGCGCACTGGACTCGGCATGTCCGATCTAGTTGATTTAGAGCGTATTGAAGTATTGCAGGGCCCTCAGGGTACCCTATACGGTAAGAATACAAACGCTGGCGCTATCAGTGTGATTACGAAAAGTCCTAATCTCGAGGAGTTTGAAGGCTACGCGCAAATTTCTGTTGGAGATTACGGTATGAAAAAAGTGACTGTGACCACTACAGGGCCTCTGAGCGAGACCGTCGCTTATCGTCTGTCGGGCAACAGTCACCAACGGGACGGTTTTTATGAAAATGCATCTGGTCCAGATCTAAGCGATGCCGATGATTGGAATGTACAGGGCAAGTTGTTGTGGGAGCCGAGTGCCGAGGTCAGTGTCGTACTCAGTGCCTCCCATGTCGATCGTGATAGCAATGGCGGCGGCTTCGATGGAGTGCTGGGTAATTTAACGCTAGGTGGACTTGCTGCACAGGGTTTGCCCCAGGGCGAGAATGACCCCTACGATTACAAAATTGCTACCAGTAC
>CAUZON010000097.1:0-3629 GCA_963581445.1 Gammaproteobacteria bacterium | reverse complement strand
CCCAGTATGCCAACGCATTTTACCCTTACCTGAGCGCAAGCCAGCAGAGAAATTACCGCTATAAGTGTCTTTGTTGGCCCAGCTGAAGTCCCCAGCTCCTTCTATACGGTTGGCCTTGAACATACCCTGATACTTGTCGCCGTTAGCCCAGGTCAGAGTGCCAAAGCCATGACGCTTACCGAACAAAAACTCTCCCTCGTAGGCGCGACCATCAACCCATTGATAGATACCATTGCCATGGGGTAGATCGTTTAGAAATTCACCTTCATAGCGGTCACCACTGGCCCAGATGTACAGGCCCTGGCCATTGAGAATACTGTCCTTTATTTCACCCTCGTAGCGATCGCCATTTTCTAGAGTAATAATCTGTGTAGCGGCAAGTCCGGGAAGCGGTAGCAAGGTTATAGAGAGGAAAAATAAATTCCGTAATATCTTTAAGTTTAAGGTTTCGTTATACACGCCAGCAAACTCCGGTAGACTCATCAGCAATGGGCTTATCGCTCGCCGCTCACATTACTGTAATTGGAAACTTATTTCTTCATCTCGTTGTGCTTAGTCTTAGGTTTGTTCAGTGGTTTCTTGGGCGGCCTGCTGGGTATTGGCGGAGGTGTAGTTATAGTGCCAGTACTGTATTTTTTGTTTACTCTCACCGGACAATATGCCCCTGAACTGGCGATGCTGGTGGCCATTGCAACGTCCCTGTCTTGTATTATTTTCACTTCTGCCTCTGCTGCCCTAACGCAGATAAAAGCCCAAAGAGTTAAATGGGATATTGTTTATAAACTTTTGCCTTTTCTCTTAGTGGGTAGTTTTTCTGCTGGCTATATCGCACCTAATTTGCCGCCGGGAATTTTGCGCTGGTTGTTTGGCATCTTTATCGGTGTAGTAGCAATAATCATGCTGACAAACTGGAAGCCGCAGCCAAACCGGACGCTGCCCAGAAAGCTTGGGAGCTCAGTTATTGGGGTAGTTGCTGGCCTAATTGCCGGGCTGGCCGGCATTGCAGGTGGTAACGTGATTGTGCCAACGCTGATCTTCTTTAACACCCCTGCACATAATGCAACAGCGACGGCCAGTACGCTGGGAGTTCCTATCGCTGGTATTGGCGCTGTTAGCTATTTTGTTCTGGCACCAGCTAATGACAGTGCAAATTTGTATGGCTATATTGATGGGTTGGCGTTCATCTTCATCGTAATTGGCGCGATTGCGACTGCCCCGCTAGGCGTTAAATTTGCTCAACGGGTGCCAGCAGACCTTTTGAAAAAGGTATTTGGCGCTATGCTTGGATTGGTCTCATTACGCATGCTGCTTGGACCGTTCTTGCTCTAAGCACGATTACTCTAAACGTTTTCTCTTTAACGCTTCTGTCTCCAACTATAGCTCCGCGATTATTCAATGAGGCTATGGTCTTGGTCAAACTTCGATAGGGCATTTATTGTGAACTTGTAGCCGCTGAGTAAATATCTGATGTCGCTATGCTTTAGCGATTGGGTTTTGACGCTCAGCTATAGAAACCTGTTGATTTAGGATAGTTGATAAACAGGAAACGTTGGAGAAATGAGGGTTTAGGCAACACCCTCCAACTCAAGACTGAGTGGGCGTTAATAAGAGGCTATTGATGCTGCTCAATAGCCTTCGATGTATTAGAGCTAAGTTTTTATAAATCTGTTTTTCCCAAAGCCGGTTCTGCCAAAATAGATCTGATCTGGATTGCTTCGGTTGGTTGATCCGCCAGGACATCAGAGATAACGACTACTTTATCGTTCGCAGAAAACCCTTCTTTTTCACGCAGCACATCAAAGGCTCTTTGCAGAGTCTTTTCTGGGTTGCTGCTGAAGGCCATACGATGAGCATACACACCTCTATTCAGTGCAAGTCTGCGCCTAGATTGGCTGTTGTTGGTGAATGCATAGATAGGTACATGCATCGGCCGAGCACTGGTGACGTAGTCTGCGGTGAGTCCGCGGCGCGTAATTACCACAATACCTTTCGCATCAAGCGCTTCGGCAAGAGCAACGGCGTGGATAGCCACATGCTGTTTGTCTTCACTAACCTCAAGGGACTTCTCGTAACCCAAACCAGGGTAACGCTCAGATTTGCCAGAGATGTTATCTAGTTGCTCAACGCATCTAACCGGGTATTGACCCACACCGGTTTCACCAGAGAGCATTACTGCATCAACGCCCTCATAAACAGCATTAGCTACATCGGTAACTTCAGCTCGAGTTGGGATTGGGTTTTCGATCATAGATTCCAGTAAGTGGGTAGCGACGATACAGCGCTTGCCACCCTTGGCACACGCATGGACAATTCTACGCTGCACGTTGGGTAGGTCTGCTATATCTGTCTCAATACCTAAGTCGCCGCGGGCTACCATCACACCGTCGGACAATGCGACGATCTCATGAATATTATTGACGCCTTCCTGATCTTCGATCTTTGCAATGATCTTAATGCTTTGTTGTTTATCACCTAACAATTCGCGCAACTCGATTACGTCATCTGGGCTGCGCACAAAAGACAGCGCTATGAAGTCGACGTCGTTGGCAATACCAAAGGCAATGTCTAACCTGTCTTTTGCTGTAATCGCCGGCAAATTGACACGTACACCTGGCAAGTTGACGTGCTTTCTGCTACCCAATGTGCCGCCATCAATAACTTCACAAGTGAGCTGCCGATCCATCTTTTGCAATACTTTAAAATTCATTAGGCCGTTGTCGACGGTAATGATGCGACCGACTTCTACAACATCTACCAACTCGGTGTAGTTCACATGAATTGAACGCTGTTCAATCATATCGCCGTCTCGGACAGACAGAGTGACTACATCACCGGTGTTTAGTTCCATTGGGTTTTCTAACACCCCGGTTCTGATTTCCGGTCCCTGGGTGTCTAAAAGAATTGGAATGGGGTACGCAACCTGTCGGTTCAAGGTCTTAATCCAATTAATCACCTGCAAGGCACTGGTGTGGTCTGCGTGAGACATATTGATCCGCACAACATTCATGCCGGCATCGTAGAGCTTTTTAAGCATGTCAAAGCTGGCAGTTGCGGGCCCTATGGTACAAATAATTTTGGTTCGTCTAATCATTGCGCTAGCTTAGTCCTCACTTGGCGACATGTCATGCAACCAGTAGGCATTAACTGATTTTTTTACTTCATTTAGGCTCATTGCGTGGGGCTGCCAATAAGATGGGAAAAAGTTCTGCAATTCGCTCCGCTCGAATCTTGGATCCACTAAGCAAATTATGCCCCGGTCTTCTGGCGAGCGAATCAGGCGTCCCGCAGCCTGAATGACTCGAGCCATAGCCGGTTGGTTGTACGCCATTGTTTGCCCTAGCTCGCCGTTTTCGCTGCCCGCAAAAAATTCAGCCATGAGATTGCGTTCTAAACTGGGTGGCGGTAGGCCTAGGCCAACTATAACCACCCCGCTTAATTTGGCTTCACCAAAATCTACTGACTCGCTTAGTCCCCCGCCCAATACAACACCCATGACAACATTTTCCTGAGCGGTGAATGATGCCATTAACTGTTCCTGTGCTTGGGTATCTTGACCGCGCTCCTGATAGAAAATTTTGTTCGCCTGCTCGGCAGTAGGACTCTTCGCTATATATTCATGGCGAAATTGT
>CAUZON010000096.1:0-3764 GCA_963581445.1 Gammaproteobacteria bacterium | reverse complement strand
TTTTTCATAGACTTATAAAGGCGATTAAAGCCCCAGCCTGAAAGCCCACTAACCGCTGCGGCTAACGCAAAAATCCATGGCCCGATACCAGACCACTGAGCACCCTCCCAACCGGCATACAAAAATATACCTAAGAACGGCGCAGTCGCACCCCTCAACCCCGTAAGCGTGACATGCACGCCCATGTACTGGGACAACTGGTTTGCAGGCGCAAAGTCATTGTGGCCCAACTGCCAGGCAAGCGTGCCACCGCCTCGCGTGATGCCCATTATAAAACGTCCCAAATAAAGCCAAGTTAAAGACCCCAGAATAGCGCCGACAAATGTAAATAACTGCGCAACAACCCAAAGCACACTTTGTCTGGCACGAAATTGAGCTACGTGAACTCGATCTAGATATATGGCCCACAGCGGTAATGAAACCAAACTCATTACCATGGGTATGACCATAACGATCATTAGCGAGGTAGTGTACGAGGCCTGCATTTCTCGAGTGATCAAAAAAATCAACGGTGCTTCCATCAGCATATTGCCAAACCCAGCGGCAAACATAGAAAGCTGGTAGCGCGCAAAACGCTTGTCCTGCCGCAAGATTTGTACAATACCCAGCTTTTTTTCAGCCGAGCTACGCTCGCGCTTTTCGTCAAGTAATTGTTCGGCTTCGCCCTGAACTTTTACGCGACTAAAGAGCAAGATGCCAACAATGCCAAGAATTGCTCCGGCTGTGTACAACAATCCCAAGCCGGTAGGGAATGCATCTAAAAATGGGCCAATTGCTGAAGAGATAGCAACGGTGACTAAACTGTTGATCATTTGAATTTGGCTAGTCGCTTTAGCCCGATTGTGACGAGCATAGTTCAGGCTCCAAACCACGCTGCGCAAGGTGGTTAGACCCGCTACACAAATGCGCGAAAAAATCATACTGCTTACTAATACAAAGGCCCCCAACTCATTAATTGGCGCTACCGCCACCGCTAATACGCAAAACATGATAACAATTTGAATCACTGTCATTGTCGGCACTTTACGCCTACCGTTGGCCAATTTGCTCCAGAACAAACTAGATAAGTTGGCGAACATTGGGGCTGCGCTGATCAACGCCAATGTAAATGGTTCTACGTCATAGACCTTCGCCGCAATAACACCCACAACACCGCCTTCCAGCAGCACCAGCGCACCAGGCAAGGTAAATTCACTAAGCTTTTCGTAACTGAAACTGCGCTGTATTTCTGGGCTGAAATTGAACCGGCGCTGACTCAATGCGATGCAACTATGGACATAATCAACGGTTAGGGCCTCTGTTCATCGGGTAGGGCTGCCAGCGCTCTAGTTCAACTTTCGGTAAGACCGTTGGGTTAACGCAGCTCATGGGCCAACGCCCACGCAGTACTAGGGCAACCTCGCGGCCCACTCTGCGTCTTGTTTCTGGTCGCATACGAGTGGTAGCAGATGCCACATGAGGGCTGATTAAAACATTTTCCATACTCAGCAAAGGGTTATCTATGGCGGGCGGTTCTTGTTCCAACACATCTAAACCGGCACCGGCAATAACCTGGGATTGCAGAGCTTGGATAAGCGCCACCTCATCAATGATAGGACCTCGCGCCGTGTTAATGATAATGGCGGTGTTTTTCATTCGAGCAAATTCATTGGCACTGAAACTATGCTGTGTTTCTTCATTATGGGGAGCATGCACGGACAAATAATCTGCGCGAAAGCAATTGATCAAAGCTGACAGGTTCTACGCCATCCTCGGAAATCACCAACTCACTGACATAGGGATCATAAGCAATCACATGCATACCAAACGCCTTGGCGAGCCTGGCAGTGCAGCGAGCCACATTACCGTAGGCAAACAAAGCCAAAGTTTGGCCCATCAGCCTGGACACATTATTTAATAATGGACGACCTGACCACCACTGGTTGCTGGCACTCATGCGATCCATAGCCTTCATGCGCCGGGCACTTGCTAGCAACAGCATCATTGCGTGGTCGGCAACTTCCTCAATAAAGACATCTGGGACGTTGGTCACCACAATACCTGCGGCAGTAGCAGCCTCTATATCCACCATATCTACACCAACGCTACCTACACCAATAACCACACACTTCTCTAGTTGGTTTATAAGATCTGCATCTATAACAAAACCCCAGGAGGTTATAATTGCGTCAATTGAACGCACGCCTTGAGCAAACTCCTCGGGGATATCTGCTGACACTTCAATAATGTCTGCGATGGGCGCCAGTGCTTCAAGCTCTAAAGAGTAGCGAATTGCCACAGCCTCGGGGTTTGCTTGGCGGGGTAACTGGATACCGATTTGCTTTTTCATGAAATCTCCAGGGTTGACCAGCTAGTGTTGTTCGAGTTTTGATCGTAAGCCAAATTTCCTAATAGGTTAAAGCGTACCTGACCCTAGATTAACAGTACGCTGTTTTGCAAAACTATATTAATAATTATGTGCTACATACTAACCACCTAAACGCGTTGAGTAGCGGTGAAGGTGAGTTTCCGCAGTGCTAGTTACCGGGTAATGCTGGTAACCTTCTATCGGTTTTAAACCTATAGAAAACCTGTTTATTGCTCTTTTTGCGAGGATTTTGACTTGAGTGAATGGCTAAATTTAGCAATGTACCTATGTTTAGGTGCCGCAATTGGCACGTCTATCAGCGCCTGGGTGCTGAATAAAAAGCACCGGCAGGCATTGCTAACTGGAGTTCAAGCAGCGGAAAACCTGGCAAAAGCTCAAGGCCAACAAGAAGGCATGTGGGAAGGCCAAACGCTTAAAGCCGAACAGCTCAGCGAAGCAGAAAAAGGTTTAGCTGCGGCTAACGCACGTCTGGATGTACAGGCTGAGCAGCTAGCGCAACAACAACAATTTCTCAACACAGCTAGAGCAGATTTGAACCAAAGTCAAAACGACTTTGCAGCGCTGAGCGCTCGTATGAAAGAAATCAAAGCTGGTTTTCAGGAAAAAGAAAAACTCTTTAATGAAACCAGCACCAAGCTCAAGCAAGAATTCGAGTTATTGGCGAATAAAGTATTTGACGCTCAAGGGACGCGGCAACAGCAATCACTGCAGCTGATGCTTAATCCATTTCGCGAACAAATTGGTGACTTCAAAAAGAAAGTAGAAGAGATATACCAAAGCGATACAAAGGAGCGAGCATCGCTGCTTAACGAAGTACACAACCTACAAAAGGCCAGCGAGCGCATCAATGCGGAGGCCGAGAATTTAACTAAGGCATTAAAGGGTGATAATAAACTCCAAGGTAACTGGGGCGAACTAGTCCTGGAGCGAGTCTTGGAAGAATCTGGACTACGTAAGGACTATGAGTATTTTGTCCAGACCAGTAGCCGTAATGCAGAAGGCAAACTCAAGCGCCCAGACGTAGTGATCAGGCTGCCAGGCGGCAAAGATATAGTCATAGATTCAAAGGTTAACTTAGTCGCGTACGAACAAGCAGTAGCGAGCGTAGACGATGACGAGCGCGAACAATACCTGCGTCAACATTTAGCCGCTTTGCGCAGTCAAATTAAAGGCTTATCCGAGCAGGATTATGACCGACTGCCAGACATTCGTTCCTTGGACTTTGTGCTGCTGTTTATTCCTATTGAATCGGCTTTCACACTGGCAATGGAATCAGACAGACGGTTGTTTACCGATGCGTTCAACAAAAAAATTATGCTGGTTAGCCCGACGACATTAATGATGGCATTGCGGATCATCAATAACCTTTGGCGGGTGGAGAAACAAAACAAAAATG
>CAUZON010000095.1:0-3905 GCA_963581445.1 Gammaproteobacteria bacterium | reverse complement strand
CAACGCAATTAACAACGCCTTATTATCTTCATCGGTGCCTATAGTGATACGAAGATGGTTGTCGATTCGTGGCTTGTCGAAATACCGCACGAGTATGCCCTGATCCCTCAGGCCAGAAAATAATTTTCTGGCGCTATATTGCGGGTGAGATGCCAAGATGAAATTGGCGCCTGACGGCAATACATCAAATCCGAGTTCGGCCATCGCAGAACACAATATTTTACGTGTGCTAATCACTCGCTCGCAACTATTGCGAAAATAGTCCTCATCGTCAATCGACGCCAAAGCGGCCCGCTGCGCAACAATGTCCAATGGATAGGAGTTAAAGGAATTCTTCACGCGCCCAAGGGCCTCTATCAGTGTTTTACTGCCCATGGCAAACCCAACCCTCAGGCCGGCTAATGCTCGAGATTTAGATAGCGTCTGCACGACTAAAAGATTGTCGTATTCATCGATCAATTGTGTCGCAGATTCGCCGCCAAAATCGATATAGGCTTCGTCTATAACAACTACCGACTCAGCACTCCTTTGCAGCAAAGCGCGAATAGAATCCAAACTCATCAGCATGCCGGTGGGTGCATTCGGGTTAGGAATAATGATGCCCCCATTTTTTACCGGGTAGGCGGCAGGGTCTATACTAAAATCTTGGTCTAACGGAATAGTACGGTAGGCGATATCAAACATCGCAGACCAAACCGGATAGAAGCTGTAACTGACGTCGGGGAAATACAGCGGCAGACTGTGCTTGAGTAATGCCATAAATGCCAAGGCAATGACCTCGTCCGACCCATTGCCCACAAAGACCTGCTCCGTCTGCAGATCAAAACGCGCGGCTATCGCTTGCCTGAGAGCAACGGATTCGGGATCAGGGTATAGCCGTAACGCATCAGCGCTGACAGCACTAATGGCCTCCATTACACGAGGGGATGGTGGATAAGGACTTTCGTTGGTGTTCAGTTTAACCAACTTATCGAGCAGGGGCTGTTCGCCGGGCAGATAGGGCGTCAGCGTATTGACCACATCACTCCAGTAACGACTCATGATATGCCCTGACCTTGGACCGAGCCGTGCTTACCGACCCATTTAGGCGGCAAGCCCGAAACAGTACCGCGCTTCATTGAAAATGGCGTCCCCTAGGGGGTTCGAACCCCTGTTACCGCCGTGAAAGGGCAGTGTCCTGGACCACTAGACGAAGGGGACGCAACAACTTTTTGCGTTCGTTAAAACGCGGGCCTATTGTACCCAAGCCCCTCTGTGATGCAAGTTTCGCGACAGAGGCTTTTAGTACTAAATCACCCGATGCCCGCGCCGCGATGAATGGTCAGCACAGTAAGACTTAATATTTAAAGCCAGTATCGAGCTGTATACGATCGTAGCTCACATCGTCGCCTAGTTTAACGCCTCTGGTGTTGTCAAAATAATAGGTGGTAGCCACATACCATTTGTCGTCCACCCCGTATGCAGCAGAGAAGCTACTTCCCTTATTATCGGTGCCGCCCCCGGCAAAATCAGAGTTTGTAATCACACCTAAGGTGGCATTCGCATCTAGATCTTCATATTGATATTGCACCTGCCAGTCACCCTTTTTCTTGACCTTACCCAGTCGAACACCAGCCAAATAACCGGTGTTAAGCTCGTCTGCGTCAGTATTTTTAACGTAATCCGCATACAGACTGAGTGGCATGTCAAACGCCGTCAAAGCTAGCGCTAATGACGCGTTATAGACGGTGTAATCGTACTCATAGACCTCAACCCCATTAGCGTCAGGGACTGATGAGTTGCCAAAAAATAGACCGTCGAAGATAGCTTTCTGGCCTTTCGTTGGTATATCAAGGTACCCCACTGCAGTGGTCAAGGTTGCGTCCTCAAAAAGCTCAAAATTAGCGCCCGCCTGAGCCACCCATACCCCATATTCGCCCTTCTTGCTGTCACTTTCGATAAAGTTATACACGACATTGGTAAAAAACATCTCATTTGCCCAGCCCACCGCAAGGCCCTCTTGACGAAAGTCCCCATCAAAAATCAACTGACTTTTATCGGGTCTATAATACGGGTTGGCAAAAATGCCCCCCGTCACATACGTTTCGTTTGTCGGTCTCCATGTCGCGTAAGCCAAATCAAGATTAATATTTTTGCTTGCGCCGCCATCTCCTAGTGTCTGGTTGCTCGAAACAGGGTCATCAGAACCCGTGGCCAGACCGAATCCGACCTCTGTCGTGTCGTTGATCCTTGCCACCAAAGCCGGGCGCGCACGAATTCGCCAACGGTCGCGATCATCTTTTCCCTCTTCATCAATAGCCTCGTAACGAAATCGAAAATCCCCTTTCCACTTTATCCTCTCCGACCAAGACATCTTGCTGGTCGACCTCTGTAGGGAGGCCACTTCTGCGTTGGTCGTCTCCAGGTTTTCTTCGATGAGCGTGGTATTAGCTAGCGCCCGCAACTGCTGATTCTCCATTTCGAGCGCATTCACGCGTTGTGACATTAGCGCAAATTGGGCCTTAAACTGCTCCCACTCCGCCTCAGGCACTTGCGCAATAGCACCCGAAGCGCTGATCACGCCAAAGCCTAGAATTGCAAAAATCAACCTCTTCATCTTCGTCTCCCAGTCAATAGACAGTTGAAATAAACGTACTTCACTCTTACTGCGGGAAGATTACAAATTAAACATGACAGCTTTATGACGAAAACTGACAATTTCCTGTTAAACATGGCAGCTTTATGATGAAAACTGACCATTTCCTGTTAAACATGGCAGCTTTATGACGAAAACTGACAATGGGCCTCGAATGTCATAAAGACATGAACGCTTTGTGACGAAAGCGACAGCGAATTGTAGCGTGCAAGAGCGCTCCGTTATGCCGTAATAGATTCCTGCAGCTGCCTAACGGCAACACCACAGACTTCATCATCTATGGGGTTTTCCGGCATAGGAAAGGTAATACGATGGGCAAGACCACCGAAACGGGAGTGAAATATCTGTGCGATTTCACCGTATGTTCCGCAGGGTACAAATTTACTCAGCATTTCATCAGTGATGATACTCGGCATTTTCTGCCAGTTTCCTTGCCGGGTCATATCGAGTAATTGCTGCCCCTTTTCCTGCCAGCCAAACAACTCCAAACTGGGCCAATATGCGGGCGTAGAATAGAGAAAGCCAAGTAGATTTCGCATTTTTTCCCATTCGACAGCTACTTGCTGTTTATCCTTTCCTGTAGCCGTCAAAGGTCCGAGCACAAGTTTAAAGTCATCTCCGGACCGATCCGCGCGCTCAAAGCCGCCCTGCAGACGCGGCAGACAGACCTCACGAATATATTCGGGGGGTGTATTGGTGGGGTGAGTAATCATGCCATCAGCTATACGACCGACCATCGTGGTCATCGCGGGACCCACCGCACCACACAGTATTGGAATATCAGGGTGCTCAATCGGTCCCGGGTTAAAGAAGGGTTGTAACTTCGTCAGCGTGTAATGCTTACCCTCAAAAGACAGACGCTCACCGGTCTGGAAACTGTGAAAAATCGCCTTCATCGCCTGCACATACTCGCGCAACTGAGGCACTGGAGAATCCCAGCGTGCAGAGTAACGCTTTTCAATATTCGCTTGAACCTGAGTCCCTAAACCGACTTCAAACCTGCCCTTTGACATCTCCTGCAAATCCCAAGCAGCGATTGCAGTAACCATTGGGCTGCGGGCGAAGGCCACCAGCACAGCCGTGGTTACCGTCAGTTTTTCAGTCGCGTTAAGCGCCATAGCAGAGAGCAGAAGTCCATCATGAACGGCATCTGGCACTTGCAAACCATTAAAACCCATAGCTTCAGCACGTGCTGCATAGGCTCCAATGTCTCCTGGCCCCATACCTTCAGGTGTGGAGGCAAATACCTCAAACATAGCTAACTTCCCCT
>CAUZON010000094.1:0-3973 GCA_963581445.1 Gammaproteobacteria bacterium | reverse complement strand
CCAGCCTGTGTCTCAATAATTGGTAGAGCGGTCAAAGAACCGGTTTTACCTTTAACCGCACCCTTTGTGTGCTTTTCAACGTAGGCAGCATTCACTCGCGCTGCGCGCTCTAGCAAGCGAGAGTGCAAATAGAAAACGTCGCCTGGATATGCTTCACGACCTGGTGGGCGCTTAAGCAACAATGAAATTTGGCGATACGCCCATGCTTGCTTTGTTAAGTCATCATAAATGATCAAAGCGTCTTCACCGTTGTCACGGAAGTATTCGCCAATGGCGCAACCTGAGTACGGAGAAATAAACTGCATGGCCGCTGGGTCGGAAGCGCCCGCTGCAACGACAGTGGTGTATTCCATAGCGCCGTGTTCTTCCAAAGTACGAACGATGTTCGCAATGGTCGACATCTTTTGGCCAATGGCGACGTAGACACACTTAATGCCACTGCGCTTTTGGTTGATGATTGCGTCAATAGCGATAGCGGTTTTGCCGATCTGACGGTCGCCAATAATGAGCTCGCGCTGACCGCGACCAACAGGAACCATGGCGTCGATACACTTAAAGCCGATTTGTACTGGCTGATCGACCGATTGACGCTCAATTACACCAGGTGCAACTTTCTCAATTGGCGAGGTTTCTTTAGCGCCCAATGGGCCTTTGCCGTCAATTGGATTACCTAAAGAGTCAACTACGCGACCCAAGAGTTCAGGACCAACTGGCACTTCAAGAATACGACCAGTACAACGAGCGGTCATGCCTTCTGTCAATTGCCCGTAATCGCCTAGTACAACAACACCAACCGAGTCACGCTCTAAGTTCAATGCCATGCCATAGAGGCCGCCATCAAACTCGATCATCTCGCCGTACTGAGCATCTGCTAAGCCGTGGATTCTAACAATACCGTCAGAAACACCAACGATTGTTCCTTCGTTTTTCGCTTCTGCCTTAATATCAAGACCCTGAATCCTGCTCTTGATAATTTCACTGATTTCCGATGGATTCAGTTGCTGCATTTTAGCTTCCTTTTAAATCTTATTTCGTTTCGCGGTGCGCTACGCTTGCACCAACGTGTCAACCAACTTAGCCAAGCGTCCCTTTACAGAGCCGTCAATCACAATATCTCCAGTCCGAATAATCGCGCCGCCCACTAAACTGGCGTCGACAGAGGCCTCGATTGTTATTTCTTTATTAAATTTGGCATTGAGTGCTGCGCGCAAAGATTCGCTTTGACTGTCCGAAAGCGCGTAAGCAGAAATAACTTCCACCTCAATGCTTCGTTCTTCTTCAGCCCGCAGCGCTTCGAATTGACCGCGCACATCACCTATAAGTTTTAGGCGATCGTGCTCCGCTAAAGATTGCAGAAATGCATTACCTTGCTCGGTAATTTCTTCTGCACAAATCTCTGCCAATTTTGCCGCTTTATCAGATGCGGCAAGATCAGGACTATTCAACAGACCTTTAACGCTGTCCTGTTGCGATGTCGTATCTAATACCGCTAGTACGTCCGACCACTGCGCCAGGGTGCCTTCGCCTTTTGCAAGGCCAAAAACCGCGTTCGCGTAGGGTCTAGAAATGGTTGCTAGTTCTGCCATTTTCTATAGCTCTGCCGCTAGCTTATCAAGCATTTCACCGTGCTTTGCAGCATCGATGTTGTCTTGAAGAACTTTCTCTGCGCCTGTGATGACTAAGGTAGCCACTTGGGTACGCAAAGTTTCCTTCGCACGATTAATCTCTTGATCAATTTCTGATTTGGCAGAGTCAATAAGACGCTGACCTTCAGTTCGCGCTTCTGTCTTAGCTTCTTCTACGATCTGACTAGCTCGGCTACGAGCTTGTTCTATAATCGCCGAGGCTTCCTGCTTCGCTGCACCCATTTCCTGCTCAGCATTTGACGCTGCTTGGGCGAGCTTTTTATCCGCTTCTTCTGAAGCTTGAAGTCCAGCAGCGATGGCTTCTTGGCGCTCGCGCATAGCGGTACCAATAAGCGGCCAGATGTACTTCATACAAAACAAGACAAATATAACAAACGTTATACTTTGACCTAGTAGAGTTGCGTTTAGATTCATCGCTCTTCTCTTTTAAAATTATTTACTTTTTGCTGCCAAGTTCGCCTTAACATCGACACAGAGCCGAACCAAACTTCGCCTAGATTTCACTAGAGTTGTGCGGTTCGAGCCTTGTTAACATGCAGCCGAGCAAAAACAAGTCGCCTTAAGCGGCTACAGCAAAAATAACGTACAAGCCAATACCCACAGCAATCATGGGAACAGCATCAACCAAGCCCAATACGATGAATAGTTGCGTACGAAGCATTGGTAAAAGTTCTGGTTGACGAGCAATACCTTCGAGGAATTTGCCACCCAACACGCCTACACCAACGGCAGCCCCTACAGCGCCTAGTCCCATCATTAGACCACCAGCGATAAACAATAGTGCTGTTTCCATTTCTACTCCAATTTACAATTTAAAATTAAGTTTAGCGGCTTGGCCGCACTCAGCCTTCATCCAGAGGCTTATCTATCAATGCTCATCCGCATCGTGCGCCTGAGCCAGGTACACAATGGTCAAAACAGAGAAAATGAATGCTTGCAGGGTTATTACGAGAACGTGGAAAACCGCCCACACCCATTGCAAAGCACCGCCGAAAATAAAGAACACTACACCACCACCAAACATCAGGGCGATTAAGATGAAAATCATTTCACCAGCATACATGTTGCCGAACAAGCGCAACCCTAAAGACAATGGCTTGGCAATGAGCGATACGAATTCGAGAAGAAAGTTAACCGGAATAGCAAACACTGATGGGAAAGGGTGCAGGGTTAATTCTTTTAAGAACCCCAAGCCGCCTTTGCACTTAATGCTGTAGTAAATAATCAGTACAAAAACTGAAAGCGCCATAGCCATAGTAATATTTGGGTCGGTGGATGGCACAATCTTCATGTGCGAGACACCAGCCATTGACGCAAGCTCTGGAATCCAGTCTACCGGCAAAAGGTCCATTGCGTTCATGAGAAAGACCCAAACAAAGATGGTCATCGCAAGTGGAGCAACAAGGTCGTTCTTATGCTGAAAAATACTATTGGTCGTTTCTTCAATGAACTCGACAACCATTTCAACAAAATTTTGTAGTCCGCCAGGAACGCCGGCAGTAGCGTTAACCGCCGCTTTGCGAAACAACACGCAAAATACCAGACCAAGGAATATTGACCAAACCATTGAGTCGACGTTAAGCGACCAAAAACCCATCTGCGCGGCTTCAGCAGCACTATGGGCGAAACCCCAAGTACCATCTGTGTGCTGACCATAAGTTAAGTTGGTCAAGTGATGCTGAATGTATTCAGCTGTCGTCTTAGCTTCACTGCTCATTTATCTTCGACCTTTTGGCTGCACAATGTGGGTGCGCCTTTTATTTTTTTTTGCTCTTACTGCCTGTAACACAGACACGCCGCTCTAAAGACTCTCTGCCTACTGGTGCTTACCGACACTCAAATCGATACTCACGTTATTCTGATACTAACGATTTTCCGACCAGCTTCTAAACGCGAGCCTTTTCAATTCAGGGCTTTTCAGCTCCAGCCTATTGAGCTTGAACTTCACCCTTTCGTCGCGCCTACCTTGATCTAATCAGGGCGCTCCAATTTGAAGATCGGCGCTAATGCGAGTAGATAGCTAAACTGAACTATCACCAAACTAAAAAAGTAACCTAGTGGCTCTACCTGTAGGAACCCTACGGCCACCACCATTAACAAGCAGGTGGTCACAGTCTTTACAACACCTTGCGCCAAAATACGCACTGGATTGCTGGTTCGGCTGTTGCTCCAGACTAAATAGGCACTGGGCAAAATGATTGTTAACGCCCCAACGAGGGCAGCGCAACTTTGTTGAACCTCTATACCAAGGAATCCAAGGCTAGATATAACGCCAATAATGACTTGTAACTGGAGCACCAAAATATGCCGCTCTTGCGCAAATAACA
>CAUZON010000093.1:0-3979 GCA_963581445.1 Gammaproteobacteria bacterium | reverse complement strand
CAAAAAGCACCGATGTCTTCGATATTAGATTTCTCTGAGGAACTTCGAATTTTATATAGTTTCTTTTGAACTAAATTGAATCTACCTAGAAAGCTGCCCCAGGCAGTTGCCAAACTAATGATGAACACGCATCGGATTGCTGGCACAGCCTAAATCTATGCGCTCAATAATTGACGCCACTCAGCGAGAGCAGCGGCACGGTTCAGCTTGAAGTTGACGAGTGAATAGAGATGGCGTTCCTGCAGCCTCACAGCCAACCTAACCTCACACCCAGCCCCTGTTGCGCCGTTAGCGGGCCAGAAGTGCCCAAGAGGGGTTAGCGGGCTGGGTGAGATTAGTCACGTGACAAATTAGACCTGTTAGCTTTAAGCAAGTTTACTCTGAGAATGCCCTTCGTCGAATTACAAGATTTGGCTCAGAAACTCTTTAGTCCGCGAATCCTTTGCATTCTGGAAAAAAGTCTCTGGTGGGCCATGTTCGACGATAATACCGCGATCCGTGAAATAGATATGATCAGCCACTTCACGGGCAAAACCCATTTCGTGGGTTACCAAAATACAGGTCATGCCATCCTCAGCCAGGTCCTTGATGGTCTCCAAAACCTCTCCGACGGTTTCAGGATCAAGGGCGGCGGTTACCTCATCAAACAAGATAACATCAGGCTGCATCGCGAGCGAGCGTGCGATTGCCACGCGTTGTTGCTGACCCCCGGATAGCTCGCCCGGATAGGCGTCTTCCTTGCCTTCCAGACGCACTTTCTTAATCAGTGCACGGGCTGTTTCGTCGGCTATAGATTTGTCCTGCTTCAACACCCGCACTGGCGCCATCATGACGTTCTGTAAAGCAGTCCTGTGAGGGAAGAGATTGTATTGCTGAAACACCATCCCAACCTTCCTGCGCAGCTGAAGCTTGTCGAGCTTTGGGTCATTCACTTCTATACCTTCGACCTTGATTGAGCCTTTCTGAATGTTATTTAGCGCATTCACACAGCGAATAAGTGTAGATTTTCCAGACCCTGACGGTCCGATTATGCAGATGACATCACCCTTCATTACATCGAGCGAGATGCCTTTCAGCACATGAAGATCCCCGAATGACTTATGCACATTTTTTATTGAAACCATTGGCTCTGCAGGTGTCCAGCTCATATCAAGTCCTCAGGTTATGAAAGCGTATTTCTTCTCCAACCACACGGTGAATCGAGCGATTGGGTAGCAGTAGATAAAAAACAATAACAAAATGAAGCCGTAAAAGGGAGCGAGGAGCTCAGGGCGGCCACCTTCAGATGCTAAGGCTTGCCCGGTCAGGGTCATCACCTCATTCACACCAACTATTGACGCCAGAACCGTGGCCATAGTCAGAATAGAGTACAGGTTCATCCAAGGCGGAAGCATCCGCTTTATGCATTGCGGCAATATTATGAGCCACAGAGTCTGGAGCCGTGTGTAAGCCAGGCTCTCGGCTGCTTCCCACTGACCGCTTGGCAATGATCTAACCGCGCCGCGTACGATTTCGGATACGTTTGCCATCACGGGCAAAGACAAACCAAGGATTGCTTTCAGCCAATCTGGGAAAGGGACTTTAAATCCAAAGACGTTCATCTCAAACGGCAGCAAAAACATAGCGAAGAATAGTAGGACCAGCCAAGGCGCGTTACGGAAGAACTGCGTTACGAACCACGAGCTGTGTCGTGTAACGGCCAGCAGCGATATCTGCCCCAAACCCAAAATCCCACCAATTATAGTGCCAAGAGCCATAGCACAGAAGGAAATAATAAGGTTAAAGGCAAACCCTTTTAGCAGCAGAGGTGCCCAGTCCAACAACACGGACAGCGGCGATTGTGCCTCATTTGTGGACTGCGCAAAGGCCAGACCCGGCCCGAATATTGCAATCAGACCGATTGGCAAAATATGCCAAAGTTTAAGTCCCAAAAAAGGCTCAGGCGCGTGCGGATTGGCTTGCAACATCACAGGCAAATCTGTTTTATAACTCATCCGCCGTACCCCGGAATTTTCATCGCACGTTCCCAGCGATTCATTGCTCCTACCAAAATGCCGACAAGCAGGAAGTAGGCAAACAGCAGGAAGACCATCATCTCTGTAACATTTACATTATCCGACCAGATTTGGTTGGCCTCATACAACATCTCAGGTACCGCAATTGCATAGGCCAAAGTTGTTGTCTTCACAAGGTTAACGAGATTGTTGTTCAACGCTGGTAGCACGACACGAAACGCCAGTGGTAGAGTGATGTCGCGGTAAATCTGTAGTTTTGAAAAACCAAGTGCTTCGGCGGCCTCCACTGTGGATTTTGGAACCGCTTCAATCCCTGAACGAAAAATCTCGACGTTAAAGGCACCTGCAAAGAATGATAGTGAAATCGCAGCCCATGCAAAACTGCCCAAGATCGGCGATTGCCCCCCCCAGTCGTTATCGACCCGAGGCAATAAAGTCCCAATCGCAAAATAGAAGAAGTAGAGCTGTACCAAGGGCGGCGTATTTCGAAAAATTTGAATGTAGCCGTTGACTATGCGTCGCGTCCATTTAAACGAAGAACCTTGTAGCCAAGCACCTATTATTCCGATGATGGCCGAGAAAAACAAACAGACCAGCGATAACCAGATGGTTGTAAAAAACCCTTCCACCATACGGTTTCTATCATATTCGTCGTAAAGGAACGGCAAATTAATACCCGTCTCCTGATATAGGACACGAAACCAATCGAAAATATATTCCATACTGGCTTTCCCTCAGACGATTTCGACTGGGCGGAACCTGATGGTTCCGCCCAACCTTACGATCACTTGTATTTATCGTGCATCGCCAGAGCGAAGGGCGTGTTTTCAACACCCCATTTTGTCTCAAGCTCAAGGATGCGACCCGTCTTGTGCCAATCGATGATCATCTCGCCCATCATATCTCCAAAGTTTTGCTCGCCCAGTGCAACAGCCAAGCCCCATGGGGCGTCGTCAATAGTCTTAAGTGGCATCTCGTATTCAGACCAATCTGGATCGGCAGCTTTGGCAACAATTGCGCTATCGTCATAAACGAACGCGGCACAGTTGCCGCCTCTGAGGGCGGCATACGCCTCTGCTGTGCCTTTAAATGCAACAATTTCTGCACCGTAATTTTGCGACGTGGCTTTGTTATAGAACGCCCCTTGAATGCCACAAACTGGCTTACCGCGTAGGTCTTCCCATTCCTTTAACCCAAGGCTCTTTAAAGCCAAAATATTGGTGCCAGATGAATAATAGTTCGGGTCAGGAATTAAGACGACTTTACGACGATCCGGTTTATCGGTCATGGTTGCAATCATCAGATCAATCTTGCCCTGTTCCAAAAACTGCATCCGGTTGGAGCTGACAACAGGCACATATTCAATAGCTACGCCAAGTTTGTCAGCGACGTCCTTTGCCAAATCAGGCTCAATGCCTATGATGGCACCCGAGGTGTCCAAAAAGCCGTAAGGCTTGTAGTCGGCCTTTACTCCAACGACCAAAGTTCCGCGTTCCTTGATTGTATCCAAGATGTCCGCTGCTGCAGCGGTGATGCTTAGCGCAGATACCGCAAGTGCAGTTACCAGTGTCTTAATTTTCATAGGTTTCTCCCTGTTACCTAGGTTTCTTTTTTCGTCATTGACTTTCTTTGAGAGCCAAACTCATTTCGCAATGTCCGTATTTGAGTCTTGCAGTTACGGCCACACCCGCCAGTCTTGTCCACTGCTGTTGTACTAAAATTGTAAATATCAGAAGCTCTTTTGCAGTTACTTGGGTTGCTGTTTCATGAGGGAACGACAATCGCTTAGTGGAGTCAAGTCAACGATGGCTATCAAACCAAAGGGTGCTGTCAAACTAATGAGAACACGCATCTGATTGCTAGCGCAGCCTAAATCTATGCGCTTAATAATTGACGCCACTCGGCGAGAGCAGCAGCACGTTTTTGCTTGAAATTGGTGCGTGACACACTTGATGCACCTCCGA
>CAUZON010000092.1:0-4009 GCA_963581445.1 Gammaproteobacteria bacterium | reverse complement strand
ATGATTGGTACGCCGGCCGAAGAACGGGGTGGCGGTAAAGAGTTGATGGCTCGCGCCGGTGCCTTTGAAGGCGTTGATGCGGCCATGATGATTCACCCCGCTGGGGTTAACTTGGGCACTATGCCGAGTATTTGTATTGCCGAAGTGGAGGTGGTTTACCACGGTAAGGCCTCTCATGCATCGGCCATGCCTCACAAGGGCATCAACGCTTTGGACGGCCTTTTATTGGCCTACCAAGCTATTTCTAATTTGCGTCAGCACATTAAGTCTACTGAACGCATTCACGGGATTATTGAAGAGGGCGGCCAAGCACCGAATATTGTTCCAGATCGCACAGTGGGGCAGTTTTATGTTCGGGCCGCAGATGAGAAGGCGCTGGCGCGTTTGAAGCCCCGTGTTCAAGCCTGTTTTGAAGCCGGAGCTACCGGCAGCGGTTGCACGGTTGAAGTGAATTGGGCCAATGTGGATTATTTGGACCTGAATACAAACTGGCCGCTGGCGGATAGATTTCAATTTCACGCCGAGACTTTAGGCCGTGAATTTTTGCCTATGGATCAAGGCGGTAAGTTCGGTGCGGGCAGTACGGATATGGGTAATATCAGTTACCGGTTGCCGTCAATTCATCCGATGCTGGCCGTTGCGCCGCCTAACGTGGTGATCCACAACCCTGAGTTTGCGCAGTGGGCGCGCTCGGAAAAAGGCGATGCAGCGGCATTGGACGGTGCTAAGGCTATGGCCATGACAGCCGCTGAATATTTGCTGTCACCAGACTTACAGAAACAAACGGCTCAGGCCTTTGAGATTTCTAACGGTTTACAGTAGTTTCACCTTTATTGTGAGCCGCGCAGTGAGTTGCGGATTTTTGGTGCTTGAGTAATAGTCGAGTAACAGCCGAGTAGTGGTTGAGTATAAGTTGAATAGCAGTCGAGTGTTTAGGGATTGAGTTGTGTCGCTAGAGAAAATAAATAGAAATGAGCTGCGTGAGAAATTAGCCAGTGCCAACGTTCCCACCCTATTGGTGACCATGGCCCATATTACTGGCGATATATCGTTGCTGGATAACCCAGAAAGACCCTCCCGAGGCGATATTGACGGTATACGTAAAATGTCGGAAGCGCGTCAACAGGAAATCATAGAGACAGCGGTTGCTATTATTGGCGACTTTCTTGACGCGAACGGCGCAGTGCCAACACCATTGGCCATGCCCAGCGAGGCAGTGCTAGAACATCTGGCCTCTACATTGGTAGGAGAGCCAGTGCCCAGTGAGTATATACCAATGATGTTAGAGGATATGGGCTTTACTGAATCGGCTATTAATCGTGTGCAATGGGCGGATGCCTCGACGACTGAAGACAGCGTGCTCGATGACAGCGCAGCCACCGCCATCAAGGATTCTAAGGTTAAGGTACTTATTATTGGCGGAGGTCTGTCTGGTCTGTGCATGGCTATTCAGCTACAGCGTTTGGGTATTGATTTCGAGTTAATTGAAAAGAACGACTCATTAGGGGGTACATGGTATGAAAATACCTATCCAGATTGCGGTGTAGATACGCCTAACCATTTCTACTCTTTCTCTTTTGCGCCTAACCATCAATGGAGCTCTTTTTATTCCAAGCGCGATGAACTTTATGCCTACATCTGCAACCTTGCTGAAGAGTACGGTATCTATGCAAAAACTAGACTGAACACAGAAGTCACCAAGATGACTTGGCAGGAAGAAAGTAAAGCCTGGAAAATTTGTGTGCGAGACAAGCAGGGTGTCGAAAGCCTAAGACATCTGTCTTTTGTGTTTACGGCAGTAGGGCACTTGAATAGGGCCAAAGTGCCGGACTTTCCGGGTAAAGATGACTTTGCTGGGCCAAACTTTCATTCAGCCCAGTGGCGTCACGATCTAGACCTAACTGGTAAAAAGGTAGCCGTTATTGGAACTGGTGCATCGGCCATGCAGTTGGCGCCTGTGCTGGCGAAAAGCGTGTCCCAGCTAACGATTTTCCAGCGCTCTCCACACTGGATTCGCATTTTGTCCGGCTATCATCGCAAGGTAGGTGAAGGTAAACAATGGCTGCTTGAGAATATTCCCTTTTATAGAAACTGGTATCGGTTCAAATTATTCTGGGCTTATGGCGATGGCATTTGGGAGTCTATTCATAAAGACCCAAGTTGGCCTCATGCCGACAGGTCATTGAATGCAGACAATGAACGCCACCGTAACGCCTATGTTAAAAATCTCAGCGATGCCTTGAACGGTAATGAAGAGCTGCTCGCTAAGGTCGTGCCAGATTACCCACCCTTTGCAAAGCGCATGTTAATTGATAATCACTGGTGCGACATGTTGCAGCAAGATCACGTGGACTTAGTAACCAGTGACGTGAGTAAAATAACGAAAGGCGGGGTCACAGACGACCAAGGTGAAGAGCACTTAGTAGATGCCATTATTTACGCAACAGGATTTCATGCGCACAAATTTATGTGGCCGATGGAAATAGTTGGAGCAAGTGGTGTGACCTTGGAAGATACTTGGAATGATGATGCCCGAGCTTATATGGGTATGACTACGCCAGACTTCCCGAATATGTTTTTTCTTTACGGTCCCAATACTGGGTTAGGCCATGGCGGTAGTCTCATTTTTCATGTGGAATGTCAGACCCGGTATTTAGCGCAGTGTTTAATGCGTACGTTAGAGGCGGGTAAACGCAAAATAGAAGTGAAGCCTGACATCAATACGGCCTACAACCAGCGGGTGGATGACGAGCATGAACGCATGGTGTGGACCCACACAGGCGTGACTAACTGGTACAAAAACAGCCAAGGGCGAGTTGTTTCCAATTCACCCTGGCGTTTGGTCGATTACTGGCACATGACCCATAGTCCAGATATGTCGGACTACAAGTTGTCTTGATAGATAGCACAGTGGATAACTTTCCTGAATCTATTCTTTAACTTTATGCGGCGGCTTGGGCAAAACGTCTTCAACCAGCGGAATGGACTTCCATTCCGCTTCAACGGTTTCTACGCCAGCTCTTGGCACATGTTCTGCTAGACGCACTTGCTGCATTGGGTGAATGTATCTGGGGCAGTTAATCCAGGTATTGGCTATTGAAACTCGCACCGCTAAACCGACTTCCGGCCACTGAGATAATATTTCTGTATCTCTGATTAACTCTGCTGTGCCTTGTACGCGTACCCGATGTGGGTTTACTGCATCTAAGAACAACATGCCTATTTTTCCCTGGCCGTCGATGTTGCCCATAGAGAGCCACATGCCGTTGCCGTCAAAGCAGGGGAATAGCAGGGTGCGTTCATCTTCGATGATAACGAAGCCTGCATCGCCGCCTTTATGTGAAACCGTTGGGAATCCTTGGGCATCTACTGTGGTCAGATAAAAGTTGTTGCGCGATTTGATAAAGGTTTGGGCTTCCTCATCTAAAAAGGGTTTTACAATGAGTTCACGTAAACGATCAGCCAATGGGCGAGATTGGAACTCGTCTTGCAACTGCTGATGTGAAAGGTCGTAAAATTCGCTCATGGGAGTCTGTCCATTTCTTCTTTGGGGATAAGTCATCGCAAAAGGGGGTTATATAAACGGTGCTCGTTATAAAAAGAGCGAGCGAGTCAACTTGCGCTGACTCGCCCGTGCAGATCAGCGGCTAGCCATTGCCTGAAAGCACAAAGCCTTCATAACCTGCGGCGACTACTTGGTTACACTTTTCTACGTAAGGTGGCACGCCGAGGTAAGGCATAAACACCCGTGTTTTGCCCTCTACGTTGGCACCCATGTACCACGAGTTACAGCCGGGATAGACAGAAGTTTGCGCAACGTCGTTTACATGAGAAACCCATTCCTCTTCAGCCTGCTGGTCAACGCGGATCGCCACATGTTGATTGTCATTCATGTATTCAATGCAGTTGGATATCCATTCTACGTGCTGCTCAATTGAGGGCAGCATGTTGGATAGCACAGAAGGGCTGCCGGGTCCTGTAACGATGAACAAATTTGGGAAGCCTGCTG
>CAUZON010000091.1:0-4061 GCA_963581445.1 Gammaproteobacteria bacterium | reverse complement strand
ATTCTGAGTTCTGAGTTCTGAGTTCTAGCCAATAGTTTTTAATTTTCACATTCAAAAAATAAAATTTTAGCTTTCGCTAAGCTAAAATCTTATTGTCATATGCTTAAGCCTCAGCGGGCACAGCCCCACCACTCACCGAAAGAGTTTCTTGCCCCGGTTTAGGCTCGTTAGGAATAAACTGCGACGCGATCAGCGACAGTAAGGCAAAGCCTGCGCCGCAATAAAAAACCAACTCTGGTGCTGTGATCCACACCATGCCTAAAGCAGCCGGTATGACTACGGCTGCAATGTGACTAATAGTGAAAGATACCCCAGCAGTACTGGCCATATCCTTTGGATCGGCAATTTTTTGGAAGTAGGTGCTGATGGCAATGGCCATGGCGAAGAACATATGATCAATGACATACAACGCAGCAGCCAAAGTTGCATTGTCTACCAAGCCATAGGCAATAAAGACAAAGATCAGGCCAATGTACTCGGCGGTTAATGCACGGCGCTCGCCAAAGTGATGAATAAGCTTGCCAATGCGCTCTGCAAAAAACCAGTTAAAGGCGTAGTTTATGAGAAAGAGTAGCGTCACTTCAGAAGCGCTGTAGCCAAATTTTTCTACCATCAAAAACGCGGCAAAAACGACAAATATCTGCCTGCGCGCGCCGGACAAAAAGGTCAGTACGTAATAAAGCCAGTAACGCTTACGCAGAATTAGAGTTTTGTGCTGTACGGTTTTTGAAGGAAAGTGCGGAAAGCCTAGCCACATGACTACCGCCAGTATCATGCAAACCCCACCGGCGAGTGCAAAGTTCCAAATATAATCTAGCTGAAAAATTTCTAGACACAGCCACAATATTGAATAGACAACGAGGGAAGTGATGGAACCCACAGCAATCAGCCTGCCCAACACCTGCGGTGCTTCCTCTTTAGTCAGCCACTGCAAACTCAAAGATTGCTTTACTGCCTCGAAATAATGAAAGCCAATGCTCATAACCACCGTTGTGAAATAAAGACCATACTCGCTAGGAAAAAACCCTGCTGCTGCAACTCCTACGCCAAGTAATGCCAAAGACAGCACGGCAAAGGTTTGTTCTTTAAGAATGAGCAATACAAATATGACGGTAAACGACAAGAAGCCTGGCACCTCGCGCAAGCTTTGCAAAATACCAATTTCCACACCGGTGAAGGCAGCGCGCTCAACGACAAAGTTATTCAGCAACGCTGACCAAACATTAAAAGCAATAGGCATAGCCACTGACATTAAAATCAGCAGCATGATGGGGGAGCGCCAAGTGGATTGCTGCATATGTTTCTACCTTGTTAGCGCCCTAGTAAAAGACTTTGGCGGCGTCAGCGCCAGTAAAATTTGCCCCATCATCGCTTTTCTACCAACTGAAAAACAAAGCTACCGTGAGCCAATAATCGTTCTTGGTCGTCTACTACTTCAGTGGTAAATGTCATGACTCGGCGGCTTTGACTGACCACCTTCGCGGTTGCACGCAGCCGTGCGCCCGCTTGGCTGCCGCGCACGTAAGTAACATTGCCACTGGTAGTTAGTCCCAGTACGTCGAGAGAACCACAGGCGTATGCACAAGCGCTGTCCATCATTGCGTAGGCCACACTGCCGTGAGTGAAGCCCGCGGCGTTCACCCAGGCGTCGGTCACAACCAGCGCCAATTCAGAATGACCGGCATCTGCACTGAGTAACTCAATACCGAAGTTTTCACGTATTGCTGTATCGCCCTGGATAAGCCGCTGGGCAAAGGCATTTGGTTTTTTCATTGCGATCAATCACTTGGGCTATTCATGAAACGGTCAAGTGAAAAAGTCACTTGCTACCAGCTTTTGCAATTCACTGGCCCCAACGTAGAGGGGAACTGGAATTACGCAAAGCGTGGGAGAATAGCCGAAAGACGGAAAAGACCCAAATGCCTCTTGTAGCGGTTTTGACTGCTTGCGGTTTTGATTGCTTGTAATCTGGATTGCTAGATTAATCACTCGTTCCACTATTGTGCAGGGCGTCTTGGCACAAGCATGGGAGTAGGCATAGGCATGCGCCGGTAACCAGCGCGGTTCTTCCTAGTAGTTTGCTCATTGAACACCTCTACACTTTCTAAAGTCAGAGAATACTTTATCCGGTTTCCGCACGCTAGACAGCTACTCCATACAAAGCTGAAAAAAATCTTTAAAAAGGGGTGAGGTAAATCTTGATGGGACTCGTTTACCTTAGTAGCTCGAGTAATTTTTCTGACCGCACTTAGCACGGCACATTCTGCGGAGAATCTGAAAATCCTCCGAGACAACTCCAACTATACGAGATAAATTAAAATATTAGGAACCGATAGACCAGCGGATAAATAGACGGACGGGGGATTTTAATTGGCGCGATGCCTGAAGAATATTCCGCAAAGTAACAATTTGCGGGAATCGTTTGTTAGGTGTCTTATAGAGCAGATTATGAGCAAAGCGAGCACAAAACTGTGTGCTAATATTGTGCCATGTTGAAGTACATTGAACGCACACGATCTTTTTACGGAGAATTAGGTTACAAGCCTTACTCTTGGATAACTCACAACGAAATACCTTTTTGCCACAGCACACGGCCTGTAAATGAACAACGTGTGACCTTGATCTCTACCGCCGCTCACCTGTTGGCAAATGCAGGCGATCAAGGTCCTAGGGCTGATTACAATGCTCAAGCCAAATTTTTCCACGTTTTTACAACTCCAGTAGCACCTACTCCTGATTTACGCATTTCTCACCTCAGCTACGATCGCAAACACTGCTTGGCAGATGATCCGAATACTTGGCTGCCTATACAGGCGCTGCAGCGAGCCGAGCAAACTGGTCTTATTGGCGAATTGTCCAAAGAAGTTATTGGGCTACCAACGAACCGCAACCAACGCGTAACTGTTGAGCAGGATTGCCCGGAAGTTGTTGCCCATTGCCAGAGGCTGAAAACGGATGTGGTGCTTTTAGTACCTAGCTGACCTATTTGTCACCAGTCGGTCAGTTTGGCTGCTAGGGCATTAGAAGAGGAGGGTATACCCACAGTGGTTATGGGTTGCGCGCGGGATATTGTTGAACATGTAGGGGTACCAAGATTTTATTTTAGCGACTTTCCGCTCGGGCATTCCGCCGGCAAACCCCATGATAAAGATTCGCAAATGCGAACGTTAGAGGGAGCCTTAAGTTTACTGAAAACAGCGACGCAACCGAGAACCACGCTTCAGTCATCTCAGGTATGGTCAGAGGAAGCTAGTTGGAAAGAGGACTTTTTAAATATTGCGCATTTGAGCCCAGAGGAAATAAATACATTGCGTAAGGAATACAACAAACAACGGGAGGCATCAGCTAAATTAAAAACTACCGCCGGCGGATGATTTGACCGAAGTGGGGTGCAATCGGCAGAGTTACTACGCTTGTAAATATTTTTGCCCAGCTGTTTTGGCTGCGCTATTCTTCTCGCAAATACATCATCGCGATGGCCGACGGCACCATTATTGATGCCAACACTATGTAAGCATAGTTGTAGCTACCAAACACGTCGTATACCCAACCCGCCATAATGGGGCTGGTTGATCCCGCCAAAATAGTCAGCGTGCCAAAACCCATGACTCTGCCAAATGAGGCCGTGCCAAAACGCGCGCTATAAATGAGGCCCATTAACGGCAGAATGCTGCCCCCGGACAAGCCCATAGCTATGGTGGCCAAAGTCAGGACGATTACATTGTCTGCCACCGCAATTAGCGCTAACGCCAGTAATCCAATCACGCTTGCTAACCAATACAGATAGCGGTGATCTATGCGATCGCCCAACATACCAAAAAATAACTTACCTAAAACCATTGAGACCGAACTCAGCGCAATGAGATTGGCGGTAACATCTGCCGCCAAGCCGATGTCTCGAGTAATAATGCCTAAGTTAAATTGCAAAGCGCCAAAGGCCATACTCAGTGGCGCTATGCCGCAGAAGGGTATCCAAAACAGCGAAGTTGTGAAGATTTCTTTGGTTGTCCACACACGCGTATCCGTGGCGTTAAATTGATCTGTCGCTTCACTTGCTTGAG
>CAUZON010000090.1:0-4073 GCA_963581445.1 Gammaproteobacteria bacterium | reverse complement strand
ACCATTTTTACTGACTAAAACCGATTGCACAGCTTGGTCGGTAAAGATGTGGTCTAGTACTGCGTTTACATTAGCTTGGCTAGTGTTCGCGACACTTGGGCTAACCCGTCTTAGGTCCCAACTTTGTTTCTCCGGCATCGTATTGTTGGTGGGAGCAGTTGCAGTGTTACTAGCCGTAGTCGCGGTGGTATTTGTTGGTAACTGCGCTGCCGAAGAACCGCCTCCGCCCCCGCACGCAATTGCGGCTAAGGACATTGTCACGAGTAGCAATATTTTTTGCATTTTGAGCGCTCAAGTTGTCTAAGAGACTAGGTGATAACTTAGACCTAAACCATAGCAAACTCAGGCCAACTCATGAATACATCAGTACACTAGAGGTTTTCAGCGAAGGTAGCGGAGATATACCCGTTTAAACGCACACTGAGACTCAGATGGCCTCTAATAAAGAGTGGGTCCTCACCCACCCTGAAGCTCTCAACCTAACGAGAGCTGATTTTACTCACAAACAACATGATCAAGAGTTAGCCGCTACCCTAGCAGCTCAGGGCTGTTATCAGATTGAGCCAAGGATTGAGCTTATTTTCTTTCGGAACTTTGGGCCAAACGGCGGTCGTGCGCCAATGATTGGCAACACATCAATCATGGTTTGGCTGTAAATCGCGCGCGCGTGACTCATATTTTTAAACCCTTCCGGACCGTGGTAAGCACCCATGCCAGAAGCACCAAAGCCACCAAATGGCAGATCTTCTTGTACATAGTGAAGCGTAATATCATTGATGCAAACACCACCACTTTGCACATGACTGAGTAAATACTCCTGCTCAGTTTTATCTTTACCAAAGTAGTACATAGCAAGGGGGTTGCGGCGGGGTTCAATCATATCCGGAACTTCGCTGATGTCAGCATAGGTCATAACCGGAAGGATAGGACCAAAAATTTCCTCGTGCATGACCTGCATGTCTTCATTGACGTTCTGGAGAATGTGCAGAGGCATGCGACGATTGTCTTTAGACGCACGAGTCTTGTCGGCACCGACGATGGTGAGCTTAGCGCCCTTAGAAACGGCGTCATCAATGTAGCTCTGCAACCTAGCAAAGTGCCTTTCGTTGAAAACACCCGCATAATCGTTGTTCTCGGTGATGTTTGGATACATTGACTGCGTCTCGTGAATGACCCTTGCAATTAGCTGCTCTTCCAACTCCTCCGGCACCAAAACGTAGTCTGGTGATAGACAGAGTTGGCCGCCATTTAACAGCTTACCGAAAGTCAGGCGCGTTCCGGCGAGATCAAGTTTTGCGCTACGACCAATAACAACAGGTGACTTACCGCCCAGCTCTAGGGTGACAGGAACGAGGTTTTTTGCGGCGGATTGCATCACTTGCCGACCGACGTGAGTGGACCCGGTAAACAGAAGGTGGTCGAACGGCAGCTGCGCAAATCTTTGGCTAATATCTACGCCACCGGTGACCACCGCCACTTCGTCTTTTGAGAAATACTTTGGGACCACTTCAGCAAACAATGCCGCTGTTTCGGGAACGTATTCTGAAGGTTTCAGTAATGCTCGATTACCGGCAGCCAAAGCACTGGTCAACGGCGCCACCGTCAGACCGAAGGGTAAGTTCCACGGTGAAATGATACCAACCACGCCCTTTGGGAAATACCTGACCTGACCCTTTCCACCCAAAAAGTTCATCGGCTTGTTGGTTTTTCGCCCTTCAGGTTTCATCCACGCTTTTAGATTTTTCATTGAATAGTCGATCGCCTCAACCTTTGAGGCAAACTCTGAGAATAAACTGAATTCATAGGATCGCGCACCGTTGAATTCGCGTTTGGTTGTTGCCGCAAACTCTGTCTTGTTTTCGATAATCAGTGCTTTAAGTCTCTTTAGTCGGTCAATCCGTGTCTCATAGGTGACCTCGCCTTCAGCTCGGAACTTGCTTCTTTGTCGTTCGACTAATGCCTCCAGGTTATGGACCGCTAGTTCTGTGACGTTGTTGTGCTCTGCTTCGCTCATAATAACTTTCCTAAGTTGCTCTGCTTTTTCTATTTAGTGATTCAACTAAACTTTTGCTTAGATGTTGGTGTGGCTTGCCTGTCTAGGCAAAAGCTGTCCTTAAAATAACTCTATAACCCATTTACTCAACCTTGTTGTAAAGGCTCCCAATGCCCTCTATTTCCAACAAGATACTGTCTTTGCTGTGCAAAAAAACGCCATTTTCCATGCCAGTACAAAGAGGAATAGTGCCCGAGCCAAAAAACTCTCCTGGATAAAGTTGTTCTTCCCAAGACGCATAGGCAATGGCTTGCGGAATGGAAAAATGCATTCCTGCACTGGTATTACGAACAATTTCCTTCCCGTTGATGGTTACCGTTACTGTCAATGTATCAATAATCGGTAGAATTTCATTAGCAGTGACGACAACATTAGAAATTGCGTTAACGAAATTTTTCGCTTTCATTGGACCAAAGCCACTTTGCATTTCGTCTCTTTGTACATCACGTGCTGAAAAGTCATTAAATACCACAAACCCACCGATAGCCTGCTTGGCTTCATCCTCTGAGGCATTCTTCAACGGTTTACAGATGACAACGCCAATTTCAAGTTCATAGTCGAGTGCTTGGGTATAGGCTGGTATTGCAACTGTATCGCCATCGGATATAAAGTTAAGGTGATTGCCCAGATAATAAATGGGGTACTGGTACCAGCGTTTTGGCGGTTTTAACTTGCTAAACGGTTCGCCTGCTAACTTTTCGTAGGCGCTAAGTAAGCGTGCTGCGACCGGAGATTGTCTTGCCACCATATTTCTAGCAACGTTGATATAGTGTTGCTCAAAAAGCATGAAGTCTCGGTAAGCTACTGGTTTGAAGGGTAGCTGGAGTTGGTAGTTATCATATTCGACGGGCAAAATGGTGCCTTTCACGGCTGTTATCATGTCACTAAGTTTGCCTGGGTGGCTATTTTCAAAGCGCATGATATCCAGCGCTGACTTTAGCGGAGTGCTCGTAGACAAATCCTTGATGGGGAACCAATCGATGCCATCCCTAGACACAAGCGCTTGTGCTTCATTATTATCATCGTTAACTACTGAAATTTTCATACGACAAACCAAAATTTTTCTATAACTATTTGCATATATTCGATCTAAAAACTTGTCACAAACCACCACAAAACATAACGCTGATGAGCAAAAATTTCATGCTTCAACAGCCCTTCGATCCCGCTTCCTCATGAGATACGCAAAACCAAGGCCCGTCACGTATGCAATTGGTAGATAGAAAAGCGTCGGCGAGAGCATCTCAAAGACTTCTAACGAGGTTAAAACGATCACAATTGCGAGAGACACATTTTGCAAACCGACCTCCACCGTTATGGTGCGCACCTGCGCTTCTTGCTTGAGCAGCAAACTCCCCAGCAGATAAGCCAACCCCATCATTGAGACATTCAGCAACAAAGCTGCAAACATCGCTTGGGCTGAACCCAGTAACTCAGAGCGTGCAATCAACAGTAAAAGAGAAGTTGTTATCACCAAACCAAACCCCGACCTAAAAATCGTCTGTCGGTAGGTCTCTAAGTTCGGGAATTTGCCGCCCAGATACATCCCCAGGCAAACTGGCACCACGGTGGTAAAGAAAATCCGCATAGAAGTCTCTATGAACGGCAGTTCCAATTGCGCACCGGCAATTTGAAAGTAATTTAGGGAAAAGTTCATGACGAGCGGCGCAGTAATAAACGCGATAAGACCTGATAGTGCAGTTAACGTAATAGACAACGCCGTATCACCGCCGGTAATCATACTAATCGCATTAGACGTCGGCCCGCCGGGACATGCCGAGAGGACCATCAAGCCAATTGCCAACGTCGCCGGCAGCGCCATCAAGTAACAAATGCCAAAGGCCATGATTGGCAGCAGTAGCACCTGGCCTACTAAACCCAGCAAACTAGCCGATGGCGTTTTCACAACGTTTATAAAATCTCGCACTCGAAGCATAATGCCCATCGAAAGCATAATGAGCATCAGCCCGAAAGTAGCAATATGCCCTACTATTTCGCCAATTTGCGCTTCTGTCATATT
>CAUZON010000089.1:0-4130 GCA_963581445.1 Gammaproteobacteria bacterium | reverse complement strand
TCTCCTAGGCAAATAGAAATTGCTACGTTTTTAGCATCCCCGTCCGCAATATATATGCTAGTCAAAAACTACAACATTCTGGAGAAAAATGAGTACTCCCGAAATGTAAAATATATCGGTCCGTTAGTTTTTGTGCTTTATGTATTTACAGCTTTATATATCCCTTATGAAGTTCCGACATCCATCCTACAAGGAATGCCTGTATTTTTTGTTTGGGCAATTCTCCAGAAATACCATATGACAAAGGAGGAGATAATAATGTTGTCTCCTTTCAATTTTCAGTCGAATTGGAAAGTAATTTTAGTAAGTATACCTGCTCTTATCGTCAGTTTATGTGTCATTTTTATTCTAAGTTTGCCTGCTTTGCCTTATATCTTCGATGGTGGACAATCTTCAGTTGTCGTTAAAAACCTCGACAAACCTGAGGGGTCGTATGAAATTTTAGAAATATCCCCACCGTACTATGATCCTTACCTAAAAGCGGAGGGAGTAGAGGGATGGGTAGTTGTTGAATTTTCTTTGGATGAGAGCGGTAAGGTCGACTCTGCCAAAGTCCACGAGGAAAGCCCAACTGGCGTATTTTCTGAAGCGGCTATCGAATCAGTAAAAAAAAGCATCTTCAAGCCCGCTAGTAAAGATGGTTTGAATCAAAGAACAGAAAATGCGTTGCTTAAGCTAACCTTCAAGATGGCTAATGATACGAATTAGATAACCTGCGATTCGATCTTGCCTGATGATGAGCGACTTACATCATGCTCCAAAGTCCAATAAATTATGGTCTACAACAATCTGCATAGGCGGTATCTCTCTCAAAGGCTCTGGCTGATTCTCGCCCCAGTTCTCTCGATCTAGCCCTGATTTGACTGGATGGGGTATTCAGCTATGCTTAGGTAATCAATAAAGGGAGTTACTCATGAAACGATTACTTTGTTGTACCCATTATTGTACCCATACAAATAAAAGTCTCACGGGCATAAAAAAACCCCTGTAAAAACAGAGGCTTAATTAATATATATGGCGGTGGGATAGGGATTCGAACCCTAGTTAGGCTATTAACCTAAGCCAGTTTTCAAGACTGGTGCATTCAACCGCTCTGCCATCCCACCTATTGAAGGCGCGATTATACAGCGCCTTTTTCTACTAACAAGTACCAATTAACCCTTTGGCGTATTTTCTTGCGAAGAAACATCATTTGAAACCGTATTTGGGGTTTCAGACGCAGGCTTCTTGGCCTTAGCCGGTGCTTTTGGCTTGGTGCTAGCACGTTTCTTTCTCGGGTCATTAGATGCCCTTGGTGCTGCTTTGGCCGGTACTGGGGCAGAAGTTGCAGGTTGAGTGGCTGGTGCAGATGCAGCTACCGGCTTCTCACCGCGCTCAGTACTTACTTCAACCTCAGCCTTCGACGTTGGTTTTTTTCGTGGATCGTTACTGGCGCGTGTCACCGTATCTGCTGCAGCGACCTTAGAAGGCTCTTCTTTTTGCTCCTTAGCCACTTTTGGTTTCGCTTTAGCCGCTGGCTTTCGAGTAGCACGAGCTTTCTTAGGCGCCTCTGTGACAGCAGGAGCATCCGCTTGAACGGTAGCGGGTGCTTCTGCAGTATCAGTTTTAGCCACCTTGGGCTTAGCAGGCTTGCGTTTGGCTCTAGGCTTTGGCGCAGCAGTATCGGTAGCTGGTGTAGTCGCTACAACCGAGCTATCAGCGGCTGGGCTTATAGGAGACGATTCATTTGCTGGCTTGCTAGCAACTACAGCTTCTTTTTCAACAGCGGGAGTGGCTGCCTTAGCGTCGGTGGTTGCTGCTGGTGTAGTCAGCGCGTTTGCTTGATCTAACATGTCCTTGGGGACATCCTGACGTTGGCGACGACGACGCGGTGGACGACGTTTGTCATCAGGGCGACGTTGCAGTTGATCAGCAGTTTCTTGTTGCGTTGCACTTTTAACCGGCGCAGTGGTGGTTGGCTCAACCGCTACCTGAGCAGTTTCAACTTGATCCTTCGGCCGGTTATTTCTGTTGCGACGGTTGTTGTTGCGATTTTGATTAGCTCTAGGCGCATTCTTTTGATCGCTGGACTGCTCGTTAGTCGTTACGGGTGCATTCGTACTCGTAGTGTCCTTATTGGCTTCGGTATCACGATCATTGGCGCGCGGATTATTCTGCCGGCCGCGATTATTTTGGCCACCACGAGTTCGATTTTGGTTATTTCGATTGCGGTTGCGATTATTGTTATTGTTCGGCCTCGGCTTCTTTTCTTCTTCTTTAACGGGCTCTACGGTCTCTCCAAACATGCTTGCCCACAGACGCTTGACTAATCCGGGGCTCTTCTCTTTAACGACCTCAGGAGTGGCAATAACGGGTGCTGGAGTAGAAGGTATCATGGTATTAACAGCTGGTTTTGGCAAATTTTGAGGCGTAGCTGTGTCTGTTACCACCTCTTCTTCCGATTTACTCAGCTCATTTGCAAGGCGATAGCTGAAGTCAGAGTCGTCTTCATCCTGGTTACGGATTCGAACAACCTCAAAATGTGGAGTCTCCATCTCTGTATTGGGTAATACAGTCACCTTAATTTTATTGCGTGTCTCTATGTCAGACACTTCTTTGCGCTTCTCATTGAGTAGGAAGGTGGCCACAGGCACGGGCACAATAGCTCTGATTTCGCGGCTAAATTCTTTTTGTGCTTCTTCTTCAACCAATCTCAATATTGATAGTGCTAAAGATCGAGTACCACGAATGGTGCCTTGACCCTTACAGCGTGGACACGTACGAGACATGGTTTCTTCTAGTGACGGACGCAACCGCTGGCGAGACATTTCAAGTAAGCCAAATCGAGAGATACGACCCACTTGAACGCGAGCACGATCAACTTCAAGTGCATCACGCATCTTATTTTCAACTTCTTTTTGATGGCGAGTATTAAGCATGTCAATGAAGTCAATCACGATGAGGCCGCCGACATCTCTCAAACGAAGTTGACGAGCAACCTCTTCTGCAGCTTCTTTGTTAGTATTAAACGCAGTTTCTTCGATATCACCGCCTTTAGTTGCGCGGGCGGAGTTAATATCTACAGAGACCATGGCCTCAGTAATGTCGATAACAATAGACCCGCCAGAGGGTAGGGTGACTTCTCGACAGAATGCCGTTTCTATCTGGTTTTCAATTTGATAGCGGTTGAAAAGCGGTATTTCGTCCTGGTAAAACTTAACTTTACTCGTAAAGTCCGGCATGACCGTCTTTATAAAAGCCGCAGCGAGGGCGTAGGCTTCTTCACCATCAACAATGACTTCCCCAACATCCTGTCTCAGATAGTCGCGAATGGCGCGAACAATCACGTTGCTCTCTTGGAATAGAAAGTGAGGTGCCTTGGCTTTACTGGATTCTTCGGTAATTGTATTCCAAAGCTGGAGTAAGTAATTGAAATCCCACTGAAGCTCTTCGGTTGCTCGACCGATACCTGCGGTGCGAACAATAGCACCCATACCGTCTGGAATGTCTAAACCGCGCATGGCTTCGCGTAGATCTGCGCGCTCATCACCTTCGATACGGCGTGAGATTCCACCAGCACGTGGATTGTTAGGCATAAGCACCAAGTAGCGGCCAGCCAAACTTATAAACGTAGTCAGAGCTGCGCCTTTGTTGCTGCGTTCTTCTTTTTCAACTTGAACAACGACTTCCTGACCTTCTCTAAGGGCGTCCTGGATGCGAACTTTGCCGCCTTCTGAGGCGCCTTTTTTGAAGTATTCTCTGGAAATTTCTTTTAATGGCAGAAACCCATGACGTTCTGCGCCGTAGTCCACAAAGGCCGCTTCTAGGCTGGGCTCTACGCGGGTGATTCTACCCTTATAAATGTTGGATTTTTTTTGCTCTCTAGTTCTATTTTCAATATCTAGATCATAGAGTCGCTGGCCATCGACCATAGCTACACGCACTTCTTCTGTGTGCGATGCATTGATTAACATACGTTTCATAATTCACCTTTACTCGTTGGTTTGAGAGAGTGCCAGTGGATACGAAAGGGGGAATATAGGTGACGAAAACAAGAGGTACATAAAACAGAAACACACACCTATAGATGCTATCTTAGGTGCAATGTTAATCTGGCTTACTGTCTTTACATCTCCCAATGAGCGGCACGA
>CAUZON010000088.1:0-4377 GCA_963581445.1 Gammaproteobacteria bacterium | reverse complement strand
CATGGTGCGTGTTGAAGGCCACACAGACAATATTCCAGTGGCATTTAGTGAAAGATTTCGCTCCAACTGGGATCTTTCCTCCGCCAGATCAGCAGCGGTAGCAAACTACCTTTTAGACAACAGTAATCTTGAAGCGGGTAAGGTAACTATTACTGGCTTGGCAGACAGCGATCCAATTGGTAATAACGATACAGCAGCGGGCAGAGCTCAGAATCGTCGGATAGAGGTGATCGTGGATGGCTGAAGAAGATCCAATCGTCGAGGAACCGGTAGCAGCAGAACCACCTGTTGAAGAAGAACCTCAAGAGCCACAAGAGCCAAAGAAGAAAAAACCTCTTGAATGCCCGGCCTGTGAAGCCGGAGCGCCCGCATGGATGGCTACCTTTGCAGATATGGCTACGTTGTTGATGGCGTTTTTTGTACTCATTTTGTCTTTTACCGAAATGGATTCGCCGTCTATTAATAAGGATATCTCTGGCTCTATGTCGAGCGCGTTTGGCTTGCAGCGTGAGGAGCCCTCGGTAGAGCCGCCGATGGGTACAAGTATGATTGCCGACGCCTACAAAACGACTAAAACTGATCCGGGAATGCAAGCAGTAGAAGAGACCACTGACGAAGAGCCAGACCCCGAGGTAGAGCTGGACGTGAGAGATGATGTGAGCACATCGAAATCTCTTTCTGACCTAGAAAACGTGAAAAAAACCCTTGCTAGAGAGCTCGCTTCAGGGAAAGTAGAGGTGAAAGAGGAAGACGGAAAAATAGTAATATCCGTTAATGAAGATGCGGCTTCTAATGAAAGAGAGGAAATCTCCGACAACAGCAGCGATGGCCGTATAGAGCAAAGCGAATTGGAAATTTTTGCTAAGGTGGCGGAGTCTCAGGCCTTCATGGAGACAGAGCTTGAAGTGGAGTTTTTCAGTTCTGATAGTGAAGACCAGAAGTTAAGGCAAGCACGCGAAACCCGCGAATTAGATGATAAGTATCAGATGCTTAAAGCCGACCTGCAATCGGAAATAACCCAAGGCCTGGCCCAGGTAGAGAAGGTCGGTGATCAAATTATGATTAGTTTATCCGCAGCAAACTCCTTTAGGTCTGGATTCGCTGAATTACAACAGGGCTTTTTAGGTACCCTGCGAACGGTAGGCGACTCAGTCGCCGCCGCCGGAGGCAAGGTTCAGATTTCAGGTCATACAGATAATATCCCCATAGCCTTCAGCGAGCGCTTTGACTCAAACTGGGATTTGTCTGCGGCCAGAGCGGCCTCTGTAGCAGACTTCTTTTTTGCCAACAATAATTTAGACAGCAATAACGTGAGTGTTTTTGGCTATGCCGACACTAAACCTTTAGCTGACAACACAGAAGCACAGGGTAGAGCCGCGAATAGGCGAATAGAGATCCTTATAGACGGCTGATTTTTTGCGAAGAATTGTTCATTCATAAGTCTGGGGAGCACATTGGCGAGAGGAAAAATGGATAGAGAACGCCTATATCGTGCTCTTGAGACTCACGAGCCCACAGACCAGCTGTCGTCAACTATTAGCTTTATAGTTATCGGTTTGATTGGTATCAATTTAATTGCCATCATCCTTGAATCGATACCCCGCTATGAGGCGGCTTATAGCCAGATCTTTAATATTATTGAAACGGTTTCCTGCCTCATTTTTGCCCTTGAATACATTGCCAGAGTCTGGGTATGCGTAGAGGCAAAAAGTACTTCCCAACTGGCACAAACCATAGAGATGCCTACTAGCCATTTTGCAAAGAGATTGCGCCATATCACTCGGCCCATGGCTATCGTAGATTTATTAGCGTTCTTGCCGTCTATTTTAACTCTATTGTTTCCAGGTCTTGATTTACGCTTCCTAAGGATCTTAAGACTCTTTAGGGTTTTTAAGCTCACCCGTTATTTTTCTTCAATTGAGGTGCTCCTTAACGTTCTTTACGACGAGCGAAAAAGCCTCATGGGGACTTTTCTAATTATGTTAATCGTACTGACTTTGGCGGCTTCAGCCTTGTATATTGTTGAACACGAGCAACAACCAGAGGCCTTCGGATCAATTCCACAAGCAATGTGGTGGGCGGTAGCAGCATTGACAACAGTAGGTTACGGAGATGCAATTCCTATGACCGCGTTAGGTAAAATTCTCGGCTCTGTCGTTACTATTATCGGCATCGGGATGGTTGCGCTACCCTCAGGCATTTTGGCCGCAAGCTTTTCAGAACACTTGCGTTACCAGCGAGAATCTCTGCAAAACCATATTGATCTGGCCTTTAAGGACGGAATACTCACCAAAGATGAGGCAAATGGGATTATCGACATTGGAACAGACTTAGGCCTAAGTCAGGAAGTCGTTGACCAGTTGGTACAGCGAACGTCACAAATGTTGGTCGAAAATAGAATAAATATCGCCGATGATTCGTCAGACAGTGTAAGAATGACCCCAAATGATACAGAACAATAATAAAAACGCGGTCAACTGTTGGAAGTGCCGGCACTTCAATACCAGCTGGGACAAAAATTTCCGCTATAGGTGTGCAGCATTGAATTTTAAGAGTAGAAACCTTCCTTGTATAGAAGTGAAGAACGCGGACGGGCGAGATTGTTTAGCCTTTCAACCAAAAATAACAGCTAGTAAATAAAATCCAGGGGAGGACGAGAAATGGAATCTGAAGATCAACCGACTAAATCCGCACTACAAGAAGTTATCCTGCAATTTGTTCTCGCCATTATCCTAGGCTTGATTGCTTCGGTTGTGGCTAATGCTTTTGTCGAGGGAGCCCAATGGTTTGAGAGTAATCAAGCAGCAGACGACATATTCTCTACTTCCATTGCTGGCATGAACGTGTCCTTTAAAATTTTTGTCACCATGGGCTGCGCAGCTTTACTGATTATCTTAGTCCGTAAAGTGCTTGGCATTACCGCTTGGTCCGGACCAGCAGAGAGTATTTACGCGGTACAGCAAAGCAAGGAGCCGCTCGATATTCGAGTCGGGCTTGGCTCCACTATAGCCGCATTTATAAGCGCTAGCGGAGGTGCCTCAGTTGGACAGTACGGCCCGTTAGTACATTTTGGAGCAACTCTTTCACAAATTCTGCTTAAGTTAACCAAGATCAATATAGATAAAAACGTGTTCCTTGCCTGCGGTGTTGCCGCTGCTATCTCAGCAGGCTTCAACGCACCGATTGCTGGCGTTTTATTCGCACACGAAGCGCTATTGAGACGATTTTCTGTCGGCGCAATTGCACCAATAGCCATCTCATCCATTGTTGCTTACGCCGCGAACCAATATTTATTCACCATCGAGTTAGCCTTCGATGTACCTGATATGCCGATTCCACTTGGGCCACTGATTCCATTTTTGCTCGTTGCGGCGCCACTTTGCTCACTTGCTGCGATCGCTTATATGTCTGCGCTTAGAAAAGGCAAAGCTATGGCGGTAGCCAGCGGTTGGAGCTTCGCGCAATTGTCGGCAATGTGCGTGATTGTTGCAGGATGCATTGGCATGATATTCCCCGATGTTTTGGGCTTAGGTAGCCTGCAGATCAACCAAATGATCAATAATGAATTTACCCCTATGTATTTATTGGCCTTATTGATCGCCAAAATCATCATCACGGCGCTGTGTGTAAATGCCGGATTTTTTGGTGGCATATTTGGCCCAGCTCTATTTGTAGGCGCTGCAATCGGCGGCATCGTTGCGTACAGCGCCAGTTTCTTTGGTTTAAACCCTGAAATGACAACCGCTATTGGTGTTGCATCAATGGCAGCTGTCTCCGCAGCAGTAATCGGCGCACCGTTAACGGTTATCATGATCGTGATTGAGCTTACGGGGTCTTACAGCTACGGATTGGCATCTATGCTGTGCGTGATTGTGTGTTCCTTCATCACCTATAGAGCTTTTGGGCTTTCATTCTTCGACCGTCAGTTGTTAGACCGAGGAATAGACTTAAAACTTGGCCGTGAACACATTGCTCTGAATCAGAGCACAATCGACGAAATACCCAGCAGCGACTATGTGAAAGTCGACCTTAACACCAGCGTAGGGGCAACCTTGGACAAACTTAAGGCTGCTCAGACTACTGAGGCGTATGTGTGTGATAACGAAGATACACTTCTCGGCAAGGTAAATGTCTTGGATTTGCATGGTGCGGGCGCGCTAAAAGAAGTTATGGACACTCAGCCGCTTACATTCCAAGGTTCTGACTCACTTACGCACGCCATGGAAAAAGCAAGCGAGTTTGTTGGCGAAAGTATTCCAGTAGTCGAGGACGGGCGCCTGGTAGCAGCGCTCACCGAGGGAGACTTGTTTAACAAAGTGCTTTTTGTACAAGACGCACTTCGTAAACAATAAACTTGCTCCCGACTAGCAGCGAGCT
>CAUZON010000087.1:0-4555 GCA_963581445.1 Gammaproteobacteria bacterium | reverse complement strand
TATTGGCATGGGCCGCGCTGTTGGTGAAACCATGATTGTACTTATGGCTACTGGCAACACGCCGCTTATGGACCTGAATATCTTTGAAGGTATGCGCACGTTTGCCGCAAACATTGCTGTGGAATTGCCCGAGGCTGAGGTAGACAGCAGCCACTATCGCATTCTGTTTTTAGCAGCACTGGTTTTATTTATGTTCACATTTGCACTCAACACCCTTGCGGAAGTTGTGCGCCAACGGCTGCGTGCGCGCTATGGAAGTCTCTAAAATGGCTAAATCTAATTCTTTTTTCCGTAATTGGTTTGCTTCTGGTGAGCCCTGGATTTGGATGAATGCTGCAGCCGTAGGGCTGAGTATCTCCGCTGTAATCGGCATTCTGCTGCTTATTGCAGTGAAAGGCCTGGCGCATTTTTGGCCGGAAGATGTAGATTTAATTACCTACACAACTGAAACAGCTCAGGTGCAACAAGTGTACGGCGAGTTTGTTGAGCTAGACCAAGTATCGGTCGAGCAGTTTCTAGAGTCCGGTGGTAATCCGCAATGGGTGCAGCCTAACGCAGCGATTATGGATCGTTGGTTGGTCAAGACGGGCAACCGAAAAATCAGTGCACCTGATTTTAGATGGGTCTTTATAGATCAAATTAGCCAAAGAACCACGCCGAACAATGTCATGGTCCTCGAACGTATAGAGTGGGGAAATGCCTATGGCGTGCCTACCACACTGGTGCGCGGAGAAGATCCCGCAACGCCCATTAACGGTGACGATTTAGTGCCGGCGCTGGATCAAAGTATTGCCGCAGCGAATAAAATTCGTGATCAAATTAGCGATTTAGAAGGCGGCATCCTAAATAATATAAATAATCGGCTAGAGCGGTTGCGTTTGGAAGAGCGCGGACTATTGCTTAGAGAAAGTGATGATACTGAGCGACTGCAAGAGATAAGCGATGAACAATCTGGCTTGGCGGCAGAGTACTCGGCTAGTGAGAAGCAACTGCGTAGTTTATATAGGGACCTAGATCAAGATGAATTAGTTATCACTACAGCCCAGGATATAAAAATTCATGTGCGCGTAGCGGATATTCTTCACGCTTGGCAGCCTAACGCAATGAGCGCTTGGCAAAAGACAGGGCAATACTTCAGCAACCTATGGCGCTTTTTGTCAGAAGATCCCCGTGAAGCAAATACTGAAGGCGGTGTTTTTCCGGCCATCTTTGGTACCGTGCTGATGGTCTTGTTAATGTCCTTAATCGTTACGCCGTTTGGTGTTATTGCCGCCGTTTACCTGCGTGAGTACGCAAAACAAGGCCTCATGGTGCGTATCATACGCATTGCGGTAAATAACTTAGCCGGCGTGCCGTCCATTGTTTACGGTGTATTTGGTCTGGGATTTTTTGTCTACTTTTTGGGCGGTAATCTAGACCAGCTGTTCTTTCCAGAGTCTTTGCCCGCGCCAACATTTGGCACGCCAGGACTTGTATGGGCGTCGCTGACCTTGGCCCTACTGACAGTCCCTGTGGTTATTGTGTCCACCGAAGAAGGGCTCACACGGATCCCTCGCTCGGTACGTGAAGGCAGCATGGCGCTAGGTGCAACCCAAGCGGAAACACTGTTCAAAGTCATATTGCCTATGGCAAGCCCAGCAATATTGACTGGCGTTATTTTGGCAGTGGCACGCGCTGCCGGTGAAGTTGCACCGCTTATGTTGGTGGGTGTGGTCAAGCTTGCACCTACGTTGCCAATAGATAGTAGCTTTCCCTACCTGCACCTAGACCGTAAATTTATGCACCTAGGTTTTCATATTTATGACGTTGGCTTCCAAAGCCCTAATGTCGAGGCAGCTAGGCCCTTGGTCTATGCTACCGCCCTATTACTGGTCACACTTATTGTGGGGCTAAATTTAACCGCCATTACTCTGCGTGGACGGCTAGAACGCCTTTACCGCGGTGTGGAAAGTTAACTCATGAGTGAAACATCAATGTCGCAAACCGATACTCAGGGATCTTCAGCATCACCAGCAACTGGCCCAGAAGCCCAGACCAGCACTGGTCTTGAAACCAGCTTGGAAGTAAATAATCTATCGCTACACTACGGTGATAAGCAGGCGTTAATAGATATAAACCTCGGCATTGCGACCAAAAAGGTAACGGCTTTTATCGGCCCTTCAGGCTGCGGTAAATCTACCCTGTTGCGTTGCTTCAACAGAATGAACGATCTTATTGATGACGTAACCATTACCGGCAGCATCAATTTTCAGGGTTATGACATTCATGATACTCGGGTAGATGTTGCCGACCTACGCAGAAAGATTGGTATGGTTTTTCAGCGCCCTAACCCATTCCCTAAGAGTATTTACGAAAACGTTGCCTACGGCCTGCGTATTCAAGGCGAAAAGTCTAAAGCAATTATAGATGAGCGCGTTGAGTGGGCCCTGAAAAGTGCGGCGCTTTGGGACGAAGTTAAAGACCGACTTAAAGACAGCGCTTTGGGTCTGTCAGGCGGACAGCAGCAGCGTTTAGTGATTGCTCGAGCCATTGCAATTAAACCGACAGTACTACTACTAGACGAACCGGCTTCGGCACTAGACCCAATTTCCACACTAAAGATTGAAGAGTTAATTCATCAGCTAAAAGACGACTACACCATTGCTATTGTGACTCACAACATGCAGCAAGCTGCGCGAGTTTCAGATTACACAGCATTTCTTTATATTGGTGAAATGGTCGAGTTTGGCGAAACAGATACTATATTTAGAAATCCTAAGTCCAAGCAGACAGAGGATTATATCACTGGGCGATACGGGTAACGACAATGCATAAGCACATATCAGAGCAGTACGATAACGATCTACAAACCATTAGAGATCTACTCATGGAAATGGGTGGCCTTGTGGAAACCCAAGTCAATGATGCATGTACTGCGCTGGTAAATCATGACGTGGAACTCGCTGAGCAAGTACGCGAAGTTGAATCTCGCCTCAATCAATTTGAGGTGGAGTTAGACGACCAGTGCGTGTCCATTATCGCCAAGCGTCAACCTACCGCAGGTGATTTACGCACGGTAGTTAGTGTCATGAAGGTGATCACGGATCTTGAGCGCATTGGAGACGAGGCAGACCGCATCGCTAAAATGGCCATCGACTTATTAGACGCTGACATACTTGACGACCACTACAGCGGCTTTAAAGGCATCCATAACGGCGTGATTAAGATGTTAAAGCGCGCATTGGACGCCTTCGCCAGATTAGATGTAGAAAACGCTCTGCGGGTGATTGCAGACGATCACGATATCGATATGGCTTATAAGAAGTTAGTGCGTAACTGTATCCAACAGATGGAAACTAACCCAGATAAGGTCGAAGATTATATTAGCCTTATTTGGGCTTCTCGAGCCCTCGAGCGCATTGGCGACCATGCAAAGAACATTAGTGAATATGTGATTTATCAGGTGAAAGGCCAGGACGTTAGACACACCAGCAGCCTAGAAAACTAAGAAAGTTAAATTTAATCCGTAAATTTTCTGCATCTTGTTGCTACTGAATTAGAAGGCACGTAACATCAGCGTCCTGAGAGCCCAGGTGATGGAATTGGTAGACATGCTAGATTTAGGTTCTAGTGCCTTGCGGCGTGAGAGTTCGAGTCTCTCTCTGGGTACCACTCTTCTACTCTAAATACTCTAAAGCCGTTGAATTTGCTCATGTGTTCCAAAACATGCACAAAGGCGGTAGACAAAATGGTAGACACTTTTCAACCTAAGTACACCTACACCAAGCGTGGTGTGTACTACTTCTCAAAGTCTATTCCCTCAGATTTAAGTCGTCATTATTTCAAAACTCGCATCATCCAAAGTCTAAGAACTAAATCTCCTTCTCAGGCACGTTATGTGTCTCAAAAGTTGGTGTCTCGTTTGGACGATTACTGGATAAATTTAAGGCTCGGAGAAGCAGAGATACCAGCTGCTCATTTACTTCGCAGTACCCCTAGTCAGAATATCAATTCCCTACTCCCCACTATCGATGATGCGTTAGATCTTTATCTGAGAGTCAAAGGAGAACATAAAAAGAATACGTTCTTTACTCATAGCAAACGCACCGTTGGTTATCTTAAGAAGAGTTTGGGTTGCCGTCCTTTAGATCAATACTCAACCGCAGATGCTGCAACTTTTAGAGATTGGTTACGTAAGAAGGGGTTAAGTTCAGCTTCTGTTCAACGGAACTTCTCTAGCCTCAAAGCCATGGTTAACTTTACGATTCAGGAGTTAGGTTTAGATTGTCGTAACGCTTTTGTTGGTGTTTATCTAGCCTCTACTTAACCCCTAACGAAGCGTCAACCACTTAGTAAAAATCAAATTAGGCTCCTTCAACAAACCTGCTATCAGACAGATGACGATCTTAGGCGGTTGGTAGCTTTGATTAGTGACACAGGAATGCGTTTGGCTGAAGCAGCTGGATTAAAAATAGAAGATCTAAAATTAGACCGTCAACATCCTCACATAAAACTAGCACCCTACCCTCACAGAACTCTTAAAACTAAATCCAGTGAAAGAGTTATTCCTTTAGTT
>CAUZON010000086.1:0-4561 GCA_963581445.1 Gammaproteobacteria bacterium | reverse complement strand
TATCAGGGTATGTTCAAGGCCAACCGTATAGAAGGAGCTGGGGACTTCAGCTGGGCCAACAAAGACACTTATAGCGGTAATTTCTCTGCTGGCCTGCGCTCAGGTAAGGGTGAAATGCGTTGGCATGCTGGGCAGAGTTATGACGGCGATTTTTTTGAAGGCGTACTTAACGGCCAGGGTCATTTAGTGTATTCCGACGGTCGCCAATATATAGGTCCGTTCTCCAAGGGACAGCGCTCGGGCAAGGGCACTTTATATTGGCCAAACGGCAACCGCTATGTCGGCATGTTTTTAGCAGATAAACGCAGCGGGCTAGGCGTTATTCGCTGGCGTGACGGCACAATTTATCGAGGCGAATTTTTCGATAATAGGCAGAGTGGCTGGGGCATAAAAGAGCAGCCAGGGGCCCAACCAGAAATACAACAATGGTTAACGGGGACCCTGCAATTGGAGCGTTTGCTAGTCGACAACTCAACCTGCTCGCTAAATCATATGGGCAGACAGTGGATGTTTGCATCTACTCAATGCATTAACGGGATGGCCCACGGAGAAGGGCTAGCTGTGAGTTTAGATGGACGCCTGCTGATACCTGAGGGCAAATTTATCCTTGGCCAGTTGGTCGGCGGCAACGTGCTAGAAATCCCCGAAGTGGACCCCGCAGTAAGTAGCAGTGAGGTCGGCAGTGGTTGAAGCAATGACTGATATGAACGGTCAAATTATTCAAGGGTATCGGTTATCTGTGTTGTCCGCGGATAGCACAGATGACGCCCACCCCAACGTCTACAGTGCTACGCAGACCAATGATATGAGCAAAGCTGTGCTCAAATTTGCTCCCAGCGCGCTGCCTGAGACTGCTATCTTGACGCTCACTAAAGGTCCCGTATTCCCCGACCTTTATGCCTCAGGTCAACATGGAGATGCTTTTTTTGTCATCATGCAGAACTTCGATGGCGGTAGTTTATTAGATCGAATTGCTAGCGGCATTAAACTTCAGTCTGTTATCTCCGCAATACGACAAATTGCTTTGGCGCTAGATGAGCTGCACCGCATTGGTTATGTGCATGGTGATGTAAAGCCTGAACACATTGTCTTTACCCAAAATGGTCTGCCCGGTCTTATCGACTACGGTTGCGCTAGCCCCATTGGTGAAACCGCCACAAACATCAATCCAGACAGACCCACCGCGCAACTGTCACCTGGCTATGCAAGCCCTGAACAAATCACCGGTCGCAGCCTAGATGGGCGCTCCGACATTTATAGCCTTGGAATTGTGTTCTATCAGGTTTTGACCGGCCATTTGCCCTATACCGACCCTGACACTCAAACCACGCTGCAAAAGCATGTACAAGAACCCGTACCCCGACTGCCCAATCATTTATCTTCACTGCAGCCTGTTATCGATCTGTTAATGGCTAAGCGGCCTGAGCAACGTTATCAAAGTGGCAAAATGCTCAGCGATGCTTTGACTTCCATCGCCATGGACACGGCACTCCCAGACATTACGATCAAAACCCAGGCTATTAAAACCCAGGAGATCTTTGTTCTCAGCGCCGAATTAAGAACTGTAGCTTTGGAGCCATTACAGCAGCAAAAAAGAACTCGTCTTAAACTTAGGCGGCGCATAGCGCTGCAAAGTTCTGCATTTTTGCTCATTACAGGCGTATTGCTCAGCGCAGTTTTTGTGCTTAGAGATCAAGTAACTCAGTCCCTCACTAATGTGGGCAGCTCTCTGGGCGTCATCGAAAATCCAGAATTGGTCTTTGCTCGGACAGAAGCCGAATCTCTGCGCCAAGATCCAAATCAAGGCCTGGCAGCTATCGCAGCAGCCTACCAACGAATATTCTTGATAGAAGCGAATGACACAGAGGCACAACTTGCCCTAAACGAGGTAGTTAAAACATGGCGGGACAGCATTGATACCGCGCTGTCTAGTGGCGACCTAGAAACAGCAGACCTGCGCCTGCAGGAAGCAATCAGTGTACTCGGAGAAGACCCAGAATTGACTGTATTGTCACTTAGGCTGCAAAACCGCTATCGCGCAGAGCGCTTACTCAAAAGCACCCAAGCGTTACTCACTAGCCATGGATTATCCGACCTTCCTAGCGCCGCCGCTGCAATTCAGGCCTATCAAGAGATATTACGTATTGCGCCACAACATCCGGGCGCAGAGCAGGGCCTGACCGAACTGTCTGCGCACTATATTGAATTGGCCAAATCAGCTGCGGAGGGCGGTGAGGTTAATAACGCCATCAGCCTGCTGGAGCGAGCATCTGCAGCCAATAACAAGCTTCGCGCATTGGACGACGTAAGAAAGCTCATTTCTCAAGCAGCCACAGCACAAGCGGCCATTAATGAGCTACTAGTCCAGGCCAGGCGATTGCGCGCAGATAATTTGTTTGTAGCACCGCCAGGTGCCAACGCTGCAGAGTTGTATCAACGCGTATTGGCCACCGATCCCAATAATATGGTCGCTCTACAAGGTTTGAATGAAGTTGCAGCACAAATTTTGAATAATGTCCGGGGACAACTAGATAAAGACGACCTTGATAGCGCAGAAGAATTACTCGGCCAAGCCTCAGCGGCTGGACTTCCCGCACAACCCCTTAACGAATTGCGCTTACGCATAGCAAACGAAAGGAGTCGCAAATCTAGGGTCATTATGTTGTTGGAAAGGTCCCAAGAACTAATTTCAAGTGGCTACCTTACGGCTCCTGTAAAAAACAATGCTACCGCCTTGTTACGTGAAGCACTGCAACTAGACCCCACAAACGAAAAAGCTGTGGAACTGCTCGACCAATGTGCTCAACGGCTGGCCGATGTAGCTAGAGAAGCCTATCAATACGACCTGCAAAACAAAGCCAAAGAGTACATGGATTTGGCGCTGACGATAAATCCAGATGTGTCCGAATGGATTGAACTGAGGGAAAAATGGGGCGGCAGCTAAGCTTCAATATATTACTGCGTTCACGAGTTTTATTGCTTTTGCACTGCCCGACTCTTATATTGCTATACTATTTTTTCTGTGTTGGAGAGTGAAAAGTGGCCGTTGAAATTCCCTATCGTCGCAAGCTAGATTTTGAATATGGTAAGGCTGAAGTTTTGGCTCCAGGGATAAGAAGAGTCATAGCAAATAACCCTGGCCCTTTCACTTTTCACGGCACAGGCACATATATATTGGGCACCGGCAGCGTCGCGGTCATAGATCCGGGTCCTGACGATGAGGCGCATATAGACGCCATCCTTGCGTGCCTTCCGGGCGAAACAGTTTCGCATATTTTAGTAACTCACACGCACATGGATCACTCGCCCGGCTGTCGCTTATTGCACACCAAGACTGGTGCACCGACCTACGCTTATGGACCTCATGGCGCTGGCAAGATCGAGCAGGGCGTGCAGGTTGAAGAGGGTGGCGACATGGACTTTGACCCAGATTATTTGCTCACCCATGGCGAAATAATTCAGGGTAAAGATTGGTCGGTGGAGTGTGTTTACACGCCGGGGCATACATCTAACCATTTGTGTTTTCAATTAAGAGAACAAAAAGCACTGTTTACCGGGGACCACGTAATGGGTTGGTCAACCAGCATCATATCGCCGCCAGACGGTGATATGGCCGACTATATGCTCAGCCTAGAGCTGCTACTTGACCGAGACGATGAAATTTACTGGCCTACTCATGGGCCATGTATTGATGAGCCAAAAGCCCATGTGAAGGCGTATATCGCCCACCGCCTAGAAAGAGAGCAACAAATTGTTGACTGCATCGAAGGTGGCACCTATAAAATTCGAGAAATGGTGCCATTAATGTACAAAGACACCCCAGAGTTTATGTACCCAGCTGCAGCTCGTAGCGTTTTAGCGGCCATGGAAAATCTGGTTAAAAAGGGTAGCGTTAAAGGCACTAATGGCGTAACCATGGACAGCGACTACAGCTTGACCTAAGTTCTTGGGCTAAGTTTTGGACCTGAGTTCTTGATTTAAGTTTTCTATATAAGGTCTTGCTCAGAGCAGCGATGTCACAAGAGTTTCGCAACTCAAAAAAGCAAAGACAGACGCGAGGCACCGGCCTCGCCAGCGCGCGGGTATCTAACCAGCAAATACAGTTCGATCAGTCCTGAATACATCGTCTTCCAATCGCGACTGACGCGCCAATGGTAATTGAACTAAGAATACGACCCCAGTATCGTCCTGCAAGTTGAGCGCATTAACAGCGCCGCCATGGTGTTCCGCTATTATTCTCACCACATATAGCCCTAAGCCAAAGTGTAGGCGGTTCTCCTGGCCCCTATGGCTGACCATGGAGTCAAATACTGACTTGCGCACATCCTGACTAAGGGTAGGACCGCGATTCGCCACTGAGATCTGCAACGTGTCGCGAAAACAATCTAACTGAACGCGAATAGGTGTATCGCGCCGATGAAAATCTACAGCATTATCAATAACCTTATCCATCAGTTGTTCAATACGAAAATCTGAGACTAAGGCGTAAGCGGGTTTACGAGACCCCCTATAAGCGAAATTTATACCCGGGTGGCTCAGAGAACAGTTCGCCACGTAGCTT
>CAUZON010000085.1:0-4654 GCA_963581445.1 Gammaproteobacteria bacterium | reverse complement strand
CGAGATCACGCCTATTCCAGGATCAAATATGCCCTTAGCAACACTGGGTATGTTTATCCTTTGGTTCGGTTGGTTCGGATTCAACGGTGGATCAGAGTTGAAGTTAAGCAACATCGATGAAGCTAATGCAGTAGCCCAAGTGTTTGTAAACACAAATATGGCAGCAGCAGGCGGATTGGTTGCAGCATTAATACTTGCAACCATAATCTTCGGTAAAGCTGACTTGACAATGGCACTTAACGGCGCCCTAGCAGGTCTGGTATCCATTACGGCTGAGCCATTGTCTGGTACTAATCTAGAGTCAATGCTGATCGGTGCTGTAGGTGGCGTCATTGTTGTCCTATCTATCGTCGGTTTAGACAAGATTAAAATTGATGACCCAGTAGGCGCCATATCAGTTCACGGTACCTGCGGTATCTGGGGTCTGATGGCTGTACTGATCACCTCTGACGACGCAACGCTAACCGGCCAGCTAACTGGACTAGGTGCAATCTTTGGCTTTACCTTCATTGCAGCCTTAGTTGTTTGGTTCATTATCAAACTTGTGATCGGCATTCGCCTCTCTGAGGAAGACGAACTGATTGGTGCTGATAAAGCAGAGATCGGTATCGTAGCTTACCCAGAGTTTAATAAATAAGTTTTAAACTTGAAGTGAAAGCTTGGAAAAGCCGCCTACGGGCGGCTTTTTTTTGTCTGTTAGTTAAGCAAAAGGTTCCATAAGTCTAGCGAGGGTTTAAGATAGGCACTTCGTTCACTAATACACACCGTCATGAAATATAAGAGCACCAGAGGACAAGTCAGCGGTATTGGATTTACCGAAGCGCTGCTAATGGGTTTGGCTTCAGATAGTGGCCTACTTGTACCTGAATCAATTCCAGATGTTCGGCCGCACCTGCAGGCTTGGCGAGCACTCGGTTTTGTTGAATTGGCGCAAAAGATTTTGCCCATGTTCATTGACGATATTGAACCGGCTGTTCTGCACCGACTGATCCAGGAATCGTATGCATCTTTTGACCACCCTGATGTAGTTGGCTGGAAACAGGTGGACGATATGGTGGTTCTGGAACTGTTTCACGGTCCAACCCTGGCCTTTAAAGACGTCGCTTTGCAATTACTGGGCAAACTTTTTGAGCATGTCCTAGGAGAGCGCGGACAAAAACTCAATATTTTGGGCGCCACCAGTGGCGACACCGGTAGTGCAGCTATTGCAGGTGTGCGTGGGCAGAAGAATGTAGATATTTTTATTATGTATCCTCATGGACGTATTAGCCCGCTGCAAGAACTGCAGATGACCACTGTTGCAGATGACAATGTGCATTGTATCTCGGTAGACGGAAGTTTTGATGATTGCCAAAACTTAATGAAAACAATTTTTGCAGATGCTGACTTTAAGGCGAAATATGATTTGGGCGCAGTGAACTCTGTGAACTGGGCCAGGGTAATGGCGCAGATTGTTTACTACGCATATGCGAGTTTGCGCACAGATCAGCCGGCAAATTTTGCGGTACCCACGGGTAATTTTGGCAATGTGTTTGCAGCATATCTTGCGCACCAGATGGGCTTCCCAATCGCTAATCTACTGTTAGCCACAAACGAAAACGATATTTTGGCTCGGTTCTTCCAAACGGGCGAGTATTCTCGGGGTGAGGTTCATCAAACCCTTTCTCCAGCAATGGACATTCAAGTTGCTAGCAATTTTGAGCGCTTTCTTTATTACTATTTTGAGCAAGACAGCGATCGTCTTTGTGCGTTTATGGCAGAATTCGCTGAAACAGGTAACGCCAGTATAGGTGGTGTACCTGAAGACAAACTGTTTACTGCAGTGGCGGTAGATCGCGAGCAAACCCTTATGGCTATGGCGGAAGCTAAAGCTCGTTTCGACTACATATTGGACCCTCACACTGCGGTTGGTTATGCGGCGATAAAAGCTCAGGGCGGTGAATTAAGTACGCCAAGAATTTGTGTGGCCACTGCTCATCCAGCGAAATTCCCGGAAGCAGTGATAGAAGCTACAGGCATTACACCCACGCACCCTTCATTAGAGGCGTTGTCTGGTTTGCCGGTACGCAAGGGGCATATTGATGCCAATATTGAAGCGGTAAAAGACTATTTAGCCGCGCGGGTTTAAGTGCTGAGCGCGCATCGGCCTAACCTCAGGCCCGCGAAAAAATTGCGCAGAGTGGGAAAAAGAGTGGCAAAAAAAGTGCTCAAAAGCACCTGAAGAAAACTACGCGCAGCTAGGCTGGCAAGCAGTATACAAAGACCAGTAAAGGACTTACAGCGAACTAACATCAAGGTAGCTGAAAAATCTGAAATAAATACTCTGGTCCCCCAGGCCCAATAGCAGCGTCACCTAACTAAAATGTTTTCAAATTTGCTAAAGGCTGTTTTGGTAAGCTTCTAATGCACTAGGCAGCTGCTCAAGATTTGTTACTTCAATGTTCGCTATGGCTTGATCCTGGCTCGGCTTGTGCCCTGTTAGGTTGACCCACAATGTATGCATGCCTGCATCCTTCGCGCCTTCTATATCGTCGGTTAAGTGGTCTCCGACGTGTATGCACTGATCAGGTGCAGCCCCAGCTTTAGCTAATACCGCCTCAAACATTAGCTTATTGGGTTTGCTTGCGCCTACATCCGCGCTAGACACTGCGCCGGCGAGAAACTTAGAAATGCCTACTTGTTCTACGTCTGCATTGCCATTGGTCAGAGCGAACAGTGTGTAACGTTGCGAGAGCACGTCCAACATCTCTAAAGCGCCAGGGAAAAAGGCAACGTCATTTCGGCCTTTAAAGAAGACCGCAAAGGCCTCTAATGCAAGACTTCGTGCCCGCTCTTCTACCGCGCCAGTTGCAGCCATGATCCTACATAAGACCTCAATACGAAGAAACGTAAGGTCGTGGATTTTTGCTGGATTGTCTGCAACCACTTGGTTACGAATCTCAGCGGTTGCATCGGATTTATAAACATTCAATGCCTCGGGCACGTTGTCCTGCATCCATTGACGCATATTTTTTTCTGCCACTATAATCGTAGCTTCAACATCCCAAAGCGTATTATCTAAATCTAGTGTAACGGTTTTTATCTTGTTGTTAGGTGAGCTCATTTCTCTCTTATAATTGTTTCCAACAGACGATCAAAGTAAATGACCAGCCTTTGTCACTTTTCGTCAGGTTGAGATTTGGCTCTTGGATGAGCTTTATCGTAGACCTTGGCTAAATGTTGAAAATCTAAGTGGGTATAAATTTGTGTTGTAGAAATATCGTTGTGGCCGAGTAACTCTTGAATGCCTCGCAGATCTCCAGATGACTCAAGCATGTGCGTTGCGTAGCTATGGCGAAGCATGTGCGGGTGCAGACTGTTGTCCCCCAATTGAATAATCGCAATGTCTTTAAGTCGTTTTTGTATTGTGCGTGGGCTCATTGGCGTGCCATTTTTACTTTGGAACAGCGGTGCGTTATTGGCTACAGACGGGTGCTCAGCTAACCATTCATCCAGCGCCTTAATACATAGTCGTCCTAAGGGCACTTGGCGTACCTTATTACCTTTACCCAATACGGTGACGAAGCCGGCGGCTAAATCTAAATCTTCGATCGACAAACCGACAACTTCCATCAACCGTAGACCGCTGCCATAGAGCAATTCGATAATGGCTTTGTCACGCTTCTCTTTGCTGTTCTGAGGTTGGAAATCTAACAGGCGTGCGGCTTGATCTGTGTCTAGCACCTTAGGTAAACGTCTTTTTACTTTGGGTGATCTCGCTATGGTCGCTGCGTTGGTCGTTACTATTTCTTGGTCTACCAAATAGCTGTAAAAGCTCCGTATCGCGGAGAGGTTGCGTTGGATACTTTTGCTGCTCAAATCTTTGTGGCGCAGTTTGGAAATAAACGCCGTAACGTCTTGGGGCGTGCCTTGCGCGAGGGGTTTATCTAAAAATTCGGCGAATCGACAAATTTCGCGTTTATAGGCTTTAATTGTGTGCTCAGAGCAGTTGCGCACAACTGTGAGGTGGCGCAGGTACTGGTCAACGAGTGTCTGTGGCTCAGACATCAGTTGGCAAGTCGATTCATGACTTTGCCCAAAATGTCAGCGATATATTTGACGAAAAGAGTATCCATGTTCTTCGCAAAACGATTGGCATCGCGGCTGCCTATACACAATGCACCAGTACCTTTATTGAGGGTCAGGGCTAAGATCACTGCGCTACCCGATTCGTCGTGATCAGACATAGGAAACATTTTTTCAAGTTCACTGTGACGCAGTGCGGTGCAAGCCGCATCGTTACTGTTTTGCAGGTGCTGAAAGGGCAGCTCTTTGAGATGATGCTGAATATGATCCAACGATAGAGCTAAGTCAGCATCTAACATATGCGCGCAAACAAAATCTGCCTCAAAATCTACCAGCACATGAGTTGCCAATACTTCATTAAGCTCATGCCAAGAACTCACTTCAAGTAACGCCAAATTCAGTGAGCGAGTCTTAGCAAAAATTTCGTCATTGGCACGAGCCGCGTGTAAGAGCTCGTTCATGCGCCGTCGCATGGCGACATTACGATCTCTAAGAATATCTATTTGCCGTTCTACCAAAGATACTGCGCCGCCAGACGCATGGGGTAAGGTAAGCTCCGAAAGAGCCGCTACATGCCGCTGGAAAAAAT
>CAUZON010000084.1:0-4667 GCA_963581445.1 Gammaproteobacteria bacterium | reverse complement strand
AGTATTCCAGTAGTCGAGGACGGGCGCCTGGTAGCAGCGCTCACCGAGGGAGACTTGTTTAACAAAGTGCTTTTTGTACAAGACGCACTTCGTAAACAATAAACTTGCTCCCGACTAGCAGCGAGCTTTTCAGCAGCCAGGTACGGGTATTTACACAGGTACAAATCATGAAATTAATCCTCCAACTAAGCATGGTTCTTAGTCTGGCGCTAACAGGGCAGGGCAGCATCGCTGCTCCCTTTGAGGCCGGACTAAACGCAATGGATAGGGAGCACTATGCCACGGCATATAGGGCGTGGAAGAAGCTAGCTGATCAAGGCGCGGCTGAGGCACAAAACAATATCGGCTACCTACATGAACAAGGCCGCGGTGTTAAACAAAGCTACGCTCGTGCGATCGAGTGGTACAAAAAGGCAGCGGACCAAAATCTTGCTGAAGCCCACCATAACTTGGGCATGTTGGCGTTCCAAGGTTACGGTATGCGGCAAGATTATTTGGCTGCAAAGCGCCATTTTACAGACGCAGCAGAATTAGATCAGCCAGACTCTGAATATATGCTGGGGCTTATCTACTACCAGGGTCACGGGGTAAGAAAAAGTCTCCTACGTGCAAAAGGGTTCTTCTTAGAAGCAGCAACCCACAACAGCAGCAATGCTCAGTTCATGTTGTCCTTTATGTTCCAAACGGGCGAAGGTCACGCCGAGGACAAAGCCGAGCCAGTGAAGGCTTTTATATGGGCTCACGTAGCGCAAAGAAATGGCTACAACGACGCTGAGTCCGTTCTTAGCTTTAGCCGCATGCAGGTCACTGAAACAGTGCAGAAAAAAGCCTTAGAGCTAGTGAGCGCCTGCATAGAGAGCGACTACGAACGCTGCCCAAAGTGAACGTGCCAAGCAAAAAAGAACAAAAACAAAAAAAGAAAAGAAAAATTGCTAAAGGAATCTGAGAACCCTCCGACTATGTAGAGGTAAGCAATAGTTACAGGGTTTTAAGTGTCTAATTTCACACAATACGTAAAATCGTTAGTAGTTTTCGGCGAAGAGCGGCAGCAAGAGATACGCTGGCTGTTCGATTCTTTAGACAATAGCCTGGCCATTGCCGAGAAGAACGCAGACGTTCAACGTAGTTCTTCAGCGGCGAGTTCACTTAAACACGCAAAAAATTTATTGAGCTTTTTGAATAGATGTTTTTCTGAACTACCAGATAAGCAATTGGTTAACCATCTTGATGACTTCTTCGCCATGGTGGATAAAGCTTTGGATCAAAGCATTCAATTGCCCCTCGTAGAGGACCTTGAAGAAATACGTGCATTGATTAATGAGCTGCAGAAAGGCTGGGAGACATTATTAATGCCATCCACTACGGTTCCGGACGAACGGGGTCAAGCCAGCTTGATGAGCATAGCCTAGGACAGATAGATTTTATATAGACTGATAGAGTTCTAAAGATACTCGAACAGCGACAAGCGAGCCACTTTAGCAAAAGTCGCTTGAGTAGCCTCGAGCCTAGTCATCTCTTCATTGAAACGCGTCAGCGCCTCTGAATAATCTAGATCTTCCTCACCTGATAACAGTGTCTCCAAACGTATCTTACTATCAGCATGCATCCCGAGCTGGGTATCGGCACTTTGTATTTCGCTCCCAACACGCCCGATAGCTTTAACCAAACCCTCATGTAGGCCGCCAACCTCACCAATCGCTCGACGAATATTAGCTGTGTCATTGCTGTTCAGCGCGGTAACAAAATCTTCTAATGCGGTGAAAAATGCAATCCCTTGAGTTGTTCGCTCCGCACCAACATTGCCCGCTGCTGTACCAGCAGTGGTCTGGCTGGCAGCAACGGCTACGTTGCTAGCAAGTTTTGTTGTAGCAGCTGCGCCGATTCCTGCTGTTTTCGCAGTAAAAACTAATGTGCCGGTCGAAGTACCCTCTGCGACAGTAAAGTTACCGCTTGCGTAGCCACTATGGCGTTGGATATCCGCAAGCATCGTAGCTCTAGTTGGAGAATTACCACCAGAACCACTTATGCTATCAGCGTTATTTCCCGTATCTTCTAAAGCAAACGTGAGAGTCGTCCCCGCAAAGTCAATGACATATGCCTCGCCAGCTGTACCGCCTGCGATCGCGGTTTTCAGGTCTCCAGTAGTGGATACTTCTGCCACAGCCACTGAAGAATGAAGCGCGCCCTCAGTAGTCACATTTGCATGAGCTATAAGTACTGGTTGGTCTGCTGTTTGAACGATTCCAGATTTTTTTGCTGCATACGTAAATCCGTTGGAGCCATTAGCTTCAATCGTATAGTTGAAATCACTATAATTGGCTTCTGCTTGAAACAATGTGACTAATTCAGCTGTAGTTGGAGGTGATGCACCCACGGTAATAGATAGCGTGGTTGTGCCATCTGTCAGAGTATGAGTTTGGTTAGCCCACTGAGACAGCGTCCCGTGCCCCTGCGTGAAGACTGCTCCGACAGCCGGCGTTAGCTCTCGCTCAGCTGGGCCAAAAACATCTAAACCATTTCTATTTTTATTCAGGTCTCTCGTATCACTGACGCTGACTTGGATTTTTCGTGCGTCGCCCTGGTAACTAATACTGCCATCATTGAGCGTCGTAAAGGGCTCTAAACCTGTATTGCCTCCAGAAAAAATAGTTTTACCGGAAACATTTTGGGTATTAGCGATATTTAACAATTCTTTTTTTAGTCCCGCAACTTCCAACGCTACAATCCGTCTATCTTGAATAGCAAGAGTATCGTTCGACGCCTGAATAGCTAATTCTTTTAGTCTAACCATAATGTCAGAACCTGACAGCAACACTGTCTCCTCTAACTCATATCCCTGCTTAAGATCTTGAAGCAAACCGGTATAGGTTTCAGATTTTGCAATCGCCCGATCTAAGTTTTCAATAGTAGCTACTTTCGTCGGGTCATCACTGGGCCGCACCAACAGTTTACCGGTAGAAACCTGCTCCCGGGTTTTAGAGACTTCTGCGGTAGCATTTTGAATATTAGTTAAGGCGCGTTGGTAGTTCAGGGAAGTTGAAATTTTCATTTTCTAATGCTTCTCACTATAAGCGAACAATTGTGTCGAACAATTCATTGGCGGTTTGTACCAGCCTGGCAGATGCCTGATAGGCCTGTTGAAATCGGATCAAGTTTGCAGCCTCTTCATCTAAGTTAACGCCCGCTATTTGATCACGAGACTCAAATGCCTGGTCATAAACGACCTGCAATGCTTCTTTGGTAACGGTTGCTTGCCTAGCAGTGCTACCCGCTAAGTTAATAAGATTTAGGTAGGATTCGTGGAACGTTTCGTCATTACCCAATAACTTCGCCGACTCCAAATTAGACAATCGAACGATATTTTCGTTACTGCCGAAGCCTTTTTGATTATTGTCGATTTGGAATTTATCTCCGGATTTTGGAGATCCACTAAGGGTTACTTGCAGATTTTGATATTGAATAACTTGTCCAGCGATATAACTGCGCTGAGCGACAATAGTGTTGCTAGTTTTATCAGTAATCTTATATTCGCTATCGGAAACGAATTCGATATCTAGGGTATTACTGCGAAGTTGTAATGGATCAACCACGCCCTTAGTGTAACCAGCGGACAACTTAGCCGAGTTGCCCGTGGTGCCTGTGCTAAAGACAATTAAATCCTCTTTGAGATGACCGGCAATATTTACTGTTGTATCTAGGCCCAATTTGGCAAGGTCGGTTGTGCTGCCTGTTGAACTTAAAGTCAATGCAACGTTCTTTGTAGACGTGTCAGCAGCTGCGCGGTTTGCTTGGATAACAAATCCAGCGGCTACATCTCCGGTCATCCTCGTTAACACACCAGCAGTGCTACCAAAACTGATTGTGCCGCCATTAAGATGCTTAAGTATTAAGGCGCCATCAAAATCTATGCTCGCTTCAACATTGGTTGCAGGCGTGCCAATCTGTGGAGGTCCAGCAGCATAGTTAGACGATGCTGCCGTTTTTGCGTTAATCGCGTTAACTAAATCTGCGGTCTTAGTAAAGGGAGTTGAGCCATTAATTGACACGGTATTAATAGTTAATAGCCCGGTCGTCGAAGATAGCTCGTTTGCCGGCACACGAATAATGTTTTCGGTGGTTACGGTCGCAGCTATGCTGTTTGCTGATATTTGTCCATCCAACCAGGTCTTTACGCCCGCAGCGTTCAAGCTTTGACCCGCAGCAACACTTAGCGCGCCTAAAGACTTACCATCTAACTTCAATGCACCATCTGCGATAACGTTTACGCTCGCTAACGTGTTGTTTGTATAAGTACTCACCGTACTACTGCGGATAAGAGCTTCACTAACAATGAGCTTAGAACCGTCATCCTGAGTTTGAGACACAGACTGCCCGGTGGCGCCAATAGTCCAACTTTGATCCATGTAGCTGGTGTCACCGTTTAAATAGGTACTGGAATAAGTGCTATCGGTAATAAAACCATTTTGCGCGCTTAACATCACTGACTGTTGTGCCGGGGTAAGCCCGCTGCCAAATAGATGGCGGCCATCCCTAGTAAAAACCTGCAGCTCAGCAGTGCTAGCAACGGTTTTAGAAAATGTTAAATCTATGTCCTTCGTACCCGCAGCGACGAAACTTTTAGCTAACGAGTAGCTGGCGTCTAATGCTAGTGCCGCTGCATTGTTGAC
>CAUZON010000083.1:0-4816 GCA_963581445.1 Gammaproteobacteria bacterium | reverse complement strand
ATGAAGGTGAGTTTTTTTTTACCCTAATGCGCTACGGTCACTCCTGGGCAGCTCTCGCCTTTAACAAATTTTTTTCTAGACAGAACTGGCTTTAGGCTGGAATGTGTTGATGAAAGGAATAAACTTGTGTCTCAAATTTTAGCTTCGATGGTGCGGCAACCCCTAATTATGATCAAACGTTGCCTTCTATATAACCCCGTTTCCGCTCAGTGGCGATCCTACAACAACCCTGTGGATGTTTTGCTTGCGACGACTTTAGACGAAGTTGAACCAATGCTTAAGGCGGTGGAACAACGAGTAAATGCTGAAAATTTGATCGCTGTAGGGTTTGTCAGTTATGAAGCCGCCAGTGGTTTTGATCCTTCTTTAACTACACATAAGCCCGGGAAGCTGCCATTAGTCTATTTCGGCCTCTTTGCTGATTCAGATATCTACCAACCGGAAGCACCTTTAAGCCTAAGTGCTGAAGTCTGGTGTTTAGATACTCAGCATGCGGATTATTGGCAAGACATTGAAAGGATTAGAGCGCAGATTGCAGCCGGAGACGTTTATCAAATCAATCATACTTTGCGCTTACGCGGCGGCGTCAGCAGCCCTTGGGAACACTTTCAGAGCATCGGTTTAGAAGCACCTCAAGGTGCGTATATCGAAACTGACGAATTTGTCATCGCCTCTGGCTCTCCAGAGTTGTTCTTTCATCTAGATAATCAGCGACTCATTTCAAGACCAATGAAGGGCACCGCCCAGCGTGGGCAAAATGATCAAGCAGATAAAGCGCAGCAAACTTGGCTAGCCGATTCAAAAAAGAACCAAGCTGAAAATTTAATGATTACAGACATGGTCAGAAATGATCTAGGCAGGGTGGCCAGGCCGGGCAGCGTTAAAGTCAGTGAATTGTTTGCGCTAGAGCGCTACCCCACAGTTTGGCAAATGACCTCAAGTATTGAGGCTGAAACCGATGCTTCGGTGACTGAAATTTTTAAGCAATTATTCCCCGCGGCCTCTATTACCGGCGCACCCAAACGCGCGGCTATGTCGAGCATCGCGCAGCGAGAAAAAACCCCACGGGAAATTTACACCGGTGCCATTGGCTACATTGCTCCCAAGCGCCAAGCGCAGTTCAGCATCGCCATACGTACAACATGGATAGATCAACAAACCGGTCAGGCAACCTACGGTGCTGGTGGAGGCATTGTCTGGGACTCCGTGGCGGAGGAAGAATATGCCGAAGTACTGGCAAAGACCCGTATATTAAACAACGTGAAAACAGCGGAAGATTTTGCATTGTTTGAAACATTAGGCTGGGACCCAGAGACAGGTTTTAGCTTGCTTGAGCAACACCTAAGCAGAATGCAGGACAGCGCCAACTTCTTTGGTATTGCCTTTGTTGAGACAGAGGCCAAATCCAGTTTGGAGGCTGCTGTAAAGAAGGTTGAAGTTCACGGCCCTCAACGGGTGAGGCTGACCCTAAGTGGTGCCGGTGCCTTTACCGTCGCATGTCAACGTTTTGCTGGCAGAGCGTTGAATCAGGAAATGCCTACTATGGAGGCTCAGGATCAGTTACCAGAGCAGTTAATAGCGCTGTGTAAGACACCAATTCAAGCAGATGATCCACTGCTACAGCACAAAACTACAGATCGAAGCGCCTATGAGCGAGCGCGCAGTGAGGTGCCGGAAGGCGTTGAGCCGATGATGTTTAATCAAGCCGAGGAGGTTACAGAGTCGGACATTGCGAATGTTGTTTATCGCCTTGAAGACCAACTTTTTACCCCGCCGGTAAGCTGTGGATTGTTGCCAGGAACTTTGCGAGGGCAGTTGCTTAATCAAGGCGCATTGGCTGAACGGGTGTTGAAAATCAACGAATTAGACAGTTTGCAGGCAATTTTTTTGCTCAATGACCTCAGAGGATGGCGAAAAGCGAAGATTGCTTCGTTAGCGGATTGACAAGAAAGGATGGTGTAAGGACAATTCGTCTCCCCCGATAAGCCGGTCGGGGACCGTGGCTACGTAGCTCAGCTGGTTAGAGCACAGCATTCATAATGCTGGGGTCGGTGGTTCAAGTCCACCCGTAGCTACCACTTCGATATTTCAATACTTCACATATAGCTCTAAGCCCACTATTTCGCTTGTGTGAGAGCGTGAATCCGTGTTGCTGGAGCATCTTGCAGACTCAACGCTCGCTTACGTAGTGAGCAAATATGCTGTCATTGAGTTAAGCGGTCTTTTTGGATTGACTTGACAAATAATCTTAATAAGAATGATTTGCATTCGTGTTAGTATTAACGTTAAAATTTACTCCTCGATTGTAAGCGTGCGAGAAAAGCTTCAGCTTTTACGTGTGGCGAACCTGAACAAAGGAAATTTCATATTCGGGATTCGTTTAATCTCCTTCCCATACGCATAACAACCGACTAAAAATCCGGTCTCGCGACCAAAAAATTTTGATATCGACATAATTTTGTCGAACGCTACGAAAAAAAGATAGGTGTGATTATGTACATTTTAAAAGAGATTTTTGAGGCCAAGATCAATACCCGCGCTGTCAATCGGTCGCTGGGATTAGTAGCTTGTGCGGTTCTAATGCTATCCGGTTGCGGTGGTGATAGTTACATGTCCAAGGATTCGGACGGAGACGGTGTAGCAAACGCGACAGATGCATTTGCAACAAACGCCGCTGAAACTAAAGACTCAGATAGCGACGGCGTGGGGGATAATGCTGATAACTGTCCTGCCACAGCAAATACTACCCAAGCCGACAAAGACGGCGACGGTACTGGTGACGCTTGCGACACGGCAATCCCAACAGTTTACGGACCGTTTATCAGTGCATTTGATAGCTCTGCGGCGGATTCAGTAAGTTATACAGGTCAAACTGCACGTCAGTTGCTTATATTAGGTTTGGTTAGGACCGCGGAAGGGATTACGGAAGATGCTGGGCAAACCGTCGCTGCGGTAACTGCTTCCATGGATCTTTACGTCACCGGTAATGACAAGGCTGTTGATTCAGTAGCACACGGCTATACCATCAGCGGCGAAACTGTTATTCCTGGGCCCACGTTTGGAGACGTCAGCACTGGCAAAAACCTCAATGGTAAGATTGCTGGAGGCAACGGCGCAGGTGGTGGTGAAACCACCAAATTAATCAATGACGAGTTCTTTGGCTGGGCGGAAGGGATGGATTCCACTCCGCTACCTATTGAGTTGGTGAATCATCTGATAAATAGACTAGCAGTCGAGTCCACGGATGGAACTTCCTTTTCGGTACCTACTCCAGACGGCCCAGCTACTATTGAGCTTGCAGAGGGAACGGAGGTCGATGCAAATGGTCGAAACCTACGCCAGCTACTGCAGAAATTTCTTTTAGGTGCGGTAAACTTTTCTCAATTGAGCAATGACTATCTAAAAGCTGATTTCGCCAACCAGCTTACTCAAGAAGGCACTAAGGCTTATGCTGGCGGAGAGCATAATTGGGATGAGGCTTTTGGATACTACGGCGCGGCTCGTAATAACAATGATTTCACGGATGATGAGGCTGTAGGCAAGACTCCTGGCACAGGATTTATGGCGTCAAGAACTGGCTGGGCAAATGGGTATAACGATGCAAACTCTGATGGAAGTATTGACGTGCGATCGGAAGTCAACTTGGCTCTATCTCAAAACTGTGCAAAGCGAGATCGTAAAGATGCTAATGGTGATGGAATAGGGGACACCAACCTTTCAAAAGAGGCGTTTGATGCATTCTTGCTCGGCCGGCATGTATTGAGCGAGGCTACAGTCGCTGGCACTCTCAGCACCGCTCAGGCAGCAGTCGTTACTGCTCAGGCGAAAGCGGCAGCTTTAGCTGTTGAAAAATGTATCGCTGCAACCGTTATACATTATGTCAATGATGTGACGGACGATATTGCGAAGATCTCAAATGGCCAGTACGCAAATGCCAAGAACTTTACCGACTATGCTAAGCACTGGAGCGAGATGAAGGGATTTGCTTTGGGTCTTCAGTTCAGCCCGGACTCACCTTTCCACGCGAGCACTACTGCTTTAGCAGATCTGAAGAAGATTCTTTCGGATATGGGCGATGCGCCAGTGTTGGCAGATGGTAGCCAAAACGGGGTGGCAGCAACAGGCACTGCTGATGAAGCTCTTGCAGCTTATGTCGTGACGCTAGATGCTGCGAAAGAAAAACTCGCAACTGCGTACGGCTTCCCAGAGGCTACAGTAGCTGTTTGGTAAAGTGCTTATTATCGAGGCTTTAGCTTCGATAGTTTGTTCAGCTTATGGGGGCAAAGAACGCTACGTTCTTTGCCTTCTTTGTTTTAGGACTTCAAAAAAACGGGTTTTCGGAATGTTAAATATAGATCTAAGTAAAGTGATTTTTATTGCTGGCGCTATTGCTCTCACTGGTTGTGGTGGAGGCGGGGGCGGTTCAAGCTCAACTCCGGTAGCTTCGACCCCAGCCGCTTCAACTCCTGCGGCCTCAACGCCCTCAAGTTCATCAGACGACTTTGATTTGGCTGGAATGCTTGTAGATATTGCTGACAAAGTAATGATCCCGAATTATACAGCGCTTTCCACGGCTACCTCTGCTCTATCGGCTTCCTCGGGTGTAGATTCTTATTGTTCAGCGATCGGTTCAGCGGGCGAGGCTGCAGCCCAAAGCGCGATGAAAATAGTTTGGCAAGACGCAGTGACTGCGATGCAAAAAACGGAATCGCATGCTGTCGGGCCAATCGCGAATAACGACGACACGTTAAGAAACCGAATCCACTCTTATGCGAATGTAGATCTTGGCGAATGCTCTATTGATAGAGCGGTAGTG
>CAUZON010000082.1:0-4830 GCA_963581445.1 Gammaproteobacteria bacterium | reverse complement strand
TCCAGTCCCAGTTCATGGGCGAGGGCGCGGATGTCTGCTTTATGAAAGCCTGCTTCTACCAAGGGCGATTTAACATGGTGATCGTCCGCTGCAATAAGCCCAGGCCTGTGGTCGCCTAAGTCGTCCAAATTAGTGCCGTTGAGTATGACCGCGTAATTTTGTGCTTGAGCAATTTGCGAAAGCTCGGTGTAGAGAGAGGTTTTGCAGTGGAAGCAGCGGTTTGTAGGATTGGCGCGGTAGTCAGATTTGCTCAGCTCATCAGTGACTATGACCTGGTGGGCTATGCCCCAATCATCGCCCAGCTTTTTTGACAGTTCTAAATCCGTGCGCTTGAGGCTGGCGGAGCCAGAGGTCACCGCCAGTGCTTTTTCGCCAAGTACTTGCCCAGCAACAAAAGCCACCAACGAGCTGTCTATGCCTCCGGAGAAGGCCACAACAACGCTGCTATAACTGCGGATATTGTCCTGCAATGCCATATATTTGCTTGCTAGATCGGCGTCCATGTTTATTCCCAGTTCACTGTTTGTAAATTTACAGGCGATTTATTCGGTTGGCTAAAAACCCTGCCCCGAAGCCATTGTCTATATTCACCACGCTCACCCCTGAGGCGCAACTGGTGAGCATGCCCAGCATTGCGGCCACACCCTGAAAGGCTGCGCCATAGCCCACGCTAGTAGGCACCGCGATAACGGGCTTGTCTACCAGCCCCCCAACAACACTGGGCAGCGCGCCTTCCATACCGGCAACCACCACTAATACGCGTGCTTGTCTTAGGTCCTCTACGCGAGCCAATAGCCGGTGTAGACCTGCCACCCCCACATCATAAATACGCTCAACGCGGTTGCCGTAGAACTCTGCGGTTTGGGCTGCCTCTTCTGCCACAGCCATATCAGATGTGCCTGCGCTGACAACGGCAACAATGTGCTCGGATGGTTCGACCTTTTGGCTATGCCACCAGAGTAATTGAGACTGTGGGTCGTAGTGCGCTTCGCCTGGAATATTGTTGAGTAAGGCGTAGTTGTCCGCTGTCAGTCGTGTGACTAAGACATTGGATTGTTGCGCCACCATACTGGCAACAATGTCAGAAATTTGAGCGGGAGTTTTGCCAGCGCCAAATATCACTTCGGCGGCGCCGGTGCGCGTTTGTCTGTCCGTGTCGATCACGGTATGACCTAAGTCTTGGAAATATTCACCGCGCAGTAATTGCTGAGCCTCTTCGTTAGAGATCTCGCCGCTTTTAAATTTTTCCAGAACGTCGTTAATGGCCATGTTATGACTGCTGCCTAATTTGCTTGTAAGTTAATTATTTGCGGACGTGTTGATTGCGCCACCTGCTAAATAGCCTCGAACAATCCTGCCGCGCCCATACCTTTGCCAATGCACATAGAAACAATGCCGTACTTTTTATTGCGCCGTTGCAGTTCTCTGAGCAGGCCGCCGGTTAAGCGTGTGCCAGTCATACCAAATGGATGGCCTATGGCAATGGAGCCGCCGTTAACGTTGTAAATATCCGGGTCAATGCCCAGGCGATCTCTGGAATATAAACACTGGCTGGCAAAGGCTTCGTTAAGCTCCACCAGATCTACGTCGTTGAGGCTAAGGCCCTTGTACTGCAGAAGCTTTGGAATGGCAAAAACCGGACCAATACCCATTTCATCAGGCTCGCATCCAGCGACTGCAAAGCCGCGGTAATAGCCCATGGGTGTGACGCCCAGCTCAATGGCTTTCTTCTCAGTCATTAGCAGCACCATAGACGCGCCGTCAGAGAGTTGGGAGGAATTGCCTGCGGTGACGCTGCCACCTTCTTCAAAGGCAGGGCCGAGTTTATTCAGTCCGTCAAGGGTGGTGTTGGTGCGATTGCATTCATCTCTATCAACAGTGCCTTCTACTATCGCTGTGGCTTTAGTTTCTTTGTCGACAATTTTTTCCCACTGCACAGTCATAGGCGCTATTTCATCTTTGATATAGCCCGCAGCCTCGGCTGCGGCATAACGCTGTTGACTGCTCAGTGCGTAGGCATCTTGTGCTTCACGGGTTACTTGGTAGCGACGAGCGACCATCTCAGCGGTGTTGCCCATAGCCATGTACATGTCCGGTTTTTCGCTCATTAGGCGCGGGTTTTCGGAAAACTCTCCCGGGGTGCCTCGGCTCAAGCCGGTGATAGATTCCACGCCGCCGGCCAGCATTATTTCGGCACAGCCACTATTGATTTGGGTTGCGGCGATGGCAATAGAGTTGAGGCCGGAAGAGCAGGCCCGGCTGATGGTAGTGGCTGGTACTGTAATGGGTAATTGGGATAAGGCCACAGCGTGTCGGGCAACGTTACCAGACTGCTCGCCAATTTGACGCCCGCAGCCCAAGACCACATCGTCTACGTGGGCTGGGTCTAATTGAGGGTTTCGTGCCAGCAGTGCATCGATACAATGCGCCACCAAATCGTCGGATCGGGTCATGTTGAACGTGCCGCGATGGGATTTTGCCAACCCGGTACGTATGCAATCAACGATAACTATATTTTCCATTTGCATTTCCCCTAAAACGTTCTAAGGGAAAACCATAGCCGAATTAGCTAGTTCGAACCAACGATCTTTGCCTCTTTAAGTGCTGAGATTTCAGCTTCGCTAAAGCCGGATAGCGCCAAGATTTCGTCAGTATGCTGACCAATTAACGGCGCTGGGCCTTGGGGTTTCACATCTGCCGTGGCAAATCGCATGGGGATGTTTACCGTGGTGTAGGTGCCATGCTCTGGGTGTTGGATTTTCGGGAACATACCAATTTCCACCGCGTGGGGATCCTGGGGTACTTCGTGTAGGCCCATTACTGGCCCCCATATCAGCCCCGCGTCGTCGAATATTTTGCCCCATTCGTCGCGGCTTTTCTTTGCCAGTTCAGCATCAAATAGGTCAATGAGTGCGCTCATATTCTTGTAACGGGTCGACGGATCAACAAAGCGCTCGTCTGTTAAGAGTAGTTCTAAATCGAGACATTTTGCTACCCGTGGCCAATAGGCGGCGTCTGGCATCATATTGAAAACCACCCAATTGCCGTCGCCACATGGAAAGCGGTTTGCGCAAATGGCGAGCATTTGGTGGCGTGGTCTGCGTCTTACTGGCGCGTGATCCATGGCTGTTACCGAGTAATCGGTGGCTTGAGTCCACACCGCTGTTTCGTATAATGACGTTTCAACGACTTGTCCTTTGCCGGTTTTCTCTGCCATTCGTAGTGCACCAAGAATAGCGCCTACCATTGCAAGGCCAGTGGTGTGATCGCCTTGGGCGGGGCGCGCCATTGGCACTACCCCGTCGTCGCCTTCGCGTGATGAATCGTATAACCCCGAGCGCCCAAAAAATGCGGTTACATCGTAACCTGGCCGCCATGCGTCGGGGCCAGTGGTGCCGTAGCCGGTGAGGGTGGCGTGGACGATTCGTGGGTTGATCTTGAACATCTCATCGGGGCCGAGGCCGAATTTTTCTTGCCGTGCAGCCAATAAGTTACACATAAAGATGTCTGCTTTAGCGGCAAGCTTGCGCACCAGTTCTGCACCTTCAGGTTGGTCTAGTGCGACAGAAATAGACCGCTTGCCGCGGTTATCGACATCGAATTGAAAATCGTAGTCTTGGAACCCTTCGGCAAGGTCAGGGTTTTTTACTGGGCGGCCCATTTTGCGCATGGGGTCGCCCGAAAGCGGCTCAATCTTAATAACCGTGGCACCCATGTCGGCTAAAACCGCTCCAGCACTTGGCGCAGCCATCCAGTTATCAATTTCCAAAATTACGATGTCATCTAACGGTGCAGCCATGTCCAAGTCTCTATAAATGCGAAGCACGGATTACAACTAAGGGGACTGCTTGGTGCAAGCATTTATGTGAGTTCTTATGGCGGTTTTGGCTCAATGTGCTCTGGGTCGAGGATTTTGAGCATGCGTTTCAGCGCAAAGTGAAAGTAGCTTTGCCTGATTAATGCTCCAATAGTGTCCAAATCCTGCGCTTTATGGATGTCTAATTCAATCCAACCGTTAACGCCGGTGTATTTGGGAATGCTGAAGCGAGCGTCAAATGTGCAGGTTGCTTGGTGCTCAACGCCCACCCAGGTGCTCAGTTTTAGCCGACCACTGCAAAAGTGCAGGGTGCAAAAGTTCTTTTTGCCGGCTCTGAAGCAAGGAGAACCAAATTGATCACCTTGTTGGGTTTCTGGCAGGCCCAGGCAATAGTCGGCGATGTCCTGTAAGTGTTGTGCGGAAATGAGGAGGTGGCTTTGAAACCCGCATAAACACTTGGTTTCAGGACATCAATTTTCTAACTCTAATTTTTTAAGTTATTGATTTTATGTGCTTTTAAAAACCTTGCTACACACAAAGGTAACTATTGCGCTTCATAAGTTACTTAACAGCTTCAGTCATATGATATGACATCCAGGTGCTTGCTGGTTAGCTGAGGATTTTTCTGTTCCACCAGAAAATAACTGGTGTTATTAATGCTGTTGGAAGCACCCACCATACCCATTCGGGTTCAAATGGAGGGTTAACAACTAAAACAGCTGTAATAACGGCAATAGTTCCTCCCATCATATTAGTTAAGTGCCTTGAGATTCTTTCTTTTCCTGTGGCGGAATTGCTTTTATAACTCTTAAAATCAGCATAACCCAAAGCAATAGCTAAAAATCCGAAAACCAGAAGCACGATATATTGCGTATTACTATTCAAGAAATAGATTACAGCCAGTATCCACATTCCTAGTCCTGATAAAATCATTAAGCAGACAGCAATCCAATCTAGAGTAGTTGCGACACCCTTTCTATTTCTAGCGAAGCGCATACCCGCAAAAGCTAAAT
>CAUZON010000081.1:0-5033 GCA_963581445.1 Gammaproteobacteria bacterium | reverse complement strand
ACCGGAGCTACGGCAGAAGTAGCCCGCATAATGCTTAGGGACAGCAGTGCTACTCCACTCGAAAAAATGGAAGACGGCTTATTCAAAGCAATAGGTCAACCACCGGGTGATTTTGAAAGTGGTCCCGAAGCAGTCTCGGTGTCAAGTGGACAACTTGAGGGCAGCTCCTCCAACGCGATGGACGTGATGGTAGATATGATCAACGGCACGCGCTCTTTTGAAATGAAGATGAAGTTAGTGAAAGAGCTGGGCGATCTAGGTGATTCTAACAATACATTAATGCGACTGGCATAAGTCCAGGAGTTTAGGAATAAAATATGGATGCTTCACTTTGGGTTGCTAAAACCGGATTAAACGCTCAGCAAACACGGATGAGTGTAATCTCTAATAACTTAGCCAATGTCAATACTAACGGCTTTAAGCGAGATCGAGCAGTATTCGAAGACTTGCTCTATCAAAATATCCGCCAAGCTGGCGGTCAGACCGGAGCCGATTCGGTTGCGCCAACAGGATTTATGTTGGGTACTGGAACACGAATTGTTGCCACAGAAAAAATGCAGGGCCAAGGCAACATGATTGCTACAGAAAACTCTTTAGATATGGCAATCGAAGGTCCCGGCCTATTTCAAATTCTCCAGCCCGATGGAACGTTGGCTTACACCAGAGACGGTAGCTTTAAGCTTTCGCAAGAAGGCGAGTTAGTTAACTCTGCTGGATATTTGCTTCAACCGGCAATTGCCATTCCCCAGGAGGCAGCGACTATCTCTGTAGGTGGCGACGGCACAGTTAGCGTTGAACTCGCCAATGGTGGCGGTAACCAGCAGCTAGGCCAAATTCAGATCGCTCGCTTTGTAAACCCCGCAGGTCTTGAATCCTTGGGTCGAAATTTATTTCGTGAAACCCAAGCCAGTGGGCCGCCATTAGTTGGCAATCCAGGAGAACAGGGTTCGGGAGAAATTGCTCAGGGCATGTTGGAAGCTTCGAACGTGAATGTAGTAGAAGAATTAGTAAACATGATCGAAACCCAGCGCGCGTACGAGGTTAACTCAAAAGCAATATCCGCTGTGGATTCAATGCTGCGCTTCCTTAACCAGAATCTATAGAGGCCAGTGATGTTAATTTCCAAATCATTACGAAAGGTTTTTTGTGTAACAGTATTTGCATCAGCATGCTCCGCTTGCGTAACGCAGGGCTTGCCCTCATTAGTACAAGACATGGCTTTTGAGCCAATAACGCCATTAATGCCGGTGGCGCAAGTTTCTGTAACTGGTTCAATTTTCAATGACAGTAATGCGAGTAGCCGCTTTGGCTATAAGAAAAACTATCAGGTGGGCGATATCATCACTGTGGTGCTTACTGAATCTACCCAAGCGCAAAGACAAAGCGGTGTGGAAACTGTCAAAGAAGGATCAAATAGTCCTATGGCTGCATTGCAAGGTGCATTTGGGGGCATTTTAGATCCTGATAATTTTCCGTTAGGCACCAATAATTTTAGACGAGCACTGAAAGCTACGCCATTCAACGATTTGAAAATCGAGTCCAAGGGTTCTGGATCTGCCAATCAAGCCGCCTCTCTAAATGGCGCCGTGGCGGCAACCGTTATCCAGATATTACCTAATAATAGCGTTGTTGTTCAGGGCCAAAAGCGTTTAACGCTCAGTGAAGGTAGTGAAACGATACGCATTGTTGGCGTTGTCTCGTTGAACGACATCCAGCCGGATAACACTGTTTTATCGTCTCGATTAGCTAATGCTCAAATTTCCTATCAAGGTGCTGGTAATTTAGCATCCGTTTCAAAAGTGCCTTGGGGCACAAATGTTCTTAACAAAGTGTGGCCATTTTAATGTTTAAAAGATTCATATTTTTAGCGACTCTGATAGCTAGCCTAATTGCGGTTCCTACATATGCGGATCGTATTAAGGACTTAACGTCTGTCGCAGGTGCGAGATCTAACCAATTGATGGGTTATGGGCTTGTAGTAGGCCTTGCTGGCACTGGCGACCGTGACAAAATTTCCTTCACCGCTCAAAGTTTAAAGACAGTTCTAGATAAACTGGGTGTTGCTGTAGACGGCCCCGTCTCCAACTACGATTTATTTACTCGAGGCGCTACTAGTCTTGCTTATGACAAGACCAAATTAGATAACGTTGCTTCAGTATTGGTGACAGCTACCCTGCCGCCTTTCGCGAAGCCTGGTCAAACTATCGATGTGAGTGTGGCAACGATCGGCTTGGCATCTAGTTTACGCGGTGGCAATCTCATTATGACCGAACTGCGAGGCGCTGACGGTCAAATTTACGCATTAGCACAAGGCTCTCTTACAACAACAGGTGTTGAAATTAACGCCGCGGGCTCCGAGGTAAGTATTGGTGTGCCTACCACCGGTCGAGTGCCGAATGGTGGTTTGGTTGAAAGGTCGGTTAATACACCTTTTGGTACTTCAGAGCATATCGTGCTCAATGCAAATCAGGGAGATTTCACAACGATAGCAGCGATTTCTGCGGCTATTAACGAAAATTTCGGAGCGGGTACAGCAAGCGCAATTGATGCACGTTCGGTAGCAATTCGCGCGCCCCAAGACATGGCTGCACGAGTCAGTTTTGTCAGCATGATAGAAAATTTAGACGTGGTCCCGGGAGAGCCCAAGGCGCGAGTCGTCGTTAATTCTCGTACGGGCACGGTCGTTATCAGTAGGACGGTAAAGGTAACGGCGGCGGCAGTGACTCAAGGATCTCTGTCAGTAACTATATCAGCTACTAACGAAGTGGTTCAGCCAAATGCTGCTGTATTTGGAGATGCCGCTGGCGAAGCTGTCGAAGTTGCAAACGCTGAGATCGCCGTTGAAGAAGAGATCAATCCGATGTTTCTTTTCCAGCCCGGCGTGGATTTACGCGAGATTGTTGAGGCGGTTAACCAAGTTGGCGCTAGCCCCTCCTCTCTTATCGCCATACTCGAAGCATTGAAAAGCTCAGGCAGTTTGCGCGCTGAGTTATTGGTTATTTAGGTCGTAATAATGTCTGATTCGAATTTCACAACTAGCGCTTTAGATTTTGGCCATATGGCTCAAATGCGCGCAGATTCAAAACTAGGTGACGAGTCTGTCACTAAAGAAGCGGCTCAACAGTTTGAGTCTATCTTCATCAACATGATGTTGAAGTCTATGCGCCAAGCTACCGAGCGTTCTGGTTTGCTTGATTCCCAAGCGTCTAAAACTTATGAGTCAATGTTTGATCAGCAGATAGCGGTAGAGCTGTCTAAGGGCGGCATGTTCGGTGTAGCAGATGTTCTGAATACGCAAATGCACGCACAGAAGATGGGTCAGCCGGAACGCCCCGAGGTAAGGCCATTGCACGAAGAAGCTAAATCCTTCGTGATTAATGCAGATAAAGCTAACTACGAGCTTCAGCGTCCTAAAACTAACGCGGCTATGCCCTTACCCGGTAGTAGAGGGAAGTTATGACTGATCTGATTGCAGTAGGTGGAGCAGCGATTCGCAACAGCCAACTGGCGTTGTCGGTGGTAAGTAACAATATAGCTAATGCGAATACTGAGGGCTATGTTCGTCAAGACCTAGATGTTTCTGAAAATACACCCACCAAAAACGGTCTGTTTTATTTAGGCAGTGGTGCATTAGCAGAAGGCGTACGTCGCTCCTATGATGGCCAAGTGGAAGCCTCGCTACGCGCAAGTAGTAGTGATCTTCGAGCGCAAACGCCTCTGATTGAACATACTGAACGAATGATTAACGTTTTAGGCAACGAAAGTGCTTCACTGACTCCGGCGCTTGGATCTTTTTTTGATAGCCTCAAAACTCTTAGCGTTGATGCATCATCAGATCAACTGCGGACTCAAGCGCTGACGGAAGGCGAAATTCTAGCTTCGCGGTTTAACGCGCTTGCGATTCAATTAGAAAGCCTAGACACCGAGACTCAGCAATTAGCCACTGCCGCAGCCAATGAATTTAATGCGTTAGCGAACCAATTAGCTAATGTGAATGTTGGCTTACAAAAGACTAATGATATTCAAAAGCAGCCCGCAGCGTTGCTCGATACCCGAGATAAATTACTGCGCGACATGTCTGCCATAGCTAAAATATCGGTCAGAGAGTCTATTAGCGGTACCGTCTCTGTAACAGTTGGAGATGGCTCTTCGAAAACCTCTGTGGTTGACAGTGGAAAGTCTACGCCTATTCAAGTGCGTTTTTTGGCTACCGATAATGGACGCGCAGAAGTACTTCTAGATCCGTTTGGTGAGCCAGTGAACTTGTCTGGCTTATTAGGCGGTGAGCTTGGTGGCATGATCAACTTTAGAGACCAAATGTTAGCGCCGGCTATTGCCAAGTTGAACAATATCGCCAAAGTGCTGATGCAGGAAATGAATGCTACTCATGCCAAGGGTATGGATCTGAATGAAAAGCCTGGCAAAGCATTATTCGTTAGTCCACCAGACTTTACCGTGGATTATTCCAATGCGAAAGGTAACGCCTCACCGACCATTAGTCTGATCACAGAGTCAGCGGCCAACCTGCGTCCAATGGAACTATTATTCGACGCTGCAGGAAAGCGGTGGATCGCCACGGACCTTGCCAGTGGGACCAAATACGCTTCAACCGGCAACCCCCCTAGTTTGGGCGTGAATGGACTAGCCATAACTATCAATGGCGTTGCTCAAGATGGCGATCAAATCGCATTCAGTGGGAAGCAAAACTGGGCAAAAACTATTTCGTTAGCGATTACCGATTCTAAAGATCTTGCAGCTGGTGATTTATTTAGAGTCTCAAAGAACGTGACTAATTTAACTGACGTTGACGCAACTATTGGTATCGTGACTCCGGCGGCCATCGCCAGCACCGTTCCTGAGCTGAGTACACTGCTAGTTAATAACGTCAACAATGCAGCGGCACTAGCATTAGACGCCAGCTACTCGTTAGCTAAAAGTTTCGTCGCTGCGGGTACGAAGGACATAGATTTAACATTTTCTAAAACCGTTGCTAGCACTGCTGAGCTGCAGATTTTTACTAGGGATGGCCGCCA
>CAUZON010000080.1:0-5100 GCA_963581445.1 Gammaproteobacteria bacterium | reverse complement strand
GCCGCCGTAAACTTCAGCACAAACTCTTGTCAGTGCCGCTGTTAATGTTGTCTTACCATGGTCTACGTGGCCAATTGTGCCCACGTTTACGTGTGGTTTGTTTCTTTCAAATTTCTCTTTAGCCATTTTTAACCCTCAGATGCAACCAGACAGTCTTAATTAAATCGTAGGTATAACCCTACACGTTATGTTTGGAGCGCATATGCGCTCCCCTCTATCCACTTTCCAACTTCTTTTCCAATGAAAAAAAATGGTGCTCACAATCGGATTTGAACCGATGACCTCTTCCTTACCAAGGAAGTGCTCTACCGACTGAGCTATGTGAGCCTCGACCGGGATACCAGCTTCTTGCGTAGGCCGGCAGTTTATGCCAACCCACTATACTCACGCCACTCAAATCAGTCTTGAGCAAGCAAAAGACCAGCCCCACCAAAACGGTGTGGAGCGGGTAGCGGGAATCGAACCCGCATCTTCAGCTTGGAAGGCTGAGGTTCTACCATTGAACCATACCCGCGTACCGTTCTTTAATCAGCGAACCGCCCATTGGCGTCGCTCTTCGCCTACACAAAAAACAACAACCTTTAGGCCATTGCGCATGCAGCTAATGGTGGTGGGAGAAGGATTCGAACCTTCGAAGGCTTAGCCGTCAGATTTACAGTCTGATCCCTTTGACCGCTCGGGAACCCCACCAAATACTTTCTAATTTTTTTCGATCTATAACTTTTTCGATGTAAAACTATTGCTTTACCCCTGTTCAGCGGCCATTTTATTTAGGTCAAGCTGACTAATGAAGCAATTCCGCTCCTGCACATTTGAGCTAGTTATTACCTTAAAACTAGCCAAAATGGTGCCGCCACAAGGAGTCGAACCCTGGACCTTCTCATTACAAGTGAGCTGCTCTACCAGCTGAGCTATGGCGGCCAAAACGGGAGCGAGATTCTATAGAATAGAATCTGTATACGCAATGGACCTTAACAAGGAATTTTACATTATTTGGTCCTAATTGAGACCTCGCCGCCGTGAATACGCTCTTTTCCCCTGTCAGATTCAACTATTAGCTCGCCAGTTTCACCAACACCAAGTACTTTCACCGGGCGATCTGGCGCGTCCCCCGCGCTTACTAAATTGCAGTCTTTACCCTGCAAGGCGTGTAACTTGTCAAAAGAAGATATAAACGGTGAAAAACCATTTTCCTCAAAATGACGCAAATGTCTATTCAGCGCATTTAGGCATGCCGCTAACAACATGTTGCGCTTGACTAGGCTGCCACACCTTCTGACATCTGTAACTGGCTGGTCGATGGAGCGTATTTCTGCATTAGATAGATCAACATTAACCCCAAACCCAATTATGACTTGAGCTCCCTGCTTTGAACTAACTAATTCGACAAGAATTCCTGCTAATTTTTTATTCTTGACCCACAGGTCGTTTGGCCACTTCAATGCTATCCCCACTACCCCAGCGGTTTCCAGCGCCTCCGCCAGAGCCAAACCGACCACCAGGCTGAGGCCTCCTAGGTCGCTGAGATTGCGCGTAGAGGCCCTCCCTAGGCTCACAGCGAGGTTTCTCGCATACGGGCTTAGCCAGTGACGACCACGCCGCCCTCGGCCTTGATATTGGAATTCTGCAGCACACACCCGGCTGTCGATGCTTGCAGTTTGGGCTTCCTGCACAAGGAGAGTATTTGTTGATGCAATGCATTTGTGGATATGTAGATCTAAATGACGATTATCTTTATCTAGAGCCGCATTAATAATTTCAGTATTAAGCAAATCTATGCCTTGAGGCCAGGTCAGTAACCCCGCTCGCAAAACTAACCCTATCGTTTGGTAGGGTAGATCAATGTGTGCGGTCCAATCTGATTCTCGAATCGATTTTTGTTGCTCCAATTGAAGAATAAGCTCGGTCATTTTAGCAAGTTCGCTCATACAGCTTATTGATCCAGAAAATTAAAGACTGAGTGGCTTATGGGCCTACCCGCTGAAGGTTCGGCTGAAAAAAGAGCTGGGACAACAGCGCACCGTCGAATGTAGTAAACGTCGGGAACATTGTATTGGCAAAAACATCGCGTAGCCAATCACCGAATTTGCTTACACTTCCTCAGGAATGCCTAGCAACCAGAAACGCTTTTTGCTGCACCTAACTAAGCGCAATAGGAAGTTTGTGGTGCGCCTTGACCAATCCATAATCGGCTTTGTAGCAGCGCCTCCATGCAGGGTATCACAGCGCCGCGTAAATCGAGACGGTCACCACGCAAAGGGCAATCGAAAACAGCTTAGTATATTTCCACACCTCTAAATCTCCCAAAGGCGGTTGAGCGTCCCGCCGGTCTCGCGATTGTGGATAGAAATACGAAATAGCAAACATCACAAACATCACAAACATCACAAACATCACAAACATCACAAACATCACAAACATATTCAGTGAAACTTAATGCCCCAAATATGCACAAAGTGGAAGCCCACGGGGAAGATAAACGTAGTTGATAGATAAAACGTTAAACCAATAAGCAATACGACTTTAGCCGCAGCGACGGTAATTATTTTGGTGAAAAACCCAGCCAACATAATTGAAACAATGGGGATAAAAAATATGCCGTTCAGTTTCTGTAGTAGCTGATGATGACCATCTGGCGAACTCGCAACCCAGGGCGCGACGGCTATTGCGAAAAGAGCCAACACCATAGATGTGAATTTTCCCACTCGAACTACCTTTAACTCAGTGCAATTTTTGTCTACCAATTGTTGGTAGATATCTATGCTAAAAAAGGTCGCGGCACTGTTTAAGACGCTATTAAATGTGCTTAAGACAGCCCTCATAACAATGGCAGCAAAGATACCAACAAGGCCCAATGGAAGGACCTTTTTTATCAATTCGGGGTAGATCATGTCCTGGTTTTCGTAAAGGCTATCGCCGAAATAATAATATCCAATTACACCCGGGAGGATGATAATTAGTGGCCTCAAGATCTTTAACGCCCCGGCCAGCAACAACCCCTTTTGCGCTTCAACCAAATTTTTAGCGCTTAAAACGCGCTGAATAATAGTTTGGTTCATGCTCCAAAAGTACAGCTGATTTATGATTAACCGGGTAAACAATACGCCAAACGGTAAAACGGAATCTGCCGAGCCAATTACGTTAAATTTTTCCGGCGCATGGTTGTACACCGCTGTTATACCGCTCAATAAGTTACCCTCGCCCATACTCACCAAGGCAACACAAGGCACCGCTAAGTCGACTATGAGCAGCCCTCAGCCATTCAACGTGTCAGAGACCGCAACGGCCTTTAAGCCCCCCAAGGATTGCTTATAAGGGGCCCAAGAGACCTATAGCGATCACTGTAAGTGTGTTCCCTTGAGATTTAGATAGCCCTAACTCTGCCGATATATTGAAAATGCTCTCGATGTTAATGGCCCCGGTATAAAGCACTAATGGGAGTAAAGTCACTACGAAAGAAACCATTAGAAAAAACGCAACTAAGGTCCTAGTGGTACGGTCAAAACGGTATTCCAAACATTACGGGATCCTGGTTAAGCCCATACGCAGATACTTTGGAACGAAATATACCGCACTTGCTACGAGAGCCAAGGCAGAAGTCACATCCCAAGGGATAATGGTAAAGCCGTTTTTGTCAGAAGAGCCGTTGATCCCGATCAAGTGTTCGGTAGAAATATTGGTCAAAAGCATTGAGCCTGCTATCACGACTTCTGTGAGGCTGCGCCCCCTAAAAAATATCCGTCTTGAGAGGCCCAAATTCTCCCTGCGCAACTTGTCCACGAATAGATGGCAACAAAAAACGTATATGCAAGAAACGGAAGAATGGAGATCATTTACAATCCATGGGATGCTCGGCGTTGCTCGTCAAACGGTGCACTACTACTAAATGTGATGCCAAAACAGGTGCTGAGGGACTGTTATGCGGCGGTAAAAAAGGAATGGGAGGGGCCTAACGCAGGCAGTACCAGGCAGTTGCCATAGAATGAGGGAAACAGCGCCAGCCGGGTAACGACATTTGATTGCCAGGCGAGCCTCATGACAGGCTGTGGCAAGCTCCTTGGTTTTTGGCTCTCGCTACTCCTTTCGCGTTCTAAGAACTTTACTGTTTGCAAAAAATCCGCTGATTAACATTATCAAAATCTTTATCCATCGACTCGAGGGATTGTTCGGAGAAATGCAAGCCGCCCAATTGATGTCTGCCAATAGGGTGTATTACGACTGGTCAACGGTACTATCAAAGCCCGATTACAGGTCAAAGATGCGGGACAAAGAGACTTAATTTAGATGCGGAGGGTTTAGTTAACTGAAAAAGACTCTTTTTTAGGCAAAAAAAACGCCCCGTTTCAATGAAACGGGGCGTTTAGAATATAAGCCTGACGATGTCCTACTCTCACATGGGGAAACCCCACACTACCATCGGCGCTAAGTCGTTTCACTTCTGAGTTCGATATGGGATCAGGTGGTTCCAACTCGCTATGTTCGTCAGACAAACTGTACCCTGCCGAAGCAGAGACCCATTCACCACCTAAGTGGAGTGAGTAATTCGTCAATGAACTCCTAACCCAAGGGTTAGACGATCATTATAAACTGCATGTTACGTACAGCTTAAAATTAACTTTTCAGAGATAGTATTTTTTCGCATATGCCCTAGCGGCAATAAATTTGATGTCTAAAAAACATCGGCTTGAATACATTCGATTATATGGTCAAGCCTCACGGGCAATTAGTACAGGTTAGCTCAACGCCTCACAGCGCTTACACACCCTGCCTATCAACCTCGTAGTCTTCGAGGGCCCTTTAGAATCGCTAGATTAGTGAGATCTCATCTTGAGGGAGGCTTCCCGCTTAGATGCTTTCAGCGGTTATCCCTTCCGAACGTAGCTACCCGGCAATGCCACTGGCGTGACAACCGGAACACCAGAGGTTCGTCCACTCCGGTCCTCTCGTACTAGGAGCAGCTCCTCTCAAATCTCATACGCCCACGGCAGATAGGGACCGAACTGTCTCACGACGTTCTAAACCCAGCTCGCGTACCACTTTAAATGGCGAACAGCCATACCCTTGGGACTGGCTTCAGCCCCAGGATGTGATGAGCCGACA
>CAUZON010000079.1:0-5274 GCA_963581445.1 Gammaproteobacteria bacterium | reverse complement strand
AGATTGGGGCAATAATGGCCGTGCGGCAGTGAAAGATTGGTTAGGTGGTGGCGAAAACGTACGCACAAAAGATGCAGCTGTGCTGCATCAAACACCAGAAATGTTCCTCAGCGTGATGCTGTTAGACGGTGTGTTTGATCGTAACCCAGGACTTCGCGGCGCAGCGGTAGAACTGGGTGCAGGCTGGGTGCCTGAAATGTGCCGTCGCCTAGATTGGGTAACACGCATTTATGGCCGCTCTGATAAGTCCGTGCGTTTTGATCGCACGCCATCACAGCAACTCATAGAGCAAATGGCGTTTACGCCGTTTTCTCACGAAGACGTAGCCTACTTAATGGAAGACTCGCACCCCGATCTATATCTGTTCTCCAGTGACTACCCACACTTGGAAGGCACCAAAGACCCGATAGGTCGTTTTGAACGGTTCTTAGAAAACTCAGAACCCGCAATACGCGACGCCTTTTATGCGGAAAACTTCTTACGGCTTTGGCCAAATGCGCGCGTGGATTAGGCTCAGAAGAAAGCGCTCGATACAAGAAGAGCTAGGCCAGAGTATCTTGCCCTGATCTTATTAAGGAGTGCACGCGTAGACTAGTACCAAAGGAATTGCCTTAAACCCTCAGGGTAAGAAAATCTCGCTGAAGGGTTTATCGTCAGGTTTAACGAACGAATCTGGAGTTGATGGCCATGAATGGACTTTGGAGAAAAGCAGCTTATTTGTCTGCATCTCTCTCAGCGTTGGGATTGCTTGCTAGTGCTCTGATCTTCTGGTTCTACTGTCCGTGTGAGCGCCTACCTGGTGGCCCGCTGCAAGGCGAGCTGGTCAGCGCACCTGTCTCGGACTGGTCTTTTGCTAACGATGCGCCTCTTTGCCAAGTTCAAGTGGCAGCAATTATTCCTTGGTCGGTCAATCTCAATTGCATGTCTGAAGGTGGTCAGCTCTATTTAAGTTGCGCACGTTGTGAAGGCAAATTCTGGTCAAGTGCAGCGCTGGATAATGCTAATGGATATATTGCTATGAGCGGCAACATCTACCCGGTTGCAATGGTCAGAATATTAGACAATGAGACATTAGATATTGCCTGGCGTAGCCGAGCGCAAAAGGTTGGTCGAGGGAAGGTTCTGCCCAGAGCAGACCATTGGTGGTCATTTAGTCTGACCAGTCGGCCATCCACTAAATAAAGCTTCAAATTAAGCCTACATAAAGCTTCGAGTCAACGCGAGGCAAGGGGTGTCTTGCAACCTCAAGCTAATCCGGCGCCTGTGATTGAAGAGGGGTTTAAGAGAGGTGAAAAAGATATGTATGAGGAAAAGTCTTCTGCAAGAGAAGGCCTTCTGCCAGGAAAGGCCATCCTGATTTAGATGCGGGCAAGGCAGTGTCAGATGACTAGCTTGGCTCAAAGAACATAGAAGTGCGCCCACCATCTACCACTAGGTCGTGACAGGTGACAAAGCGCCCAGCATCGCTGGCCAAGTATAGGGCAGCTTCTGCTATATCTAGTGCATAGCCGGTTTTCTCCAACGGCACAGATCCCGCCAAACTCTTTTCAAGCTTTGCCATTTTGCGCTCATTCTCTTCATCCGAGAGCGTGTTGGCTCTACCTGAACCGCCCCAAAAAATTGGCGTGGCAATGGCGCCCGGTGAAATTGAATTCACTCTGATGTTATGTCCGCCCAGTTCTATGCCGGACATTTTGCTGAAATGGGTTACGCCAGCTTTTAGTGAAGAATAAAGAGGGTCACCTTGACGGTGGCGCAGTGCGGCAATGCTCGAGTTATTGATGATGCAGCCGCCACCGTTGGCCTTCATGGGTTCGATGGCATAGCGGGTGCCGAGAATGACGCTAGAGAGTAATAGTCGAACGCCGTAGTCGATGTGTTCTTGGTCAATTTTATCAATAGGCGCGCCCACTGGTCCGCCGGCGTTGTTAAACAAAATATCCAGCTTGCCAAATTCAGCTACCGTGAATTCCATGCTTTTACGGATATCATCCTCTTGGGTTACGTCTGCCTCTACATATAGCGTGCCTTGGCCGATGGAGTCTGCCAGTGCCTGGCCCTTTTCCTTTGAGCGGCCACTGATAACAACCTTTGCGCCTTCCGCGGCAAAAAGTTTCGCTGTCTCAGCGCCAATGCCACTGGTTCCGCCGGTAATAAGGGCAACTTTACCCGCTAGTCTATCCGCCATAATTTCTCCTAGTTGGGCCGTCGTTTTTTTGTGACCCAGATTGCTGGTTTAGATGAATTTGTTTAATCAATGCGGCAGGTAATTTTTGGCCTGCCAATAAGTTTTGTAGAGCTTACCTTAAACAAATAACGCCAGCAGCTAAGCGCTCGCATCATGGAGGCTATAGTGCCTTAGTGGTGGGTTAATTGGATTGAGAAAGACAAAATACAACCACGTATCCATGTACATGCTCCGCGTATCAGAAAACCATTCCCGCGCCTGGCTGGTGTGACCAGCCCAAGCCAGCGGTGGTTTGGAGCGAGAACGCCATGGAATCTTAAGCTTGGGCCGACGGTGGATTTTGCCGCAAATGTGGCAGCAGCTTGTTTTTTCGCCTCCAAGGCAGTGATAGCTATATGTTGCATCACGGCACCTTCGACAATCCAGATCATCTAAAATTGATTGGAGAAATTTATATTGACGAAAAGCCCAGTAGTTACGATTTTAAAGGTGAGCATGAGCGGCTTACTGGCGAAGAGTTTTTGGCGTCTCTGGGCATAACGCCAGAGTAATGTGAGTATCGTCGGTGTCTTTGTTCCTTTCTTCTGGTGACCCATTCGTTGAATTGATACTCTCAGGAAGCAGATAGTTTTTTTGCTTCGGAGAGAGTCAGTGGCGTTTCAAATATATAATTCATCAGCGGTTAATTACGGCAAGCACGACGCGGCTATGCAGGTCTATCAGCAAGCGGGTACTGAACGTGCGCTTGCTATGGACAACCGTGGACCTGTGCGTTTCACATCCAGTGGTGAATTACACCCAGATATCCTCGAATCCTATACGCGCCACGGCTTCTATATTTTGACCGGGGTGATGAATGAAGCCGAGTTAGCCGATCTTGAGATCGATGTTCAGGATATGTGGGAACGCAGCCCGGTTACAAAGGATGCGGAAGTTGACGCCCAAGGACGCCCGGCTTTGGGCCATGACTGTCACTCCCGTAATCTTTCCTGGGTTTGCCCTTTAAGCGATCCACTAGGCGGTACAGCGCATTCCAATGGTCGTCATCCGGCTAAGATGATTGAGCCCGATGCGCCAGACGGCGCGCCCAAGCATGTCCTGCAACTGGTATTGGGTTCGCTGCAGTTTTCCCAGGCGTGTTTGCGCGCTTATGGTCACCCAGATTTATTGCGCGTTGCGGCGGGGATCAATGGCGACGACTTTGTACCGTTTAATGAGGCCGTGTGGGTCAAACACCCTCGTTTAGGCGGTTCTGTGGCATGGCACCAAGATGCTTTTACCCATTGGCAAAGCCCCGATTTAGATGCGCATGCCCACGGTTTCAACTTTATGGCACAACTCTACGGGTCTAATGCCGCTAACGGTTTGTGGGTTTTACCTGGCTCCCACGTACAGGGCAAAGTAGACATTAAGGCCATGGTAGAAGAGGTTGGTTCAGACCGCTTGCCTGATGCTGTGCCGGTGATTTGCGCGCCCGGTGATGTGGCTATTTGTAATCGCCAAGCCATCCACGGCTCTTTTGCAAATACCAGTGACGATATGCGGGTGACTATTAATATGGGATTTCACCGTAGGGCAAGTGTGCTGGATGTTTTCGGCGGCGGTATACACAACGATCCAGAACAATATACCGCTGAGCGTATTGATCATCGCGCGCGATTGATCAGCTATGGTATTGATGCACGTAGTCAACGTTTTCCAAAAGAAACACCTTATGTTTATCAACCGTTAGCTGATGAGGGTTACCGTTGGAACGCCGAAGCTAAGCAAAATTTGAAGAACTACAACCTCGAGGATTTAGGTATTTAGTGGCCTCAATCTGAAGGTACATTACCTCACGTAAGGCGAATGCTTGGATAGATTTTTTGATTCAATGGAGGGGTCATTTATAAACTACACTGTTTTGTTACCGCACTGCTGGCTGGGTTTTTGCAGCGTCTACATTTGCGCTTGCGCCAAGCCAGCGTTGTGGTCGGTTACAAATACAAAATGGTCGCCAATCCCCTCGACAAAGATGTTTGGGTGAAGGCGACAGAAATCATTCCCGGTGATCGCGAGGTATTGCACCAGGCACATCCTATGCAGATAACCTCGGTGTATTTATGCCGGCGGACGCCACTATTGAATTTAAAATGCACTATCCCGCGTCAGGTTTAGCAACTTCGGATACATCGTATATGGGCGTGTATCTGCACAAAGAAAAGCCTGAATATGAACTTGAATCTATGGTTCTGCTGAATCTGCGTATTCGCATTCCTGCTGCTGATCCTGACAATATGGATCTGGCGCGGCGTACAGTTGATAAAGATATTTTGGTCTACAGCCTCTTGCCCCATGCGCATTTTCGCGGCAAAGCTTCGGAGTTTGTTGCGCGGTATCCCGATGGCTCTGAAGAAAAAATATTGTCTGTACCCCGTTACGATTTTAACGGGCAAACCACTTACACACTAAACGAGCCAAAGTTATTGCGTGCGGGTACGCAAATTGGGCATAGAACTTGGTGGGATAATTCTGCCCGTAACCCTGCTAACCCACACGCTACTCGTGTAGTGCCTTGGGGTGAACAGTCATGGGCCGAAATGCTGTTTGGTGCAATACGTTATCGCGTTGTGGGCGCCGGAGAGGCAGAGCAAATTGCGGCGAGTAGCAGCGAAGAATAATCCTGCGTAAGGTTTGTTTGTCGAACTCGCTAATTGAGCTAACTTGAGAAGCTGACTCAATTTAGGAAAAGTGCAAAATTCTCAATCCAGCTGGGTTTAGTTGGGTCGGGGCTTTTTTTGTTGTAGGCGAACCTAGCGGCTCTTTTCAAGCCTCAAACCTCAATGCCCAATTAATCGAGTGGCATTTTACGCGGGCAACTGACCTTGATTAAGCAGCGACTCAAAAGGGTCCTTGGCCGCATCCTGGTGCCATTGGTACTCAGTGTAGTTGACTACATTCTGCGCCGCCTCTGGGCCAAATAAACGCTGTATTACAGCTAACGCCATGTCTGTACCTGCGGACACGCCAGATGAGGTGACATAGCGCCCCGCGTCTACCCAGCGGGCGGCTTCTTGCCAATCTACTTGATCACTCTGGCTGCGGGC
>CAUZON010000078.1:0-5346 GCA_963581445.1 Gammaproteobacteria bacterium | reverse complement strand
GCCGTAAACCGCTTGGTAGTTAGAGCGCTGGTCGTATTCCACGCCTAGCGTGTCGGTGGCTACGTGCTCTGGCCCTAAGAAGCCCATTGCTAAGAAAACTAAATCTGCTGGCCAATCTTTTTCTGAGCCCGGGACGTTTTCGAACTTTCCGTCCTTCATTTCTACTTGTACGGTGCGTACGCCGGTTAACTTGCCCGCATCATTGCCTATGAAACATAACGACGATATTGAATACACCCGTGGGTCTGCGCCTTGAGTATGCGCTGCTTCTTCGTGACCGTAGTCTATGCGGAAGATCTTTGGCCATGTGGGCCATGGGTTGTTGTCTGCGCGGCCTTCTGGTGGCTGTGCAAATAACTCAAAGTTGGTGATGCTCTTGCAACCATGACGCAGCGATGTGCCTATGCAATCTGTGCCGGTATCGCCGCCGCCGATGACTATAACGTCTTTACCCTTTGCGGATATGTAAGCGTCGTCATCATGCTTAGAGTCCAGGAGGCTCTTGGTGTTTGCTGACAAGAAGTCCATGGCGAAATGTACGCCGGTGAATTCTCTACCGTCTATTGGCAGATCTCTTGGCACGGTAGCACCTGTTGTAAACAACACTGCGTCGTTGGATGACTTTAGCGCTGCTATGTCGATTGAGCCGTCTCTACCGTCACCGACGTTTGTGTTGGTGATGAACTGCACGCCACCTTCTCGTAGTAACTGAACTCTGCGTTCTACGACTTCGTCTTTGGCGAGTTTCATGTTTGGAATGCCGTACATTAATAGGCCGCCAATTCTGTCTGCGCGTTCATAAACCGTGACGCTGTGACCGGCTTTGTTTAGTTGGTCCGCTGCAGCTAAGCCTGCTGGTCCTGAACCAATGACGGCTACAGTTTTGCCAGATCGTAATGCGGGAATGTTGGGTAGTACCCAGCCTTCTTCGTAGCCGCGATCGATAATCGCCATTTCAATATTTTTAATGGTTACTGCTGGATCGGTAATGCCTAACACACAGGCGCCTTCGCAAGGTGCTGGGCAAACGCGGCCCGTAAACTCTGGGAAGTTGTTGGTTTGGTGCAGGCGGTCCAGTGCTTCTTTCCACTGATCTCTGAATACTAGGTCGTTCCACTCTGGAATAAGGTTGTGAATTGGGCAACCTTCTTCAGACTGACAAAATGGCACCCCGCAATCCATGCAGCGTGCACTTTGTGTGCTTAATCGTTGTACGTCATGGTCTGTATAGATTTCGTTGAAATCTAACAACCTATCTGCCGGCAAGCGATAAGGCGCGGCATTGCGTGGAAACTCTATAAATCCTGTGGGTTTACCCATTACTTTTTCTCAAATCTTTTCTGTAACTCAAGGCGGTTATTAACCCGCGCTCATTTGTTGACTACGCTCTTCTAGTACGCGCTTTAAATCTTTTGGCATAACTTTTACAAACTCGCCAAGGCTTCTTTCCCAGTTTGCGAGGATTTTTTCTGCGACTACTGAGCCGGTTAAATCCGCATGCTTTTGGATTAAGTCTTGTAGCTCTGCGATGTCACCAGCTTCATTTATGGGATCTAGGTCTACCATTTCCAGGTTGCAGTTGACGCTGAATTCAGATTTAGGGTCCCAAATGTAGGCGATGCCGCCACTCATGCCTGCGGCAAAGTTGCGTCCGGTGCCGCCTAAAATAACTACTCGGCCGCCTGTCATGTATTCGCAGCCGTGATCGCCAACACCTTCTACTACCGCTGCAGCGCCGCTGTTTCTTACACAGAAACGCTCCGCTGCTACTCCGCGGAAGAATGCTTCACCTGACGTTGCGCCATATAAGGCAACGTTGCCGAGCAGAATATTGTCCTCTGCTGCAAATGTGCTGACCTTGGGTGGATAGACAATTACACGTCCACCCGATAAGCCTTTACCTACAAAGTCGTTTGCATCACCTTCAACTTCTAAGGTAATGCCCTTAGCCAACCAGCAACCTAAACTTTGACCGGCGCTGCCGTTGAATTTGAAGTGGATGGTGTCATCCGGAAGCATCTGCGGTCCAACTTGGTCGATAACCTGATTGGAAAGCATTGCGCCAACTACGCGGTTGGTATTAATAATAGGTAATTCCGCATAAACCTTTGCGCCCGTTTTTAGTGCCGGTTCTGCCAATGGAATGAGCTGATTATCTAGTGCTTTATCTAGCTCGTGATCTTGGTCGTGTATGGCAAAACTACCTAGGAATTCGTTTGGTATCTGTGCTGGCGCCAAAATAGTAGATAAATCTACACCGTCCGCTTTCCAGTGATTGATGGCTTCATCAGTTTTTAGTAGGTCTACACGGCCAACCATTTCATTGAGTGTGCGCACACCCAGCTCAGCCATAATCATGCGCAGTTCTTTGGCCACCATAAATAGGTAGTTCACAACGTGCTCAGGTGATCCGGTAAATTTCTTACGCAGCTCTGGGTCTTGGGTGGCTATACCTACTGGGCAAGTGTTCAAGTGACACTTACGCATCATTATGCAACCCAGTGCAATGAGCGGTGCGGTAGCAAAACCAAATTCCTCTGCGCCCAAAATAGCCGCTATTGCTACGTCGCGTCCGGTCTTAATTTGACCGTCTGTCTGCAATACAACGCGTGAGCGCAAATTGTTCATAACGAGTGTTTGGTGAGTTTCGGCAACGCCTAATTCCCAAGGTACACCTGCGTGCTTAATGGAGGTCAGTGGTGAAGCACCTGTACCACCTGAGTCGCCGGCAATCACAACGTGATCTGCACGCGCTTTAACAACACCTGCGGCTACAGTGCCCACACCAATTTCTGCACCTAGTTTTACACTGATACGTGCTTTTGGATTAGCGTTCTTCAAGTCATGGATTAACTGCGCCATGTCCTCAATAGAGTAGATGTCGTGATGGGGTGGTGGGCTGATTAGTCCTACGCCCGGGGTTGAGTGGCGCAGGCTAGCGATATAATCGTCTACCTTGCCGCCGGGCAACTCACCGCCTTCACCAGGCTTAGCGCCTTGAATAATTTTAATTTGCAGTTCGTCAGCGTTGCTGAGGTAATTAATGGTTACCCCAAAGCGGCCGCTAGCTACTTGCTTAATGGCCGAGCGCTTAGAGTCTCCGTTGTCCATTGGGGTGAAACGCTTGGCATCTTCACCGCCTTCACCAGTATTGGACTTACCACCTATACGATTCATGGCAATTGCCAAAGACTCGTGTGCTTCTGCACTGATAGAGCCAAAGCTCATGGCGCCAGTCGCGAAGCGTTTTACAATCTCGCTTGCAGCTTCAACTTCTTCTAGCGGTACAGGCTGCTGGCCTTTTTGAAACGCTAGCAAACCGCGCAATGTCGCCTTACGGGTGTTTTCTTCGTTAATTTGTTTGGCAAAGGCCCAGTAAGCATCTTCGTTGTTTTGTCTTACAGCAGACTGAAGGTTGGTTACAGCGATTGGATCCCACATGTGGGTTTCGCCATTGCGACGCCAGTGGAAGTCACCAGGGTTTGGCAAGATCGCTATGGGCGATGCATCTCTACTGGGGAAACCGAGGCCGTGTCTGCGCTGCATTTCTTCAGCGAGTACGCTCAGTGAAATACCCTCAACGCGGCTAGCCGTGCCGGTAAATGCTTGTGTAATGATGTCGCTGGCTAGACCAACGGCCTCAAAAATTTGTGCGCCTTTATAAGACTGTAGGGTAGAGATACCCATTTTAGCCATGACCTTGAGAATGCCCTTGGCCACTGCTTTGCGATAGTTGTAAACCACGTCTTCTGGCGTTTCTACGCCGGCGACCCTATCAAACTCCCCTTGTATCTGGGCATCCCAAAGCGCTTCAAACGCTAGGTATGGGTTAATGGCATCTGCGCCATAACCTACTAGCAAGCAGTGATGGTGGACTTCTCTGGCTTCACCGGTCTCTAAGATAAGACCAATTTGGCTGCGTTTAGCCTGTGCTACCAAGAACTGGTGTACGCTTCCCACAGCAAGCAGCGCGCTCATCGGCACTTGTTGTTCGCTGATGCCACGGTCACTGAGAATAACCAAACTAAAGCCGTCAGCAATTGCTTGCAGGGCTTCATTGTTAATTCGCTCTAATGCGTTTTTAAGACCTTGCTCACCTGAACCGGCGGCATAGGTAATGTCGATAGTGCAGGTTTTCCAGCTACGGTGATCCATCTTCTGAATGGAGGCCAACTCACCATTAGTTAAAATGGGGTGAGGTACGCGTAGACGGTGAGCGTTTTCAGGCTCGGACTGCAGCAGGTTTTGCTCTGGGCCTACATAGCAATCTAGTGCCATGATGACCTCTTCGCGAATAGAATCGATTGGCGGGTTGGTAACCTGCGCAAAACGCTGCTTAAAGTAGTCGTAGAGCATGCGCGGCTTCTCAGACATAACCGCAAGGGCGGCGTCATTACCCATAGAGCCCAACGGGTCTCTGAGTTCTTTAATCATTGGTTGCAGCATAAATTGCATGGTTTCTTGGGTATACCCAAAAGCCTGCATTCTAGAAATCAGCGTATCTGCTTCAAGCCCTAGGCCACTTTGCTGCCCAAGATCAGTCAGTTCTATGCGTTGCTTTTCAACCCAAGATGCGTAGGGTTTGCGTGCTGCTAAATCAGATTTCAGTTCTTCGTCAGGAATCATGCGGCCTTGTTCAAAGTCGATGAGAAATATCCGACCTGGCTGCAAACGGCCTTTTTCTATGACCCGTGCCGGGTCTACCGGCACAACCCCAACTTCAGAGGCCATAATGCATTTATCGTCATCGGTGATGTAATAACGCGAAGGGCGCAGGCCGTTACGGTCTAATACCGCGCCAATGCAGGTGCCGTCGGTAAACGCTATGGACGCTGGGCCATCCCAAGGTTCTATTAGGCAGGAGTTGTATTCATAAAAGGCGCGCTTTTCAGCGGTCATGTTTGTGTGCTGTTGCCATGCCTCGGGGATCATCATTAACAATGCTTCAGGCAGAGATCTGCCAGACATAATTAAAAACTCTAAGACGTTGTCGAAGTTGCCAGAGTCTGAGCAGTTGGCTTCGACAATGGGGAACAACTTATTAATCTCTTCACCGAAGTGTGCAGATTCTGCAACGCCTTCTCGGGCGTTCATTGCATTGACGTTGCCTAACAGCGTATTGATCTCGCCGTTGTGGCTCATAAATCTGTTTGGCTGGGCACGGTCCCATGATGGGAACGTATTGGTGCTAAAGCGTGAGTGCACCATTGCTAAATGACTTTCATAGTCTACGTTGAGCAAATCTGGATAAAACGGAAACAGCTGAGCTGGCGTGAGCATACCTTTATAGACGATGACGCTAGTAGACAGCGAGCAAACGTAAAATAGATAGTTTTGGCTCAGCGC
>CAUZON010000077.1:0-5423 GCA_963581445.1 Gammaproteobacteria bacterium | reverse complement strand
GTGATTTGGGTATTACCAGTTATGGCTACTCGCCGTTTGTCTTTGCACCGGGAGAATTCTCGGGTGTGCACGGCAATGATGAGCGTCTAGGTGAAGAGAATCTCAAGCAAGGCGTGCGTACTCTCTACCAGCTGTTGGTAGATTTTGCTGGCTAGTCGCTTTGACAAGCAACGGAGGTTACGAGGGTAGCCGAAAAGTTGGGTGAGTTGGGCTGGCTAGGCGAATAGACGCTTAGCCGTGTTAAGCTCCGTCCCTTGAAAGTCATAAACCAAGGGCTTGTTGATGGCGTTAACGATAGAAAATAGCGAATTAGATTTTACTCCTTTGCATGAACGCATGGATTTTTATGTGAAAGAAAACATTTTGTCATGTTGCGCAACGGTGGTGATGCAAGGCACCGAGATCGTTGACTATAAAACTTTTGGATATATGAACGTCGAGGACAAATCGCCGCTGCGCGAAGACGCGATTTATCGCATGTATTCCAGCACCAAGTTGGTTACTTCAGTGGCTCTGATGATGCTTTATGAACAAGGACTATTTAGGCTGGATGATCCGCTAGGTAAATTCATGCCTGATTTTGCCGACATGCAAGTACTCAAAGCTGATGCAAGTTCATCAGACGATGTTGCCGCAGCGAAAAACCCTATACTAATAAAACATATTCTCAGCCATAGCGCGGGTTTAAGTTATGGCTTCATTGAGCCGGACTCGATAATTGATCAGGCTTACAACAAGACGGTTAATGTTCTAAGCGATTTCAGTTTGGATCTAGAGGAATTTTGCGCAAGCCTTGCCAAACTGCCACTGGCTTATGAGCCTGGCACTAACTGGCGTTATTCCGTGGCGACCGATATTTGCGCCCGTTTGGTAGAGGTTTTGTCCGGACAGAAGTTTGATGAATTTTTGCGTGACAAAATATTTACGCCGTTAGCAATGGTAGATACCGATTTTTGGGTGCCGCCCGAAAAAGTTTCTCGGTTCACTACCATGTATTCGCCAATAGATATATTTAAGCCAATGGCGTCTGGATTGGTTAAAGCCGACGACCCGGTTACGGGCCAGTACAATCAACCACGCAATTGGTTAAGTGGCGGCGGTGGACTCGTTTCTACGGTATCCGACTACGTTGCATTTTTGAAGATGATCATTAGCGGCGGTGAATGGAACGGTCAGCGAATTTTAAAAGCAGAAACGCTAAGCCTGATGCGAACCAATCAATTAGCTGAAGGGGTGAGTGTCGCATTCCCAATGTGGGCAATGCCAGGCACGGTTTTTGGCCTTGGCTTTGCACTGAAAGAAAGTCTGCAGGAAGGCGAACCCGCTGGTGCACAAGGTGAGTATCACTGGGGCGGCATGGCCGGCACGCATAGCTGGATGGCACCCGAAGCTGACCTTACCGGCTTTTGTTTGACTCAGCGCATGCCTGGATTCTGGCACCCGTTCAGTCACGAATTTAAAGCTCACGCCTATGCCATAGCTGGCAAAAAATAGAAGACTAATAGACGACTTTGGAGAGAAAAAATATGTCACAAGATCCGTCCGATGAGACATTAGGTGAAGCCCTGCCAAGTAATGATTTAGACACAGGGTCAGCAAAAAAATCTTCCGGGCTAGTTTTTAAACTGGCTTCTTGGGGCTTAACGCTGCTGTGTTTTTACTTGGTATTTTCGCGTACGGAAGCCACAGCGGCTCGCGAGGGTTTGACCGTAGTGGAGTATCTATTGCGTTTCTTCGCTGACGCCGATTGGGTTATGTGGCTTTCGTTAATGATTCCCTATTCGGTATTTTTCTTCCTTGTAGACTCGCATGCCAGTTGGCGTGCAATTCGTTGGTTCAACGCAGAAAATCTAAAGCTTAAAGACGTTTTACCCATTCGTGCTAGCGCCTACATTTTATCTTTAGTTAACGAGCAGGTAGGTAAGGGCGCAATGTCTTTATACCTAGCGAAGCGCCATAACGTGCCAGGATGGCAGGCGCTGTCGACTATGATTTTATTAGGTCTGGTAGAGATTTATCAGTTACTTATATTTTCTGCTATCGGTGTTGGTCTTTATTACGGTTTAGTTCAAGACGCATCTACGCAAATCCGTTTGGATCTTATTTTGCCCACAGTGTTTGCGGTGGCTGCACTTTACTTGCCAATACACATTCTTTTCTTCCGCGGCTACTTAGGCATATTTGAAAAGGTTCGTCAGGTACAAATCTTCAAGGCATTTCGCGAAGCGAGCCCCAAGCACTATCTATTGTTACTTTTATGTAAAGCGCCAAATCTGATTTGTGCAGTACTCATTTATACCATTGCGTTGTCACTGTTCAATGTAGACGTAGGCTTTGGTCAAATGCTGGCGTTTTTGCCGGTGATCTTTGTCGCTGCCGCCATGCCGCTACCCTTCCATGCAGGTGCATTATTACTCTGGACAGTATTGTTTCCGGACTATCCTGAAGTAGGTGTTTTTAGCCTGATTATGCATACGTTTTTCGTGTTGTTTAACGCAGGCATTGGCGTGTTGTTTTTGCCGAAAGCTAACGCCGAGTTATTTGTCAGTAAGGAATAACGTATCTGTCCTGACAGCAAAAAGTGGTTAGGCGTCTAGTCTAACCAAGCTGTAGAGGCGATCGCCCATTGAAAGCAGCGATGTTGCTACAAGTGCCCAAGCCGCCCAGGTCACCACTGGATTAAGCATTTGTAGATAAAAGCATTGGCACCCCACACAAACGCATATCAATGCAAAGTAGGCTATGCCGTTATATCTCCCAAGTCTGCTGCTGCGTAAAATTCGCCCGCTCAAGGCTTTGGAATCTAGGGTGTACTGAGCGAAAGCGAGCAAAATGAGAACCCATAAAAAACCATTTATGAGTCCAAGCTGCGCTAATGCCCAGGCTGCTGAACTGACAAAGATTGCATCGGTTGCGTGATCAAACAGCCCACCAAACGCAGTTGCTTGATTCATCTTGCGGGCAATTTTGCCATCGAAGAAATCACTCAGAATAGCAATGGCCAGGGTTAGCGCAGTCAGCCACCATTCTTCATTGAGAATCAGCCAAACCAGCAATGGGCCCGCTAAAAGCCGCAATAACGTCAATAAATTGGCCCATGATCTCAACATAGATTTGGTGGTTATTGAACCGAAACTAAGCGGTAAAGTGCGCCCTCAGCCTTAAAGTCAGGGTCTGGATCTACATCGTATTTTACTACGAAGGCTTGTCGAATTTTTTCGAACTCGGCATTGTCGACGACACGCTGTGCGTTAGCTGCATAAAGCTTGCCGTCTACGTTTAAAATGACTTCAGCATCTTTTTCAATATTCTTTGCCCAGCGATTGCTTTGCTTGCTCGCTGCAATATAAAAATTTCGCTCATCGCCCACACCCCAGATGGTCACCGAGTAGGGTTTTGCCGGGTTGGTTTCTAACAAAACATTTTCACATTCTTCCGCAATTGACCAATCTGTTGGCCAAGGCATAACCTCACCTTCTAGGCTGCCGCCAGCAATAGGTCCTATGGGCGAGCCACATGAGCTGAGCAAAAGAGTGCACAATAGCGCCATGCTTGCGTTTGCGTAATTGCGCATTTTGATTAGCTCGCTGTAAGGTGTGGCCTTGGTTTGGCTGTCCATACTTGAAATTGCATTAAGGTTTAGAAAAAGCATGGTCTCAGAAGTATTAGGGAAATGGTTGATAACAGGCGCCAATGGTAACTTAGGCAGGCGCCTAATTGTGCATTTGTTGCAGTCTACTAGGGACGACATTGTGGCGGTAGTGCGTAGTGAGAGTGCTTTGCGAACGCTGCAACAGCTGACAGCCTCGGCGGGCAAACTGTCTGAGGCAGATGCGGCGCGCGTGTCTTTGGTGGTGGCTGACTACACCAACGTTGTGCAACTGCAGGCCGCGGCCCAGGGTTGCGACAGAGCCGTGCACCTTGTCGGCATTCTTAAAGCAACGGCCTTTGCCACTTATCAGGCGGCCCACGAAGACAGCTGTGCCGCGCTTGTTGAAGCGCTAGCAGCTTCAAGCGTAAAACATATTACTTACCTTTCTATTGTCGGCTCTAAAGCTAGTGCGGCAAATGCCTGCTTGGCCTCAAAAGGACAAGCCGAAGCTATTCTTGCTGCTGGTGACCCTAGTGCTTGTACGCTGCGCGTGCCCATGGTGTTAGGCGAAGGTGATTATGCAAGCAGTGCTCTGAGGCGTCGTGCTACCTGCAAAAATGGCTTTGTTTTTCGCGGCGATAGCTTGGAGCAGCCGATTTACGCAGGTGATGTGGTTAACGGCATATGCGCGGCGTCGATACATCAATTAGAGGGTGGGTACGACTTGGGCGGCCCTGAATGCCTGACCCGGAAGCAGCTTTATCAACGTGGCGCAGATCTTTTCGCGAACACGCCAATTTTTGTATCACTGCCGATTGGTCTGGGTTATTTAGTGGCAGGCCTGTTAGAACAATTCCTCGGCAATCCACCCATCACCAGTGCCATGTTGGGCGTACTCGACCATGACGACAATATTGACTCAGCGCCGACCATGAAACTTTTGGGCATGGAACAATTGACCTCACTGGACGCTATGTTGCAGGCAGTATTGGGCTCTGACTAATACTGCTCTCTAGCGCGGCGTTTTCTAATTAGCTGACTTTGGCAGATCGATTTGCCATAGAGCTAGTTGGATCACTTTAGCTTTTTCGCCAAAAATACGAGGCTGATGTCCAATCTATGGTCTACCCCTGAGTGGGTGCCATTGAATTCTTCGTAGCGGTGCTCCACGCCCGCTTCCTGCAGAACTTCCGAGAGTTGGCGGCTGCCATAGTGAATGTGAAATTGATCGCGCCAGCCGCAGTCGATGAATATAGCCTTTAGCGATTTTAAATTTTTCTTCTGTCGCGAATTCATGTGAATGGGATCGTGACGTAACCAGTTTCGCCAGCGATTTTGCAAAAACTTGCCGTTTTCAAGGTCGAAAGGTAAGCCGAAGCCATTGGGCAAAGTTGGATCAGTGTCGTAGCTGGCGGCCATAGCCACCAACATCAACGCCATGATGTCCTTACCCGCCAGTGGGTCATGTCCGTTCGGGTTGCGTGACCAAATGTCTTCTAGAAAGCTCCTAATACGCCCATCATCTTGTCCAGCTTTTGCTTGGCCAGAGATATTTTTGCGCAAGCCCTCTTTGCGCTTTGGTGTTGCGTACTTTTGTAAATGAGTGAGTACTTCAGGCCATTCGGCTTTGTAGACAAAATCGAAATAAGCGTCGCCAGAATGATTGGCAATACCGCCCCAATATTGCGGGTAGTCCATAGCCATTCGCAGTGCGCCGTAGCCGCCAGATGATTTGCCAAAACAACCGCGATGGTCTCTTGAAGCTAGGGTTCTGAGTTGTTCATCCACAAAGGGAATAAGTTCCAAGTTCAGATAGTCTGCGTACTGACCG
>CAUZON010000076.1:0-5630 GCA_963581445.1 Gammaproteobacteria bacterium | reverse complement strand
CAAGACAACCACAACTCTAAACTTGGCTGCAGCCTTTGCCGAGGTTGGGCAAAGGGTGCTGATTATGGATCTGGATCCACAGGGGAATGCGTCAACGGGGCTTGGCTCTGCTGCTGATGAGCGTGAGTTTACAACTTATGATGTTCTGGTCGGCGAGGTTCTAGAGGAACGATTTGTAATAAAAACAGATGTTGAGAATTTGTTTCTAGTTCCTTCAACTACAGACCTCAGTTCTGCTGATATAGAGCTCGCCAATACGAAAAATAGAAGTCATTTATTACGAACGGTATTAGCAAGCTCAGACTTGTCTCATTACGATTATATTTTTTTTGATTGTCCACCGTCTCTCAATGTTTTGACTGTCAACGCCCTTATTGCCGCCGACGCCTTAATAATTCCCCTTCAAAGTGAATTTTTTGCGCTTGAGGGGCTCTCTCAGCTTTTAACGTCGGTTCGGGAGGTGCGAAATCTTGGTAATCCAGGATTGAGGATTGAGGGTGTAGTGCTCACCATGTTTGACGCTCGCAATAGATTGTCTTTACAAGTTGAAGAAGACGCTCGAGAGAATCTTGGTGAATTGGTTTTTAAGACTGTCATTCCACGGAATGTACGTATTAGCGAAGCACCGTCTTTTTCTATGCCGGTTTTAAGTTATGATAGCAGGTCTAAAGGTGCCAGGGCGTATCGGGCTTTGGCGCAAGAGGTTCTGGTCCGTCGGAATCAGTCAAGTTAGGAAATCAAATGGTCGATACAACCAAACGCCAACGCGGCTTGGGCCGCGGCCTATCAGCCCTTATGGCCGACATAGAGCCAGTGGCTAACAATATAAGTTCCGCCTCGACTGAACTTAGGGTTGGTGTATTTTCTCCAATAGAGAAAATACATCCCAATCCCAACCAACCACGTAGACACTTTGATGCCGATGATTTGAGCGATTTGAGCAATTCGATTCGGTCAAAGGGGATTATACAGCCACTTTTAGTCCGCGCACATCCAAGCCGAGTTGGAGATTTTGAGATTGTTGCTGGCGAACGTCGATGGCGCGCCGCGCAAATGGCACAGTTGCATGAATTGCCTATAGTTGTTCGAGAGCTCTCTGACCGAGATGTTCTTGAAATTGCAATTATTGAAAATATCCAACGATCCGACCTTAATCCTATTGAAGAAGCTATTGGGTACCGCCAACTCATGGACAAGTTTGGGCATACACAAGAGAAAATGGCTGTGGCTCTTGGGAAATCGCGCCCCCACATCGCCAACAATCTCAGACTTTTGGCACTCCCAGAAGATGTTCAAGCACTTGTGATAGCGGGTAAGCTGTCCAGCGGTCACGCTCGAGCCCTTATCACTGCGCCCAATGCTTCAGAGTTGGCTCGTATAATCGTTAGCCGTGGCCTATCAGTCCGTCAGGTTGAAAAGCTCGTTAAGCAGCCAAAGGTGCTAAAGTCAGAGCGACCCAGCCGCTCGCATAGGAATGCAGATACCCGCGCGCTTGAGGGCGATCTGTCAGCTGCTTTGAAAATGAATGTGTTGATTTCGCATAATTCTGGTCAAGAAGGTGGTTCAGTCACAATAAGCTATAAGGATCTTGAACAGCTTGACGAGCTCTGCCGCCGCCTGGCGGGACCCTAATACATAACCGCTTCAACAAGTTGATTTAGTAAGAGGCGGCCGCTGTCGGTAGCACGGACCTCGTCGTTGTTTAATTCAATTAAGCCCAATTCAATCAGATGCTCAGGGATCAGTAGTGGCTGGCCCGCAATTGCTTCCACTCTGGAGCGTGAAATGCCGCTCTGCAATCGCAAGCCCATCATGATTAATTCGTTTGCGTGGCTAGTTTTAGAAAGGACTTCTGATTTTACTGTGCCGCTGGACTTTAGGGAAACACGGTCTAACCATGCTATCGGGGCAAGGGCAGTCTGTGTCGCGATACGCCTCCTACCTAAGGTTAGGCGCCCGTGAGCTCCTGGGCCGATACCAATATAATCTCCACCCTGCCAATATATTATATTGTGTAATGATTCCAGACCTTTATACGAATAATTTGAAACTTCATACCCCGCAAGACCTGCAGATGAGCAGGCCTCATTTGTAAAATCAAACATGTCAGCAGCCAGATCTTCATCTGGTAGGCCACGCAGTTTTCCAGCTTCGGCACGAAAGCCGAAGGCTGTGCCCGGCTCAATTGTAAGCTGATATAGCGATAGGTGGCCGTCGCTCAATGAAATTGCTTTAGCTAACTCTAAGCGCCATTCTGGTAGGGACTGGTTCTGTCGTGCATAAATTAAATCAAAACTAACTCGGCTAAAAGTCTGCTTAGCGATTTTAAGTGCTGTCATGGCTTCAGCAACGGAGTGAAGTCTGCCAAGCTGTTTTAAATCAGGGTCATTCAGCGCTTGGATGCCCATTGAGATCCGGTTAACACCCGCGGCGTGGAAATCAGCAAAGCGGGCTGCTTCCACCGAAGATGGATTTGCTTCAAGGGTGATTTCAATGTTGTTTGCTGCAGTCCAGTGGTCCAATGCACGACTGATCAAACGTTCCACCATAGAAGGTGGCATTAGGCTGGGTGTCCCGCCACCAAAGAAGATTGAGTTTAAAAGCCGGCCCTTTGTAAGCTCTGCATGTCGATCTAATTCGGATAGCAGGGCCTTCTCCCAGACGTCATCATCTACACTGGGGCTGACGTAAGAATTAAAGTCACAATATGGACACTTTGCTTCACAAAAGGGCCAGTGAATATAAAGCCCAAAACCCCCATGGCGCCAATCTTCATTCAAGACAGCCAGCCACCAGCTTGGCAAAGGCGTCAGCCCGGTGCGTAAGGGGCTGCTTTTGCTCTGGTAGCATTTCGGCAAAGGTCAACGCATGGCCATCGGGCTGAAATACTGGGTCAAACCCAAAGCCATGAACTCCCCTCATTGGCCAAATAACGCGCCCTGCAGCAGTACCTTCAAAAATTTCGTCATGACCATCAGGCCAAGCCAAACATAACGTGCAATTAAACTGTGCTTTGCGTGGATACGGTGCTGCTGCGGCCTCCAGCCTGTTCCAAACCCTGGCCATAGCTAGCTTAAAGTCCCGGCCATCAGGCGTTTCGGCCCAATCAGCAGTATAAACGCCAGGCGCTCCGTCCAGAGCGTCGACAGAAATGCCACTGTCGTCTGATAATGCCGGAAAGTTAGCCGCCGTCGCTGCAAAATGTGCCTTCAGGCGTGCGTTCCCAGCAAAGGAGGTTTCAGTTTCGTCTGGCTCTTCTAGCCCAAGATCACCTGCGCTCACACACTCAATCCCAAAGGGTTCTAATAATAACTGGATTTCGCGTAACTTGCCTTTATTATGGCTAGCTAAGATGATTTTTGCTTCTGTGAGTTTGCGCATTAGCTGATGGCTGCCATCTGTGCTTCCACCAATTGTGAAATACCCGCCTCTGCCAAGTCCATTAATTGTCCCATTTGGTCGCGCGAAAAGGTTGAGCCTTCGGCTGACATTTGAACTTCAACAATTTTTCCCGAACCCAGCATTACGAAGTTACCGTCAACGCCAGCCTCACTATCCTCTGGGTAGTCTAGGTCCAAAACAGCCTGACCTGCATAAATTCCACAGCTTACTGCTGCCACTGGATCTAAAAGTGGATGACTTTGGATATCACCAGCCTTCATAAGTTTTTGCACAGCTAAGCTCAGAGCTACCCAGCCGCCTGTGATCGCTGCACAACGAGTTCCGCCGTCTGCTTGAATTACGTCGCAGTCAATACTGATCTGACGTTCGCCCAAGGCGGATCGATCGACGCCGGCGCGTAAGCTGCGGCCAATTAGCCGCTGAATCTCTTGTGTACGGCCTGACTGGCCGTTCTTAGCTTCCCGGCGCATTCGCGTGTGGGTTGCGCGAGGAAGCATGCCGTACTCGGCAGTAACCCACCCGAGACCAGAGTTGCGCAGAAAAGACGGAACCCGCTCTTCTAGGCTGGCGGTACATAAAACATGTGTATCTCCGATCTTGATCAAACAAGAGCCCTCCGCATGACGCGTGACCCCCGTTTCGATCACAATGTCGCGCATTTGATTTAATTCTCGATTGGATGGTCGCATAGCTTGTCCTCTCAGTGTTCATGGGCGAATATGCGATGCACACCCCAAATGGCAAGGGCTAGGTGAATGGATTCGTCACAAGAACTATTTTCAGAGATGGACATGCGCAGTCGCGAAGTGTTTCAGAGGATTGTGGAAAGCTATCTTTCTTCTGGTGAGCCTATGGGTAGCAACACGCTGACCCAGCAAATGAGCCAACAGGTGAGTGCCGCTACGATTCGTAACGTAATGAAAGATTTAGAGGTTTTGGGGCTTTTGGATAGTCCACACACTTCTGCAGGTCGCCAACCTACAGAGCTTGGCCTGCGGATGTTTGTGGACGGCATCATGGAGGTCGGCGACCCAGACGAGGCTGATCAAAGAAAGATTGCAGCCACTATGGATGAAAGTGACAGCGTCACTAGTATGCTTGATCGTATGTCCAGTGCATTATCTGGCTTGACCCATGGGGCATCCTTAGTGCTCGCGCCTAAAAAATCGTCACCTATAAAGCACATTGAGTTTGTATCTTTAGCAACAGACCGTGCTCTTGTAGTGCTAGTTTTTGCGAACGGAGAGGTTGAAAACCGTGTTTTTCGACCACCCCTCGGCCAAACCCTCAGCCAGATGCGTGAGGCGGCAAACTTTTTAAATGCTATTGGTCAGGGAAAAACACTCCAAGAACTTCAGTCCACAATCAGCTTGGAAATAAAGAAGCATCGCTCTGAACTCGATGTGCTAACCACGAGCCTTGTGGAGGCTGGAATTGCGGTGATGCAAGACGCTGGTGGAGACAATGAGCGTCTGATTGTGCGAGGCAGGTCGAATCTTTTAGAAAAAGCTGGCACTGCAGAGGATTTGGAGCGGGTGAGGGTGTTGTTTGATGACCTTGAACGCAAACGTGATATTGCAGAATTCTTGCAATTAACCGATGAAGGTGACGGCGTTCGCATTTTTATTGGCTCTGAGAACAAACTCTTTTCACTTTCGGGTTCCTCTTTGGTAATTTCTCCCTATATGAACGCTGACCGAATGGTTATTGGTGCTATTGGCGTAATTGGACCCACGCGTTTGAATTACGGTAGGATTGTGCCAATTGTGAATTATACTGCCCAGATGATTGGGCGAGTTTTATCTGATCGAGGTTAGGCCCAGATGGCGATAGAGAATGAAGAAGACTTTTTACAAGACATTAGTCTTGCTGAAGAAGAAGAGTACGGTGAAGATGAATATACCAAGGAAGAGCTCGAGCTTGATGCCCTGCGTGTTGAGCTTGAAGCACTTCGTGTTGAACGCGATGATCTGAAAGATAAGTGGATGCGCGCCTTGGCTGATGCCGAGAACTCCCGCAAACGAAGTGAGCGAGATCGTCGTGAGGCTGAAAATTATGGCGGCTCTAAGCTGGCTCGTGATCTTCTGCCTGTGTATGACAACCTCAAGCGTGGCTTAGAGGTTGCTACCGATGAGCAACGTGAAGTTGCGTCGGCGTTGATTGAGGGCGTTGAGCTAACCATGCGTGAAATTGTCAATATCTTTAAAAAGCATGGTATTGAGCCCATT
>CAUZON010000075.1:0-5732 GCA_963581445.1 Gammaproteobacteria bacterium | reverse complement strand
ATTCTGTTCGAAATAGTTTTTAGCTTGTTTCATTAGGGACTATCTCAGGTAGGAGGATTCTATTGAGAGCTAAGCTTTGTTTGGGGAATACCGCATGGGCGATTAGCTACCCGCGCGCTCGACTTTTAGTCAATATTTTGGTTTCATTGCCCCGTGCACGAAAGTAGCAGCAGGTGGTCATTGCGGGAAGCGTTTTAGTCGCTCACCAGCATCACTATTTCACGGAAGTTGAACAAATCATTTAATTATGCGTTCTAATGTAAGCAAAATATTTTGGTCTAATGCAGTACGCTTGACCTGGTTGTAAATGGAGAGGCTCTCATGCCAATGATTTTGAACGAAGAGCAAACGATGCTCAAAGACAGTGCAAAGGATTTTTGCACAACCAATACGCCTATCACTCAGTTGCGCGCACTGCGCGATGATGCAAATTCTGACGGCTTTGACCGTGGCACATGGAACTCTATGGTCGAGCTAGGTTGGGCTGCTATTCCTTGGAGTGAAGAGCACGGTGGCCTTGCTTTCGGTTATAAAGGCCTTGGTGTGGTAACCGAGGAGTCTGGTAGAACGTTAACCGCCAGTCCTCTTTACGCTTCGGTATGGGTTGGCGGCACCGTTGTTAATGTTGGCGGCTCTGACGAGCAAAAAAACGAACTACTGCCTAAAGTGGCGGCGGGTGAGTTGTTACTGGCACTCGCTTTAGAAGAATCTCATCGTCACAACCCTTACAATATTGCAACAACAGCGACTGCTTTTGGCGACGGCTATTCGTTGTCTGGCAGCAAGACTTTTGTGCTTGATGGCAATGTAGCTGATCATTTGATCGTTGTTGCTCGCAGTTCTGGTGATACACATTCAAGAGACGGCATTAGTTTGTTTTTGGTCGATGCTAAAGCAGACGGTGTTAGTGTTACGCGCACAATCATGGCGGATTCTCGCAACGCGGCAAATGTCACGCTTACTAACGTTACAGTGGTTGCTGATGCTCTTATCGGATCGCTGGGTCAGGGCGCTGATACATTGGATGCAGCGCTGGACATCGCTCGTATCGGGCTTTGCGCTGAGATGTTGGGTGGTCTGCAAGAATGCTTTGAACGCACTGTCGCTTATTTAAAAGAACGTAAGCAGTTTGGTGTGGCTATTGGATCGTTTCAGGCACTCAAGCACCGTGCTGCAGACATGTTCTGCGAAATTGAACTCTCTAAATCCTGCGTTTTGGAAGCATTGACTGCATTGGACGAAAGCCGCGATGCGGATGAGATTGCCAAACTCGCAAGCCTTGCAAAGACTAAGGTTGGCGAGACTTATAACCTTGTCTCTCGCGAAGGTATTCAGATGCATGGCGGTATTGGCATGACTGACGAATTCGAGATCGGGTTCTTCATTAAGCGCGCTGCGGTTTCTGAGCAAACTTTTGGCGATGTAAATTTTCACCGCAATCGCTATGGCGTGCTTGAAGGCTATTAATGGACAGCTAAACGCGAGTTAGACAGCTCGTTAGATACGTTGAATAGCGCGTTCAAAGAGGGTGGCCTATTGGTTTAATAGTCCGCCCTTCTTTGAGTCCACATGTTGGAGGGCGCTGCCGCCGGAGTTGTTTTTACATTAAAGAGCCGTTCTCTTCGGACCTGTCTCTAGAGGGCGTGAAGTTCGCTCCTGGCCCCGGAGAACTCGTTCTAAGGGAGCAGGGCGCTTGCTTTACGTATTCTTATCTCTGGCCATCTCGCCAACGTGATCGTTAGTTACTTCTGTTTAATGCCTATTACTCGACCCACCTGAGGCGGTGTCGGCAGCTCTGCATGTCTCGCCATGACGTTTTCTAAGTTAGCCAGCACTGCGTCAGGAAAGGCTGCTGTTTTGCGTGTCTGCATATCTACATGGAGAGACAACTGTTCGGAGGTGGCGGCTAGATAACCCTCTTTCTTGTGATACATCTCTTGGAAGAAATGCAGGCGTTTGCTGTCAAAGTCTAATAGCTGAAGGCGCACTTCAACTCCATCGTTTAACGCCACTTCATTCAGGTAGTTCACATGCACTTCCATTGAAAAGCATGAACCTGCGCCACTGCGCGCATAGACCGAGCCGACCCCCAAATAGTCAAAGAAATGGTCCACGCCGCGGTCAAAAATCACATGGTAGTAGGCCATGTTGAGATGGCCGTTGTAGTCGATCCAGTCCTCTATCACCGTTTGGGTAGGGCATATCAATGGCGTGTCCATGGGGTTGTTGTTGTCCATGCTCTGGGTGCTCATGAGTTGGTCCTTAGCGTTTTTCTAGTCAGCAATAATTTTGTTCTTTTTCTTCGTCACCGAGCCTATGGCAAACGGCTTCGAAGCTAAAGTACCTTCTAGTTATTTCGCGCGCCGAGAAAAATCTCGTTCTGGTTTCGATTATTAGTTATTCCTGGCATCGCTCGTGTACTCTTTGGCTATGGATGGGACAACACCTCCGCTGACTCGCGGAATAAAAGTAAGTTACGGAGTTGGGCAAGCAGCGGAAGGCATTAAGAATGGTGCGTTCAATGTGTTTGTCTTTTTTTACTATACTCAAGTGCTGGGCTTACCCACTATTTATACTGGCTTTGCCGTGGGTATTGCGCTGGCCTTTGATGCCATCTCAGATCCACTGGTGGGGTCGATGTCTGATAACTGGCGCAGCAAGCTGGGTCGTAGGCATCCGTTTTTGTATTGGTCCATTCTCCCCTTGGGGCTGGCTTTTTATGGCCTGTTTAGCCCGCCTGAGTTATCCGAATTTAGTTTGTTTGTTTGGCTTACAACCTTTGCGGTACTCACCCGTGTAGCCATGACCCTTTATCACGTGCCTCACGTTGCGCTGGGCGCTGAGTTGTCTGAAGACTTTAACGAGCGCACCGAGGTAGTTGCCTACAGATACTTCTTCAGTTACGTAGGCCACATGCTGACCTACTTCATCGGTTTCTACGTGTTTTTTTCCGAAGGCCAATTTGACGCCAGCGCTTACGGGCCTTTTGGACTCACCATGGCACTCATTATGTGTACGGCTGTTGGCATCACTGCGCGCGGTACTGAGAGTCGTGTACCTTATCTGCCCCAGGCTAAAACGGATGCTATTGTTGGCGGTCTTCTGCCCGTATTGAAAAGAACCTTTAGAGAGTTAGCGTCAGCGTTAACTAATATTTCGTTTCGCTGGTTGTTCTGTGGGGTACTGGTTGTCTACATGATGGTTGGCGTAGATCATGCACTCAACCTACATATGAACACCTACTTTTGGGAGCTGCAGAGTAAAGGCAATCTACTATTCTTTATGGCCACGCCAATTGGCGCGTTAATTGGTACGTTATTTACTCGGCGCTTTACGGTTTTGTTTGATAAGAAACCCTCGATTTTATTCGGCACAGGCTGTTGGGCGACTTGTCAAGTGCTGCCCATTGTTTTGCGCTTTATGGATGTATTGCCAGAAAATGGCACAAGTGAACTGTTGACCTCATTGATTGTTATTAAGTTCATTCAAGGTTTTGGTGTCGTTCAAGCATTGGTTGCATTTAACTCTATGGTTGCCGATGTGGTAGACGAACATGAACTACAGACTCGGCAGCGTCAGGAAGGTATTTTCTTCTCGGCAATCTCCTTCTCTAATAAAGTCACCACAGGTGCAGGCACGGTAGTGGCCGGCTTTGCTTTGACCTTGATTGATTGGCCCACTGGAAACGCTATTCAGTCAGCTACTGATGTGCCTGCTGTTACGGTGGCATGGCTTGGCTGGATTTACGGTCCCATTGTCTCTGGTTTTGCCGTAGTGAGTATTTATTGTTATTCCAAATATGGTCTGACTCGCGCTCGTCATCAAGAGATCGTTGTTCGGTTAAAGGAGATGCGAGCGGAGCCGGTCGATACCCCGGCGAGTTCTGGTTAGAGGTCGAGGCGCTCTCTTTTGTCAAAGAGGTCAAAGAGGTTTTTGAGAGTAGGGCTCCGAGTGAATAAGGGAAGTTCTCAGTAGGATCCAGAAACAAGAGCAGGACTGCACAAAGGGAGGCAGGGCCAGGTAGAGTTGCGTGGCAAATCTAGCTTCATGCGGCGGAGTTAGCACTTGCGTCTTCATAGCCAATGTTTCTTTGGCCGACAAGCAGTTGCTAGATGCACTCTCCTTCAAGCTGAGCTATCCAAGACGAAACCAGTTTCACGCCCTCGCTGTGCACTAGTGATCTGCCGAGTTCCGGCATCATCATGGCAGGGTTATTGGTTTCTAGGCGAAAGCTCAAAATGGAGGCCTCAGGGTGGCCGGGGACAATAGAGTACAATCTGCCGCCTGAGCCTTTGCCTGCTGCGATAGGGGGCTTACAGTAGCCCATTGCGGTCCTTGGGTGATCTTCGTAGTCTAGTAGCAGGCCGGAGGTGTCGGCTGCGCCAGCCGGGTTGTGACAGTGCCCGCAATTTATGTCTAAGTAAGAACGTGCTCTATGGTTGAGGCTTGCACTTGTATCATCCCAAAGTGCGTTAGCTGGGGCAGGTTCAGTGACACCTTGCAATATGCCCTTACTTTGCCAATGTGCTAATTGGTTCTCTTGATACAAGCTGGTGGTTCTATTCAGGTGTCGAGCCTTTATACCTATGGGTCGAAGTTCGCCAGTGGTGTGATTGGTCGCGTGACAGGACGCGCACTGGTTACGGCTGGGTACCAAGTAGTTCAAAGGCTGGTCATTAGCCAAGGTCAATCTTTGCAATTTGCCCGTGACGCTGAGGTAAGCCTCATCGCCTTGCCAGATGTAAGACAATGCATCCCAGCCTTCAGTTTGCTTCACCAGCAAGCGTGTTTCCACCAACTGATGCGTGGTGCTGGATATATCCATTGGGTTACCTTGCCAAGTACTGGTGGTCATTAGGCGGCCCTTGGCGTCTTTAGGGTAGAAAAAAGTTTTGCTGATAATGCTGCCCACGGGCATCGCGAAGGTGTCCGTCGGGTGGTAAGCGGCGCTCTCACCGTTTGGAACAAACACCGTTCTGAGTTTCAGGGCATAGTCAGAGAATAACGCGGTATTGAGGTCATAGACCACGGCTGAGTCGTTAACCTTTAGATGTTCACCTTGGAGCTCAATAACCCCCCAATCTGATAGGGCTTGGGGGTAGTCATCAGTGTTGAAGTGTTTTACCTCGCCCTGGCCACAGCCAGATAGAAGGGCTGCGCAAAGCCAGAACGCGACAGTTACCTTTGTTCTAGTCAATTCGTTCAACCCCTAGCTTCCCGCCAGCTCAATAGGTGCCAATTTTGCAACGGTACAATTGTGTTTTTGCATATCTACACCAGCGTCGTTGAACTCATTGCCGGCGTCGATGCTGAGCAGTTGGGCGTCACCGTTAGCGACGCAAATGACTTGTTTGTCCTCTGGCTTGTTCGGATCAATGATGCCGTCCCATATGATGTCAGGGAATGCGCCGGACGGGCCGTAAATGGCATCTCGTAACTGCACTAAGTAATCGAAACCGGGTGCTGTGCCGCCTCCAGAGAAGGTATTGTCATAGATAAAAATCTCCTCGGGGTAGGGGTCAAACTCAGCTGCTAATGTTCGTTGGCCTGCGTAATTAGCACTGAAATAACTAGAGATCAAAATATTGGCAGTGTTGTTGTCGGCTATACGGTTATTAAAAATTTCTACTTGGTCATTCGAGTTGACCATTATTCCTGAACCTGCGGGTACACCTGATACCGCGGTACCAGGCGCTGCAAAGTTGGCTGTGTTGTTATTGTTGACGTCGTTG
>CAUZON010000074.1:0-5917 GCA_963581445.1 Gammaproteobacteria bacterium | reverse complement strand
CTTTAGCATTATCTTCCATCGCCGCCTTCACTCCACCGCACTGATAATGACCACAAACGATAATATGGCGCACCTGTAGTACAGTAATTGCGTACTCAATAACACTGACGCAGTTTAGGTCGGTGTGCATAACCACGTTGCCCACATTGCGGTGAACAAAAACTTCTCCCGGCAAAAGACCGCTAATCTGATTAGCCGGTACCCGGCTATCAGAACAACCTATCCAAAGATATTCTGGTTGCTGCTGCTGGGCCAACCTCGAGAAGAATTCGGGGTCCTTCGCTACAACGCCTTTTGCCCAAGCTTTGTTGTTGTTTAGCAAACTGTCCAAATTACCGGCCATACAACCTCTCTTAACCCATTAACCCATTAACCCATCGCAAATTTCGCTCTATATTGTAGTGCTAAAGAAGAGACTACGCAGAACTTTTATCCCCGATATCTACTTTCTTGAAGCAAAAGTGTTCTCCCTGTCGAAGCAATTTTCCAAAGCTAATCTCTCTCAACTAAAGCCAACCGGATGACGAGTAGGCTATTATTCCTCAACTAACTTGAGGGGATTTATATCATGAGTATTTTGCCTGATTTTGACTTTGGTTTTGATGAAACCGTGCAGCAACTGAGGGACAGCGTTGCTCATTTTTGTGCCAAAGAATTAGCTCCTCGTGCGGCTCAGATAGATAAAGATAATGAATTCCCCCGGGATCTTTGGACCAAGCTTGGCGATCTTGGCGTACATGGTATGACGGTAGATCCAGCATACGGGGGTGTCGACTTAGGTTACTTGGCGCATACAGTTGTTATGGAGGAAATTAGTAGAGCCTCTGCATCTGTAGGGCTTTCTTATGGCGCTCACTCAAATCTTTGTGTAAATCAAATCTCACGCTTCGGCAATGATGTGCAAAAAAATGCCTATTTGCCGAAACTGGTTTCAGGAGAATTCCTTGGCGCGTTAGCAATGAGTGAGCATAACTCTGGCTCTGACGTCGTAAGCTTGAGCTTGCGCGCAGTGGATGATGGCGACGACTACGTTTTGAATGGTAGCAAAATGTGGATTACCAACGGCCCCGGCGCAGATATTTTGGTGGTTTATGCCACGGTTAACCCTGAAGCAGGCTCCAAAGGTATAACGGCATTTCTAATTGAAAAATCCGTGCAGGGTTTCAGCACAGGTACAAAGCTCGACAAAATGGGAATGCGCGGGTCTGACACTGCGGAACTCATATTCGATGATTGTCGGGTCCCTAAGACCCAAGTACTTGGCAAGGTAGGGCAAGGTGTTGGTATTTTGATGAGCGGTTTGGATTATGAGCGAGTGGTACTGGCTGGTGGTCCATTAGGCATCATGCGTAGCTGTCTGGATACGGTTATGCCTTACATGCATGAGCGAAAGCAATTTGGCCAATCCATTGGCGAGTTCCAGCTTATGCAAGGCAAGGTTGCCGATATGTACACCGAGATGAACGCGGCTAGATCATATGTTTATGCGGTGGCATCTGCCTGTGACGATAAGCGCACCACTCGCTTTGACGCCGCCGGCTGCATTTTGTATGCGGCAGAAAAAGCCACCCAGCATGCGTTGCAGGCGGTCCAAGCTCTCGGTGGCAATGGCTACATAAATGATTATCCGGCGGCGCGATTGTTACGCGATGCCAAGCTTTACGAAATTGGTGCGGGTACCAGCGAAATACGGCGAATGCTTATCGGGCGTGAGTTGTTCGACGCGACCCGCCCTTAGGGATATACTGCGCGCGCTTAGCATCGCAGCAAATTTTTTATAAAAGTAATTAGGAGACTTCCTTTGAGACTGAGTTGTTCAACAGTGATTTTAACGGTCCTTGTATCCTTCGGACTGACCGCAGTGGCTTTGCCGCCAGGCACCGATGACGAAATTAGTGATCGTCTGAAACCGCATGGAAAGCTAGCTAGAGCAGAAAAATCGGAAGGGGAAATGGTTATGCCAATAGCTGCCGCGCCCCAGCTAACTAAAATTTCTCTCTCCACAGGAAGCGAGCACGAAGTAAAAATGCTCAATTCTGGACCTGGAGGGTCTATGATATTTGAACCAGCGGCGATAAAGGTATCGGTTGGAGATACTATCCACTTTAAGGCAACGGATTTAGCCCATAATTCTGCATCTATTACCGGCATGATTCCAAGTGGCGCTGAGGCCTGGGCTGGATCTATGAGCAGAGACATCAGTGTTACGCTGAATACGGAAGGCGTGTACGTCTACCAATGTGACCCCCACGTAGTTATGGCCATGGTCGGCGTGATTCAGGTGGGCGAGGCCGTGAATATGGAAGAAATCGAAGTCGCTGCTAAGGAAATGAAGGGTTCATTTGCCATGAATCAGCAACGTTTAGAGCAATATTTGGGTCAACTTTGAACGGTCGATAAAATCGCCAAGATCGTTGCTAACAATCATCTCCATTAAACCTCAGGGCCTGGGCCAAAAAAGTTCTCTTCAAATGCGCTGGCAGGGTAAATGCCCGACTTGGGAAGGTGTGGGATGTAGATTGGTATATTTTCGGCTCGCCGATAATATGCCGTCCGCCTAGCGCACAAAAACTGGGCAAGACGATTTAGGTCCAATGCCTCGTGCACCATTGCGGTGCAAACAAATAATTTTATTTGTGGCAGATTGATATAGGGCGATCAGATTAGACGTTATATCAACTCTCTGACAACGCTTTTTGAAGTGAAATCAGTCGTAGCAAAATGTGGCCCTTTTATTGCATCTCCTTATACATAATTGCTCACTATGAGAGCAATTTAAGCAAGCAAAATATTAGCTTTGAAAATGTCAGGAGAGAAAATGAAAACATTCGCAAAAATCTTATCAGTAGGCGCCATCGTTTCAGGTTCGTTGTTAACGTCATCAGTAGCAAGCGCTGACGTTTCTTATAACGTTGGATTTGTATCCGAATACTATTACAGAGGTATATACCAAAAGAACGCCTCTGCAAGCGCTGGAATGGACTACGAGCAAAGTGGTTTCTATGCAGGCGCTTGGACCGCAGATGTAGGCGACGGTTTGGAAGTTGACGGTTATCTTGGCTATGGTGGCGAAGTAGCTGATTTCACCTATGGTGTTGGTTTTACCGGCTACTACTACACAGGCGATTTCGATGAAACTTACGAAGAGGTAAATTTAAGCGCTGGGTATGGCCCTTTAAGCATTGGCTACTCTATCGGTGAATGGGACGGCGACGGCGGTACAGACTATGATTTTCTCGAAGTTTCTATTGATCTAGGTGCAGGGTTTTACGGTACTTATGGTTCTTTCGGTGACGAATTTGACGGTGACTACTTCGAAGTAGGTTACGGTACAACCGTTTCAGAAATTGATCTTGGTATAGCGCTGATCTTCCCAAGCGACGAGCTGGAAGGCACAGGCGATGCGGCTGGCGAAGGCATTGCATTGTCTATCGGCAAAAGCTTCTAATCTGCTCAGAGCTTTATGGAGTGGCAGGGTTTAGTATTAAGGGCTCCTTCGGGAGCCCTTTCTAATGGGTAAGTGTGATGCAATTTTGCTGCTGCCTCGCCTCAGCATTTCGTACTCAGTAGACTCAAAGGAAGCTCGCTATGCACGGCTGTTCGCTACCGGCTACAGGTCACTTTCGTACGCGTCGAATATGCTTGAGTTGTTAGATGCTGTCGGCCTCCCAATTTATGCTTCTAAAATTTAATGCTTGCATAAAGTGTGCTTCACTAATTGTGCTTTGCTCATCCAAGTTCATCAGTGTCCGCGCAATACTCCAGATCTTGTGATAACTTCGCGCCGAAAGATGAAATTGCTCAATAGTTTAATGTAAGAATTTTTCTGAGATATTTGCGTTGGCAATTTCCGCGTTTAATGCGCGGCCTGAAAGTTTGACGTTAAGACAACCCTTCCTCTGAAGCTGTGCATGCATTGCAGACTTAACTTTTTCTTTCAGCCGTGGCGGAGGGTCTCCCGTAGTGGCGTTTTGCTTTTGCAATTTCGCCAGTAGTAGCTGGTCTAACTCAGGCACTTGTACGTGCAGATCAATTCTGTCGAGCAAATGTCCCGAAACATGGCTTCTATATTTTTGGACCTGGCTTGGCCCACAGCGACAGTCATCTTCTTTACATGAGCGGCCCGCCGGGCAGGGGTTCATTGCGACGATTAGTTGGAACTCACAAGGAAATGAAACTTGATATTTTGCTCGGGCAATAACTTCATAACCTGTCTCAATGGGTTCCCTAAGTGAATCAAAGGTCGCAGGTTTGAAATGGGGAAGTTCATCTAGAAACAGTACGCCTTTATGTGCCAACGCTACCTCTCCCGGTTGAGGTTGTTGGTCGCCTACCACCATTGCTGCACTTCTAATAGAGTTATGAGGGTCGCGGAACGGGACCTTGGCGTGATCGTTACGTTCTAATCCGATGCTTGAGTAAATTGTCGCTACCTCCAGAGAGAATTGGTCATTTAAGGTAGGTAGCAGGTCAACAAAACTCCTAGCCAACATGGTCTTACCCGCGCCAGGAGGTCCCAGCATGATCAAGTGGTGACCCCCTGCGGCTGCCACTAGCAGTCCTTATTTTGCACTCAGCTGGCCAATAATTTGTCGGTATATAAAAGGCTGAACAGGGTTAACGACACCAATTTTTTGCTTGGGGGCGCGGAAGTCGTTGGGTTCATGGCGAATAAGATGTTTAACGAGCTCGCTGAGATTGGGCGCTATCAGCAAGTCGCCATCTTTTACCAGACTGTCATCTGTTTCATTCTGAGCCTGCAGCGCTAAGCGTTTGTTTGCTCTGGTGGAGGAAGGCCAATGCTTAAGTTAGAATGCCATTGATGGTCCGCAACTCGCCGAATAAACCCAATTCGCCAATGAACTCTGTGTTTTTTCTGTTGGGTTCATTCACTTGACCGCTGGCTTGGAGAATTGCCAGAGCAATGGGTAAGTCAAATCCGGTACCGCTTTTAGCCAAGTTACCCGGCGCCAAGTTGATGATGACGTGACCATTTTGGGTAGTGGAAACCGTTGTTTCTAAGCGCACTCTTTACCCGGTCTCTAGATTCTTTAACCGCGCCTTCAGCCAACCCAACGATGGTAGTGCCCGGTAGTCCCGGTGCAATGTGACATTCAATAGAAATGCGGTGAGTATTTAGGCCGATAGGAATGCGGCTGAATATGGGTCCCACTGTGTGCATTGCAATTACTGACTTTTAGCGTCTAACTGTTCGAGGGTCTTTAATCGCTGTTCCAAATCTTGTACCTGCTGCTTTAGGGTTTCCATCACATCACGGTGGGCTTCGAAATCTTTCTTAGGTACTAATTCCAGTTGGCTAAAAAGCTGGTTAACTTTCTCTTGTACCTGCAAAAGTGACGCTTGAGGTAGTTGGCTTTTTAAGATTTCGAACAAAGCACCTAATGGGTCTTTAGCAGTCATATATATTCTCTCGTTTTACGTTTTTGCTCTGAATTGTATTGGGTTGTAGTGATTCGCATGACGTTGTTTTGGTTAAGTTGCTCGCAATAATAATCTTAGCTTGATTGAGGGATTTAGGAGATATTTTATCGCCTTTGTTTTGCCAGCCCAGTTATCTCATTAATCGCTTTCTTGTTATCAACTATTTCGTCATCACCTATTTCCTAACCTTGCCATCAAAACCCTTTTTCGCTTTTTCGCATATAGGACATTTGCCTGTTAAAGGTGCGCCATTGACGTCTCAAGCAAAACTGCGCACTAGAACGGTGCACAAAATAGTGGCCGCAGAGAGTTGGGGCTGAAGCTTCATTCGCCCTTGGGCAACCTCGCAAACCTTTGTTTGGCGTATGTAGATGGGCGCTTTTAAGCGCAATCCAACTTTCACGCAGAACATTTTGACGCCGAATAGAAAAGTTTCTGAACTAGGCATGCATCTTGCTATTACCTAAGCAAGATT
>CAUZON010000073.1:0-6341 GCA_963581445.1 Gammaproteobacteria bacterium | reverse complement strand
CTTTTGTGCGTACGTTTTCGCCACCACCTAACCAATCTTTCACTGCAGCACGGCCATTGTTGCCCCAATCTTTAGACACTTGCAAAGGCGCGCCGCCTACGTGCAGAACAAATGGCACATCGGCTTCTGCCAATCTCGCCCAAAAGCCTTCCAAATCTACGTGGCCTGGAGAGTGTCCAATGGGCGCGCGGTGAGGAATCCAAATAGATTGCAGGCCCTCTTTAATGGCCCACTCTACTTCTTGAATCGCCAGTTCTGGGTTGTCTAAGGGCACAATGCCAACACCCATTAAGCGATCGTCCGCAGAACAAAAGTCCAACATATGTCGGTTATGCGCCCGGGCAGCACCGTAGCGCAGCTTTGGGTCTTTCTTGGAGCTAGGATGAAACGGAAATGCTACCGAGTGCGTTGCAAAAACTAACTGCTTCTTAAAACCAAGCAAATCTAACGCAGCGGAACGGTCTGGACCATTAAATGCGCCTAAAGCTTGAATTTCTTTGGAGTTCTCTATCAGCGCATCGCCCATGGCAATTTGTGCAGCCACGTGTTCGGCAGAATGCTTGCCGCCTTGATGCATAATCACGGCAACTTCATCTTCTGTAACTACAGAAGCGCTATAACTTACTGATGGGATTTCATCACGAATTTCAGGGTCTGCGTAGGCTTTAAGAAAGTCCGGCAGTTCCATAATGTGGCTGTCCGCATCATAGTAAGGCCGCTGTTGAGGTGCATAAGCCATGATTTATCTCCCAGTTAACAATTTTGTCGCCGTGTCCCAACACCGGTGCAACAAATAAGAACACTGAATTTACCGGCAATAGGCCATAGGTGGCAACCTATGAATGTTAACTAAAGATATAGCCGAAGATGAAACGGGGTTTCTAGCTAAATTTCCACCAAAGAAAGGGTGGTATCTACCAAGAGTCTCTCCATTGGTTTCGGCCCATGTTCAATGACCAGCGAACACAACTTAGAAACATCTAACAACAGCGTCCATTGAAACGCCCAAAGCAGTTTCCTGCCAATGCCTGCCACCACCTAACGGCATTAACAACTCTGCCAACGGTGGATTTCTCATCTAACGCAAAAATGCGCTAACCTTACGCCACGCGATTTAGACAACTTAGAGCCACCATGCAGAATATTCTCGATACCCTATGGGCATTACACCAAAACCCAAATCTTGATCCAGCCCCACTGTTAGACGCGCCTGAACTCAGTGCTGACGAGGGGCAGCAACTGCAATTGCAGTTACTGGAGCGTTGGCTGGAACAAGGCGAAGAGCTTGCCGGATGGAAAATAGGTATGACTTCTGGAGAGTCGCGCAATGCACTGGGCGATGGCATTCGCCCATTTGGCTTTGTATTGCGCAGCCGCACACTCATGAGTGGTGCCAGAATTCCACGTAAAGATTTATATAAAGGTGGGGTCGAAAATGAACTGTGCTTTGTTATGGCGGACTATCTAGGCGAGGCCGCAACACCTGATCGCACAAAATCAGCCATCGCCGGTTTGGCACCAGCCTTTGAGATCAACCAAAAGCGCCTGCCCCCGGGCTGTTCAGCAGGTCTAAGAGTTTCCGATAACCTGTCTAACTGGGGCATCGTCGTCGGCGAAACGGTGCCACTGGCGAATACCACGGCAGATTTGGCAGAACTTGAAGTGGCCCTGTATGGCCAAAGCGAGGGCGAAGACGAGCAATTGATCGAGCGCTTACCTAGCCGCGGCCACATTGACGATCACTTTGAATCACTGAGCATTTTGGCCAATCGACTCCACCGCTTTGGTCATACCTTGGCACCAAACCAATATATTATTACCGGCGCTTACGGCAAAACGCCCTTTGCACCCGGAGACTTTCGCGGAGATTTCAGCTTAGGTATTGGTGGCGTAAAGGTGCAGATAACCGCATAGCGTGAAGGGTGAATCAAAGTCGTGAGGTCAAATTATCAACTTGAAAAGTTGAACAGAAAAGCCAACTATAAAAATTGGCGATAAGATCTAACTGTACGAGCTGAACACAAACATAGCGTAAGAAGGGAGAGAGACATTGTGAGCGAAGAGAGCAAAACAAAAATCAGACCAGAACCTAGCCTGTTCTCAATGTTGTCTCGTGATATTGGCATCGCCCTTATCGCTCTTTCTGTCTGGGCAGCCGCGGACACTTGGTACCTGTTCTCTGGGCTTTGGTTTGCACAGCTATTGAGCATTGGCGACGCTATTTTTGTCGGCTACGTACTCGGAGCGCTCTTTCACGAATGGGGCCATTATACTGGTGCCAAGTTATCTGGTGCCGTGGCACCCCGAGTTATGCCTAGAAGTTTTTCGTTCTTCCGCTTTAACTTCGATATGTCTATAAATGATCAGCGCCAATTTCATTGGATGAGTTTTGGCGGCTGGGTATTACATTGGACGCTGTTGGTTATTTTGGTGATCGCCATCCCCTTTGACAGCCTCGGACGTATCGCCTTAGTCAGTTCGGTATTCGGTTTTATCGTTTATGCCACGGTTATTGAAACGGGCATATTGCGTCAAACCTTAGACGGCGCTGACCCCAAAGAAACTCTAGACCAACTGTCAGCAAAGACATTCCAGCAAGCCACAGCGGCGGGCACGTTAGGGGGGCTTTTCGCGTTAGCTGCGCTGAGCTAATCAATGCAGCTACCTGCCCTAATCCAATTAAAGAGCACGTCTAACAGAAAAGGTTGAGTAATATGTCCCTTCGAGCAATGACCTTTGCGCCAGGGGCGCAAGCTAGGGCCATACGCACCAGTCTAGTGGTGGGATCACTACTGGCACTGATCAATCATGGGGACCATATTTTCGCTGGCACCTTAAACGGCGACGCAATGCTCAAGATCGTGCTGACCTACGCGGTGCCTTATTGCGTTGCGCTATACGCCAGTGTCAGTGCAATGAAAGCCATGGCAGCCGCGAACCCTGAAAAGTAGCCCCAATTTCACGAGCAACCCTTGCTAGCAATCCTACTCCTAATACTCCAATCAGTTTTGCCGATCAGATTACTCGTGGCACCGCCCTTAGATTAAACATCTAAACCCAACTCTGTAGTTGGATCACCCGTCACGCGCACATGGCGCATAATTCGAGGCTGGTTGTAATCATAGGGTCGCGCTCGGTGGAGTACACAGCGGTTGTCCCAGATCACTACGTCTCCGGGCGTCCAACTATGGGTTAGCACCCTGGGCGGTTGGCAGGCAAATTCCACCAACTCTGCCAACAATGCTTCAGAGTCAGCTTCACTTAAACCAGGAATACCGTAGGCATGACGACCAATATATAAACTGGGCACTTTGGTGGCTGGGTGTATTTTCACCAAAGGGCGCAGTGGCGGTGTTTGATCGCCCAAGCCATAACTAGAGCCTGAGCCAGCACTGTGACCGATTTTTGCTTGTGAATGAAACAATGAATGATGGGCAGCGAGGCTCTCAATGCGCTGACGCATTTCCCCTGATAATGATTGATACGCCGCGCGCATATCCGCCCACTGAGTCTCTCCCCCTGCATCAGGTAAAACTTGCGCAGCTAAAATTGACGCCCGAGCCGACACCGGCATATAGGAACTGTCTGTATGCCAGCCTTCATTGCCACGCAGAATTTGGTAGTAACCGCTGTCAGGGCCTAGCAACTCCCCATCCGGCTTTTGATTACTGATGGCAACGGCTTTACGATTTTCGGCTAGGATTTCGATAGGACCAATGCGCTGACCTAGCGCCACATGTTGTTCTACACTGATGTGCTGCTGCGGAAAAATGAGGACTGCATGTTCATGCCAAGCCGCCTCTACTGACAACCAACTTTGATCATCTAGCGAATTGAGGTCTATACCGGTAACTACTGCGCCCAAGCTTGAGTCGCATGGTTGTATCTGAATACCCATTGTCTTCCCCTTTCTTAGCTTTCTAGTCTCTTAGGCTTCTGGCTTTTCGGCCCTCAAGGCCCTGCTATTAAAAAATCTCCCCAAAATCTACCGCCAAGACCTCTAGCTGCCTGCTGGCAGATAGGCTTCTGTCTGACTATTTATAGTTTGGCAGCAATTTGGCTGTGGTTTGACTATGAGCTACCGATGGACAGCAAGTTATCTACCGGTTGATATAACGCTTCCAAATAGGCCATATCTTCTGGCTCGATGATAACCTGCGCAGCAGCAACTAAATCTGTTAGCTGGGCCACTTTAGACACTCCAACAATTGGCGACGTCACTTCTGGTTTGTTCATAAGCCACGCAACAGCTATCTGAGCCGGCGTTTTTTCATACCTAGCCGCAATTTCTATGACGCGCTCGGCCACTGGAAATACGTGCTCGCCGTGATACAGGCTTTCGGTTCTTTTAACATCCTGACCCTGTGAGCGACTGGTACTGCCGCCACCAAAACCGCCTTGATAAGTCCCCGCAAGAATGCCTCGTGCCAGTGGCGACCAAGGCGTAAGTGCTACACCGGTCTTGGCGCAGTAGGGGTTCATCTCACGCTCTTCTTCCCGATAAACCAAATTGTAGTGGTTTTGCATGGAAACAAATTTGGTCCAGTTATTCATCTGCGCGGTTAACTGTAACTCCGCAAACTGCCAAGCAAACATTGAAGAACCGCCCAGATACATTACTTTGCCAGCCTTGACCAAGTCGTGAAGAGCCTCTAGTGTTTCTTCAATGGGCGCTTGAGCTTGTCCCGGAATACCATGCGGGTGACGGTGAATAACGAGGTGATCGACATAATCTACGCCCAGACGTTTAAGGCTGGCTTCAACCCCTTCAATAATATGTTTACGCGAAAGGCCGCCTTGATTAGCACCCCGCCCCATTGGCATGGATACCTTAGTTGCCAAGACATATTCATCTCTGGGTAGGAGCTCGCGTAGCAACGCACCAACCACTTCTTCCGAAGCGCCTAAACCATAGATATCTGCACAATCGAAATAGTTTAAACCATGCTCTATGGCGGCCTGGAAAATGGGTCGGGCTTCATCGGTGGTTAATGTCCAATCGCCTTGGTGACCTCTTCCAGGAATACCAAAGTTCATAGTACCCAAACACAACTGCGACACACGCAGGCCACTATTGCCCAATTGCACAGATTTCAACATTGAGATCCCCTTTGAATCATTCTTCTAATTAGCCAAATATATTACACCAGAAAAAGAAATAGGGGATTTTACGAAGATAATAACTGACCTAAAGGCAGGGGAATTTTCAACAAATTTTGCAGATTTAGTGCTAATTTAGGGCTGATACAACCTGTTCAATTTTTATGTTCAAACATTAAGTTCAATTATGAGTCAATCAATCGCTGTAGTTGGCGCTGGAATATGCGGCATGTTCACTGGGTTAGCCCTTTCACGCCGAGGCTTTTCTGTCACTTTATTCGAGCGGGATGTGCCACCACCCGAGGGCGATGCCGAACAAGCATTCTTTAGCTGGCAACGCCGAGGTGCCGCTCAGTTTAGACATCCCCACGCCTTTCTTGGCTTGATGTGTAATCTTTTAGAACAAAATTACCCAGATCTACTGCAGGAGCTCTTAGACGCCGGAGCCCGCAAAGTAGGCTTTGAGGACATGGTGCCTGGACATCTGCAAAGCCAGTACACGCCGCAGCCAGGCGACGAACAGCTTTGGGTGTTGATGTGCAGGCGCGCCACTATAGAAACCGTACTACGCCGCTACGTTGAACGAGAAAAGACATTAACGATCGCCAATACCACTTATGTCACGGATGTGCTGGTAGAGGAGCAAGGCGAGCATGGAAGCAAAGCTTTGGTCACCAAGGGCCTGGAGCTCACCGACAGACAAGATGCGAACAAAAAATCCCAGCATTTTGCGGATCTAATCATTGATGCAACCGGCCGCGCAGGTAAGTTCAACAAATGGTTGAGCAGCAAAGGTGCAAAGGTTACCGAGGAGCGCGACGACGCTGAGATTGTTTATTACACCCGTCACTACGCCTTAAAGCCTGGTGTAGAAGAACCCAAACGTGACAGCGATAACCCTTCTGCTGGGGATTTGGGCTATCTTAAATATGGTGTCTTTCCCGGCGATAACGGCAACTTTGCGCTGATTATTTGCATTCATAACGAAGAGCACGAACTGCGCGAAGCGGTAAAAGATCCAATTTTGTTCGACGCTATTTGCGAAAGCATTCCCGGGGTAAAACCTTGGGTTGAAAAAGAGCACGCCGACGCCACCACGGCACCCTTCGGTATCGGCCAAATCCACGCGGTTTGGCGAGACTACGTCCATGAAGACGGACCTCAACTGTTAAACTTTTTTGCCGTAGGCGATGCCGCCTCTCGAACCAACCCATTGTATGGGCGAGGTTGTAGCACCGGCA
>CAUZON010000072.1:0-7050 GCA_963581445.1 Gammaproteobacteria bacterium | reverse complement strand
TGCTAAGGACAATTTTTGTCCCAGCACTTCGCCAAATTTTTCAGCCCAATCTTGATAAGGCTGCATCCGCGCCTGCATTAAACTCGGATCATTAGCGCTTAACACTACGCCTAAACTAGTGGCCACCGCCGCTACGTTAGTCGTTGCAACTTGAAGTGCGCTAACCGGCGGTGCAGATAGCGTCGAGCTAGTAGCAAATGCGCTTTCCCCCGCAACCGGCCCAGATATAGGCTCCGCTACATTCTGGACGTTCGAGCGAGCAAATTCCATAGCTGAATCAATTGCTTGCCTAGCTTGTCTCAATTCAGAGATAGATAGTTTTTCGGACAGCATCTTGGCTTCTATCACTTTGTCCAACCCGTCAACTTCCTTTTCAGTAAAATCTTTATTTGCTTCAGCAGAGTGCCCCTCTCGTATTGTTTGCTGACGCTGGGCGCGCAAATCATGAGCACCAATCATAGTGCTAGCCATCGGGTTCACCAACTCACCATTACCGGGACGAATGTCGCCAGTCTTGGTGTCTTGCTTTGCCAAACCAAAGGCTTGTTGCGCACGAAGCGCTGACAAGGTGCTGTCTGCTGGCCTATTCAAATTAGTGGCTTGAGTTGCTGCGCCCTGCAATGCGTTTTCGAAAGTTCTTTCTACAGAGTTATCTTTTAATGCGCTTTTACTCAACAAACCACTTAAAATTGAGGGAGTTACTGTCGTGTTTACCTCTGTAACCGCCGCTAATTCATCGCTGTGATTTCTACTAGGAATTTTTTCAGTCGTAACTTGCTGCCGTCCACCTTGTAGTTCGGAAGTCTGTGATCCCGGAGTCTGTGGTTGTTCCAAAACGGACTCATCGATGCCCTGGGCACGAGCAAAAGCCGTGAGGCTATCTTCATTCACCTTTGGGCTAGACGTCGTCAAAATAATACGACCAACCTGTAAACCAGGCGGGTAGATAGACAATTTTGGCAACGGGTTGCCGTTGTCAGGGGTAACTGGCAGCCCAAGCGGAACAGTAGCGCTGTCCAAGACTAGTTCTTGGGACTCATCTAACGCTGCCGTTGGAGCCACTTTAGCGTGCCTTTGAGCTGTAGCTTTAGCTAAGCTGTTTTCTTCTGGAGAAACAGTCTCTTTCGAAAAAATTTGTTTAAATTCAGACACTTGAGCGGAGTTGGTCGCAGCGAGTGGCGACTTTTCGAAGCCTTTATCGATGCTACTTTGACCAACCTTGCCAATAAAAGACAAAAAATTATCAGACATATTCTTTCAATCTAATTCGTTTACATTCACTAGCAGTGAGCAATATATGTGCCATCGATGAACTGACATCTATATTTACCGCTTCAGAGCCTCGAACCGCATAACATTCATCATGTCTTGATCTTTTTGATCGGCTCTTTGCAACACATCATTTAACTGCTTACGTGAGCGACTTGCTAATGTATTGAACTTAACCTGCTCGCTATTCAGGGCTCGAAATTGTTCTTGGATTTTTTTTTGCTGAAGCCCTAAAACTTCCAGTTCAGTGCCAATGGCTTTTGCTGCAACATCGAGCTGACCCAGGAAACGGCGCAAGTAAGTTACTTTCTCCATATCATGGGACTCCACTTGCACTTCCTTCAATTTGATTGCGTATTCGCGCTTCATTTCACCTAGTTTAGTTCGCTCACCGTCCAACTTAGTCTGCTTGTCGCGAACCAAAATAAGCACTTTTTGCACCTCATCGACCTTACGTCGCGCACCTTCCGCAAGAGTGTCCCACCGTTGAATTGAAGATTTAAGTTGTTTAGACATTTAGACATTCCTTTAACCCTTGAGCAGATGCTTCAAACGTTGCTAATTCATCCATGGGTTGTCGCAGAAACTCTTCCATATCTGCACGTAAAGCAATAGCACGGTCGAGGTCTGGATTAGTACCCATTTCGTAGGCACCAACTTGGATAAGATCCAAGTTCTGTTGGTATAACGTCCACAGCCTTCTGAACATGTTCGCCGTATCGAAGTCTTCTGAATCTGCTAATACGGGCATTAATCGAGAAATTGATCCAGCCAAGTCTATCGCAGGATAGTGGGCGGCATCAGCCAGTGCACGGCTTAAGACAACTTGACCATCAAGCGAGGCTCGCGCCAAATCAACCACTGGATCCTGCAGATCGTCACCTTCTGCAAGCAAAGTATAAATAGAAGTAATAGACCCTTGGTCAGCCCTGCCGGTGCCTGAGCGCTCAATCAAATTCGGTAATAAACTAAATACGGAGGGTGGATAGCCCTTAGAAGTTGGAGGCTCGCCAATAGCTAAACCGATCTCTCGTTGTGCATGAGCAACTCTGGTTAGACTGTCTACAAGCAGTAAAACGTCTTTACCGCGAGCACGAAAATGCTCTGCATAAAGGTGCGCTAAATGCGTTGCGCGAATTCTCAATAAAGGCGAATTATCTGCGGGCGCGGCCACAACAATTGCGTGCTGCATTCCCTCAGTGCCTAAAATCTGTTCTATGAATTCTTTTACCTCGCGACCACGCTCACCGATTAGGCCTATAACAACAACGTCTGCGGCGGTAAATTTAGTCAACATGCCGAGCAGGACACTTTTGCCGACACCCGAACCAGCGATAAGGCCTAAGCGCTGTCCGCAGCCAACGGTTAACATTGCGTTTATTGCTTTTACCCCTACATCCAAAATTTTATCAATTGGCTTGCGCTCCATCGGATTGATTGGACTTCCCATTAGACCGCTGCTTTCACTACAGTGGATTTCAGCCATTCCATCCAGCGGCTCACCAAGAGCATTAACTACTCGACCCAAAAGTTCATCACCAACAGCCGCGCTATCGGTCTCAGAGAGCAAGTAAGTTTTCGCACCTGCCTGCAGGCCAAACGCATCCCAAAGAGGCATCATAAATAGGGTGCCACTTTCGAAGCCCACTACTTGAGCATCTACATAATTATCTTTATTGGTTTGCTCAACGCCTTCAACGGCAGAATTTTTTAGAATTCGACAAATAGAACCCACCGTAGCTGTAATACCTTTGGCTTCAATAGTTAACCCAACAATTCTAGTCAGTACACCATATCGGCGCAAAGCGGGTCCGCGCAAGTGCAACTGCGCGTCATTAACATGGTCGATGAAGCTGGGAAACTTTAATACTTTATTCATTCTTCTGGCGCATTAAAGAAGATGTCATCAACTTCTACTTCAGAAAAATCTCCAGGAATAACGAACCCTTCGTCACCCTCTTCAGTGAAAAGAAGTTGTTGATCTTCCGATATAGGCGACGTGGTAAATAGTTGCTCAGATAAATGTCCAATACGTCGTTCTATTAGATCTTCAATAGTAGTATCTTGAATAGTGAGTCGAATGCTGCCATTACTCAGTTTTTCATCAACTCGCACTTCGTAATTTTGTACAACCGTTTGCAACGGCTCGCATTGTAGGCGCCCATGCCAGGCCTCGGAAACGTGCAAAACTAAAGACTTAAGCTGCGAGGGCTCTATTTCAGCAATACTGCGCTCTATAAAGCGACGAATACTTTCATCATTACGGGTTAGTTCAGCGCGTGCAATTTGTTCTGCCAGTGTTAACGCCAATTTCTTTAATGGGTCAAACAGATTTTGGCTATCTACCAAGCTCGTCTCAACCGCACCTAAAAATTCACTGAACTCGTCGCGAAGCTTGATATTTAATTCAGCTGTCACTTCCTCGGCTTCTATTCTCATGGATTGCCGAGCTTCGGTTTGACCTTGTGCAAGACCTTCGGCAAAAGCCCCCGCTCTAGCCGTAACCAACTCTTGTTCGCGTTCTTCAGCACTGACCGAGTCTAATGCAACGTCTTCTATAGGTTCCTGGGTTTCTAAAGATTCACTTTGAAAATCAGCTAATGGCTCACTATCAGCCACCTCAATCGCTGATTCCGCTAGAGCCTTATCAAGAGGTACCGCTGAGATAACAAACTTGTTTGCTTCCTCAGTTTCAACTGTCTTTGCCTTTGACAAAATGCCATCTACCACAAAGCCGGCTGCATTTAGCTCGTCACGCCTAGTACTGTCTCTTTGCCATGGCTGTGGCTCGCGACTATACAAATCCACCTCCATCAGCCGAAGCTAGAATAATCTCACCTGCATCCTGCAACTTACGAGCCTGTCGAACAATATTCTTTTGCGCTTCTTCCGCATCTGTTATGCGAACCATGCCCATCTGCTCCATTTCATCCAAGAACATCGCGCCAGCCCGCTGAGACATGTTGCCCAAGAACTTCTCTACTACAGCTTCAGGGGCAGCTTTCAATGCATAAGCCATTTGCTCTTGTTCCAACGTTCGCATCAGGATTTGAATACTTCTATTATCCAGATCAACCAAATTGTCAAAGAGGAACATATTATCTTGAATCCTTAGCGCTAGATCTTCGTCGACTTCATTTATATCAGACATGATCGATGACTCAAGAGCCAACTTAGTTTTGCCCATAATTTTAGCTGCAGCTTTAACGCCGCCCACAGCAGCAGACGAAGTCGTTGTCGAATGCGCAAATTGTTTGGCCATAACTAACTCTAATTCTGCCATAGCGTTAGGTTGGACGGTGTCTAGATTTGCCACACGACGCACGACTTCTGGGCGAATTTGCTCAGGCAAAAAAGTCAAAACATCTGCTGCGGTTTCGTCTTCGAGAACAGACAAAATAATGGCGATGACCTGAGGGTGTTCGTCACCAACCATGTCGCAGATCGCACGCGGCGTCATCCAGGCCAAAATCTCCAAGCCCTTACTCGAAGAGCTGGGCAAAATTCTACTTAAAACAGAGGAGGCACGTTCTGGACCCAATGCTCGATTTAACACACCCTCGATATAGTCTGGTGAACCTAAGCCGAGGTTGGTTAGCTTCTTTAATTCACTAATAAATTCATCTAACACTAGACTCACTGCTTCTTGAGAAACATCACTGACGTTGACCATGGCAGAACCCACAGCCTGCACTTCTTTCGGATTAAGGTAAGCAACTATATCTGAGGCCTGCTGCTCACCTAAAAGCAACATTAACAATGCTGCCCGTTCAGTTGGGCGCAGAGATTCAAGTTCCAGAGCAACCTCTGGAGATATGTCGGCGGCTCCTGCAGGCGCTACTAACGGTTGTTCAGCCATTGTTATATTCCTCTAAAAATTACGTTTAACTAATTAGTCTTAGTTACGCGTTTATCATTCGTTTAAGTAGGTTCGCTACACGGCCAGCATCATCTGCTGACAGCATCCGGATAACCGCGACCTTGTCATCGTAGGTATTCGCCGTATCTAGCATTTCCAATGGGATGGAGGACTTCTTGGGCTTAAGTTTCGCCTTAATTTCCTCAAGCGTCTCACCTTCACCTAATCGGATCATGTCTCTGTCGCCATCTGAAAGCTCGCCATCTAGAGCCGCTAAAGGTATATCAAGCTCTTCTTCCGGCATATTCGCCTGAATAATCGGTCTTGCGACAAACAATAGCACTGCAAGGATAAGTAACAAACTAGCGCCATACTTGATCAAATCCACCATTTCGGAGTCCTTATACCAAGGCAAATCAGGAATTTGATCTACGGGGATGGCGAAAGAAGACGGAACAACCGTCACGGTGTCACCGCGACCTTCACTAAAACCTATCACGCCCTTCACAACGTCAACAAACTGGGCCAATTCTTCTTCAGAAATCCCCTGAGGATTACCGTCATCTAGGCCAGCGTCCCTTAGGAAGTCCTGATTAACAACTACCGCAACCGAGATCCGATCAATACGCCCTACCTGCTGTTTTACATACCGGATTTCTCGGTCTAACTCATAGTTGCGCGTTGAAGAGGAACTCGCCATGCTAGCCATCTCGGAGTTCGAGGTTTCTGCAAGCGCGCCTGTGGGCGTTAGTTCCGGCGACACAGGTGGCGAATTGGAAAAACTGCCGGGCATACCGGAAGCACCCACCATAGCGTCTTTTTCAAAATCTATAGACTCTGACCGTGTCCTGGGTCCTTGACCGCCTTTATCGTACTCCTCGAATGTTGTCTCGACTTCAGTAAAATCTAAAGCAACATCAACCTCGGAACGAACATTCCCCAGGCCTAGGATTGAAGAAAGAATTTGTTCTATGCGCCGCTGATAAGACATTTCTAATGAACGCTTGTGATCAGATTGTGCATTAGTGAGAGTCATCGCTGTCTCTCCTTCTGTATCTGTTAATAGGTTGCCTGTATTATCTACAACGGCAACATTTTCTGCGGGCAAATAGGGAATACTTGCAGAAACCAGATGAACTATTGCGCGAATTTGGGAAAGCGAAACAACGCGGCCAGGGTAGGGCATAACTACAACTGACGCCTTTGCCGGAGTTTGGTTGCGCACAAAAACACTTTGTTGTGGTTCCGCTAAGTGAACCCTGGCAGCTTTGATGGTACTGATTTCCGATATAGATTTAGCCAGCTCAGCTTCCATTGCAGCTCGATAACTTACTTGCTCCATAAACCGACTAGTAGTCATTGACCCTTGCTCTAAAAGCGACTCCATCCCACCTATACTCGCACTGCGCGGAATATCTTGAGAAGCTAATAGGATTCTCGCTTCGTGATAGCGCTTTTCTTCTACTTCTAATGCGCCATTGTTTTGATCGATCCGTGAAGTAAACCCTGCAGCTGTTAAAGCTTCCCGAGCTGACTGTCGATCCGATTCGGACATGCCTGGATATACAGAGCGATAATTAGGTGCGGACACCCATAGATAAAAAAGAACACAAACTGCTAAGGCAACCAGTCCAAAGATAGCAGGCAAGGCTTGCTTTACGGCCGGATTTTCTAGAATCGCTAACGGCCCAGTTACGCCGGGAGTTTCAGTTAGGCCATTGCCGAGACCATCACTCAGCGGTGCACTTACTTGGCCGCCCAATGCGGCGCTAGGTAGGTTCGAGGCTGGACCGGAGGCACCGGCACCTAAAGGATTCGCCATTAGTGCGTTTGAATTTGGATCAAGAGTAGCTTCTGCCATGGGATTCTCTATTTGTTAGCTAATGCAGGTGAGGTCAGTGCCTTATACCGGCATATTCTTA
>CAUZON010000071.1:0-7192 GCA_963581445.1 Gammaproteobacteria bacterium | reverse complement strand
CAATTCCACAGCAATGTTTGCGGCAAACGTGCGCATACCTTCAAAGATATTCAGGTCCATAAGCGGCGTGTTGCCAGTAGCCATAAGTACAATCATGGTTTCACCAACAGCGCGGCCCATGCCAATCATCACTGCTGAGAAAATGCCGGGACTCGCGGTAAGCAAAACAACTTTGACCAATGTCTGCCAGGGTGTGGCACCCAGGGCCAGCGAGCCGCGCACCAAGTGCGTGGGTACCGCATAAACGGCATCTTCTGCAATTGAGAAAATAGTTGGAATAACGGCTAAGCCCATGACAATACCCACGACCAATGCATTACGTTGGTCGTAGTTAAGCCCCAAGACATCTCTAAACCACGCACGACTATCGCCGCCAAAGAATTGTTCTTCAAAGAAGGGCCCCGCATCAAAAGCCAGGTAAATCGTAATGACAATAAGCGGCGTAACAATTAAACCGTACCACCCAGCAAATCGAGCGGTGAATTTCTCTGGAAATTTTGACCACAGTAATGCAAAGAGAAATAACCCTGCGGGCAGGACAAAGAAAATACTCAAGACACTGGAGAGCTTTTCTTCAATGATCGGTGCCAACCACAGGCCACCGATGAAACCTAGTATTACCGTCGGTAGGGCAGCCATAATTTCAATACTGGGCTTAACCCAAGCGCGCATTGCTGGAGCCATAAAGTAGGCGGTATAGATCGCGCCCATAATGGCGATGGGCACAGCAAAAATCAGTGCATAGAACGCTGCTTTGAGTGTGCCAAAGGCCAGCGGTGTTAAAGAAAACTTTGGTTCAAAGTCGTTGTCGGCAGAAGACGATTGCCAGCTGTACAGGGGCTCTTCATAACCCTCATACCATACCTTGCCCCACAAACTGCTCATGGAGATCTCTGGATGCTCATTCTCTAAATGGAAGGTTTGCATCATTGTAGGGTTTTGCGCAGACACTAAAAGGTTTGATCTAGGCGATATAGCAATGACAGCGTCAGGGCTAAGACCTGCGGCAAAATCTGCAAGTACGCGTCCTGAGGTTGGGTAGAGGAGTGTTAAGTCGCCCTGGCCATCTACCGCCATAAAGCCTTTTCGTCGCGGCTCAGTAATTATGCGAACGCTGGGGCGCTCTACCTCAAACTGCCGCATAGGCTCCAGTTGCGCGCCCTCTTTGCTGACAAAAATACCCCATTGGGTAATGACCCCAGCATCGTCTGCCACGACCAAAGAATATCTACCTAAAAGGGCAGTGACTGCTGTTACCTCATTACCGTTAGTGGCTAGCGAACCTTGGTAAAGACGGGTTATTTTGTTTTTCGGTTTGATGCCGATGACGTCTAAATCACCGGACGCACTGACCGCATAAAGCCATTGATTTCTAGGCCCAAGGAAAAGCGAGGTCACATCAACTAGTGATGACACAGAAACTTCAATGGCCTTAGGCAGTGGGTATCCGGCTTCAACTTTGTTGAAGTAGCGCAGGTTAACGGTTGCACCCACGTTACTGGCAATGACCAATTCATCGTCTAACCACTGTGCATCAAATGACTGAATATCGCCCATGTTCTGGGTTTTTCTAGAGAAGGGGAATTCCAATTTTGGGGTTAAGCGCCGCGTGCCATCGTCAAAGTCGACAACATATTGCGTGCTGACAAATAGCAGGCGGTTTTGCTCATCGAGGAGGGCATAGGTGTCTACCGTCGGATACACACGCTGGGCGCTTTTAATATTTAAGCCAAGGTTGTACGCCGCGATAGGCTGACCTGACTCGGCGTTATAAAATTCTAATATGCCCTGTGAACTGATTCTTAGAATGGCTTCGCCGTTTTCGCTGACATCAACTAACAAGGGATGCCGTTCAACCACTGCGAAGTCGAGGTGGCTGTCTATGCTTGCAGGCAGCAAGATTGGTGCAACCACCCAGAGAAGGTAAGCAAATATCGTGGTGATAGCGCCGATTACTGCGGCGCCCCCCAGGCCAACCACCCATTTGGTTGCCTTGTTAGACCAGTAGCGCTTACGCGACAGTCTCCCAGTCTGAACTAAATCATCCATAGATGTTGCTTACCTAACTAAAAACTAATATAGCGTGCTTACAGAAGCTTACGTAATTCTCGCTCAGCCACTTCGGGGGAAACAGGCACATAACCATCTTTTTGCACAATAGCCTGTCCTTCTTTAGACAACACTAGAGTAAGGAATTCTCGCTCAATTGGCGAGAGAGGCTGGCCGGGTTTTTTGTTTACATACACATATAAGTATCTGGCAAGCGGGTACGCACCTGAGGCAGCATTGGCCTTGGTTGCTGCCACTGCTTCGCCACCATCTGCTGCAATAGCCAGCGCTTGGACACCCGATGTAATGTAGCCAATACCCGAATACCCAACGCCGTTGAGCGATGACGCCACCGCCTGTACAACGGACGCTGAACCAGGCTGCTCGTTGACACCGTTTTTATAGTCTCCTGAACATAGGGCTACTTTCTTAAAGTAACCGTAAGTGCCAGAAACTGAGTTACGCCCATAAACCTGAATAGGTCGGTCGTTCCAGCTGCCTTCTAAGCCGAGGTCGCCCCAGCTATCAAGACTGTCTGAACCGCCACAACGACGAGTGGTAGAGAAGATCGCATCCACTTGTTCAATTGTCATGCTGTCTATTGGGCTGTCCTTGTGCACGTACACTGCCAAAGCATCAATGGCCACACGAATTGCTGTTGGCTTATAGCCGTGACGGGTTTCGAAGGCTTCAATTTCCTTGTCCTTCATTGCACGGCTCATTGGACCAAAGTTAGCGGTGCCTTCGGTAAGGGCGGGAGGCGCGGTGGAGGAACCAGCCGCTTGTACCTGAATATTTACGCTAGGGTAGTTACGCTTGAACCCTTCAGTCCAAAGGGTCATCAAGTTAGCCAGGGTATCTGAGCCTATGCTTGATAAATTACCGGATATGCCTGATGCCTGCTGGTATTCCCTCAGCTCAAGCACCTCGTCGCTTTTTACCTCGGCAGTTTGTTCTTCAACATCAACGGTCTGGATGTCGACGGCGGTCATGGCTACCGGTGCCTGCGCTGCCGAGGGCTGTTTTTTGATCGGCGCTTCAGAGCCCCCGCAACCAATAACCGCTAGACCTAATCCCAACGTTGCTAATGCACGCAAACTGTTAGATATCATTAGTTTCATTATTTATCCTATTCAGTGGTTTGTTAATTATAAGATTTGTTTGAGAAAAACAATTAAGCATCCGTTACAGCCGTATCGGCATGCTTAAAGTCGCAATAAAATTTGCTTCCAACATTGATTTTGCTCTGAATTTTCAGCGCAGAATCATGGCGGCGGAGAATGTGTTTAACGATGGCTAGGCCCAGGCCCGTGCCACCTCTAGATCGCGAACCTGACATATCCACGCGATAAAAGCGTTCGGTTAATCGGTGTAAATGTTCTTCAGCGATACCAAAGCCCTGATCGGCTACTTGAAGCCGTGCACCGCCTTCAATTTCTACCCAAGAAATTTCAATCGCTTTGCCAGCCGGGCTATAGCGAATAGCATTGGTTAGAAGATTGACGCACACCGAATGCAACTCTTTGGCTATACCATTAACGACCATTGAGGAATCATAGTGAACAGTAATTTGGTTTTCAGTCGTCTGCAGCCCTTGCACCTCCAAGTAAGCATTTTGCAACATGGAGCCAACCTCAATAGGCACTTCCACTTCTATTGGCGCGCTCGACTCCAATTGGGTGAGTAGCAGAAGGTCATCCACCAACGACTGCATTCGCCTCATTGGTGAATCTAACCTCGCTATCAACGACAAGCGCAAATCATCAGGTTGCTCGTTATCGGTCATGGTTTCTAGGTAACCGTTGACAACGGTCAATGGCGTGCGTAGTTCATGCGAAACGTTAGCGACAAAGTTCTGGCGCATAGTCAGCAATCGATTCAATGCGGTGATGTCCCGAACTAGAACCACTTTGCGTTCAATGCCTACATCAAATCTGCGCGCTTCCATAATCTGCTCTTGGTCGAAGGGCGAAGTGAACTCCAATGGATCAGTAAAACTCGACGCATTTAAGAACGCTACAAAGTCTGGGTTTCGAACAATTGTCGAAAGACCCAAACCAATGTCACGATCATTCAGGCGCAGTAGCTTTTTTGCCGAGGTATTCAGGCTGTCTATTTCACCATTTTGCCCCAGGATAATCACCGCATCTGGAATGACTTCTGCAAGGTCATATATCTGCCGTAGCCTAGACGTGATGTCTTTGGTTCTTTCGCGCTCTTTTTGGATCACACGATAGGGTTCGTAGGCCAATTCAAACCAACCGTCCAAGCCATTTTTAGGTGGCGTTAAAGGTCGCTCGGTCCACGCTTGCACCTTATTGAATTCTCTGTTTTGCAGAGCAATCCAAATGATCGCTGCAACAAATAAACTCCAGCCGAGGTATCCAATAACGCCACCGACCAGTGCGGCTGCGACCAATAAACTTATAAAAATTTTCTTGGATTGTGGGTGGTTCATAGCGCTAGATTTACCTAGGTGTTGTTAGCCTCACTTACAGAGCAAAGAGCTTGCTCTGTAAATATGACAATTTGATGACACTTGATTGCCAAAATACGATTTTTCTTGGCTCGAGTGTTGATCTAATTTCAGTGTTTGAAGCTAATATCAAGCATCAAACGTTTGAACGATTCTTCTGTGCCAAAATCGACGTTGCGGTCGTTGAGGAATAACGCACTGCTTAGGCTGATTTTTTTGCTCAGTGCATAGCCTGTCTTCAGAATATGACCTTCACCATCAGTGCCGCCACCGAGGAAATCAGAGTCAGAAAATGCCGCGAATACTGCATCTGCTTCAAGGTCTCTATATTCCCAGCCAAAGCTCCATTTATTAGCTTTTACTTTTGCGCCTACGGAATAGCCCGTGTCGAAGTCATCTGCATCTAAATTTTGTATATAATCGGTGAAAAGGGTGACCTTACCCAATTCTGTGGGAATGCCGATTTCAGCGAACCCTTCGATGTTTTGGAAGCCATTAAGGTAGCGGCGGTTTGCGTCAACGCGGTTGTTGTTCGAGGCATTCCCAAAAAACGCACGATCCCCCTCACCAAATAACGAATCTGCGCCCTCACTTGCGGTAATGTTGTAGTAACCCAAGCCAAACAGAATGCTCACGTTGTTTTCCAGCTTGAACGTCGAACCGATTTGGCCACCCAGCAAGATAAGATCAGCGTCGCCTTTGTTTTCGTCGATCCAGGAGCCTAACCCGGTAGCAAACAGGCTGCCTTTTTTGTAACTAGCGGTTACGCCCTCAGGTCTAACATCACCGTCCCACAAAAGCCCTGTACCGCCCACTCTTTTAAGCGGGTTTTTGAACTTCCCTACTTGCACTGAAACATCAGAGTTTGGCACGTTCCAATTCACATAGGCCAGGTCGAGGTTAATCTGTTTCGACGAGGACACCGCACCCAAAGACTGATTGGCAGAGGTAGGATCACTGCTGCCACTGGCTAAACCAAAGCCCACTGACACAACTTCATTAATTGGCGCTAAAAGGGTAACGCGACTCCGCAGGCGGCTTCTATGTCTATCAGCTTGGCCGTCAATATCAAAGGATTCCTGTCTAAAGCGGAAGTCGCCTTTGAATTTTATGCCCTCCAGCGCTTTTGCTTGGGCTGCACCCCTAGCTGATACGACAGGTTTAGAGGAAGTAATAGTTTGTGATTTTTCGTTCTCAAGCGCGTCTAATCGCGCGGTAAGTTTCATCAACTGTGCCTGCAAGGCTTGAATTGTTGCTGTTTGTTCAACATAAGCTGTGTCTGTATCTGCTCGGGATACTCCGGTAGCACTCGATACAAGCAGCAGCGCTGCAATCGCTCCTAATTTCATATTTGGTTCCTAGTAAAAGTAGAATCCGGCGATCTTGCATATTTAATGTTACAGTTTTATGACGCTATGACAGTTAAATAACGAAATTTTCAGGTTACTTTTGAAAAATATTTTTGGTCAAAAATCAAAGTAAAAAAAGGCCGAGGAGGGCATTTAACCTCTTCGACCTTTTAACAACAGACCGCTCTTTAACCGCTGACCCCAGAGGGTAGAGGCTTAAACTTCCATTGGTTTAAGCAATTTAGGCCAATGCTCCATGGTGCTCTCAATCGCTTCGCCAATAGCTTCAACCGTCCACGGCGCGTCCATGGCATCTTTCTCTGCCAATACTTGTGACTGCCAAGACAATAGTGAAGTGCGGTTGCCGGTTACACAAAACTGTCGGCCTGTGACCTTTGCCGCATCATCAGTACACAGCCAAGCGATAGTCGGTGCTACTTTTTCAGGTGCCATACGGTCGGCCAACTCAGGTGTGTCGGGCATTAGATCTTCGGTCATACGCGACAGAGCGGCGGGTGCTAAGACGTTTACGGTGATACCGTACTTCATACCTTCTAGCGCCAACACGCGCATAAAGCCTGCAACACCGGCCTTAGCAGCGCCATAGTTTGCTTGACCAAAATTACCAATCAAACCCGAAGTTGAACTGGTCATGATGATGCGACCTCCTTCACCCTGGGACATCATTTGCTGCCAAGCATGTTTGGTCGCCAGATAGCTGCCGCGCAAATGCACGTCAATCACCGCATCCCACTCAGCATCCGTCATGTTCTTAAAAGAGCGGTCGCGCAGAATACCGGCGTTATTGATGAGAATGTCTAAACGGCCAAAGTGATCTACAGCAGACTTCACCATAGATTCAGCAGCGCCATCGTCGGTAACAGAGCCATAGTTAGCCGCTGCTTGTCCGCCTGCGGCTTTGATTTCGTCTACTACCGTGTCTGCCATAGAACTGCCGCTGCCAGTGCCATCTCTTGAACCACCAAGGTCATTAACTATTACCGCAGCTCCTTCATGAGCGAGCAACATTGCGTGAGCGCGGCCCAGTCCGCCACCTGCACCGGTTACAATTGCGACCTTGCCTGTTAATTTACCCATTTTCGTTCCTCTCTCTTTGGTAATTTGGAAATTTGTAATTATGTAGTTGAGTGAGAATATATATGCCGCAGCACAAATTCGAAAGCGGCATTGAGCTAACCTGGGTTGAAAGGGTGCCAATTAGCATAAATTTGCTTGCAGCCAGGCTAACGCACTGGCCATATTGGCTGATGTTGTGTCCTAAGTTTTAAACTAGCTTTTGAACCAAAAAGCGCTTCAG
>CAUZON010000070.1:0-7415 GCA_963581445.1 Gammaproteobacteria bacterium | reverse complement strand
CAAAAGTCTCGTTAATATATTCATTTAATCTATTCATTTGTAATCTCTATTGATTGAAAAAAGGCATAATAATATATACAGTGACTTTAACAAGTACTAAATTATTAGTGTGTACTAATTAAAAACATAGTGAAAAACTTATGCAAGAAGAATATTGTCCAATACACGAAGTTACAAAACTAATCGGTGGTAAGTGGAAAATGCCGTTGATGTATGTCATTCAATCAGGACCAAAAAGATTTGGTGAGTTAAGGAGAACTTTATCTCCAATAACTGAGCAAATGCTAACCAAACAATTAAGAGAACTTGAAAATCATAACTTAATACTAAGAAACGACTTTAAAACGACACCTCCAAAGGTGGAGTATTCTCTTACAAATTTTGGTAAATCTTTATCTGGCATTATTAATCAGTATCAAGATTTTGGTAAAAAAAATAAAAAACAAATCATAGAACTATTAGCATAAGGGGTTCCATAAGTTGAGTTGTTGCTTCTGCAATAAATAACAAACGACAAATATTGATACAGTCTGTCTACTGCAAAATCACTACTCTGAACTACTCTACTGTAACGGACTTAGCGAGGTTTCTAGGCTGATCGACATCCGTGCCTTTATGAACTGCCACATGATAAGCCAACAACTGCAGGACGATGGTGTAAGCGATAGGCGCCAAAAAAGTGTCTACTGCGGGCAAAGATACGATCCTCACCCCTGGTTCAGACTTAAAAGAGCTGCCGGTTTCAGCAAAAACCAATAGCTCGCCACCTCGTGCACGTACTTCGTGCAAATTGGATTCGAGTTTTTCTAACAATTCGTCGTTGGGAGCCACAGCTACGACCGGCATTTTTTCGTCTACCAATGCCAATGGTCCGTGCTTTAACTCTCCTGCGGCATAGCCTTCAGCGTGGATATAGGAAATCTCTTTGAGTTTCAGCGCACCTTCCATCGCGATTGGAAAGAGACTGCCGCGACCAAGGAACAGGGAGTGGTTTTTATCAATGAATCTTTCGGCTTCACTAGCAATTGCATCATCAAGACTCAGAATGTTCTCGATTAGGCTGGGGAGGTTGTGCAAGGCTTCAACAATTTGTTGCTCTTTGCCTGGATTATCAGCATTACGTCGGCCCAACAAGATCGCGAGTAAAAGTAAAACTACCAACTGAGCGGTGAACGCCTTAGTTGACGCAACACCGACTTCCGTTCCCGCATGCAACATAAAGGAGAAGTCGCTTTCTCTAACGATTGACGAGGTGGCGACATTACAGAAAGTCAGTGTTGCCAAAAATCCCGATTCCTTCGCTTTGCGCAAAGCGGCAAGCGTATCTGCTGTCTCACCAGATTGTGAAAGTGTCACAAAAAGAGATTTTTTTGAATGCGCTACCTTACGATAGCGAAATTCGCTGGCTATTTCTACCTGACAGGGGATATCTGCTAACTCTTCAATCCAATAACGCGCAACGCTCGCGGCGTAAAAACTGGTGCCACAGGCAACAATGGTAACGGTCTCAACTTCATCTAAAACAGTCGATATGCCGAGACCCAAGGATTCTTCCAACACAGCAATTTTGCCTATCCTACCTTCTAGCGTATCTAAGACGACTTGGGGCTGTTGAAAAATTTCTTTCTGCATAAAATGCCGGTAGTTACCTCGCTCAACATCGGCAACCCCTACTTGTACTTCAACACTGGCCCGTACAACGGACTCGTCATTTATGTTCCAAAAATCTATGCTGCCAGCCTTAACATCTACTAGATCGCCTTCTTCTAAAAATATAAATCGATCTGTAACCGCGTTCAGAGCCAAAACATCCGAGGCAACATAGTTTTCGTCTATGCCTTTGCCAACGACTAACGGACAACCTAAGCGCGCGGCAATAATTTGATCCGGGAAAAGTGGGCTTAAAACAGCAATAGCAAAAGCGCCTTCAAGACGTTTAATGGTTAATCTAACGGCTTCTAGCAGCGTTTGGCCTGCCCCTATATAGCTGTCCACCAAGTGAGCGACGACCTCTGAATCAGTATCAGAAGCGAAAACGTAACCTGCTGCTTTGAGTTCATCGCGCAATACATTGTGATTTTCGATGATTCCATTATGCACAAGGCTTACCCTTTGGCCTGAAGAATGCGGGTGAGAATTTGCTTCGTTAACAATGCCATGGGTTGCCCAGCGAGTATGGGCGATACCGGTTTGACCGCGGATAGGCTCGTCTTCCATCGCCTGTAACAGGTTTTGAACCTTGCCGGCCCGCCTAGTTACCTTGAGCTTACCGTCTAGATCTATAACCGCTACGCCAGAAGAATCGTAACCTCGATATTCAAGACGCTGCAATCCTTGCAATAAAATTCCAGGAATATTTCGCCCTGCTACTACGCCAACAATACCGCACATAATTTATCTTCCCTAAGTCTGCCAAAGTAAAAGTTGTAAAGTATCACAAGGGGGGGTTCGCCAACTCTATCATTAGCGAAATTCTCTTAACCTTTGTCCACAACGCTGGCTGCTGACCCTCTGAGGCATGTTACTGATTATCGCGCTTGACCGGGCTGACCCAGCCAGAAATGTTACGCTGTTTGCTTCTCCCCACCGCTAAATCGTAGTTATCCACCGTTTTAGTAACGGTTGAACCAGCTGCGATAAATGCCTCATTTCCAATAGCCAATGGTGCAACTAAGGTGGAGTTAGTGCCAACAAATACGCGTTCACCAATTATGGTTGGGTGTTTGTTGATGCCGTCATAATTACAGGTGACGGTGCCAGCGCCAATATTACAATCAGCGCCAATGGTCGCGTCACCGAGGTATGCCAAATGACCCGCCTTCACACCAGGAGCTAATTTGGAGTTTTTTATTTCAACAAAGTTGCCGACTTTCACACCCAAGCCGAGTTCTGTGCCGGGTCTAATTCGGGCGAAAGGACCAAGCTCACAACCGCTCGCTACGACAGCGCCTTGAACTATGGTATTTGATTTTACCTGTACGCCATCGCCCAACGAACTGTCTATTATTACTGAGTTAGAGCCTATGTGAACATTATCCTCAAGGATGACGTCGCCCTCAAAAATCACATTGATGTCGATAAAACAATCGCGCCCCATGGATAACTGGCCACGAATATCAACACGGTCTGGATCTGCAAAAGACACCCCGTCTAGCATCAGTGCGTGCACCTGTTGTTGTTGATAGACACGCTCTAATTGCGCCAGTTGGACTCGATCGTTTACGCCGCTCACTTCAACTGGCGAAGTGGCAAATATGCCATCAATCGCAACACCATCTGCAACAGCCATCGCAATAATATCTGTAAGGTAATACTCGCCCTGCTGATTGTTGGGTCGAATTTGGTCAAGCCAGCTTTTAAGCAGGTGAGTTGGAGCGGCTAGAATGCCTGAATTGATTTCACAAATGTCTCTTTCTGCTGGGCTCGCGTCCTTGAATTCGACGATCCGTTGGATGTCGCCTTCAACGTTTCGAACTATGCGTCCAAGCTGAGCTGGGTCGGCGAAGACTGCTGTTACCAGCCCCACATTACCTTTTGCTGCGGCAGCAATTGCGGCTTCGAGGGTTTGTTTTTGAATAAGAGGCACATCTCCATAGACTACTAAGGTCACGGCGCTGTCCGGTAGAGCCGCCACTGCTATTTGAACAGCATGCCCAGTGCCTTTCTGTTCGAGTTGGTCTACGCACACAATACGTGAGTCGGTTTTGCCAATATGATTTTCGATCGCATCAGCTTGGTGTCCCAAAACAACACCCACAGAAGAAGGCTGCAAATTCAGGGAAGCGTTGAGGACGTGGGATATCATTGCCTGCCCGCCAATGCAATGAAGAACTTTGGCGCGATTGGAGCGCATTCTTGTGCCCTTGCCGGCAGCAAGGACAATCACATTAGTCTGCATCTATTACCTCATGATCTTTACACAGCTCATGGGAGTATAGGTGCTAGTTTCATGACTAAACACCTAACTTCGATGCCTGCATTAGCGCTTGCGTCTGCGGAGTTCCTCGAGAGTTCTCAACTGAGCAAGAGATTCAGATATTATTGTTGCGGCTGACACGAAATCTGCGTCAGAGTTCTTATCGTCCATTGTTCTTTCCGCAGCAGCTCTGGCTTCTTCTGCTTGAGCTTCATCCAGATCTTCTGCACGAATAGCTGTGTCGGCGAGTAGCGTAACAAATCCAGGCTGCACTTCAAGAAAACCACCTGAGGCATAAAATAAGTGTTCTGAGCCGTCTTCTAAATGCAAAGTCACTACGCCGGGGTTTATACCCGTGAGCAAAGGTGCGTGACCTGGCGTTATACCAAGCTCGCCAATTGTGCCTCTTGCAGAAAGAGATTGAATGCTGCCTGAGAAAAGCGATTGCTCGGCGCTGACAATTTCACATTGCATATTTGCCACTATACTAATTCCCTGTTTTTACAACGATGGATTAAAAAGCAAAGACTTAAAGAGTCTTTGCTTTTTCCACTGCATCTTCGATTCCACCGACCATATAGAACGCATCTTCAGGAAGATCATCATACTCGCCATCTAGAATCGCTTTGAAGCTACGTACTGTTTCTTCGCGGCTAACAAACTTACCGGTGTTACCAGTGAACTGTTCAGCGACGAAAAATGGCTGGGAGAAGAACTTTTGCACTTTACGTGCGCGGTAAACCAGTCGCTTATCTTCTTCTGACAATTCGTCCATGCCTAGGATCGCAATAATATCACGCAGTTCTTGATAGCGCTGAAGAACCTGTTGCACGTCTTGAGCAACTTTATAATGCTCTTCACCAACAACAAGCGGGTCTAGCTGACGACTGGTTGAGTCAAGTGGATCGACCGCAGGGTAAATACCTAGGTCGGTAATCGCTCTAGACAAAGTAACAGTAGAGTCCAAATGCGCAAAAGTGGTCGCTGGGGATGGGTCAGTCAAATCGTCGGCTGGTACATATACGGCTTGTACCGAAGTAATGGAACCTGCCTTTGTGGTTGTAATGCGTTCCTGCAATACACCCATTTCTTCGGCCAAAGTTGGCTGGTAACCAACCGCTGAAGGCATACGCCCTAACAGTGCAGATACTTCTGTTCCTGCCAATGTATAGCGATAAATGTTATCAACGAACAACAGTACGTCACGTCCTTCGTCACGGAACTGCTCTGCCATAGTCAAACCAGTCAATGCAACACGCAGACGGTTTCCTGGAGGCTCGTTCATCTGACCAAAAACTAAGGAAATCTTGTCGAGTACACCAGCCTCTTCCATTTCATAATAGAAGTCGTTGCCTTCTCGAGTACGCTCACCAACACCTGCGAATACGGAAAGACCAGCGTGCTCAATAGCAATGTTTCGAATCAACTCAAGCATGGTTACGGTTTTACCAACGCCGGCTCCACCAAATAAACCAACTTTACCGCCTCGGGCAAATGGGCAGATAAGGTCAATAACTTTGATACCTGTTTCTAATACTTCATTGCCACCAATCTGGTCTTCATATGTCGGCGCCTTTCGGTGAATAGGCATATAAGTCTTGGCGTTAACTGGGCCTTTCTCATCAATCGGCGTACCTAATACATCGACGATGCGACCTAAAGTCTCTTCGCCTACTGGGACACTAATTGGCGCGCCGGTATTAGTGACTTCTAAGCCTCTAGACAGACCGTCCGAAACACCCATAGCAATTGTGCGAACAATACCGTCGCCAAGTTGCTGCTGGACTTCTAGGGTTAGGCCATTTCCAGTAACGGAAAGTGCATCATAAATTTTCGGGACATTATCCCGATCAAATTCTACATCGATAACAGCGCCGATGATTTGTACGATTTGACCACTACTCATTTCTAGCCTCTTTATATCTCGATTATCTTTTCGAAAGTCCGTGGCGGGGCTTATACAGCCGCAGCACCACTGACGATTTCAGCAATTTCTTGCGTAATTGCTGCTTGTCTTGCGTTGTTATAGATAAGTTGTAACTCATCTATCAAAGTTGCCGCATTCTCTGTCGCGTTCTTCATGGCGATCATTTTTGCAGCCTGCTCACATGCACCGTTCTCTACTACCGCCTGGAAAACCTGGGACTCTACAAAACGCAGAATTAGCCCCTCAATTAGCTGACGAGCATCGGGTTCATAAATATAGTCCCAGCGATGCTGATAGGTATCATCATCTGTAGGATCTAGCGGCAATATCTGACGTACAACGGGCTTTTGCGTCATTGTGTTTTCAAATTCATTGCTGGCGAGATAAAGGCGATCGATCCTGCCTTCAGTATATGCTTCAAGCATTACTCTAATGCCACCAATTAGATCGGCGATTGCAGGTGCTTCACCGACATCGGCCATTACGGATACGATGTTGCCGCCAATTGATCGAAAGAACGGAGCTGCTTTATTGCCAATAACGCCCAAATCACATTCAATGCCCTTGGCTTCATATTCTGCTATCTGCTTCACTACCGAACGAAACAGGTTCACGTTCAGCCCACCGCACAAGCCACGGTCCGACGAAACGATAATAAATCCAACGCGCTTCACATCTCGGTCTAGCATGAAGGGGTGACGATATTCAGCATTAGAATTCGCTAAATGACTGATCACGCTGCGTATGCGTTCGCTGTATGGCTTGCCTTGACGCATTTTGTCCTGAGTACGACGCATCTTACTCGCGGCAACCATTTGCATAGCACTGGTGATCTTCTGTGTGTTTTGCACACTTCCGATCTTATTTTTAATCTCTTTACCAACAGCCATTATCTATCCTCGTGGGCTCAATAGGCCTGGGTTGCCTTGAACTTTTCGATGATTTCGCGAAGCGTTGCAACGACAACGTCGTTATATGCACCTGTAGTATTAGTGCTTTCTACAAACTCAGCATATTCGGAGTTCATGAAACTCAACAAGGATTCTTCGAAGTCTAAAACCTTTTCTACGGGTACATCTTCTAGGTAACCTTCGTTTGCTGCAAAAAGTACGGTACCCATTTCGGCAACAGACATTGGGGCAAACTGCTTTTGCTTCATAAGTTCTGTTACACGCTGACCGTGCTCTAACTGACGACGCGTTGCATCATCAAGATCAGATGCAAACTGCGAGAAAGCAGCCAATTCACGGTACTGGGCCAAAGCCATCTTAATACCGCCAGAAATTTTCTTCATGAATGGCACCTGGGCCGATCCACCTACACGAGATACCGAGATACCCGGGCTCATCGCAGGGCGAAGACCAGAGTTAAAGTTTTCAGTCTCTAAGAAAATCTGTCCGTCTGTGATTGAAATCACGTTAGTTGGTACAAACGCAGATACGTCACCAGCCTGTGTCTCAATAATTGGTAGAGCGGTCAAAGAACCGGTTTTACCTTTAACCGCACCCTTTGTGTGCTTTTCAACGTAGGCAGCATTCACTCGCGCTGCGCGCTCTAGCAAGCGAGAGTGCA
>CAUZON010000069.1:0-8269 GCA_963581445.1 Gammaproteobacteria bacterium | reverse complement strand
GGCAGATAAGCTATCCATCATTATTTATCAGCGCTTTTTGACTGCGCTGAATTTCCATCAATCTTTGGCAGTAATAATTGCATCTGTACCCTTTCTTCGCCCTTGGCGTCGCCCGCCGCCACTTCGCCCGCTAAGATGTTATAGCGAATAGACGGGCTGCTAATTACATTGCTGCCCTGAGTGAGCCTTGCGTTGCCAATCAGCTCTAACTCATTTTTTTCGGGGAAGTAGATGATTTTTCCTGCGGTAGCGGTCGTGTCATTGGGGCGACCTTTGCTAGGGCTAGCAGCATGGATAAATCTAGCTGGATCGCCTGAAGTGGTAATGAGTTGTACTCGATCTTGGGCGAGATTGACTAGAAGTATCTGGCCATTAATTGCAACGCTGTCCATTTTCGCCTCTACATCGCCTGTATAAGTGATGGTGTTGTTGGTCTTGTCGAATTCTGCGCTAGCGCCCTCGATAACGATTTCACCCGCAGCTCTGGTAGTTGCTGCATTGCCGATACTTGAAAAAGCCATTAGTGTCAGAGAGGCTAATACTGTTAGGAGTGGTTGTCCGTTCTGTCCGTTCTGTCCGTTCTGTCCGTTTATAGCGTTAAGCCGCGGCGCTCGTATAATTTTTTTGTGAGTCACTATATTTGTCCTCTTCTCATAGAAATTTTAGAGCGGCTAGACAAGGCGGACCGGGCCGGTGTTGGAATAAATGTGCTTCTTACTCGTTGTTGAGCATTTTTGGGGAATTCAATTCTGCCGCTGGCGAGATCTATGATTACTCCCAAAGCCTTGGTTTTAAACGCCGAGGTCTCAACAACAACGGCTTGCTTGGTGCGAACAGTTTGCGCATCTGGATAAACCGTTAGAGCCTCGCTGCTCAGGCGTACATAGTCATTTCTGTTGAAGTTTTGTGTCACAGAGACTGCGCCGTTCAAAAGCAGCACTTTTTCGTCTAGTCTTAAGTCAGAGCCTGAACTATCTTTACCCGGTCTGATAAGGCCATCTTTCGCTGTGATGATCCATGGGGAACTGCCTTGGTTGTTAAGCGTGATCAGCGGCGCTTGTAGATTGATTGAGTTGTCTGCCAAATATTGCTGCATTGACTTAGCTTGCACTTGGTACTGTACGTTGCCATCCGCGGCAAAAGTCTGCAACAGCATGTTCTTGCCGTAGCTGTCCGGTACGCGTTCCGATTCACCCAGCGGTGTAGTTTGATCGGTAAATGGCACTGCCGCTTGTTGTAAATCTTGAAACGAGTTCGGCATGAAGATCGCTAGCAAAATCAGCGTGCACAAAACCGTAGCTGCTGCGCGCAACTGATGACTGCGGGAAAATGTTAACAGCGAATTTTGCGCCTGTGCCTGTTGCCGCAGTTTTATCTGCTTCTGCGCCGGCGTCTGTTGACGCCGGCGTTTTTGCTTGCGCCGTTGATTTTTGGCTATCGACATCAGTCGAAATCCCAGTGACCTTGAGCTTTGAGTATAAGCTCAGCCAGTTCTAGCGCTACGCCCTCGCCACCGGCTCGCTTGGTGGTAAAGTCAGCCTTCGTCAGCACTACTGGGTGAGCGTCTGCAACAGTTGCACGCAGCGTAATGCTGGGGTGATTAAATAGCTGTAAGTCTTGGATGTCGTCGCCAATAGCGCAAAGGTCGTGCCTAGGGAAACCATTCTCCATAAGAGATTTCAGCGCGTGTGTTTTTGATTCAGCACCCTGCACTACATGCACAATGCCTAATTCTTCTGCGCGCCGACTGACCATTGACGATGCCCGCCCTGTGATGATGGCTATCTCAATACCTTTGCTGGCTAGCAACTTTATGCTTGCGCCGTCGCGGACGTGGAAATTTTTGCTTTCAACGCCGGCGTCGTTGTAAATAATCTGCCCGTTCGTGAGTACGCCGTCCACATCAAAAACAATGCCCTTGATGGATTTTGCTATTTGTTCTAGGGACATGACTTAGGCCTGTTGAATCAGTAGCAGGTTATAACCAATCCATGCCATCAGCATGACCGAGCCTTCAAATCGAGTAATCACGGTCCTAGAATTTAGGCCGTAGGCGAACAGGGCCAGCATTAGTGTCAGTGCCAGCATCATGCCGCTGTCCCGCCAAAGTGCTGCGTAGTCCATGTCCGTTGCATGAATGAGCCCTGGCACGGCCAGTACTGCTAGTATATTCAAAATGTTGGAGCCAACGACGTTGCCAATAGCGATATCCGGTTGACCCTTAATGGCTGAGCCAACTGTGGCTGCGAGCTCAGGTAAGCTTGTGCCTACGGCGACAATGGTTAAGCCAATGATCATGTCGCTAACGCCTAAGGTGGAGGCAATGTTAGTCGCAGCGTAAACGAGGATCTGCGCGGAGATCAGCAGCACGACTAGCCCAATTATCAGCCAAATAATGCTCTGCTTGTTCGTCATCTCAGGTAGTTCGCCTAGTTCGTCTGAGATGGCATCGGTAGAGTATTCCGGGTCACTTTGGGAGGCCACCAGTTGCCACAGAATGTAGGTTAAGCCTAGTAATAATATTATGCCGTCAACAAAGCCTAGGTGGCGGTCAAATAATAGGATCATTGCCAAAAATGTGGCGCCTAACAACCAGGGCAATTCTTTGCGTCTGACATTGGCTGAAAAGGGTAGGGGGGTGATAATTGCAGTGATGCCTAAGACCAAGCCAATGTTGGCAATATTTGAGCCAATAGCATTACCTACCGCAAGCAGTGAGTTGCCGTCTAATGCCGCCATGGTGGCAACGACAATTTCTGGTGCGGAGGTGCCCACTGAGACAACCGTCAGGCCGATCATCATTTTGGACACGCCCATATTTGTCGCTGTTGCCGCAGCTCCGGACAAAAATTTGTCCGCTCCCCATATAAGAGCAACGAAGCCCAATACGAGTAGTGTAAGTTGAATCCACATGGGTATTGTCTGTCCTTATTTAAAACAGGCCTGTAATGAAAACGCACTTTAGTCCGATCTGGTCCGTGAGCCAAGCCGCTTAGGGCATTGGAACCTATTTATGCAACATACTAATGGTCGAAGAAATAGCTAGGTAATGGTCAATCTCTTCATGATTGTCGCCATAGAATTGCGTACCATGCGAGCAGCGGAAGTGTTTGTTATCGCCATTGCGCCCAGTAAGCGAGAGGCAGTGACTGAGACAAGCAACGCTATAGCGCTGCCCAGATAAAGGCAAGCGCAACAATGAAAGTACAACAAACCAAGAAAGAAAGACCCTATTTATGCAAGACGAAATTAAACAACGTATTGAAGCGGCAATTACAGGCGCGCAAGTCAGTGTACATGTGGACGGCAACCGAGCGACGATAGAAGTCGTTGCTAGCCTTTTTTCCGGCATGAGCAGGGTCAAAAAACAGCAACATGTATACGCGTGCATTGAAGATTTGATCGCTGGTGGTGCTCTGCACGCCGTGACGATTAAAGCTGACGCGCCCGAATAGGTTTACGCACTATGGATAAGTTAAGTATCGATGGCGGTTTTAGATTGGACGGCCAGATCCGAATATCTGGTGCTAAAAACTCTGCGTTACCGATTTTAGCCGGTGCTTTGCTCACTGCTGAGCCGGTCATTATTTCGAATGCGCCGCATTTACATGACGTCACCACAATGATCGAGCTTTTGGCTTGTCTGGGGGTCGGTGTATCTCTCGACGAGCGTATGAACGTAGAGATCTCAGCTCATCATCTTAATGATTTTTGTGCGCCTTATAGCTTGGTCAAAACCATGCGCGCCTCATTTTTGGTGCTTGGCCCCATGCTTGCCCGTTACGGCGAGGCAGAAGTATCGCTGCCCGGCGGCTGTGCCATTGGCTCTCGCCCGGTAGATCAGCATTTGAAAGGCTTAGAGTGCATGGGCGCAGAGATAGAAGTTTCTGACGGCTATGTGCGCGCCCACGCTCCGAACGGTTTAGTGGGTAGTGACATTCATATGGATGTGGTAACCGTGGGGGGCACCGAGAATCTTATGATGGCGGCAACGCTTGCAAAAGGCGTGACTAAAATACACAACGCTGCCTGCGAACCGGAGATTATAGATCTCGGTAAGTTCTTGCGCACACTGGGTGCGAAGGTTACTGGTCACGGCTCACCAACCATCACGATTGAAGGTGTGGAAAAATTGCACGGTGGAAGTTATCGCGTAATGCCAGACCGTGTTGAGGCAGGCACCTATCTAATAGCCGCCGCTGTGACTGCGGGTAGAATCCGCTTGCGTGATGTTAAGCCCAGTACATTGGGTGCTGTGCTCGATAAGCTTGTTCAGGCTGGCGCCGATATAGAGGTAGGAGAAGACTGGATCAGTCTTGATATGCACGGTAAGCGACCTAAAGCTGTGGATATTGAGACGGCTCCCTACCCAGGTTTTCCTACGGATATGCAGGCTCAGTTTATGGCGCTTAATGTAGTGGCTGAAGGCACTTCCACGATCCACGAGAAAATATTTGAAAATCGCTTTATGCATGTGCCCGAAATGAATCGTTTGGGCGCTAATATTGAATTGCACGGCGTGTCCATGGCGGTAGTTCATGGCGTGGATACGTTACGCGCTGCGCCTGTTATGGCCACGGATTTGCGTGCATCTTCTAGCCTTGTGTTGGCCGCTTTGGCAGCACAAGGTACTACGGTTATCGACCGGATTTATCACATTGACCGCGGATATGAGTCCATTGAAGAGAAGCTGCAGCAACTTGGCGCCCAAGTGCGCCGTGTTTCTTAGGTGCTGGATTTTTAGGCGTCTGCCAGTGGCTCAACTAAAATTGATATTAAGCGGGCGCTTTTTTTACAGCGCTTTCGCTCAGAGCATTTTCGAACGAAATTTAATCAAGGCTGATTGGAACTATGGGTTTAGTCATCGCGCTCAATAAGGGCCGTATTTTCAAAGAGTGTTTGCCATTGTTGGCAGCATGTGAGATTCAACCAAACGAGGATCCGGACAAGTCCAGAAAGCTCATATTTGATAGCGCTTCTGGCGGCCACAAGCTCATTGTCACACGCTCTGCTGACGTTCCTACGTATGTTGAGAATGGCGTTGCCGATATCGGTATTACTGGTAAAGACACCATTCTTGAGTACGGCGACAGCATGAGTTTCTACGAACGCTTGGACCTAAAAATCGGCCAGTGCAAGATGATGACGGCTGGGCCTGTGGGCGTTCCAGAGCCTGAGCATGTGCTCAGAGTTGCGTCTAAGTTCGTTAATATCACGCGTAAATATTATCAATCCCAGAGTCGGCAAGTGGCGTTGATTAAACTCTCAGGTGCTATGGAAATTGCACCTTTGCTTGGTCTGGCAGATTGTATTGTGGATATCGTAGATACAGGTAACACGCTACGCGCAAACGGCCTTGAAGAGCGTGAGACTATTTGTGATGTAAGCACTCGTCTGATTGTTAATCGCGCTTCTATGAAAACTAAATTTGATGAAGTTCAAGCGCTCATCGCCAAGCTCGCGGCGGTGGTAGAGAACATGGATAAAGAAAAACAGGTTGGACCGTGATCATGCGTCAGCTTTCTTCCGTCGCAGATGATTTTTCCCAGCAGCTAGAAAAGCTGCTTGCTTGGGATATGAGCACTTCCAGCGATGTTGATGTTGTAGTCGCCGAAATTATTGCAGAGGTTCGAGCCAACGGTGACGAGGCTTTGCTGGCCTATACCGAAAAATTTGACCGTCTGTCCGTAGACTCGGTAGCAGAGCTAGAAATTGATCAAGACACTCTGGCCGCCGCTTGGGCAAAGATCGGCCCAGCTGCGCAACAAGCGTTACAGGTTGCGGCTACGCGCATTCAGCAATTCCACGAAAAACAGGTTGAGGCGTCTTGGTCTTTTACAGACGACTTAGGGAATCAATTGGGTCAGCGCATTAGCCCCATTGAGCGAGTGGGCGTATACGTACCTGGCGGTCGGGCGGCCTACCCTTCCAGCGTGCTGATGACGCTAGTGCCAGCAAAGGTGGCCGCGGTTGATGAGGTTGTGGTCACAGTGCCCACACCAGATGGTGTGGTCAACGACATGGTGTTGGCTGCCTTACACCTCGCCGGGGCAGATCAAGTATTCACTATTGGCGGCGCCCAAGCGGTGGCTGCAATGGCCTACGGTACTCAGACTATTCGCAAGGTAGATAAGATTGTCGGCCCCGGTAGTGCGTTTGTCGCTGCCGCAAAGAAACAGGTCTTTGGTCAGGTGGGTATAGACATGATCGCCGGGCCCAGTGAAGTATTGGTAATTGCTGACGGCAGTACGCCAGTGGAATGGGCTGTTTTAGATCTCTTTTCTCAAGCAGAGCATGATGTTTCTGCCCAAAGCATATTGATCAGTCCAGACGCTGCTTTCATAAAGGCTGTTGCAGATAAAATTGATGAAATGCTGCCTGGCATGCACCGGGCGGAAATTATTGCCGCATCATTAAAAGACCGCGGCGCGTTGATTCACTGCGCCGATGCACAGGACGCTATTGCCATATCTAATCGTATTGCACCGGAGCACTTGGAGTTGGCTGTTGCCGACCCAGAAGAGTGGGCCAAAGGTATACGTCATGCAGGTGCAATATTTATGGGTGCTCATGCGGGCGAAACCTTTGGTGATTATATTGCTGGGCCATCCCACGTTTTACCCACTTTTGGCACAGCGCGATTTGCTTCGCCTTTAGGTGTTTATGATTTTCAAAAACGTAGCTCTATGATTCACATGTCGGGCAGGGGTGCTGCTCAATTGGCGACACAGACCGACCTGTTGGCGACAAGTGAAGGATTAGAGGCGCACGCACTGGCCGCTCGCGTTAGAGGGCAAGGCGAGGTGCCCCTTTAGAGGGTGCGCCCGCACGGGAGGTGCCTGCACAATGAAGCCCACACTTAATAGATTAAGATCAAAGAAATTCGATAGATGCGTCAAAGTCCTGAAGAAAAATACCAACACAGCTTAAGCTCGGGCGAGATGTTGCCTGATCCGGCCCAAGCTGAAGTGATGCGACGTTTAACGGACCTGTTTCAGCGCATAGAACTAAGTCATAGTGAAAAAAAGGGCCTATTTTCTACGCTCACCGGTTGGACCACGGGTTTGTTTGCGAAGGCGCCTATACAACCTGAGCGAGGGTTATATTTGTGGGGTGGTGTTGGCCGCGGTAAGACCATGATGATGGATCTTTTTTGTACATGCTTGCCTGAGGACCGGATTTTGCGCATGCACTTTCACAGGTTTATGCGGCGAGTACATGACAGTCTTGGGCGGCATTCGGGAACCATTAATCCGTTGTATAAGGTCGCCGATGAATTTGCGGCCGAGGCTGACATTTTATGCTTCGATGAATTTTTTGTGTCAGATATTGGCGACGCCATGATTCTGGGGGAGCTGATGACAGCCATGTTTGCTCGCGGGGTGAGCTTGGTCGCCACCTCTAATGTTGAGCCTAAAAATTTATATCTTAACGGTCTTCAGCGTTCGCGTTTTGTCCCGGCAATAGACCAAATTTATCAATATTGTGACATCTGGGAAATTGATCAAGGCCAGGATTTCCGTCTGCGCACGTTACAACAAGCTGAGCTGTACCACTTTCCGCTGGATGCATCTGCCCGGCAGAGTATCGCTGCGAGCTTCAGCGCGTTAGCCTCGGAAGCAGAGAGTGAAGGTGTCGCACTAGAGGTGGAAAACAGAAAAATATTGACGCAAAAACTGGCTGGTGATGTGGTCTGGATTGAGTTCTCTGATCTATGTGAAGGGCCGCGAAGTCAGAACGACTATATAGAGTTGGCCACAGTCTTCAGTACAGTTTTTGTCAGTAGTATTCCTGCCCTCACTACCGACACAGAAGATGCGGCTCGGCGCTTTATCAGTCTAGTTGATGAATTTTATGACCGGGGCGTCAAGTTGATCGTTTCCGCAGAGGAATCTATTACAACTTTGTACCAAGGCAAGCGGTTGGCCTTTGAATTTGAGCGCACGCAAAGTCGTTTATTAGAGATGCAATCCAAAGAATATTTGGCTGGTGCTCATCACGCCGTGACTAGAGACTCGAAAGAATCGAATTCTCAGTTGTAAAGCGCTTGGTGCTCCTCTATCATTCGCGTCCCGAATTTCCGGCGATGGTTTATGGTCGCCAATCTTACGAGAAGGGCTAAATTAGGGGCTTATCTGCTAAGACGGTCGTTAAGATGGCCGTTGGATAAGTTTTACAAAGTGCGACATTGGCGCGAGAAATGCCAGGCGAGATGTTAAATAAAAGAGATAATTATAGACGTTTACGCAAAAAAGCGTACTTATGTCTT
>CAUZON010000068.1:0-8407 GCA_963581445.1 Gammaproteobacteria bacterium | reverse complement strand
CCAACAAAGAGTTTGAGGTCGTTCAATGGACATTCGGCTTGCAAGCCGACAACGATCTGCAAGTTCACATGACATTGCGCGAAATATCTGAAAGCGTGTTTGACGATGTATCCGATGGCATAATCTATGAGCGCGACAACACAACCTTGCTGTCGCCATTTGAAGTGCCAGCGGTGGGTGTCGCCGCATCGGCATTGACTAAAATTATCACGGAAAAGATTGTCACGGAGCTTGCCGCAACGGTTACGACCTCTGACGCAAGTCGGATTGACCGGGTTGAGGTTCAATATCGTTTGGCTGGGCAAACCCCTGAAGGCGAATATTTGCCGATGGGTACGGGTGAGCTTGGCAAGTATTCAGTGCTTGATCTCAATCGTGATTTCTATGACATTCGAGCGCGTGGGATTAATACTTTCGGCGTTAAGGGGCAGTGGGCATATGAACTGAACTTTGAGCTTGATCCTCCTGACGCCGAGCCGCAGGATGTTGTCGGGTTTGACTTCGAGATTAGCGCAGGCACATGCTTCCTGACTTGGGTTCCTGTTGGCGATCTTGATCTGTCATATTATCAAATCCGCCACACACCTGTCACCACAGGCACCGCAAACGATCTTTGGGCGACATCCAACACGGTTATTGAGAAGGTTGCTCGACCAGCGACATTTGCCACGGTGCCTGCGCGATCAGGCACGTTCCTGATTAAGGCCATCGACAAGGTGGGCCAATACAGCGTCAATGCAACGGCAAAAGTCATCCCGGCTGGATCGCTGCCAACTCTGGGTGTGTCTGTAACGCAAACAGAAAACCCTGCATTCGTTGGCAATGGTGATGTCGCCAACGTCAACACAACCGTTGACACCTCTGCCACGCCGGATGAGTTGACTATAAACAGCACCGCAGCGGCCACACCTGAAGGCACATATATTTTCGGTGGGGCTTTGTCAGGCTCACAAACGGCATCCTCTGCTGATTACATTGACCTCGGCACATCAAGAACTGCAATCTGCACAGGATCGGTGGCCTTCATTCGTCACGTTGATTATGCTAATGTGTGGGATAACATCCCTCAGAATTGGGAAACTTGGCCAAACACGTTTGACCAATGGACCAATGAGGAAGCTGACTTTGGTGATTTTAGTGCTGTCACTTATGTGCAGGCAACGGACGATGACCCGGCGGGCGCAACCCCGACATATGGTCAGTGGTTCTTGGCGAACGGCCAGCAGGTTGTGGGCCGAGGGTTTAGGTTCAAGGTGGTCTTGAGCGCAATCAATACGGGTGTATCACCGGGCGTGGTCACACTCACAGCAACGATAGGTTACTAATGTCACAGAATAGCTTAATCATCGGAAACGTAGCATCTAGCGCGGCTAGAACTGCAATGAACAATGCGTTCAACACAATTAAAACTCTGCAATCTGGCGCGACAGCGCCGGGGGCAACTGAAGCGTTTATGCTTTGGATGGACACATCGACAAGTCTCCTGAAGATCAGGGATAACTCAAATGCGTCTTGGATCACAATCGGCTACCTTGATGACGCAAACAATGATTTCCACCCGGTTGTTGGCAACTGGGAAATCAAGCACTCCGGCGAAGACATGATCTTTAGCCACAGTGGAACAAACCGGATGAAACTAACTTCCACGGGGAATTTGACTGTTACGGGCGACATCACAGCATTTGGGAGTGTCTAAATGACAATTCCGGCAACTGGCGCAGTTTCGCTTCAGGATATTGAAGATGAGTTCGGTGGCACGGGCCAGATTTCCATGTCTGAATATTATCGTGGGAATACTTACGAAAACCCAGTGAGCGGAAACAACTCTGGTGTTCCGCAATCTGGCACGATCAAGTTCAGCCAGTTTCGCGGTTCCGAAGCCAAGCGTTACATCCAATACAAAGTTCTGGGTGCTGGCGGCGGTGGAGGTTACGGCCTTGAGGATGGGTCTGGGTCTGGGCGAGCTACCAATGGCGGCACAACTACACTAGCGGCTCCCGGCCTAACAACCGTCAGCTCATTGGGCGGCATTGGTGGGCGGAACGGTTATTTGAGTTGGTATCCTGACGCAACACAGCAAAAGGGCGATGAGGCAACGATTGCCACTGGATACAGTCAAGACTTCGGGACGTCATCCGCTGCGCCAACACAGTTGCAAAATGCGTTGCCGGGGAGTGGCAACGGCGCTGGCGGAACGGGCGGCTGCGGGGACAATCCATCAACCTATGACGCCAGCGGCGATAGCGGCGAGGGCGGAACGGCTGGAACGGAAGACGGCGGCACGCAATATTTTAGCATTGGAACTGTGTTTACATATACCATCGGTGCTGGCGGTGCTGGCGGCTCGGCAACAACAGCAGGAGCATATGGAATGCCGGGTTATGTGGTGCTTATCTTAAATGGAACTGAAGTTGTCGCCAGTGGCACATCTTCAACATATACGGTGGTCTGATGTCGCTTGTAAGTAGATTTAAAAAACACTCTGCGCTCTTGGACTCCATGAGCTTTATCCTGCACAACAGCGTCTCTGAACTTGTCTTCTGCTGCCGGGATGGTGAGACAAGCCTTTGCGTTGTATTCTCCAACATTGAGGCACTAAGCACGCTGATCGGCGATCTTCCTGCCGAGATTGAGCAGGCGGAAAGCAAACGATTTGCCGTTGATCTGGAGAGTATTGGCACAAGTCGTTTGCGCATTTATGTTGACGGCCAAGATGATGGCGAGTTGCTGCGCGGGTTTTACTTTGATAGCCAAAATCGCATGGCCACCCTCAAAAAATACAAGCGCACCGATGATAAGGCGATCATTTCCGTTGATCGGTATGATGGCGCTGGCAATATAATCGGCGAGGATGAGCCTGAAGCGGCATCCGACAGCACAAGCTGGACCGGGCCTTCCGAGATACTTGAGGCTGCGCTGGACGCAGAGCAAGATCACATCGTGATCTTCTTGTCAAAATCTGATAAGGATCAAAGCTATATCCGGATCATAAAGTAAGGAAGTTACTAAAATGGAAATGGACGCAATCTTGAATTTACTTTTTGCCGGAGTAATCAGCGGTCTTGGCTGGTGGATTAAAACACAAAAAGAGGAGCTTGATCGCGTCCGCGTACTTTTGAATAAAACTCGGGAGGAGCTGGCCAAAGACTATGTGAGTAAAGTTGACAGCAATCAGGTTCTCTCACAAATTATGAATAAGTTTGATCGGCTTGAGGAAAAGATCGACAAGCTGATGGCGAGGTAACATGCTCTGCGTTTTGGTTTTTCTATCTTGGGGTCATACTTGGATTGATGGGTCAAATCAACTGTCCAAATATTGCTACTATGATTGCCAAGGTAAAAAGAATGGCAGTTGGTATGATAAAGTTTACCGCGTCTCACCTAGTTACAACTGCCCAATTAGGATTGTGTTTGCATGATTGAAGTTCTAGCCCTTGCCAGCGCGGTCAGCACCATTGCGGGGAGCATATCCAGCGCCATACAAGCAGGTAAAGACGTCAACAGCGTCATGCCGAAGTTTGGCAAGTTGGCTGACCTAGAGGCCCAAATTGGCCTTGCGGAAAGCGGTAAGCACAAGGGGCCATTGGGCAGGCTCTCTTCAAGCCAGCAGGAGGGCTTCGCTATTGCCTCCGCTAAAATAGCGCACAAGGAAGCTATGGATCGTCTTCGCTCTGATTGCCAGCTATATGGAAGTCCGGGCCTTTGGGATTCGGTGGTGCGCGAGACGGCCAAGGCGCGAAAAAGACACAAGGATGCGCTTGAAGCACAGGCCGCAAAACGTGACAGGATATTCTACTTCATAACCGTTGTTTGCGCTGTTTTGTTGTTTGCTTTGGGGATAGCGGGATTGTTCTGGGGCGCGGCTATACTAGCCAAGGAGGTCAGATGAAAGACAAAGAGATCATATATATCTTTGACCAGAATGTGAACGTGGTTATTGAGGGGCTGTCTAAAATGGCGGATCGCCCTTACCAAGATATTCTAACACTTCTCAAAGATAGGGGAAATGGTAACAACTTGTTAAAGTGTGTTAGCTGCGGCGGCCCATCGCGCAATGATTTTTGTGGATTTTGCTTGGAGGAAGAATAATGACTGGATTTGAAAAAGCTGACCTCAATGGCAACGGGACCATTGATGAGGTTGAGTGGCAAAAGCTGGCCCTTGAGGACCGTTGGCGTGAGTTGAGCGATGCCGATGCCAAGCGCGATACGCAGCGCAGGCTCACGACTGCCTGTGCTGCTGGCATGTTGCTTTACCCGGTTGTCATTGTCGCGGCATCAGCAATGGGTTTTGACAAGGCGGCTGGATTGATCGCAGACATCGCCACTGTTTATGTTGTAGCCGCCAGCGGCGTTGTCGCTGCTTACTTTGGCTTTAACGCTATGGAGGCCAAGAAATGAGCATTCTCAGTTCCCTTATAGGACCAGCCACCGAGATTGTTGGCCGCTTCGTCCAAGATAAAGACAAAGCGGCACAGCTCGCCCATGACATCAGCACGATGGCCGACAATCACGCCCAGCAAGCCTTGCTGGCGCAGATAGAGGTAAACAAGGCCGAAGCCCAAGGAAACTGGTTTCAGGCATCGTGGCGGCCCCTGTGTGGATATGTTTGCGTGCTTGGGCTGGCCGTGAACTTTTTAATCTCGCCCATCGCGGCGGGATTTGGGTTTGCAATTCCGCAAGCCGAGATGGCAACCATGATGCCGATCTTGACAGGTATGCTTGGCTTGGCCGGAATGAGATCGTTTGAGAAGGTGAAAAAAGTATGACTTATAAACTATCACAGCGCAGCTTGGATAAGATGGAGGGCGTCGATGAGAGACTGGTGGCAGTGGTTAAACATGCGATCACAGCAACCAAGACCGACTTCGGTGTCATACAGGGCCTTCGCACCATTGAAATGCAGAAGGCTCTGGTCGCCAAGGGCGCGTCACAGACAATGAAGTCAAAGCACCTTGACGGGAATGCCGTTGACTTGATGGCCTACGTTGGCGGGCGAGGATCGTGGGAACTTAACCTTTATGATGATCTCGCTGATGCCATGAAGGAAGGCGCGAACGCAGTAGGCTGCAAAATACGCTGGGGGGCCGCGTGGCACATCGACAGCATTGGTCAACATGAGGGAACAATGGAAGAGGCCATGAACGGATATATTGATCTGCGAAGGTCGCAAAATCGCCGCCCATTTATTGACGGGCCGCATTTTGAACTGACCTAAAATATTGCACCGACTACCGCCATGAGACCGGCTCCGCATACGAAGCCGATCATGCAGCCAATCAATCCAGCCAAATCAATTTTATCCATTGTTAGGTCTTCCTTTCGGTCTAATGCTGTCTGACGGCAGGCTGGTGCGCTTGCACTTCGCCATGCTGTCTCTGGACTGCGCCAAGATAATGGGATAAATTACATCGCTGGCCACAGAGCAGGCTTGCATGTTTTTAAAGTACACCGTCGACGTGGCCTCGTATGAGGTCACGCCAGATGTAACGGTGTAGGTCAGGATTAGTGCCGCCCAGTAGGTCATCGCTCATCCTCAAAATTGTATTTTGGAGTAATCGGCTGCTTGCTGAATACCCATCGCCATTGTTTTTTGGGCTGGCCTTTAATCAATATATAATCTCTCGCCCGGTGAAGCTGGCCCGACTGAAACAATTTGATCAGATAGTTTGAAGTTTTAGGTGCGCTGTCTCCTATCATCTGAGCGGCTTCTGCGGCGGAAACAATCTTATCATTGGCGAGACGAGCCATAATGCGATTACCCTGCTCTACGGCGTTCTCCTTGCGCCTTTGAGCTATCTCAGCAGCACCTTTGTGCATTGTTCTTGGCCTTGGCTCTGTATTTGGAAATTGCCCGCGTTTTCCCAATTTATGCTGTAGATTTTCAAATTCATTTAGGCAATGGCCGTAAGTTATCTCAAACCTGTCGCGCTTGCTGGTGACGCCCACAAGTTTAGCTTTTAATCTGCCTTCTGAAGATCGGTTAAAGTTGATTTCAGCCTCTCGAGCAGCGCGGTCTGCTCCTCTAGCCGCTGCAACAAGTTTGGCCTCTCCAATGCGTTTGGCTCTTTCAGCATTAAAGAGTTCACTCTCTCCAGCCTCTGTATATATTTCATTGCTTTTTCCATTTCTGACCTTTCTGGCTAAAATTATTCCTAATTTTTTTGTAATGCGGTGAACCGTTGAATTGGAAATGTACAGAAGGTCTGCGATTTCTCCCTGAGACATATTCATTTCAGCGCATTTAATTATTTGATCTACAACTACTTTCGTTGTCTGGCTCATTCGTCTTCCTCCAACGGTTCAATCTTGCCAACACCCGCGCAATTTCTGCACTCTCTGCTTTCAGTGTCGGGAAAGCCGTAGGGGTTATTCATAGATTGTGAAATAAAGATTTCACGCTCAACAGTACCATTGCCATTGCACTCTGGGCAATCAATCCACCCGTCCATTACATCAATCCTTTCGCTAACAATGGCACTGCAAAGAGTGCTATGATAAAAACGATTTCGCCTGTGATTTCAAATTTACGTTTCATTATAATACTCCTTGTAACCAACCAATTGCAAAACTTCGCGCACCATTTCTCGGTCAAAGCTATCACCATCAAATTTAATATCTTTTCGTTGAGACAACAAAAAACACGCGGCAATCATAACTTGATCAGGTACTTTCATTTGCATGATTGCATCATCATCTGAGTAAAAAGAACTACAATATTTAATAAAGTTTTTTACGTCTTCGCTTAAAGGTAGCTGAGTAAATTTAATATTATTCACTGCGTGTCCTCCATAGCATTAGCAAGCTCAGAGCCTTCCGACACCCAATCATTAATTGAGATATGATTAAGCTGATGCACGTTGACGCTGTGCTGCGCCCAATCTGCCCACTCTGGGCGGTCTTCGCCCTCCAAGTTTGGATGCGTGTCATAAGTAAACAAAAAGTAATTGCCGCCATCGGTTAAGACTTTTTCAAGGCTGAGATGTTTGCAACCAATCTTTTTTAATATTTGCAAAATTGTAAAGCGGCGCGTTGGGGCAGATGTTTTTATGCTAAAAATGTGAGCATCAACATTGTAAATTGTATTTTCCATTTTATTTCTCCCGGTTGGTGGGGCCTGCGCCCCGGCTATACAATCACACTAATCCGTAAAACATCCTATGTAAAGGCTAAAGTTGCACTTGCGCAATCTTTTTTTAGGATGTAACGTCCTATTAATTAACCTTGGAGGGGTGACATGAAAAAAGAAAGTCGAGTGGTCCTAACGGACGCGCAACATGAGGCGCTGGCACTTGCCGCCGATAAAAGCGGCATGGCGCTGGCAACATTTATAAGGTCGGCTGCGTTGCAAGCCGCCCAAAGGATTGGCATTCACGCTGACCAGCCGCCGGCTGACTGATGGTCAATGGCCGAAATAAAGGCGCAAGCTATGAGCGAGAAATTGCCAAAATGCTCTTTGATGAGTTGGGCATCGGTTTTAAGCGCGACCTTGAGCAATACCGCGCTGGCGCTCACGCTGACCTTATAGCCGACGATCCAGACTTCCCGTTTACGCTTGAGTTAAAGCGGTACAAAGACGGGCCAATCGGCGGGTCGCCATCATGGTGGGCGCAGGTTGAAGTTGCAGCGAAGCGCGAGGGCAAAATACCTTGCCTGATCTACAAATATGATCGCAAGCAAAATCGCTGTGTAATACCATTGTCAGCCGTCATGGACGGCGGGCAGGGTTTAATCGAAACAGACTTGGAGACGTTCTGTTTTATCATTAGGGAGAAATTGGGATGAAACCTTACAAATACCAAAATGCCGTTAATAAACATCCAGAGGATTGGGAAAATCTTTTACACTTTGAAACCATCATCAATGCGACGAAAATTCGCTCTGATCTTTATTTTGCTAACCACGAAAAAGCACCGTGGCATGTGCAAGCAGTTATAAACGGTTTTCAGGTAAATTTCTGGCCGCACAAAATGAAGGCTCATGCACAAGGCTTTGGGACAAAAACAACCCGACACGCAATAATTGAAATGATCCATAGCATTAAATTTGAAAAAGATTTTGAGGTGGTGGAATGATAACCGCTGATAAAAAGACCAACGATCAATATCACGCTATTTTAAGGGAGAAAATCTAATGGACGCTTTTGATATTCGTACTGAAAACCAAATTAAAGAATTAATCGAACACTTTGTTATTAGCCTTGGTAACGAGTTGACCCAGCATGAAGGTACGCATGGTATCGCTAATACGCTTCACGATATTGCCGAAGGCAAAGGCAACATTCGCGGAATAGCTCAAGCACTTTTCCAAATCGGTGATGCGCTTGATTCAATATCAAAAACTTACGCTTATGAGCTTCGTTCAAAGCTAGAAGGTGAAGTCTAATGGAGAATAACGATTTATTGCTG
>CAUZON010000067.1:0-8442 GCA_963581445.1 Gammaproteobacteria bacterium | reverse complement strand
ATAGCCGTCTTCTACTTGCACAGAGACTCCCGGCACCTGACGTATGGTACGTTGAATATCCGAGTAACCTTGCTGCTCTAATTCTGCGGTACCAATGTAATGGGCGCTGCCGCTGACCTGATCTCCGGTGACTTTTTCGCCAATAATAGTAACTTCTTCAATAAACAAGCTGCCATCGTCGGCATGATTGATAGTTGGGGTAATAACGCTGGCCACTAACAGTGGGGCGAGTCTAAAAACGTTAATTTTTGCGGTAATATTATTTTTCATGAGCGTTTATTTTCTATTTTTGATATCTGACGAGCACAGTTTATCTAAATGAGAATCATTATAAACAACTAAATGATAATTATTTGCGTTTAATATCGGTTTTCTTAAATCAGCTCGTACTGACGGCGAAATTCAGTAGAATTTGTCGACGAAAAACCGACAAAATCCGGGCCGAGCATCGCAAGAAAGCCCCAACTCATGTATGTTTTGGGGTCTATTAGAAGGGAGCTACTAATGAGTGAAGCAATTGATACTAAATCGAGCTTAGAAGAGTCACTGGCAACGGATACACCGCCTAGTTACGTTCGCCCAGGATCTGAACAAGACACAGTGCGCGGCGATATTCCTGCGGCCAATGATTTGCCACTTGAAGACATAAATCCTGTTTGGAACAGACTATTCGCGGAAAACCGTATGCTCGAGTACTTTGAGCGCCTGCGTCGTGACGACCCGGTACATTTCAACGAAACTGAAGTAGCGGGTAGATACTGGTCGTTAACTCGCTATGAAGAAATCAAGGCAGTGGACTCTGACCACGTCAATTTTTCTAGCGCACATGGTATTACTTTAGGCTTTCCAATAGACCAGCCTTTGCCTGAAGGTGCTTTAGACATCAGCCTATTCATTGCAATGGACCAACCAAAGCACGACGTGCAGCGCAAGACCGTTGCGCCGGTAGTTTCTACAAGAAACTTGGCTGCAATGGAAAGCTTGATCCGGGAGCGTACCGGTAATGTTTTGGATTCGCTGCCAGAGGGTGAAACCTTTAACTGGGTAGAAAAAGTTTCTGTTGAGCTGACCACGCAAATGCTAGCCACTCTGTTCGACTTCCCATTTGAAGAACGCGCCAAATTAACTCGCTGGTCAGATGTGGCCACTGCAGTGCCCGGTGGCGGTGTCATTGATTCAGAGGAGCAGCGTCGCGAAGAACTCATCGAATGTTTGGTCTACTTCACGCGGATTTGGGAAGAGCGAAAAGCAAATCCTACTGACGACTTTGTTTCAATGCTGGCGAACGGTAAAGACACCAAAGACATGGAGCCTCTGGAGTTTTTAGGTAATCTGATTTTGTTGATCGTGGGCGGCAATGACACCACGCGTAATTCTATGACGGGTGGCGTGCTGGGGCTGAATGAATTCCCAGCTGAGTATAAAAAGCTCAAAGCAAATCATGATCTCATTCCAAATATGGTTGCCGAGATCATTCGCTGGCAAACACCTTTGGCCTATATGCGCCGTACAGCCAATAATGATTGTGAGGTTGGTGGTAAGCAAATTAAGGCCGGCGATCAAATGCTGATGTGGTACGTGTCTGGTAACAGAGACGAGGACTTTTTCGAACGCGGCGAAGAGTTGATTATTGATCGTGCGAACGCTCGTCAGCACTTGTCCTTTGGTTTTGGTATACACCGTTGCATGGGTAATCGTCTTGCTGAAATGCAGCTGCGAGTACTTTGGGAAGAGATCATGAAGCGTTTCGAGAAGATCGAAGTCGTAGGGGACGTTGAGCGTACCTTCTCGTCTTTTGTTAAGGGCTATACTGCACTTCCAGTCCGCGTTACTCGTCTATAGCAAAAATGCTGCCTTTAGGCAGTTCTGTGCTTGGGCTATGCTGAAAATAATTTAGCATAGCCCTACGCATATTAAACGGCGTGTTCTCACCAACCAGATTGCTAGCTTATTGCTCAGCTTTTAAAGCGCCTGTAGGAGAGCTGTATCCATGCTGTAACTACCTTAAAACTATAGAAAGGATTTTTTCTTGAAGAGCTTCGTCCGGTGTTTGCTTTTACCGACAATATTGGTCCTGGTTACCTCCCATGTTAACGCTCAATCTGGTGACCCAAAATCGCCCAGTCTAACGGCGCAGCTTTTACAGCAAAACCCCTTAGTAGACGGTGAAGTTTTGTCCGATGCCGTGTGGCAAGATCAAGCTGCGGCCACCGGGTTTGTTCAAGTGCGCCCCCAGCAAGGGCAGCCAGCAAGTCAAAAAACTCGTGTTTATATTGGTTATAGCGAGGATACGTTTTATCTGGCGGTAGTCTGCTTAGACGATGATCCTGCAACACTGATCATCTCAGATGCTCGCCGCGACGCTAGCTTAAGGAATATTGATAGCTTTCGATTTATTATTGATGGATTCCAAGACCGGCAGAATGGCTTTGTATTTGGTACCACCCCTGGCGGCGCTCAATACGACGGTCAAGTGACAAAGGAAGGTTCGCGAGACGGCGGTGGTGGCTTTAATAAAAACTGGGACGCTACTTGGGAAGTGGCGACTAAGGTGGGTGACTTTGGTTGGAGTGCAGAATTTGCAATTCCCTTTAAGTCCCTGCGCTATAGCTCGGCCGAAGTGCAAAGTTGGGGGATTAATTTTCAGCGCAATATTGGTCGCGTGGATGAGGTCGCTTATTGGGCGCCACTAAAACGCCAATATGACTTGTTTCGAGTCTCTCAAGCCGGCACTTTGACATCCGTTAAAGCGCCAAAACAACGCAATCTTAAATTCACCCCTTACGTATTGGCTCAGGTGGTTCGTGGGGGCGATTCAGCCCCCGGCACCCAGCAACAAAGCGAAGTTGGTTTGGATGCAAAGTATTCGATATCCCCCAGTTTGACTATGGATTTAACTTACAACACGGATTTCGCGCAAGTTGAGGTAGACGAGGTGCAAGTAAATTTGGATAGGTTCTCCATATTTTTACCCGAAAAGCGCCCTTTCTTTCTAGAAAATTCGGGACAGTTTTCTGTAGGTGATTCGGGTGATGTAGAGCTGTTTTTTAGCCGTCGCATCGGTTTGGATTCCAATGGAGCGCCGACACCTATAGATGGTGGCATACGTCTTTCAGGAAAAGTTAGCGGAGATACTAACGTAGGTTTCTTACACATGATGACCGGTGACAATAGCGAAGGATTAGGAGAAGCTGAATATAGTCTGGCGCGCGTTAATCAAGAATTTGGAGACCGAACTTCCTTAGGTGGGTTAGTAATAAACAAAAATGATAAAGCTACAGGTGATATCAATCGCACCTACGCCGTGGACAGTCGTTTAGGGATAGGAGATAACGTAACTATATCCGGTTATATCGCCAAGACGGATACCCCGTCACTGAGAGGCAAAGATATGTCCGGTATGGCGAAGTTCAATTATAAATCAGAGGCATGGAGTAACTTTTTTGCCTATTCGAAGGTTGAAGAAAATTTCAACCCAGAAGTAGGTTTCCTGCGCCGCACTAATTACGAGAAAGTGAGCGCGATGGTTTGGCATCGCCGCCGCCCCGAAGACTTGTTAGGACTCTTTGAGCTCCGCCCACATATCTATTATCGTGGTTATAGAGACGACCAAGGGTTTTATGAATCCGGTTTTCTACACCTAGACAATCATTTCGAATGGTATAACGGGTGGGAAGTACATACGGGCGTTAATTTCACCCACGAAGGTGTTCAAGAGCCTTTTCAAATTAATTCCGGAACTTATGTTGGCGTTGGAGAATACGATCACTCAGAGTCACAAATGGTATTGATGAGTGACCGGCGTAAACCGTTGAGTTTTTCGCTAACGTCGAAAATAGGCGGGTTTTACGGTGGTAATCGAAATGCGTTGGAAACTACTTTCAGCTATCGCTTTGGAGATGCCTTTACCAGTAATTTAATCTGGAGTAGGAATGATATCGATTTGCCTTTAACTAACGGTTCCTTTGAGGTAAACGTCTCGCGGTTACGTATGTCTTATTCGTTTACCCCCAAAGTACTTTTACAACTATTAGTGCAACACGATGATCGATCCAACCTCGTAGCATCGAATTTAAGATTTTCGTGGTTGCAGTCGGCAAACTCGGGATTTTACTTAGTTTATAACGAACTCAATGATGATTCGATCCTAGGCCCTATGGAAAAGCGTAGAGAACTAGCGATCAAATTCTCGCGAATATTCGACGCCTTTTAGCTAAACGCGCTGGTTTAAATATTTTTTTACTCTTCAAAGCAAACAATCACTGCTGCATTGGCGATTACCATAAGATCATTGCCCTGATCTGCAAGTACATTCAGGCCACCGAAGACAGGTTCCACCGTGACTTTTCCATAAGGTAGCGTAGCTGCTACGGCCGCTCGGTCGACATTGTTTGGCTCCGCCACTCCAATACTAACCGTAATGCGCATGTCATCTGGTGACTTATTTAGCGCATGAAAAAAATTCAAACTCGAGTGCCTAATTGCGTCAGACACAGCTCTCTTTGCGGCCTTTGTATAGTCGCCGCCGTGAACGTCGATGCCCATTCCCATTTCTGTTACATAGCGGACTAAAGCCATCATTAATTCCCCAAATTATTCAAAAATTGCGCGACGAATTTTGCCAAGGTTGCTAGGAAAAGCCTTTGAACTCTCGGACTACTGTTTTAAATCCATCACCTTAGCTACTGCGATGGTGCGAGAGACCAGTTCATCCAAATCAATTTGACCGTAGCCCGCCAAGGATAAACCTACTCGTCCTCGCCATGGTCCTATCCATTGTTCGGGTATTGATTTGCCTTGCAGTGCCCACAATGCTCCCACGGTTGCGCCGTTGCAGTCTGTGTCTAGGCCAGCAGAAACAACGTCGCCAATAGCGGCGCTGAAATCGTCTTGATGTCTCAACAAAGCCCATATCACTAACGCTAGATTATTTACCGTGTGCACGACGCTTAAGTCTTTGTAACGTTCTCTAATGAGCTCAGAGCCATTAGGGTCTGCAGTTAATTGCCTAGCGAAATGGGCGGCCCTGGCGCATTCGCTGTCCTCGGGAAGGTAAGTAAGGGCCTGATCTAAGGCTTGCTCCAATGGTTTATCAGATGTGCTATCTGTGGAGCAAAATTCAGGTATAAGAGCGCCCAATGCCGCGACCAATACTGCGCCATAAACCCCGTCTCCATGGTGGGACAACTGCGCATCAGCAGTGACCAATTTTACTGCTAAGTCTGGATTGCCAGGACATACCCAGCCATATAGATCAGCCCTAATTTGCGCGCCGATCCAATCACTATAAGCGTTGTTTGCACACATTGTTAAATCAAAGCCTGGATCTTTTCCCTCCGGGAACCATTCGTGAGCATTGCTAAGTAGTGTTTTGTAGGCTGCTCGCTCTGCGGTATAGGTACTTGCGACGGGTAAAAACTTCATCCAGCTTCGGGCCACGTCAGTGGTAGTTAAGTCTTTCCCAAACTTTTCCAGCATCAGTAAAGCAAGTGTCGTGTAGTTAATATCGTCATCAGGACTGCTGTGGGTTAGATACCCTGCGCAGCAATTCTTGTCGATATGTTTTGATGCCAGTTCTTGGTTGTAAGGAATGTAATCTCTTAATGGCAGTGCGTTAGTTGCGTGGAGATAATCATTTAGAGCTTGCGGCCCCTCGCGCATAGAGAATAATTCCACTGCTTTCCCTAGCATGCATCCAGAGATTCGACCCTGCCATGCAGCTTGAATTCTATCGTATCGGTTATCTGGTATTGGCAATTGCTTTCTCCCTATTTCGTAGTTTGGTGAATCTATCCGTTTTCGCCAATTTTGCAAATACCAAGCTGAAAATTTGGCTGAATGGTTAGTTTATAATTCATGTAAAAGTGGACAATCCACTAGTGGCAGATGCGGAAAGTTTAGTTACTATCTACGAATTGTCGTTGCTGGGCGGTTTGTTTGCTGTGCAGAGATAGAAGATGGAGATATCATCGCTCGCCGAACAGTTAGGTAGCCTTTTTTGTGTTACTGCCGAGCCTTGGATTTAGCCAAAAATTAATAAACACCGATACCATATATGAATAAAAAATTAAAAGTGTTGGATGGCGGCATGGGCGCCGAACTTATTGCGCGGGGCATAATGCCCTCCAATGGTTTATGGTCAGCTCGTGCTTTGCTTGATTCACCAGATGCAGTTATGGAGGTACACAGTGACTACATCAAGGCGGGCGCCGAGGTTATCACTACCAACTCGTATTCAACTATCCCAAGCTATTTGGCCAAAGCTGGTATGTCGGATCGATACGAAGATTTAACGGATATCGCTGCAAAAATGGCACGTACTGCTGCTGACTCTGCAACGACTAAAATTGAAGTGGCCGGTTGTCTGCCGCCCCTGAGTGAAAGCTATCGACACGATTTAGTGCCAACAGATTCGGAAGGGTTGGAAGTTTATAAAAATTTAGCCATTGTGCTCAAGCCGTCCGTAGATATTTACTTGTGCGAAACCATGTCGTGCGCAAGAGAAGCTGCTACTGCGGCGAAAGCGGCCAGAGCAGTGGATTCGGAAAAGCCGGTATGGATTGCTTGGACATTAGACGAAACTCCCGGCGGTGGTTTACGTAGTGGTGAAAGCATAGAAGATGCAATAGCGGCAGTTGCTCCCTTCAGTCCGGATGCCTATTTGTTTAACTGTACTGCGCCAGAAGCCATTTCAGTTGCTATTGAGAAAATTGTGAAACTCACCGATAAGCCAGTGGGCGCTTACCCAAATCGCTATCACATACCACCCGGTTGGACGCTAGATAATGAAGTCGGTACCGAGCATGTTGAAATGACCGTTGACGAATTTATGCAGTATGTAGATCGTTGGCGATCCATGGGAGCGAGTATTCTAGGCGGCTGCTGTGGTATCGGGCCTAACTTTATTGCAGCTATTGCAGCGAGTCGGTAACTCTTTATAAAAATGCACAGAGTAGAAACTATATGCCTATACCCGTTATTTTAGATACAGACATCGGCTTAGATGTAGATGATGTTTGGGCGCTTGCTTTTTTACTACAATGTCCAGAGTTAGAGATAAGGCTAATTACCACTTGTACAGGCGATACGACGTATAGAGCTGCGTTAGTCGCAAAGATATTGGAAGTGGCCGGACGTACTGACATACCAGTAGGTGTTGGGCTTGCGGGAGAGGATTCGTTAAAAACGCATATCGAATGGTTGGGAGACTATCAGCTGGCAGATTATCCCGGCATAGTTTATGCCGAGGGTATTGCTGCAATAAGCGATACTATTTTGGCCAGCGAAGAAGCCGTTACGCTCATTGCTATTGGCCCTTTAACGAACGTAGCGGCAGCGTTAGAGCACGCACCTTCCATTGTTGAAAATGCCAAGTTCATTGGCATGCACGGTAGTCTGCGAGTGGGTTATGTAGGTATTGCGAAAGCTATGCGCGAATTTAACGTTGTTCAGGACGCCGTAGCTTGCCAGAAAGTTTTTGCAGCACCTTGGCCTAAAACCATTACACCACTTGATACCTGCGGCACGGCTGTATTAAAGGGCGATCAATATAGGCAGGTTGCGGCCAGCAAAAATTCGCTTACTCAGGCTGTTTTACAAAACCATCACAACTGGTTTAAAGCCGCGCGAGATTGGCCGGTGATGACGGATTTGGTCAAGAGCATGAATCCAGATGTGCAGTCCTCTGTACTTTATGACTGTGTAGCGGTCTATTTAGCTTTCTCTGAAGAGGGCATAGGCATGGAAGATCTGCATGTGCTGGTTACCGATGATGGCAAAACTTTAATCGATGAGCGCGGTGATTTAGTGCGCTGTGCAACGCATTGGTTAGACGATAAAGCCTTTTATCGAAACCTTACCGTAAGATTGGCATAGGGTTTGCGGTAGCGCATATCACTGGTTGCTCAAGGCCTGAATTACACCATTCTGGCCCTTCTCTAAAATACAGTTAAAGCATCATTCAGATAACTCTAACGCGCGTTTTTCTCTGCGCAGCAGCTGCCCATTCATCGCCTCGTAGCGATCCATCCTTGCAACCGGTCGGCTATAGCTCTTGTCATGGCCCAGAGCCATCTCAAAGGGCTGCAGTTGACTGAAAGATTGCCAAGAGGGAGCGCTGTCATTATTCGGGTCGCCCATTTTAGCAAAGCTACTCCAGTAAGATTGCATTTCCTTGGACAGTAGCTCGTCGCGTTCGTCGGTAGGCCAGAGCGGTAGGGTAGTGCCGAATAGTGGGAATATTTCGAAGGCGTGAGTTGCGCCAATCGTCTCATCAGGAGACGGCGAGCGCCGCTCAAAGAAATACATAAAGGTGGGGTTTCCTAATGCGCTATGGCGTTGGGCCATAAAGTAGGCGTGTCTACCAAAGTAGCTGTCGCCCATAAGTTGCTCTGCGCCCTTAACAACGTCGCTGTCGCCGTCCACCGCGTATTGCATACTTAG
>CAUZON010000066.1:0-8693 GCA_963581445.1 Gammaproteobacteria bacterium | reverse complement strand
TGTATGACAAGGTTAGCCAGGCATTTGCAGTCTTTTTGCCAGTTCGCTCTGTGGGCGTCGTCGGAGACACCAGGCGTTACGAGTATGTGATTGCGTTGCGAGCGGTGGAAACTATTGATTTTATGACAGCCCGTTGGGCGCATCTTCCCTACGATTTTCTGGAGAAGGTCAGCGGGCGAATTATTAATGAGATCGAAGGCATATCCCGCGTCACCTACGACATTTCCAGTAAACCGCCTGCAACTATTGAGTGGGAGTAGTCGGGTAGATTACCCAATTAATTGATATAGGTTTATGGGTTGCGAGCTTGTTGTTAACCATCCCAGTCCTTGCTCGGGGATCAACACGTAATCTATCGCGGCTTGGCGTTGACCCATTCGGTGGCCATGGGTGGGAAAAGATGGATTCTCAAAGAGCTCCTATTCAAAATGGCGAAGAGTCCTAATTCGCCACCGTTAAATAGTAATCTCTTGATTGGCTAGGCGACTTGTAAAACTACCGCTTTGCGAACTTTCTTGCGCTGAATATAGGCGAATACTGAAGGCACCATTGAAAGAGCGATTACGGCAGAGCCGACGACTCCGCCAGCGATGGCCGTGGCTAGTGGTGGCCAGAATTCGCCACCGTTAACGATCAGGGGTACAAAGCCGCCAATAGTAGTTAGGGTGGTGGAAATAATGTGCCTGGTGGAATCCACTACAACACTTGCTATGCCTTCGCTGTCGCCCGATTGACTGCGTGGGTCCGCCTTGAGCGCGGATAAAACAATAATCGCGCCATTAATCGCTAGGCCCATCATGCCCAGAGAGCCAATTAATGCCATATAACCAAATGGGTAGCCAAATATTCGCACGCCCAATAACGCTAGGCCGAAACTTAAAAAGGCGACAATGCCGATGAGTCCTGCATAGCGGAAAGAATTCAGCGACAGAATGATGATGCCGGCCATAGCTAAGAGGAAAAAGATAAATACCTGAACAATGCCGCCAATAGATTCGGAGCTGCTTTCTGCTTCGCCGCCAAGCTGTAATCTATAGCCGGGGGGTGGTTTATAGTTTTGTTGTTCGAGTTTTTCTGTGAAGTCCGCTAACACACCGCCTGCTAATGTGAATGGGATTAGGTAGCCGCGCACGGCGCTGATGCGTTCACCTTGGCGTCGGGTTATCGACGATGCGGTAGGCACCAATTGCCAATCCCCAAGTTCGCTAAGGGGTATGCCGTCTCGCCCGTTGGCCAAGATAGGCAGTGAATTGAGATCTGACATTTGGTTTCGAGAATCTGTTTGAAATTTAACTCTCACGTCTATTTCTGTATTGCCTTCTAAAACAGTGCCTGCACTATCGCCCATTAACGCGGAGTTGATTCTCTGTGCCAGGCCGCCGGTGCTTAACCCAGTGGCCGCTAAGGCGTTCTCTCTTGGGATGAATGTGAGTTTGGGTTCCGCTGTAGACAATGATGCCCGGGCGTAGGTGACGTTGCGTACACTGGCTAATATGGCTCTAAGTTTCAGTGCTTCTTGGCGGAGTACGTCTAAGTCTTGACCAATGATGCGGATTTCAATGGGCGAGTCTGTGGGTGGTCCCTGCTCAAAGGGAAGTGCCAATACTTCTGCGCTGGGGAAAGCGACAGATAGCTCGCTTTGGATTGCGCCGAGTATTTCTCCTGTAGCTTCTGCTGATGTTGTATTGACCCAGGCGGCCGCAAAGCTGGGTATGCGCTCGTTGAGAGAGATTACGTTGTAGTAGACCCGTGGCGCGCCTTTGCCGATGGTCCAAAAGGTATCAGTGACTTCAGAATTACTGCGCAATATTTCATCGGCTTTGACAATAGCTTGCTGTGTTTCCCATATGGACGTTTGTGCGGGTAGGGATAGCTGCACTTGAAATTGGTTCCGATCTACCGACGGGAAAAATTGTTGGGTTAACGTGGGCGCCAGCAAGAAACCAATGAGCGGCATAATGCAGGCGATAGTGACGCCAATTATTGGGCGTTTAAGTACAGTAACTAGTGCCGCGTGATACTTTTTTGTCAACGCTGGGCTGGAAAAACCGGTCTGCCACCAGCGGTTGCCCGCTTTTGCCGGCCAACGATTTTCTAAGTAGCCAGCGATGGCGGGCACCACAGTCATTGCCAAAATAAACGAGCTTGCAACAGACAAGGCGACAGTCACGCCCAGGGTTCCGGTGAAATCGCCAACGCCGCCTGGCGCCATTGCAATGGGCATAAAGGCAAATATGGTAGTGGCGGTAGATGCGCCTAGGGGCACCAATAAATGTTTGATGGCTCGACTGATGGCTTCATCAATTTGCGCGCCTCGACTGCGCCGTAGCTTGTAGTCTTCTACCACCACAATGGCATTATCGATGAGCAGGCCTAAGGAAATAATCAAGCCCGTGACCGACATTTGATGTAACGGAATATCTAACACCTGCATACCCACCAACACCATGCTGGCGGAAAGGGGTAGGGCGATACCCACGGTTAGCGCTGAGCGAATACCCATAAGCCAAATCAGAACCAGCAGCACAATAACCAAGGCGAAGATCAGGTTGTTGGCTAGAGAGTTCATGCGCTGATCGGTATAGATATTCTGCGAATAGACTGTTTCTAAGCCAATTGAATTGGGTAAGTTAGCCTCGAACTTTGCGACAAGGGCATTGGCATTGCGGGTCCAATTCTCAATTTGTAAACCGCCCTGCATTTTTGCGTTAACAAAAATGACCTGCTCGGTGCCGTGAAAAGCCAATGAACGAGGCGGGTCTAATTGAGTTTTACGCACAGTTGCTATATCTGAAACACGCAGGGTGCTGCCATTGTTGGCCATCACTAGGGGTATGCTGGCTATGCGCTCAACGGAATCCAGCTCAGCGTCTACGCCTACCAGAATGTCATTGCCACCTGCGCGCAGTCTGCCAGAGGCAATTTTGGTGTCTGCTGCGCCGATGCGCTGGGCAATAAAGGCTGCAGATACGCCACTGGCCACCATACGATTGGGGTCGAGGGAAACGACAATCTCTTCTTCAGCTTCGCCCCATGACTCGGCTTTTTCGGTGCCGGACATGTTGGCTAGCTGTAATCTTAAGGATTCTGCCAATCTCGAGAGGATGCTCATTTCAATGTCTGAGCTATGTCGCCAACTCAGGGCAATAATTATTGTCGAGGCAACCGGCTGTACAATTCTTAGGTCAGGCGCAACAGTGCCTCTGGGAAATGTGGCTTGCATTGCGCCCAATTGGTCGCGCACCTCGGACCAAACATTTTGTGTATCTTCTGGGCTGATCCGGTCTAGGAGTTCAATGGAGATGACCGATATACCTGACTTGGAGGTAGACTCGATTTCTTTGATCTCTGGGATTTCTCTGAGGCTTGTCTCTAGCGGTTCACTCACCAAAGACTCCATCCTTGCCGCAGATGCGCCGGGTAAGAAAGTGTTCACCTGAGCGTAGCGCTCGGTCATGGTGGGGTCTTCTTGGCGCGCTAGACCTGCGAAAGAAACGCTGCCCAAAACAACAATAAACAGCATAAACAATGCTGTTAAACGTGGGTTGGTATAAAAGCTATCTGCCTGCATTTGCTTGCTCGTTTGCTTGCTTGATTGTGCTCTTGGTTACGGGATGGTTGAGACTCTTCTTTAAGCGCTCGTTGAGACTCTCAGTTACGGGATCGTTGAGGCTCTTGTTTACGGGACTCTTGTTCGTTTTTTCGGCGATATTCTCTTCTGCTCTCAGAGGTAGCACAGCTTGCCCCGGCACTATGCGTTGCACTCCGCTGTTAACGACGCGGTCCCTGTCTGAGAGTAGGCCGCGGGCATAGGCTCTTGAGGCTTCGTTATGAATCACCTCGACCAATCGGCGTTCGACAATGTCTTCGGTATTGATGACATAGACCGCCCACAAACCGCGGTCGCTGGCAGTGAGTGCACTCACCGGTAGCCAGAAACCGGGTGTCTGTACCCGTTGTTCTAATAACAATTCAACTACCGCGCCAATAGGAATAATGCCGTCGCTTATTTTGAACACTGCGTTAAGGGTTCGGGTATTGGGGTCTACTTCCGGGGAAATGGCCATTAGGCGAGCGGGCTGTACTTTGCCATCCCAGCTGAGGTTGTAGGTGCTACCAATTGTTAGGCTGGCTAGGCTCTTGCTAGGCACGCCAATGTGGGCTTTGATGGGTCCCAGTTCGATAAGTTTAAGCGCCGGCATACCGCCGAGTATCTGCGTGCCTTCGTCAAAATAACGCGACTGTATTATGCCGTCGAAGGGTGCTCTTATGGCCCCTTCAGCGAGTGCAATTTTGTTCGCGTTGGCCGCCGCCAATGCGCGCTTTAGATTGGCTTGAGCAACCTGATTTTGTGCCTGCTTGATTTGGACGCTGAGTTTTGCTTCGTCATAAACCTGCTTGGAGATGTTGCCCTGTTCAAGCAGTGTGCGAAAACGTTTTTCAGTCTTTTCCGCCAACTGAACTTCGGCTTTGGCAGCGCTGAGGTTGGCTTGGGCAAGGGCTGTATTGGCTTCTGCCTCATTAAGGTTAGATGCCAGTGTCTGGCTGTCTAGGCGTGCCAATACCTGGTCTTTTTGCACGACGTCTCCGATGTCCACAAGTACTTGAGCAATTTCTCCGCCTCGCTTAAAACCCAGTTCAGAACTGCGTGAGGCTAAGGTTTTACCGGCATAGAGGCGCTCGCTGGCAAAGCTTGCTTGGCGCTGGACGTTGATGTAGGAAACGGTTAAATCTGCAGTGGCATTTGCTGATGTAAACAACAGCCATGCGCAAAGCGTGGCGGCTAATGCGCGGGGTGGCGAACCTATGGACAGGCGGTTATGGCTCATGTCGTTGTCGAGTCCTTTACTGATTGGCTTTAAAGATATCTGAATGCACGTTAATTACATGTAATCATTGCTTACATGTACAATGATGCCAAATTACATATTGCGAAGCAATGCAAAAATTAGCCATTGTGCTAACTTTGGTAGATGATCAATTTAACTAATACTGGTAAACGAAATTGGCAAAACCATGACTTCACCTATTTCTGCACCCACTTCTGCGAGTACGGCAATTGAGCCTAGCAAGGGCAACTACCATCATGGCGAGCTGCGCGAACTTTTGATGGGCTTGGCCCTAGCCCGCATAGCCATTGATGGGACTGAAAAGTTCAGTTTGCGCGCACTTGCCCGTGAGGCTAATGTTTCTCCTACTGCACCGTTCCGCCATTTCACCAATAAGCATGCGTTGTTTGCCGCCTTAGCGACCGTCGGATTTCAGCAGTTAGGCGAGAGGGTAAGTGCGGTTACTCAGTCCTCAGAGCCAGTGGACCAGCGGTTGCTGGCCGCTGCCATGAGCTATGTAGAATTCGCCGAGGATAACCCTGTTGCCTACCAGTTAATGTTTGGCGCCATTTTGGGTGATTTCTCCGAATTTGAGGGATTGAGTGCTGCAGCATCCGGCGCCTATAGAGCGTTAGATAAACTGCTGGTTGAGGTGGTGGAGGCAAAGCAGCTGCATTTCGATGAGCTGGTATTGGGCGGTTTAATTTGGTCTGCCATTCACGGCGTTGCCTCTCTTAGACTCAACGTCGCCCAGCAAGATGCATCGAAAAAGACTTCACTAGATCTGAGGCCGAGCCAAGCAATTGTTGCCATGACTGACCATCTGGAGGCTAATTTAAAAATAATGATTGATGGTCTGCTGGGCCAGCGACCGACGATCCCTTGGTACTCGAGCGCCTAATCATGGCTGGGGTCAATGTAGTCAGGCTTAATTTTTCCCATGGCAAGGCTGAAGACCATATTCAGCGTGCAGATATAGTACGTGAGCTCGCCACAAAAAATGGCCTCACAGTGGGGATCCTTGGTGACTTGCAGGGCCCTAAAATTCGTATTGCTCAGTTTAAAGATGGGCCGATTTTTTTGGCTATTGGCGATCGTTTTATTTTGGATGCGAGTTTGGACAAAAATGCTGGCAATCAATATCAAGTTGGCCTCGATTGCACGACGTTACCGGAAGAAGTTGAGTTGGGTGATCGACTACTATTGGATGATGGTCGCGTTGTGCTGGAAGTAAAACATGTTAAGGGCTCTTGTATAGAAACCGCTGTCATCGTAGCGGGAAAACTATCCAAGAATAAAGGTATTAATCGTGAAGGCGGAGGTTTATCCGCCGCCGCATTGACGGAAAAAGATTACCATGACATTCGATTAGCCGCTGACATTGATGTGGATTATTTAGCAGTTTCCTTTGTTCGTAATGCCGCAGACTTGAATCAAGCGCGAGATGCTTTTGAACAAGTTCGTCTCAATGTCGGTAAAAAAACGGTGTTAGCGTGAGTACCCATGTGGCCATTGTTTCTAAAATTGAGCGAGCCGAAGCCGTTGCAGACGAAGATTTGCTTGACTCCATCATTAAGGCTTCCGATGTGGTGATGGTGGCGCGGGGAGATTTGGGAGTAGAAATTGGCGATGCCGCACTGATCGCTGTACAAAAAATCTGATATCCCGTTCCCGTGTTTTACAAAAGGTGGTCATCACTGCAACCCAGATGATGGAGTCGATGATCTAAAGTCCTTTGCCCACTCGGGCGGAGGTGTTTGATGTTGCCAATGCCGTATTAGACGGTACCGATGCGGTGATGTTATCCGGTGAAACCGCAGCTGGTTGTTTTCCGGTCGAAGCTGTTGAAGCCATGGATCGCATTATTATGGGGGCGGAATGCCACCCGCAATCACATGTGTCAGAGCATCGCCTGCATGAAAGTTTCAGTGCTGCGGATGAATCGGTAGCAATGGCGATGATGTATACCGCTAATCATTTGTCAGGTGTTACTGCGATTATCAGCTTAACCGAAACGGGCAATACTCCGTTGATAATGTCGCGTATCAGTTCTCGTATACCTGTATTTGCCTTCACTCGTAATACAAAAACGGAAAATCGAGTAGCGCTCTATCGTGGTGTCGTGCCGGTGCACTCGAACTACCCTTTGTGCCCAAACGCATGCTCATTATCGGCGGCGGTATCATCGGTTTGGAGATGGCAACCGTGTACTCTGCCCTGGGTGCACGATTGGATGTAGTAGAAATGCTCGACGCCTTGATGCCGGGGGCGGATCCTGACCTGGTCAAAGTGTGGCAAAATAAGAACGCTGCCCGATTTGACAATATCATGCTCAACACGACCGTCGTCAGTGCCGAGGCCACGGAGGAAAGCATTCGTGTGGTATTCGATGGGGCTAACGCACCAAGTGAGCCGCAGTATTACGACCTACTGCAGGCGGTTGGGCGGGCCCTGACAGCCAGAATATGGGTGCTGAACAAGCCGGTGTGGCCGTTGGCGAGCGGGGTTTTATCGCAGTGGACCGGCAGATGCGTACCAACGTTGCACACATCTTTGCTATCGGCGATATCGTCGGTCAGCCGATGCTGGCGCACAAAGCCGTGCATGAAGCCCATGTAGCCGCCGAAGTGGCTGCCGGTGAAGTGAGCGCAGATGACCGTTTGAGTCGTGCTGCGTTCGACCCGCGGGTGATTCCGAGTGTTGCCTACACTGATCCCGAAATCGCCTGGGCAGGCTTGACCGAGACGCAGGCAAAGGCCGAGGGTCGGCAGTATAAAAAAGGGTTGTTCCGGTGGAGTGCCTCGGGGCGTGCCATTGCTAATGGCCGAGATGAGGGCTTTACCAAACTGCTGTTTGATACTGAGACGGGGCAATTAATTGGTGGTGGCATTGTCGGCACGCACGCGGGCGATTTGATTAGCGAGGTTGTCCTGGCCATTGAGATGGGGGCAGACGAGGTGGATATTGCCAAGACAATTCACCCTCATTCAACCCTGGGCGAGAGTGTGGGCTTGGCAGCCGAGGCTGCTCACGACAGCTGTACCGATCTTCCATACACTTTACATACAGTTACAAGCTTTGTTACCTAACAAGAGATAGCATGCTGATACATATGGCAAACATTGATTAATAAAGTGGTTGCTATGAGTAAACTGATTTACAAACGAGTTACAAGCCTGCTAATAGCGCTTGTAACCCATTGTTTTTATTGGGCTAAATATAGCCCAACTATTGAGTGGGAGTGAGCGTGTTCCTCGCAAACCCCCATTTTATACAGGTTTAGCACTCTAAAAGTTGTGACAGACTCCTCTGTAGACTCCATTCCTATGAAGCAGTTACAAACTGTGTTGCAAACTAACTCAACTATTGCGATTCATTAGTAGTCAATAAAAAGCGAGTTTTATGAAAGAAGCTATAGATGAAGTAAAAAATGAAGTTAAAGCTAAATTATTACCTTGGAAAAATATTAAAAGCAGAAAAGTAAAAGTTATTTTTCTATTTTTATTTTTAGGGTTAGTAGGATTAAAGGTTTTCACAACAGTTTTAACATTTGATTGGTTAGCAAGGTTACTTAGTTGAAGAGGGTGGGTGTGCTGTTAAGTATTAAGGTTACAAGGTTTGTAACTTGGCACCTGCTAATATGCTGATATTACAAGGTTTTTTCTAACACTACTGTTGAGTGGGAGTAAGTTACTCACTCACTCTGAAATCCTTATAAGCACTGAGTTTCCTTGCCAGAGTTTAAGGTGCCTCCGGCAAACGAACCCGTGTAGCGCGTATAAACGCCGCGAAGCTGCACGTTCTGGTTCGGCTCGCTGGGCAGGGCCTCTGTGGCCATGAAGGCTCCGAGGTCGGAGGGGATTG
>CAUZON010000065.1:0-8995 GCA_963581445.1 Gammaproteobacteria bacterium | reverse complement strand
ATTGGTTCACTCAGGGCAAACCGGATGTAACAGATCTGGGGATTCACTATGAGACATCAGCGCGAGCATTCGTGAGTGAACTCCTTGCGACTGTAGTCTCGCCAAGGTGCCTGCCCCCTATTTATTTGCCTGTAGTCTCGCCAAGGTGCCTGCCCCCTATTTATTTGCGACTGTAGTCTCGCCAAGGTGCCTGCCCCCTATTTATTTGCCTGCCCCCTATTTATTCTCCTATTTATTTGCCTATTTATTATTGAAGGTTAAATAATTTAGCGTTTGCGGCAAACTATTTGATGGGGCCGGAATGGGAATCGAACCAGGGACACCGCGATTTTCAAGACGAAAATCTGAAATTTATATATCAATTAAATCAACCGCTTACCGGTACTCCCGACGCCAACTATGTACCATTGTGGGCAACTGTGTATAACTGTTGCCCACAAAACTCCCGCATGGTCGACAGTACTGCGCACCTTGTTAATAAGGTTCTGCCCAAACACCCGGTCAGGCAATGGTTAATGTGCCTGCAGACACTGGAGATCCCCCTCAAGGAGAAGCCGCAAAGTTTGGATGATGAGGTAGTACCTCGAATATAATCAGTGCCTCTTTTTACGAGTTTTTCTGTACTAGTTTTCTTGAGGACCAGCGTTCAAAGCTGATGTGTCTTTTTCTATGGTTACGCCATTGCTTCAAGCCAGGTCCGCAAAATCTTGCCTACTCGCTCATCAAGCTCTTTTGGTGTCACACCAACTCGCTTTGCATAGGGCCGGCGAAAGATGCGATAGCCGCGTAGCAAGGCAGACAAAGCGACTTGCAGTGCTTCTAGGTCATGGCGGCGATTAATATCGCCATCTATAACATCTTGCCTTAGCTGGCTAAGTCCCCCTTCGAAAAGAGGAATTGGGTCAACGGTATCGTCACCATCCAGAACCAGCAGCGCACGAAGCATGCTGTCATTGTTCTTGTCGTTGCTGTTGCTCAAACGAAAAGATCTTAGCCTTCGAGCGACGAAACCAGTCTTCACTTTGCCTTTCGAAAGAGAGTCCACGATTGCGCCGAACTGGCGGTTAATCGCTGCCCGCAGGAGTTCTTGCCTTGAACCAAAATAGTGATAAATATTCCCTCGATTAACTCCCGCACCTTCGGCAACTTCGCGAAGATTCAGCCCGGCCAGTACTCCCTTGTCGCGAATCTGCTCCAGCGCGACATCAATAAGCCGCCGCTCCGTTTCAGCCCGGCTCCGCTTTGGTTTGGTGGCTTTTTCTGTTTGGCTTTCTGTTTCAGTTTTGGCCATAGGTTCGTTCCACTTTTTTTACTTGGATGGTTGGCTTGCGATGCCGTCATTCTACAGTTAACATCCCGTTATTCAAAATTAGCATTATGATAAAAACGGGGCCATAAAATGATAAGCATAACTGGTAAAACCAAATTGGCCTTTTGTGTGCTTGCCCTGTTGTCGCTCATTGCTTGCGGAGGCAGCAACCAGCCTACCGCTGAGCAGCGTGCGGCACTTGCGCAGCCTTTGTTTGAAACGGAGCATAAGATTATTGATCGTCGCTCTGGTTCTAAAGTGAATTTGGACCAGGCAGACAAGCCGCCAGTTAACCCAGACCGCAATGCCTATTTCGGTGACCTGCATGTACATACGAAATACTCATTTGATGCTTACGCCTTCGGTACATTGGCCAGTCCCTATGACGCGTATCGATTTGCTAAGGGTGAAGCCATTAAGCACCCCGCGGGTTTTGAAATTCAGTTGCAAGCTCCTTTGGATTTTTATGGCGTAACCGATCACGGGTTTTTTATGGGCGTTTCCCCGGTTGCTGCTGATACGAGCACTGAGTTTTCTAAATACTCTTTTGCGAAGGTCGTTCATGATCTTAATGCGCCGGACAACATGGATCGATGGAGCACGTTGGATCGAATGCGCAGCTTTGGTCTTGCACGGTCCTTGGCTCTGGCGATTGTCGACGGAGAAGTTAGCCCTGAAGAACCATTGGTTATTACTCGTGACGCATGGGCAGATTCGATTAATGCCGCGGACGAGCACAATAATCCCGGCCACTTCACGACCTTTGTCGCCTATGAATACTCAACCACTGCAGATGACAATGGTAGCCTGCACCGCAATGTGATTTTTGAAAGCAGCGACCTTGTACCAGAGGTGCCCTTTTCTCGTATGCACTCAAGAAACGCCGAGGATCTTTGGGATTGGATGGATACGCTGCGAGAAGCTGGTGTTGAATCGTTAGCTATTCCCCATAACTCCAACAAATCAAATGGCCATATGTTTCAGTTGTTTGACTGGGCGGGCGACCCTATTGACGATGAATATGCGGTGAAACGTATTCGCAACGAACCATTGGTCGAAATCACGCAAATTAAGGGTACGTCTGAAACTCATCCAGCATTATCCAGCCGCGATGAGTGGGCGGGCTTTGAACTGGTGAGCACGCGAGGGGTTGGAATGGGTAAGCCTGTGGCGAGCAAACCTGAGGGTAGCTATGTGCGAGAAGCCTTGCGTCACGGTTTGGAATTGGAAGCGCAAGGTGTTACCAATCCGTTTGCGTTTGGGTTTATTGGCTCCACCGATACACATACAGCTGCATCGCAAATTGATGAGTCCAACTTTTCTTCCAAGCTCGGTCTTTTGTCCGCCGATGCACAAATACGAGGCTCCGTTCCTGTTAGCTTTTTAGAAAGCACATTGATTGGTTTTCTTCCAGGCCAGAGCGTCGCGGAAGTTGACGGTGAAAGTTATCTGGGTAGTCAGCAAACAGAATTTGGAGCTTCAGGTTTGGCAGCGGTATGGGCTGAAGAAAATACTCGGGAGTCGATCTACGCAGCTCTGCGTCGTAAAGAAACGTTTGCGACCTCTGGACCAAGAATGCGCGTGCGCTTGTTTGCTGGCTACGATTTACCTAAAGATTTAACAAAAAGGTCGGATGGCGTCGCTTACGCCTATGCAAACGGCGTCCCGATGGGAGCGAATCTTGATTCAACTTCTAAAAGTGGTGCCCCGCGGTTTGCTATCTGGGCGCAGGCTGATGCGAATAGCGCGCCATTACAACGACTGCAAATAATCAAAGGTTGGATCGACGCGGCAGGCGAAACCCATGAAGATGTGATCGATGTGGCGTGTGCTGATGGCGTAGCGGTGAACCCAGAAACGAATCGCTGCCCAGACAATGGTGCCACTGTTAACTTAAGCGATTGCACCTACAAAGCAAGAACAGGCAGCGCTGAGCTGAGCTCAACCTGGACGGATCCCAATTTCGACGTTAGCGAACGGGCTTTCTATTATGCGCGGGTACTTGAAAATCCAACTTGTCGATGGAATACCTGGGACGCCATTAGTGCTGGCACCAAGCCGCGATCTGATATCGCTGCCACACTTCAAGAGCGTGCCTGGTCGTCACCGATTCAATATTTGCCTGGCGTCGCCACACTGCAGGATCATTAAGAAAACGGAATTTAACTCAATGAAGAAGATAATCATCGTTATCCTGACGTTTGTCGTTGTGGTTGGTATTGGCAGAGCGCTTCTGAAGCTACCTGCGGTTCAGGACATTGTTTTGGATCGCGGAACTGCCGCGATTGCGCAACGAGCGGGTGAAGGTCTTTCGGAATCCAACAGCCTAAGAGTTTTCGTTTGCGGTAGTGCATCACCGTTAGGCATGGGTCAGGCTCAAGCGTGTATTGCCGTCGTAACCCCGGAACATTTTTATCTGATTGATTCCGGCGCTGGTTCTACCGACAACATTAATCGCATGGGATTACCTACGAACCGTTTGCAGGGGTTGTTGGTCACTCATTTCCACTCTGATCACATTGCAGAAATTTATGAGGTCAACCTTGGGTCCTGGGTGGCTGGCAGACCGACCCCTCTAACCGTTTTTGGACCTACAGGGGTCGATGAGGTGGTTCGTGGTATTAACGCAACTTACAGGCTCGATCGTATTTATCGAACGGGACACCATGGAGAAGAATTGCTGGCTCCTGCGCTTGGTGTGTTGGAGCACGAAACCATTTCGCCTGGTGTCATCCTGGAAGCTGGCGAGTTAAAGATAACAGCCTATGTGAGTGAGCACCCGCCTATTGAGCCTGCCGTGGGTTATCGATTCGATTATAAAGGTCGGAGTGTGGTTGTTTCAGGTGACGGCAATGTGAATGGGGACACGCTAGAGATTGTTGATGGTGCTGATCTATTGCTGCACGACGCACTATCACTACCTACTGTGAGCATGCTGTCAAAAGCGATGGGTACAGCCGGGCGGCTTCGGCAGTCGAAGATTGTCTCGGATGTGATGGATTATCACGCTTCTACAGATTCTCTGATTGAACTGGGTGAGCAATCGAATGTTGATATGGTGGCGTTTTATCATTTAGTGCCGGTGCCATTGAACGTTGTTTTGGAGGATGTTTTTAAACGAGGGATGCCGGACAACTTTCTGCTGGCTGAAGATTTGATGTCATTTGAATTGCCCATCGGTAACGATGAGATTGTCGTCAATCGCCCTTAATTCTTAGCCCTTAGCCCTTAGCCCTTAACCCTTAGCCCTTAACTAAGAACGATGAATGGTACAAACTGGAGTCCTATGTGATGTATAGATTAGCCAATCAACAAAAGTCAGTGGCTTTCATTACAGTGGCGCTATTGCTCACGGCCTGCTCGGATGGGTCAAATCAGGCACTGAGCCTGCCTTCTGACGCGCATACTAACGAAAGTCTTATTGCGCAAACCGCAGACGCAGATGCTGGCTATGAACAACAAGCAGCTAACGGCACGCGGTCTGCACAGATTTTTGAAACTGAAACCGAACTTCTCGAACTCGGGGCTTCAGGGTCAGAATCGAGTCTCAAAGCGCCCGTAGAACGTAAAGCCTATTTTGGAGACTTACACGTTCACACAACGTACTCGTTTGATGCCTATGCCTTTGGCACACTAGCAACACCTTACGACGCTTATCGCTTTGCGAAAGGTGAAGCTATCGCTAACCCTGGAGGCTTCAACATGCAGCTATCCCGCCCGTTAGATTTCTACGCGGTGACGGACCATGGAATGTTCTTAGGTCTCGCTGAAGCTGCGGCAGATACATCCACCGAGTTTTCAAAGAACCCGTTTTCAGAGCCATATCATGGTCTGAATGCAGCGGAGAATATGGGCGTGGGTTCACTAGATGTATTGAATCGAATCCGGACATTCGGTTCTTTTATGCCTGCAGCTGTCTCACAGATTCGTAACGGTGAATTAGCTAGAGATGAGGTGCTTGGTGTCGTTCGAAGTGCTTGGCTAGATTCGATTAACGCGGCAGACGAATTTTATGATCCAGGCAGGTTCACAACCTTTGCTGCCTACGAATATACCTCTAGTACGGACGACAGGGGCAACTTGCATAGAAACGTCGTGTTCCAAGATACCAACAAACTGCCCCGCGAACCTTTCTCTCGCCTCCATTCCCAAAATCCTGAAGATCTCTGGCAATGGATGGATGACCTTCGATCCAAAGGCGTTGAGAGTTTGGCGATTCCTCACAATTCAAATGGCTCTAACGGGCAAATGTTTAAGCTCGTTGATTGGGCTGGGGACGCTCTGAATGACGACTATGCAGAGCAACGGATTCGTAATGAACCGATCGTCGAGATTACGCAGATAAAAGGTACATCAGAGACCCATCCGATATTGTCATCCAGGGATGAGTTTGCGAACTTCGAAATCATGCCCTATCGAGTTGCAACCAGCGCCTTAAGTCAGGTTGAAGGCTCTTACGTGCGAGAAGCCTTGTTAAATGGTTTGGCATTAGAGCAGCAGGGTATGACCAATCCCTACCAATTTGGCTTCATCGGTTCGAGTGATACGCATACGGGCGCCAGCCAAAATGTTGAGTCAGACTTTGTTTCTAAACTGGGTTTACTGTCAGGCACAGCCGAACAACGAGGGTCGGTACCTGTCAGCGGGCTGGCTGGTGAACTTGAATATCAAGCAACCAGAGTTCTAGCTAAGCTTAGCGGTAATCCCGCGTTGCGAGTGAAAATTAATGGCAGGATTTATACGGGTGGAGCAACTTCGACTTTCGGTGCTTCCGGTGTCGCAGCAGCCTGGGCTGAGGAAAATACGCGTGAATCGCTTTATAGCGCATTCCGCAGGAGGGAAGTGTTTGCCACATCAGGGCCACGTATGCAGATTCGTCTGTTTGCTGGTTTCGGCTTTGATGAAAGCATGCTGTCGGATGCCGATGGCGTTGAGCAGGCGTATGCAAAGGGCGTCACCATGGGTAGTACGCTCACAAGCGAGGCGATGAACACGGAAGTCCCAAGTTTTCTTGTGATGGCGTCAGCGGATACAGAAAGCGCGCCCCTGCAACGCTTACAAATCATTAAGGGTTGGGTGGATGTAGAAGGTACCCACGAAGAAGTGATTGATATTGCCTGTGCTGGTGGTGCAGAGGTTAATGCTGAAACGAATCGTTGCCCAGATAATGGTGCATCCGTTGACCTTAGTGATTGCTCCATCAACGAAGATACTGGCGCGGGTTATTTATCAGCATTATGGCTAGATCCTGATTTCCGAGACGATCAACGAGCGTTTTATTATGCACGTGCGATTGAGAATCCTACTTGTCGCTGGTCAACGTGGGATGCTATTCGTGCGGATGTTTCGCCCCGGCCGGATCTGCCCACCACGCTTCAAGAGCGTGCGTGGTCTTCACCGATTCATTACATACCTGAATAAAGATTGGCCAATAGGCGCTCTTAGAATTTACACTTTTCAAAGTAAATAGGTATAGAAACTCTGGAAGCTCTTGATGAAAAGTGTAATCGCTGGACTAGAATCGGCGACAAAAAGTAACTGGAACAACAATTAGATTAAAAGGCTGTAGATTAAAAGGCTGTAGATTAAAAATGGGCAATGTGAGGCCAAAACCGGAGATGACTGTAATGAAAATCGCGGAAATGAAACGAAACTACTTGATGCTGTTCCTGGTGGGTGGATTGCTATCGGCTTGTTCGGACGACGCTGAAAAAGCGTGGAGCTTGCCAGCCGAAGCCCATAATAATGAGAGGATTATTGCTAACACCGCCGCAACAGACGTGCGCTTGGTAGAGCAGGCAAAAGACGGTAACTGGTCTGCTCAGGTGTTTGAAACAGAGTCTGAGTTGCTCGAACGTGAAGCATCTATTGAAAGATCTAACCTAGAAGGACCAGTTGAGCGCAAAGCCTATTTTGGTGACTTACATGTTCACACGACCTATTCGTTTGACGGTTATGCCTTTGGCACCTTGGCGACGCCTTACGATGCGTATCGATTTGCCAAGGGTGAAGCGATTGCGAACCCCGCGGGTTTCAATATGCAGCTATCTCGCCCGCTAGACTTTTATGCAGTGACTGACCATGGAATGTTCTTAGGTCTCGTCAAGGCAGCCGCTGATACCTCCACCGAATTTTCCAAAAACCCTTTCTCCGAGCCCTATCATGGGTTGAACGCCCCTGAGAATATGGGGGCTGGTCTGTTTGCTGTTTTGAAGCGACTCAGTACCTTTAGTTCCTTTTTACCCTCTGCAGTGACTCAAATTCGATCGGGTGAATTGGATCGAGATGAAGTGCTTGGAGTTGTCAGGAGCGCGTGGCTAGATTCAATTCAGGCGGCGGATGAGTTTTACGAACCTGGAAAATTCACCACGTTTGCGGCTTACGAATTCACCTCCAGCACCGGCGATATGGGTAATTTGCACAGAAATGTCATCTTTGAAGGCACGCAAAAATTGCCGCGGGAACCTTTTTCTCGTTTTCACTCGATCAATCCTGAAGATCTTTGGCAATGGATGGATGACCTCCGCGCCAAAGGAGTCGAAAGTCTGGCGATTCCCCACAACTCTAATGGCTCAAATGGCCAAATGTTTAAGCTTGTGGATTGGGCAGAAAATCCATTGGATGATGACTACGCTAAACAACGCATCAGAAACGAGCCCATCGTTGAAATCACCCAGATCAAAGGCACCTCAGAGACTCATCCGGTTTTGTCGTCCCGTGATGAGTTCGCGGCTTTTGAAATTATGCCTTATCGTATAGCGACAAATGCCTTGAGTAAGCCGGAAGGCTCATACGTGCGTGAGGCGTTGCTAAATGGTTTAGCGTTGGAGCAGCAGGGCATAACGAACCCTTATCAATTTGGTTTTATTGGTTCCAGTGATACCCACACAGCAGCGAGTCAAAACGTTGAATCAGATTTTGTCTCCAAGCTCGGCTTGTTGTCTGGTACCGCAGAGCAACGGGGTTCCGTGCCGCAAGCTGGGCTCGCTGGTGAGCTTAACTATCAAACGATTAAAGCTCTAAATATGATTCGTGGTGGCGTGAGTTCGCGATTAAGAATCGACGGCGATATTTATACTGGTGGAGCGACACCTACATTTGGTGCTTCTGGCGTTGCGGCAGCCTGGGCGGAGGAGAACACACGAGAGTCACTGTATAACGCCTTCCGCAGGAAAGAAGTCTACGCGACATCTGGTCCGCGTATGCAGATCCGGCTGTTTGCAGGCTACGGGTTTGATGAAAGCATGCTGACCCAAGCGGATGGTATTGAACGAGCGTACGCTGCTGGCGTGACAATGGGGGGCAACCTTGAACCTAACGAATCGGAAGGCGAGCAGACAACTGAGCCAGCTTTTCTTGTGATGGCGTCAGCGGATACAGAGAGTGCACCATTACAACGATTGCAGATCATCAAAGGTTGGGTAGATGTTGACGGAACCCACGAAGAGGTCATTGATATAGCCTGTGCCGGTGGTGCTCCAGTTAATCTCGAAACAAATCGCTGCGTAGACAATGGTGCAAAGGTAGATATCAGTGACTGTTCCATCAACGAAGAAACAGGAGCAGGACAACTGTCCGCCCTATGGCGAGATCCTGAGTTTAATGCAGATCAACGAGCGTTTTACTATGCGCGTGCTATTGAAAACCCAACCTGTCGTTGGTCTACCTGGGATGCGAATCGAGCAG
>CAUZON010000064.1:0-9515 GCA_963581445.1 Gammaproteobacteria bacterium | reverse complement strand
AGAGGTTATATCACCGCATCAGTGCTAACTTTTGCCCATACTGTTGGAGAATTCGGCGTAGTGTTGATGGTTGGCGGCAACATTCCAGGTGAAACACGACTGGTCTCTATCGCCATTTACGAAGAGGTAGAAACCCTCAACTATGCCCAAGCACATTTACTTTCAGGTATTCTTATAGCGTTCTCGTTTATTGTCTTATTACTGGTCTACAGCATAAATCGACGTGCCGCTATGCGGGTGCTATGACATGTTAGAACTAAATATAAAATTAGCCCGGAACAACTTTGAGCTAAACATTGCCACCGTCATCGGAGCAGGCGTAACCGCGGTTTATGGGCCGAGTGGCTGCGGCAAATCCAGTTTACTCAAAGCAATAGCGGGCCTAGTAAAAGCCCAAGGCCAAATCACGTTTATGGGCGATGCATGGCTGGATGCGACACAGCAAACACACGCTTACCAAAGACCCGTAGGCTTGTTGTTTCAAGACGACCGCCTGTTTGACCATCTAGATGTGCTCGGCAACCTTAACTTTGCCTTGAAGCGCGCACCCAAAGGAAAGGCAGCAAATATAATTTCTCTCGACGCTGTCGTAGGCACGTTTGATTTAGCAACATTGTTAGAACGAAGTATTGAAAACTTATCTGGAGGGGAGCGCCGAAGGGTGGCTATGGCTCGCACGCTGCTTACCCAACCAAAGTTGCTGCTGTTAGATGAGCCGTTAAGCGGTCTGGATGAGGCTCGTAAAAAAGAAATATTGCCCTATTTGTATGCGTTGGCCACTGATTTCCAAATACCAACACTCTACGTTAGCCATCAACTAGAAGAAGTCACGCAGTTGTGCCAGAACATGCTGGTGATAGCCGACGGCGACCTATGCTTTCACGGCTCAACACACGAAGGCGTAAATTATGTGGAAGCGCAGCTCAACGATTTGATGACCACTGACCTTTCATTTTTGACAGGCACTGTCATCGGGCAAGATGGAACCTACCACCTTACCCAGTTAGATGTTGCGGGCCAAAAAGTGCAAATTCCTCAATCCCAATACAGAAATCTACAGCTCGGGGAACAAGTTACCCTCAATCTAAGACCCAGTGATGTGGCCCTAGCGCTCGAGCAACCTAAGGGCATCAGTATTCGTAATATTTTACAGGTCGCTATAAAAACTGTCACAACAACAGAGCGTTTTGCCGATATCACTCTGACAATTGGCGAGCAAACCCTGCGTTCGCGAATAACCCTAGCAGCATCCAATGATCTCGAACTCGTACCGGGCATGACCGCTTATGCACTGCTGAAGAGTAGTGCCCTAGCCTAGCTCAACCGGCGAAATGTTTGGTTACAAGATCATGGCCTTCGCTAGTTTAGGCATTAGCCTCAATAAAAAAACAAAAAAAGGCGAGCCCAAAAGCTCGATTAAGTGCGCTTCTAATCTAAAGCCATACCAATATCATTCTGCGTTGCGCCAGTTACCATGAAAGCCGTAGGGAATACGTTGATCGAGATAAGCTTTCGCGAGTGGTCCAGCAGCTAGGTTTTGGGCATCCATAATGGCCAAGTGACTGGCACCTCTATTAGCATCATAAACATGTGCCAACAAAAAGCCTTCGCCTTCAGCAGCAGTACTCGACGCGGGCACAAAGATCGGTTCGCCGGTCGCGCAACCCTCACCCACATCATATAAATCTAGTGAATTAGTTTTATGATCTACCGCCCCAATCACATTAAAACCACCAACTTTTTCTTGTGGCTGGGTGTCACCAGCAAAATATCCATAGCGATAGTTCATGCCTGTCAAACGCTCGTCAAAGCGCGGGAATTCGCAAACGATGTCATGTAATTGTTCTGACTTAAAGACGTCTGTTTCGCTGTCTAGGTCAAAGGTCCAACGCACCATTTTTGCCAGAGCTTTCTTTGGGTCGCCACGGCTACCGTCTGCTAGCGGAAACAGTGGCGCTTCTGGATATTCACAGACATCACTGATGATCTTGTTACCTTGAGTATATGTATTCATGGGATGAAACACGTAACTTGGCGCTCCACGAAACCACCGCAAATCTTTGACTGAACCAGTTCTTGGCATAACACCAATATGCACACCCTTCTCCGGCTCCCAGGCATAAACCGGACCACCCGCGAATGCGCGATCCAATGACCCAGTGAGGGGCATGATTGGAAACAGAATGTGCTCTTTGGTTACCATAAAATCGTGCACCATAGATGCATAAGGTGCGACAAATGACTCAGAACAAGTCACTAACCCGTTAGCGTCTACAACACTGAAGGTCATGTGTTCTGAGATATTGCCATCAGCGTTATAACCAAAGAAAAACATTTCTCCAGTTTCTTCATCCATTTTGGGGTGGGCGGTCATTGGACCAAGCAACTTGCCGCCAAAGGTATGAACGCCCTTGGTTTGCAGTGTGATCGGGTCTAGTTCGATAGGCGCGTGAGCTTCCTCCAGCACCAATAACTTACCGCCATGCCAAATAATATTAGTATTTGCCACGCCATCGGTTTGCATACCCTGCACACTTTCATCAACATCCATAGGATTAAAACTATTAAACAGTGCTCGTCCAGCATCACGCTCTTTCTCAAATCGTTGAGTTCGCACCCAGCGATTGCGGTAGCTGACTCGACCGTCTTGGACACTTAAGGCGTGAATCATGCCGTCCCCGCCAAACATGTGGTAAGTACCTCTGGGCGCATATTGCGCATTTGGACCGTTGCGGTAAAAGGTACCATTGAGCTGCTTGGGTACTTCGCCTTCAATGATTAGATCGTGAACGTCACATTCAGATTGCAGTGGTGCAAAACCGCCACGCAAGTTTGGGTGATTGGGGAATAATTGAGCCATTAGGTTGAATCCTTTCCAATTTTGTTGCTCTGAATGGCGACTAGCCTAGACTAAGTCTACACCCACTGGACAGTGATCAGAGCCTAAAACATGAGGCCAAATAAAGGCCTCTTTAAGCCTGCGCATGCCCGATCGTGAGGCAAATACATAATCAATACGCCAACCCACGTTGTCGTCTCGTGCGCCGCCAAATTGACGCCACCAGGAATAATGATCGGGCTCATCTACATGGGTTGCTCTAAAAGTATCCACCCAACCATGGTCCATCCACCGAGTTAATTCATCACGCTCTAGAGGTAAAAATCCACTGGATTTCTTATTTGTCTTAGGCCGCGCCAAATCAATTTCCCCATAGGCCGTGTTGTAATCGCCCACAACATAAACAGGGCCGCGCTTGCGCAGCACTTCAATGCGTTTGAACACCGCCTTATAAAAATCCATCTTGTAGGTTACCCGAGAATTATCACGATCCTTACCGCTGCCATTTGGAAAGTACACACAAACCACAGCTAAGCGGCCGTAGTGGGCGATCATAAATCGTCCTTCATCATCGAAGCGATCTTCACCTAGACTCGTTTCAATGCGGCTAGGATTGGTTTTGCTGTAGATGGCTACGCCGCTATAACCGGGGCGTTTGGCTGGCGCAAAACAAACATGCCAATTTGCTGGTGCCAAAACATTGGGTGGCAGCTGCTCTGGAAAGGCACGAACCTCCTGCAACGCAACTACATCAGCTTTCGAGGACTCTAAAAAATCCAAAAAACCACGTTTTGCGCATGCACGAAGTCCATTTACATTCCAACTAACAATCCGCATCTTTCTAACCATTTAAATAAGCAAATATCTCAGTAGTGAATAAAAACCATTTTAGGATTGGCTCGCAATAAAAATACGGACCAGCGATAGTCTCTATATAGACCGTCTTCATTTTAGAAAAAACGTTATTTTACGGGCTTTTGTCGATTTTTTAGCGGCGTAGCAACAGTGCAGCCCAGCGCGTTAGGTTTAGTACATCTGCTAATGCGGCGGCGACATAGGTTAACGCCGCCGCGCGCAAAATCTTAGTAACTGCCTGCTCTTGCTTTGCACCTAAATAGGAACCCGCTTTTAAAACAGGTAACGCTTTACCAAAACTCGCATCCCATTCTATCGGCAAGGTTACAAGATGAACCATCATACGAATCAAAAGACCGCCAAGACCACAAGCCGCGAGCACCCAAAACGGTACAGGATGACGAGTGATTAAAGCAAAAATCGGCGCCGCCCAAATAGCACCAGCACTAAAGCGAGCGACCTTGTTAGCAATAGGCACTAACTTGGTCCTGAACAGCAGTCGAGGGTCATTCTGATGATCCTGCATTGCGTGACCCACCTCGTGCGCCGCAACCGCAATTGCCGTTAACGAACGGCCAGAAAAATTTGCCTGACTCAACCGCACACGCTTGTCTACCGAGTCGTAATGATCACCGCCTTCAGTAGTTTCTACCTTCACCGATTCAAGGCCAAATCGTTCAATAAGGTGCTGCGCCAACTCCCCCCCAGTACCAGGCATGCCGTCCAAATCTTCAGAGTAGGCATTCATTACCCAGCGCACCCAAAGGCTGGGCGCAAACACCACGACAACCAGTATTAAGCCCAGCAATATCATCAAGTAAGCTGTCCGCGGAACCTATTCGGGGGCCCAAAAGGTTGGGGCCTAAGCAATTTAATAGCCGGTACCTTCGCGTTTGGTCTCAGCAATACCACGAGCCGCCGCTAGCTCTTTCGCAGCGTTCTTAGTCATATGGCCAGACTCGCTGCCCAAGGTGACAAAGTTAAACCCGAGTTCCAAATACTTCTGGGTGTATTCAATGCCACCTGTATGAATACCCGTTGCAATACCGTGAGCCTTACACTTGGCCAACAGGGACTTAACCATCTCTAAATGCTCGGGTTGAGGCTGGTCGCCCATAGCCGGCAAGCCCATAGACAGCGCTAGGTCAGCGGGCCCAATGTAAACGCCATTCAAACCCGGCGTGGCCATTATTTCGTCTGCATTGGCTATGCCTTCGGCCGTTTCAATCATGGCGATACAGGCAATTTGATCATTGGCTTCAACAGCATATCCGCGCCCAGCATAAAGTGCGGCACGAATAGGTCCGAAAGAACGATTACCTTCTAGCGGGTAACGGCAAGCATGAACGGCACGCTCAGCTTCTTCGCGATTATTTACCATAGGTACAATGACACCATATGCACCAGCGTCTAAGACTCTCATAATTTCGTAAGGTTCGTTCCACGGCACCCTGACAAGCGGTGTGGCGTCGGAATTGGATATGGCTGGCAACATATTTATAACGTCAGTGTAATCAATTAACCCATGCTGCATATCAATGCACACCCAATCGAATCCTAGTTTGGATATAACTTCCGCAGAATAGGCGTTTGCAAGGCTTAACCAGCAGCCAATAGTTTGTTCGTCATTACGCCAAGCGGACAGTGCTTTATTTTCTTTCATACCAATCCATCTAGTGCATTTTTGAACCTCCACCATACGTTATTTTTGCACACAAATTCCATTAGATAACGCCAAGATGGAGGAGCCTGGGAAGCAAATACCTGACTAATGTTGCGACTCTTCTAGTAACATTAGAGTGCCTCGCAAGCACAAGCAGGCCGGCAAATAGAAAAATGCACTAAATAGAAAAATTCGAATAAAACCATGACAACACTGAATCAACAGTTTATCGATCTAAGCAATACAACTCGTGAGCTAATCGGCTTACTGGTTGAGACAGATGAAAAGTTCTGGCTCATGGTGTTACGGCGCGCGGTGGCAAAAGTAGATGCTCACGAGCTTGCGGGCGCCACCCTAATTCTAGGCTGCTATGGCGGCATGGATACTTTTTCTGACTTAATCATTGGAAAATCTATTGAAACTGAGGACCCTCTCAGCTTTCGTAATTTAAACGCCCGCTTAGACCATCTGCGCACCCAGACTTTTGAAGCAGCAAGGTGTATTGCGGCCCGTCAAACCTGGTGAGCAGGCCTAGCTGAAGAAGAAAACTACTTGTCACGACTAAAAGGTACCTGACCAAATAGTCTGACCTAGCTGCTCTAGAAGTTAGAAAAGTCTGCCTGTCTACGCTCCTTAAACGCCGCTACCGCCTCCAAATTAGCCGCCCCCCCCATCATATCGGCAAGAACAACATTTTCTACCTTATAGGCTGCGCGCAGGGCTTCCCGTCGCGGCGCCATCATTAACTCTTTGGTAGCAACCAGCGAGGCCAGCGGCTGTGCCGCGAGAATCTGCGCATGCTGATCAACCTTGGTCATTAGCTCCCCTGCTTCCGCCAGCGCAAACACCAAACCTAAATCTTTACAGGTTTGAGCGTCCATCCACTGAGAGCTCAAAAGGCCCCAAAAGGCATTTTGATAACCCATAAGCTGCGGAAAGGTCACTGTGCTACTGGCTTCTGCGGTTAGTCCCAATGATGTAAAAGGACAGCGCAGGCGAGCGTCGTCGGCCATAAATACCAAGTCCGCCAGGCCACAAATAGTACATCCAAAGCCAACGCCTAAACCGTTAACTGCCAGAATAATTGGCTTGGGGAACTCAATAATCGCCTCAAACATGCCGGAAAAACCATACTTAGGCGCCGATCCACCACGTTGAGCGGCTAAATCCATCCCAGCGGAGAATGCTCGCCCTGCACCTGTTATTACTAACACTTTGACGCGCTCATCAACTGTAGCGACCAAAATGTCAGCTGCCACGGCATCAAACATGTCGTCATTAAATGCGTTCAGTGCTTCCGGACGGTTGAAGGTCAGGGTTCTTACCGCGCCGTTGTTGCTAATAGATGTGGGCATGTTCTTATCCTTATGACTGCCTAATGTCTGTCTTTTAGTTACTTGATGAAAAGTTTAGCCGAAATTGCTGGCCCGGCACACTAGCTACAGCGCACTTTCCCCTTAAGCAGGGTAGTTTTCCAGCTTACCTTTAGACTTGCTCAACACTTTTGGACAGACAATGCCTGCTATAAGAGATCTGCTTTACGTACGCTTCGAAATCGAAGACTTAGACAAGCAAGCGCAATTTCTCACGGACTTCGGCTTTCAAGTAACACAGGAAAAGATCGCCTTTTTGCTCGAGGCTACGATAGCGCGCCCTACATTTATGTTGCCGAGCAAGCGGGGGGGTTCAGCAAAGTTCATAGGCATGGGCTTCGAAGCGCTGACTCAAGCTGAGTTAGAGCGCATTGCCGCAATTGATAACGTGGAATAGAAGAAATCGACCTCCCTGGTGGCGGTCTAAGGGCACGGATGATGGACCCTGACGGTAATGCGGTCGACATTGTTTATGGTCTATCCCAAGCCAGCGAATTACCGGCACCGTCACGGTCACCCTTCAATCAGCAAAACCACGAGAACAAAGACGCGTTGAGGCTGGGGCAACGGGTCAGCTTTAGCGCAACCTCTACCAGTATTAAGAGGCTCGGGCACTGTGTGTTGAATGTCACAGACTTTCGCACTAGCGAGGCTTGGTAAAAAAAGCGCATTGGCTTTATCACCAGTGACGAAATTTATATCGGCAGCGAAGACAAAACACTGGGTGCATTTATGCGCCTGGACCGTGGCGAGACATATGTAGATCACCATACGTTATTTTTGGTCGGGGCAGGCCACAGCGAATTTAATCACGCGGCTTTTGGGGTTTGTCACTGGGACTACATCATCCAGTCTCACGATTTTCTCGCGCAACGCCGGTTACGAACAGAGCTGGGGCGTGGGTAAACACGTACTCGGAAGCCAAGTCTTCGACTACTGGAGAGACCCAGCGGGATTTACTCTAGAACATTTCACCTACGGCGATTTGTTCAACCGCTCTTTTGGCTCTCACAAGCAACCCATTAAAAATCTCTTAGCCGTGCACTGGGGACCAGAGGGTTCACCCTAATTGGGCACTAGTAAAGTTCGCACGTTTTTAGCTGGCGCAAGAACGTTAGAGCCGAAGCTAGCAATAGCTAGTTCGATACAATAAGACCCTCTAGCATGGCGATATTCGCTATTGACGCAGCCCAACGATGAGATGCCAACTGCTGATATTCATCGCTGTTATACCAGGCTTGAGCGGCCTGAGCAGATGGGAACTCAATTAATACCGTCCGGGAATATAACCACTGCCCTTCCCATATTTCCGGCGCTTCATCTACGGCGAGCATTTTACCTTCATAGCGGTCAAAAATTTCCATAAAGCCTTTTTCGTAGAGCGCATATTTTTCGCGATCTTGAATATTGATTTGTGCAGTCACGTAGGTAGTCATCGTTCGGTCCCAAAACAGTGCTATTTGAAAGCTGAGCCTCACTATAGTCACACAGTGTTGTGTTGCAAAACTAAATAGCCCAAGACCCGCAGGGACATTATTTGCATTAGATTCGGAATACTAGATAGCGTGTGTCCATTCCAAGATGACACGCAAAGGAACATCTTCTGAATTTTCTCTAGAACTTGGTGCACCTCATCAAAGCGCGATAAGTTGAATTTTTTCCGAATAAAGATCAAAAAAATTACGGTGTGTTGAATACCCTATTATTGTTTACCAAATCATATTCAAGTCGTTTCGCCAGGGCTAGCCTTTAACTCATGCCAGCCCTATCTAAACGTATCAAAAACGCTAGAACCAATGCAGGTCTCACTCAAGGCCTTCTCTGAAAGGTTGAAAGTAACGCACGCTGCCTGCAGCCATTGGGAACAAGGAATCTCTAGACCTCCCGGTAAAAACCTCGAAAAACCTGTTGTAATGCTGGAAGTTAACCACGAGTGGCTCTCCGTTGGGCGCTGCAAAATGTATGCGAGAGTTGCTGAAACTGCACAAATATCCGGGAATAAATCACGCGACTTCAAAGCGGCTGAAATCCGAAGTGACTAAAATACGGCCAAGCTCAAAGTAGACAGTGCTTGCTCAATTTCAGCATTGGCGCGCCCATTTACTTGAAATTCAAAGCTATGATGCTCGCCTCAGGCTCTGTCCAACCCTAGCGCTTGAAAAACTTCCAGGTGCGTAAAACCCCCAAAAAATCGCAGTTCGGAACAGTCGTTCAGTAAAATCCGCTATTCAACCAACGCCTGATAAACCCGGGTGCGCAGCTCCCGACGAATGGGATACGTAGATGACGGTATAAGCTGCGTGAAGAAAACCACAAATAGATCCTCTACCGGATCAACCCAGAAAAATGTACTGGCAGCGCCGCCCCAGTGATACTCGCCTTTAGAGGTAATGATAGAAGCTTTAGGCGGATCTAGAACCACCGCAAAACCCAAACCAAAGCCAATGCCGTCGTAGCTGGTTTCGCTCCAAACCGGCTGTCCCATAGCCGCCATATCACAATCATCTGGCAATTGATTGGTACGCATAAACCGAACGGTAGTTGGGCTTAGCAACCGCTCACCATCTAACTCGCCACCATTCAATAGCATCTGGCAAAACCGCCCATAGTCACCAATACTGCCAACTAGGCCACCACCACCGGAATCAGACGTTGTTGACTTGAAGTACCGAGACTTGCTTGAGCCTTCCTGGAGTGTTAAACCTCGGAGCTCGGCCTTTGCAAAATCAAGGTCAGCTTTGCCGACACTGCTCATATCTACACCATTAGCAGGACCATACAATGC
>CAUZON010000063.1:0-9683 GCA_963581445.1 Gammaproteobacteria bacterium | reverse complement strand
TGGTGTTTATTTGCCTCTGCACATCGGTAACAGCTTTGGCTATTTCCAATGTCTCTTGTGCTATGCGACCACCGGGTGTGAGACCGACCGCGCCTGCTTCATTGGTGCTGGCTGCATCCCTAAGTTCGATAACAATTTCTTGTCCCTGAATCTTGACCTCTACCTGGCCCGTTTCTATTTCGTTTGCCAGCGATTCAAGCACCTGCTGATAGTCGGCCTGAACATCTGTTGGGCCATCCTCTGTTTGGGTGCGTTGTTTAACGAATTCTCGAGTGGAGTCTTCAACGGACTGAGTAACATCTGGGATCACTGTTGGCGCTGCTTCAGATGGTGTGAAGTCGCTGGCAATGATCGTCTCAGCCATAGGAATAGAGACTCTCGGGATAATCCTTGCCACCCCAAATGCCAGGGCCAGTGAACCTGCTATTTGTTCAAATTTTGGCACGTTAACACTGGCAAAAGACAGAATGAGTACAAAGAAGGCCATAAGTAGTGTGGCCATATCAGCGAAGGTGGCCATCCAAGCTGGTGCACCTACCTCGCAGGTCGGACATTCTTCTTTCTTTTCTTTTTTCGGCTTTTCAATATCCAGGTCATTGTCGACGAATTCCTCGTCTCCCGGCACCTGGTCAGCCGAATCCCCATCTGCGGGCAAGCCTTCTTCTGGCGCTACTTCTTGATCTGTTTCAGCCACGTTAAAATGCCGGGTTACGCAGCGGCTAAGCTAGCGCGTTCAGCAGGAGAGCAACGTGTTGCCAAAAGGTCTGCTAGCGATCGTGGGTTTAAGCCTGACTGAATGCCCATAATTCCTTCAATAATGAGGTCGCAGTTTTCTACCTCGTCACCTGAGTAACCTTCCAGTTTTTCGGCGATGGGTTTGCATATTACGTTGGCTAGGAACGCGCCGTATAAAGTGGTGAGCAGGGCGATGGCCATCGCTGGACCAATTGCTTTGGGGTCACTCATATTTTGTAACATACCCACCAATCCCACTAAGGTGCCGATCATGCCCATAGCCGGCGCAATATCCGCCCATGAACGCCACATCATCGCCGCGTTTGTGTGGCGCGATTTCATGAGGTCAAGTTCGTTGGCTAAACTAGTTTCTATGACATCTGGCGCTGTGCCATCCACTAAAAGCCCAATGCCCTTGGCTAGGTAGTCGTTCTTAATGTCTTGGCCCTCTAATGCAATAAGCCCATCTTTACGAGCAATGTTGGCCATTTCGATGATCTGTTCAATCAGGTCAGGCTTTTTATCTACACCAAACATAATAGTTTTCATGAAGACCTTGGCGAACATGCCAATGAAGTCAGACATCTTTGAGCGCATGAGCAGCACAAGAATTGAACCACCCATGACGATTACGAGAGATGTGACATCTACGAATGCATCAATCCCTGCGGCATTGTCCATCGCCCAAATAATAAGAGCATTGGCAGCTAGTAGACCTATGATGGTGGCGATATCCATTTTAACTCCGAGTAGATTCTGGGATTTGAATTGTAACTATCAAGTTTGGAACAAAACCTTCGTGTAAACAATCGGTTGATAAGTCGTATACTTTAACAGACCTTAAGCCGACCATGCCTCATTAGATAGATGGTATTTTGGAGAGTGAGCAAATGAAAAGCACTACTTATACAAGAGTATTTAGACCTCGCAGGCTTATCAAATTCTTCGTTTTATTTGCTGCGCTGGGTTTGGTCGCCGGTTGCGATTTCTCTAGAGTGGAAATCTCATGTAACGAGCATTTGGCCTCTGCGGGGCTAGGTCATTTTGAAGACATGCAACGTGGGGTATTACACGACAGTAAAACAAATTTGGATTGGTTTCGTTGTCCCGTAGGTCAACGCCATATACCGCGAGGGTGTTCAGGAGAACCTTTACTTTTATCGCTCCCAGAAACTGAAAGTTATATTGCTGAAATGGCAGAAAAAGCCGGCGCGAAATGGCGACTTCCTAATTATTCCGAATTTGCGACGATAACCCGTAACGATTGTTTAAATCCGGCGCTGAACCCCAACGCATTTCCTAACATTCTTATCGAGAATTTTTGGACTGAAGGCGTAGGAGTAAATTCAGGCAAGGCGTGTGTGGTGTTTACTTTGAACGGCGCTAGGTCGTGCAGAGTGATCGATCGTGATACGCCTCGCCCATTTTTGATGGTGAAAGACGCGTCATGATGTTTGTAATTATCGGTGGAAACTGTTTCCGCCGACAAACAACTCTTTCTACTAAGGGACTTGTTGCCAAGCTTCGCGTAATTCAGACATTGCGAGATAGAGTTTGCCGAGACTCTCTGCGTCTTTTGTCGATTTGGTCTTAAACAAGCTCGCCGCGATAGAGGTATAAGTGTCGTACAGACTTTGTGCAACCTCACCGCCCCTCTCCATATCTAGGACTCCGCGCAATGCCATCACAATTTGCAGTGCGTGCGTAGTAGATTTGTCAAAAGCCTCGAAGTCTTCTCTAATTAGCGATTCACTGCCCTGGCGAAGTAAGACGCAGGCTTTATCGAAGAGGAGTGAGATTAGCTGGGTCGGACTTTCCGAGGCTGCTTTTGCTTCCACATCTATATTGCTATATTGCGCCAGTGCAGATTTTCTAGACATTTTTTTCTTATCCAATATATTCTCGTGCAGGCAGAAGGCCGTTACGTTGTACCCATTTAAGTAATCGGATACAACCCCTCTATCTTTAGCTTAATTAACTGACTTAGGTACTTTTATCGATAAACGTACCCATCATTCGAGTTAGGTTCCTCATAAAGGATAAAAGCTCCTCAGCGGGCATTTGTCGGATGACATCTCCTGAATTCCCATCTACAACTTTTACTACACTCCTGCCGCTCTCGTTGTCGGTAATAAATTGCACCGAACGTTGCCGCAGATCCATCATCACTTGGATCTGCTCAATAGATTTATTCAGCTCTGTTTGCGATGTAGAAACGGTAGCTCTCTCCGCAGGCAGCACTTTTTCCGCTTGTGGTTTTATTTCAACAGCCTGCGTTAAGACAGGCTTTATTTGTTGCACAGTAGGTTGCTGTGCGATTACTGAGTTTTGACCTACTGAATCAATAGACATTTCCATCTCCTTAAAAAGCTAAAAGCGCTCTTCTTGATCATTGTCAGGCGCGTTTATAAGCTCCCTCGCCTAGTTTTTGGCTTAATAGCCTAAAACCCAGTACATCTGATTTTTTCTAATCACCTGGGTATCTATCGCCGCTTTACTCTAAAACTGATGAACTTGCGGCATAAGCTCATCAAGGAATTATCTAGCCTCTCAAAAGCTGCAAAATTGTATCCGTTGACGCGTTGGCCTGGGCTAGCATCGACGCTCCGGCTTGTTGAAGAACCTGGGCCTTAGCAAGGCGCGAGGTCTCCGCGGCAAAATCTGCGTCTGCAATTCTTGATCGCGCAGCAGTAGTAAATTCTGTAACTTTCATCAAGTTTGATACGGAGTAATCTAGACGATTTTGCAGCGTACCAAGAGAGCCTCGCAAGGCCGACACCGTATCAAGCGCGCCATCGATAATGGCTAGCGAATTAGTCGCTCCAATTGTCGTAGTGATATCAATGCTAGCAATCGAACCTAAAGTAGCTGCCGCCTCTCCATCATTGAAGTAGCTATTGCCGCCGCCGCCGGTGGTTGTTCTAGTGTGAGTTGGGGTTGATGCTCCATCAAGGCTGGTCGTGACAACTGCTCCAACCCCATTTTGCTTAGCAGTAAAGACAAGCGTGCCGGCAACGCTCCCCGCTGCAACTGTAAAGTCTGCATTCGCATAATTGGTATGGTTTTGAATGTCAGCTGCAATTGTAGAGTTGCTTGCGCTGGTAATATTAATCTTACCCGCAGTGTTGGTATCAGTTGTTTCTAGCGTGAAGTCCAAAGAAGTGCCCATAAATGAGACGTTGTAGGTATCACTCGCGGATGCACTAGCAATTGCGCTAGTAATGAGGTCTAAAGTTGTAGAAACTTCTTTCGCAGAAGTCGTGCCGGCCGATTGGTTTACTGTGAAACCTGCAGTCGACGTTAGTCGAACGGTTCCCGCAACGGTCGTCAAATCTAAGCCACCAGCTGCCGCTAAACTGTCTTCCCCGCCGCCAACAGCTGGTGTAACGCCGTCATTTTCTAGGGCGCCCACGAAAAGTGTCGTTTGGGTGCTAGTATTTTCGACAGTAATATCATCGCCGTCTGTATCGATGAGTCTTACTTTTCCATCTGTTGTCGCTGAAGCCATTACGCCTGTGGTGGCGGTAATCGCATTGATCTTTGTAACAGCGTCGGTCACACCCGCACTAGACAGAGTAAAAGCGGCCGTCTCAACGTTATTTATTTTAATAGTATAAGAAAGATCTGTCTCTGAAGAGGAACGAAGTATTGCGGTGGTGCGAGCCTGGGCGAGAACGGTCGTCGCTCCAGCGACAGCATTTATTTTAGTTGCGATTGACTTTGCGGTTTCCGCGGCGTCTATAGTCACGGTTCTTGAGTTGCCATTTCCTACAATCGTAATATCGTCTGTGTCGATCGCATTTGTTGACGAAGCGTACGCAGTTGAGGAGGTACCGTTAGGTCTGAGTACTCGGCTAGTCATTTCAAACACGCCTAAAAGCGACGATTCAACAGTGTCGATTGTCAACGAAATGTCCTCACCACTCATAATACCTACTTGAAGAGTTTTGGCGCTGAAAGTTCCGTTAAGGATCTGTGTGCCGTTATATCGAGTGTTAGCGGATACTCGAGAAACCTCTTGCTGCAGTTGGTTTATCTCGTTATTAGCAAATGCTCTCTCAGTATCAGAATTAGTCGCGTTAGCGGCTTGAACTGCCAGTTCTCTCATGCGCTGGAGCATTCCAGAGACTTCTACTAACGCGTTTTCTGCGGTCCTAATCAGAGCGATCCCGTCATTCGCATTTCTAGTTGCCATCGTCAGACCTCTGATCTGAGAATTCATACGTTCCACCATGCCTAATCCCGCAGCATCGTCGGCAGCACTATTGATTCTAGATCCGGTGGCTAAGCGTTCCATCGCTTTTTCCATCTCTGCTCTAGATTCTGTCAGTGCGCGTTGAGCTTGAATTGCGCCGATGTTGGTATTTAAGACCATTCCCATTTGCTAAACCCCTTTAGCTATCTACATTATTTTCTGCGTCGTTTTCCCTAGGTGGCAAAAGCGGCACAGACACGGCAATAATTCGGCAAAATGGCTTTTCCTTGCCGTTTTGCTGGCAATGATTTGCCGCGTTCAAGGAGTTAATCGGGCTTGTTGCGTAAAACTTTAGAAATTTCTTTCAGGCAGCGGCGTTCAAAAGTAAAGATGGGTTTGGTAGAGAAAAAGGCACTCTGTATTACAGTTATACGATGAATGCCTTTAAATAAAGTGCTCCTTCTCTGCTTAGGCCCCGGACCGGGGGCTCTTCAGCATTTTCAGCTAAAGGGGTCGTGAGCCCCTGTCCAGAGAAAGATCTCTGCCTAACCCATGCTAGACAGAGGCACTTATCAGTTAACAGACAGACCCTGTCTAGTTAACTGATTGCGAAAATCCTATCGGATTAACTGGACTGCGAGCTGTGAAGCCGCGTTGGCTTGAGCCAGCATGGCTGTACCTGTTTGTTGCAGTACCTGCGCTTTAGCCAGTCGAGCACTCTCAGCCGCAAAGTCCGCGTCTTCGATTCTAGACCGAGCAGAAGTCGTAAACTCAGCAACGTTCATCAGGTTAGACACTGTGTACTCAAGACGGTTAGACATGGCACCGTACTCGGCACGGTTGCCGGCCACTTGCTCAATCGCAACAGAGATCCTAGTCAATGCAGCTTCTGCGTCGCTAGCGGTCAGCACCGAGAGACCCAGGACACCGTCGGTGCCGGCTGTGAGCGTACCGATGTTGTCACTTGATGTAGTAGCGATCTGAGTAGGCGGAGTGCCAGCGGTGAATGCACCACTTGTTGCGCCAGCTGCGGCTCCAGCAGTAGTTTGCGTGGCGTTAACGGCGCTGCCGCCCTCCACCGTATACGTGGCTCGTGTAGCGTTGGCGCCGCCAGTCTTCGCCGTGAAGGCCAAGTTGGTGCCATCACTAGCTACTGTGAAGTTCGCTGAGGCGTATGAAGCATGATTTTTGATGTCCGCTACAACGGTGTCAACGTCTGCAGTTTGGCTAATTTTGCCAGCAGTATCACCCGTGGCTTCTACAGCAAAACTCAGAGTCGTGCCCGCAAAAGCAAAATCAACGGTTTTAGCACCAGCAGTGATCCCTTCAACCGCCGTATCAAGGCCAGAGTAAGTGAAAGTATCTACGGCTTTGACTGCGGTACTGCCCGTCAGGCCAAGTGTGTCAGTGTCGATAGCCTTGATGGAAAAGGCTATATTTTGACCGTTATCGGTGCCGACTTGAAGTTGGCCGGACAAATTACCATTTAACACGGTTTTGTCATTGTAAACAGTCTGTGAAGACACGCGGTTGATTTCATTCAACAAAGAGTCCACTTCTTTTTGAAGGTACTGACGGTCAGTAGTGGAGTTCGTATCGTTCGATGCTTGCACTGCAAGTTCACGAACACGCTGTAACATATCTGTGACATCGTTGGTCGCGTTTTCGATCGTCGATAACATCGCTAGGCCGTCATTGGCGTTCTTGGTAGCCATGTTGAGTCCACGAATTTGTGCGGTCATACGCTCAGCTATAGCAAATCCCGCAGCATCATCAGCTGCAGAGTTAATTTTCTTGCCAGAAGACAAACGTTCCATGGCGGTAGCTAGATCCCGAGAAGATTCAGCTAGTGATCGCTGTGCGTTTAAAGAACCGATGTTGGTGTTCACTACTATACTCATAACAGACCCCTGTTTTATTTAATATTTTTTTCGGCAGCCCTTGCGCTCCGGAGGAGATGAATTGCCGTTTTTTTCAAATGCGGCAGCTTCTTGCCGCGTACAATTAGTAAATCGGGGTTAATCGGCAAATCTTTAGGAGAAAATGGAAAAAAAAGGCAAAAACTTGCCGCGACTAGGCAAAAGATTGCCGCAAAGTTGAGTAAGAAGGTTCTGGTGCGGTTACTTGATGACGGCTTAGTGGAGAAAAATGCTAAATAGTAGGGTGAAACTAAGTTTGTTGAGGAGCATGACTTTTTGTTAAAAACTCACTTAAGCCCTAAGGTGACATGAACCTTAGGACTTAAGATGAGTGGTTTCAGCTACTCAGAGCTACCGAAATAACGAAAGCGCCAGTTGCTGCGAAGCATTTGCCTGGGCCAGCATTGCTGTACCGGTTTGTTGCAGCACTTGAGCTTTAGCCAGTCGGGCACTCTCAGCCGCGAAGTCTGCGTCTTCGATTCTCGAACGGGCGGCTGTTGTGTATTCCGCAACGTTCATGAGATTGGAAGCCGTATACTCCAAACGATTGGACACCGCGCCCAAGGAAGCACGTTCGCCAGCCACTTGCTCTATCGAAGCAGTGATCCTGGTCAGAGCTGCTTGAGCGTCAGCGGCCGTCAGTACCGAGAGTCCCAGTACGCTGTCTGCTCCGACAGATGGTGTCTGAGCAGAGCCCGACCCCGTCACTTTGTTGTCGCTGGTGGTCGTGGCGATTACGCTAGGCGTTGATCCAGCGGTGAATGCACCACTTGTTGCGCCAGCTGCCGCTCCGGCTACAGTACCTGCGCCAGCCGTGGCCGTTTTCGCAGCAGCATCGTTTGTCAGCGTTATGGTTTTAACGCCTCCGACTAGCATCGTTGCCTTGAGGTTGACCCCGTCCTTTTCGATTTGATGCTTTGCCGCATCAAAGTTAGCGTGAGCTTTTAAGCCCGCTACCAATTCATCGATCGTGGCATCACTATCGTTGGTAAAGGACATTGCTGCGCCGTCCATCGTCAACACGGTGACCTTACTGTTCGTAAATGCGTCAGCGGCTGCGAAAGTCGATTTTGCGGCTACGGCAGTTGAGCCAGTTAGGCCAAGTGTGTCAGTATCCACTGCGGCAATGCTGAAAGAGATCGATTGACCTGAATCGGTGCCCACTTGGATCTGCTGTGAGGTTCGGGTGCCGTCAAGCACTGTCGCCCCGTTGTATACAGTCTGAGATGCGACTCTGTTGATTTCGTTCAACAAAGAATCGACCTCTTTCTGCAGATATCCGCGGTCAGTAATGGAGTTTGTGTCGTTGGATGCTTGAACAGCAAGTTCGCGAACACGCTGCAACATGTCAGTGACATCGTTCGTTGCGTTCTCCACAGTAGCGATCATAGAAAGACCATCATTGGCATTCTTAGTCGCCATATTAAGACCCCGAATTTGGGCCGTCATTCTCTCGGCAATAGCAAATCCCGCAGCGTCGTCGGCGGCGCTGTTGATTTTCTTGCCTGATGAAAGACGTTCCATGGCGGTCCTTAGCTCCCCACTTGAAGTGGACAAGGACCTTTGTGCATTCAAAGATGCAACGTTGGTGTTTATTACTAAACTCATTTTTCAGCCTCTAAATTTTATTTAGAAAGCTACGTTGGTACGGTTTTAACCATATTGACCCCAACTATGTTGAATACCCCGCTAAAGGTATTCCCATACTTCGCAACTTAAAGTTACCGGTCACCGATAAATTCTCATCGGTTGCCATCCAAAGCGGCAAGATTCTGCCGCTCGCAGAGAATAGATCGGGCTTTACAGGTAAAGCTTTAGCCTTTTTTTAAAAAAAGTGGCAATTAATTGCCGGTTTTGAATAAAAGGACGGCGTGGCGGCTTTCAGGGGCAGATTTTAATTTTGTATATTTACGGCTCGGAAGGCGTTTAAAGAGGTTAAATTCATCGGATGAATCGTTTAATACCAACTTTTCGTTGCTAGGATCGTAACGGTGGGGGATCTTGAAATCCATGAAGAGTCGCTTTGCTTGGGATACTGGCGATGGAAGGCGAACGTATTCCGACAAATTCGACGCAAGCCCCATTCCTATTCAGTCTTTAATGCAAACAACGGTCGATTTTGCCGTCGCAGATCGAGCAGGTTGCGTATCTACAAAAAATTGCCGACTTTCAGAGCTCTTGTCGTGGGGACGTGTTGCTTAAATAGAATTGAAAAGTTCTTTTCGATAGCAACTGACACCTATGGATAGAATAGCCGTGGATCCAATGCTTTTGATACATTCGTAGCGTCAATTTTCATATCAAGGGGCTCAAGTTGAGACCAGGCAACGGCTGGCTCAAAAGTTAAAGGCTGAGGAAGGTCCAGTCGCCTGTGAGTAAAATGACCAAAGGTTCAAATCCTGCCACCCCGCTCAGTTTCTCTTATATCTAATAATACGTTGAGGGGCGTATTTTTATTGCAGCTTCCTGTTCTAGCGATTCAAATCAAAAATATCTAAATGAATTGTCAATCGATTGGAGGCGGGTGACCGTGCTTTTGCCGAACAATATATAGGCAAATTTTTACATTTTGAGCGATTTTGAAATTTTCAGAGCTTAGCAATATGTTGAGAGGTGTTGGCAGGAGTAAAGGGTAATTTAGTTATGGATATTAAAAAATAACTTAGTTGCAAATTACTGATCTACAGGTCTTTACCCAGGTCGATACGCAGTTTCTGTGTTGGAACGTACAAATAAACTTATAAAATCTGTGTACTATTAAAAAATATAAGAGAACAGCTTAAGACAATTTACAAAAGATATTACGCGGCAAAGCTACGATGTGTAGTGACAAG
>CAUZON010000062.1:0-9782 GCA_963581445.1 Gammaproteobacteria bacterium | reverse complement strand
CCCGACTTTTAAATTTCCTAAGTGAGCACCCCGGCCGTCTGCAAGACACTAGATCATTAGCTATTGAGACATTGACCAACCACTACCGAAAGACTGTCATTCAAACTTTCAAACTTTCAAACTTTCAAACGCTAAAAAAGCCCAGCTGGGGTACTTTTGAAATTCGGAGTAAATGCGCTTTAAAATTACTATCCTCAACCGAGTTTCCGCCCGTTTTACATGATCCAGCGCCAGGTTTTTGACAGTCTTGAACAGAAACGAGCGAGGTGACGTTATGGGTGACTCCCGTTCGGTCTGACACGCCCGAACATATGCCTCCTGCACGATATCCTCGACTTCCTTCGGAGGCACGATCCCGGCTGCAGCCCGCTTCAAGCTTCCAACTATCGACAGGTATATTCGATCCAATGGTTTATCGTTATCCATTGGGGCGTAGCAACTCTCGAAAGTCCAATAAGTACTGACGAATTAGAACCCCCTTTGGGTGACAAAGTCAGAACTTTTTGTTTTTTGCGAGGCGAGACAGATAGGGTATGGGTATAAGTAGAATTAAGCCCGTTTTGTGTAGGTAGCCAAGTAGGTACGTCCCTGAAATAGGGATTTGTATGTGCAACAACAGCCCAACCCCATGCGCGAGTGTTGCGGGGCACAGTTATCGGAACGCCGCCTGGTCCGAACGCGGCCCAACTGTTGTGCACCGTGATGCCTGGTTGGCAACGGACGTCGGGCAGTCGCACCCCTGTTATGTTATTGATTTAATTAGTGTGAATTTCTGATCTTCGTCTTGAAAACTCCGTACCTCCTGCTAGTGGCCTACCCCAGAAACAGCTGCAGGTTCCATTCCAGGAAGGGCACCACTTACAATGGACTCGGACAATCCAGATCCCAACAAAGGTTAGGCGGCCCTAGGATCAATCTCTTTTTCGATAAGCTTACCTTTCTCAAGATCAGCTAGACGTAAATCATGGCTAGCCTGAAGATTCATCCAAGATTGAGCATCACCCCCAAAATATCTAGCAAGCCGCATCGCCGTGTCTGCAGATATCGAACGTCGTTCTTTAACAATCTCATGCACTCGCGTAGCAGGTACACGCAATTTATGAGCTAGTGCATTAACACTCATCTCTAAAGGCAGGAGATATTCTTCTCGAAGTATTTCTCCGGGATGTATAGGTCTCATCTTGTTTGTGATGATGGTTTTCATAAAGTCATATCCTATTGGTAATCCACAATCTCAACGGCAGAAACATTGCCGTTCGAAAAACGAAAACAAATCCGCCATTGCTGGTTGATACGTATACTCCATTGCCCTCGCCTGTCACCTCCAAGTTTTTCCAGTCTATTCCCCGGCGGAGACTTTAAAAATTCTGTCGTTTCTGCAGCATTCAGCATAGTAAGTTTCCGCTCCGCTTGTTCCCGAATCACTCGAAACCTTCGAGGGCAAACACCGCTATATAACCGCTCGGTATCTTTACAGCTAAATGAAGTGATCATCACCATACTTTATTACTCATTACGTATTACGTATTACGTATTACGTATTACGTCAAACGTAATCTGAACCTGTCAGAACCTTAGTGCAAGTCCTGTGTAATCATGCCAAGAAAACATTAGATTCATCGAGAAATTTCAAGACTATACCGGACATGCTGTTTATTGAATTGGCGAAGAGGAATGATGAACTGAGAAGAAATTAGATCGGAATTTGACTCTAGACTTAAGCATTGAAAATCCCCGTGTCCTTGGTTCGATTCCGAGTCCGGCCACCAATCACTCGGCTTGTGGCGAAGCCACAAACGATGTGAATCATGGCTTCGCGCAAAGCGTAAAACATGAACAAACCCTTGAAGCGCCCACGAGACCGCATCGAACGAAGTGATGTGGCGAAAGCCCCCCGAACACCGCATAGAAGCCAGCGTTTTCGCATAGCGAATATCATGTTAGTCCAGAACAATTCCTTTCTGCCACCCTCCAGGCCTAGGGACCCATGCACGGCACCCGAAATTCCGCGATCAGCTTGGCACCCCGATATATTGGCTTGTACAACTGAGCAGTTGGACCTGGCACTTGGTCTTGACCCGCAATTTCCAAGCACACAATATACCGAAGTTCGATCCAGACTTAATGAAATTGACAATTAAAATGTAGTGCGGTACGCTACATTTATGATTAGAACGTTTGCAGATAAACGAACTGAACAAATTTTTGACGGCATAATAGTAAAGCGATTTGATAACTCTTTGCAAAAGAAAGCACTGCGTCGTTTGCGCTACATTGATGCTGCCGAGAAAATTGATGATTTGAGAATCCCGCCATCCAACAAACTGGAGAAGAAGGGAGGTGATTTGCAAGCATTCTACGCAATATGGGTGGATACGCAGTGGCGCATAATTTTCCGATGGAAGAATGGTAATGCAGACGATGTGCAACTTGTAGATTATCATTAATAGGAATCACAACGATGACTGACAAATATATAGAGTTAGAGCATCCAGGCGTACTTTTAGAAGAAGATTTTTTGGATGATCTAGGAATCAAGCCTGGCACCTTAGCTAGTTCCATTGGCGTGGATCGTACCGCCATCAAGAACATCATAGATGGCAAACGTGCTATCACTGCGGACATGTCATTGCGACTTGGTCTGTTTTTCAACATGAGTGCAGGCTTTTGGTTCAACCTGCAAAAAGACTATGAGCTGCGAATTGCACAACGTGAAAACCTAGCCAAATTTGAAAAAATCGTTCGACCCTTTAAGGCTGCCCGCTTGTAAACAAGATACTGGAACGAATCGAGTGGGTCTAAATCTCGACAATTCCACTCTCGGCTAGCCATACCATCATTGCTAACGTGCAATATCCGTGGCTTCTAACGATCCTTTAAGGACGGCCTGTCAGTTTGAAAACCCCCGTGTCGTTGGTTCGATTCCACCTCCGGCCACCATATTTATTGGGCTGTAGCCACTACCCATTTTCACTGCTCCATTTTGCGGGAGTTCCATCTTCCACTTCCATTAAGACACACTCACTCAGGCAGCAGAAACCTATCGATATTTTAGATTGCGTTCCTTTGCGCATAGGAATGGAGCAGCGATGGCATAGAAGGAATTCCTGGAAATTTGGTGGCTTCGAGAAGTTAACTTGGCAGTACCGGCTTTATCATCCCAGAGAATCAAACGCCTAAAAGCTTGCCAGGCGCTGAAAAAACCAAAGCGCAGCCAAAGCACCAACGAGATAGCCACTGGCTAAACGGGTGCGATCAGAATCCAGCTTGATTGCATCCTTACCTGCCTTTACTAATAGCCACGCCCAGCATCCCGTCAACACAATGAAAAACAACTGCTCTAGTTCAACGCAGAGGTTGAACGCTAACAAGGCGAGTAATGAATCATCGTTAGGCAATCCTATTTCGTTCAAGACGCTAGCAAACCCCAAACCGTGAAGTAGTCCAAATACTGAGCTGACCGCAACCGGAAACCGCCAGCTTAAGGTCGCCTTTTTCTGAAGGGTTAGCTCGGCAGCGACAAAAACAATACTAAGCGCGATAAGTGCTTCTGTCGGTTCTCATTGTCGGAATCAATAGCAACGGTGCCGCTTAAAAACCAGATTCCCCATGGATTTCACGGTGGCTAGACCAGCCTTTAATGACTGCAGAAAAAGCAAATAACAGTCCGAAGAATATTGCGGAGTGACGAAATGAGTCGATATCGCAGGTGCTCAATATTGAAGCCTTGTGTTGCTTGTGAATTTCAATACCCACACTGAGGGATAACACGATGAAAAAAATATGTTTGACGCTAATGGCAGCGACGATATTGATCTGCGGTTGCAGCGGCAAGTCCAGTACGCTTGACGTTCCTCCCGCGAGCGATGGTCTGGCGGCACCTGAGGATCTTGCTTGGTGGAGTCGCGCGCCCATTGATACCTGCATGCGCTTTTCCGCCGGTAGTGGATCTCACTCAGGTTCAATAGCGATGTTCGCTCGCGATGGCGTGGTCGTTTACAGTAATGCTGCAGGCTGGAAAGATATCGCGTCGGAGCAGCCAATGACGATCGATACTCCAGTACGGATCGCCTCACTGACCAAGCCCATCACGGTGGTTGCTGCGATGATTTTGGTTCAGGAAGGCAAGATAGGGCGTGACGATCCAGTGGCCGATTATCTGCCTGAGTTTGCAGCACTGCGGGTTGCCATCAGTGATAAGTCTAATGCCGATGGCTCCTTTCCTTCAGCGCCAGCCAGCACTGTGCTCACCGTACGGCACCTTCTAACGTTTTCTTCGGGCAATGGTCCGAGGCGGGATAAAGACTCAACTCTGGTCGCCTACTGAGACCAGAAGGGATCTATGATCAGCCTGCAGGCGAACTGTCAGATCGCGTGACACGGCTTGCGCAGCTGCCGCTGCTTGAAGAGCCAGGAACTCGCTGGCGTTATGGTTTTTCACTCGATGTGCTGGCACGGGTAATCGAAGTGATCAGTGGCGATAGCATCAGCGCGTTTATGCAGACGCACGTCTTGCAGCCTTTGAGAATGAAAGATACCGGCTATCTGCCTCCGACTTCTGGCCGTGACGTTTTTGCAACGGTTTACACACAAGACAAAGAGGGTGAACTTGTCAATGCGCCTTTGCCTTACGATACAGGCTGGACGCCTGGAGGAGGAATGGCATCAACCGCTGCAGATTACATGCGCTTTGCACTGATGCTGTGGAACGGTGGAGAATATCAGGGTGTGCGCATACTGAAAGAAGCAACGGTGGATAATATGCGCCGTTTACATATCCAAGATGGCGTGCTGGCGGCGGAGGATATTAAGGGTCTAGGCTGGGGGCTAGGCTGAGGTCTGGGCTGGGGTCTGGGCTGGGGTCTGGGCTGGGGTCTGGGCGTGGCAGTAGTCGCAGACGAAGCCGCGACCATTATACCTGATCGCACCGACGATTTTTGGTGGTCAGGCTACTGCGGCACGACGTTTTTTATCAGTCCTGAGACCGGGTTAGTCGGTGTTGTGATGAGCCAGAATGAACCCGGTGAATTTTCCGGCCTACCGGTTGAGATATTTATCGTTCAGGGCATGGTGTTTGCAGGCCTGTAATGCTGCCTGACGAAAGAGGCTTTTAAAACCGCATACCTCCGTGCAGCGGCGCCCGGTTATCCCACCAAGGCTGCAGCATTCAATCATTATCGTTCTGGCTAGTTCCCGCCCCCAGCTCTCCAGCTCTCCAGGTCCCAACTTTTCGACCTGCGTCCCACCCATTACTCATTACTCATTACTCATTACTCATTACTCATTACTCATTACTCATTACTCATTACTCATTACTCATTACTCATTACTCATTACTCATGACGCTTAGTGACTTTCATATTTAAAATTACCGCTCTTTTTTTTTGGAGTAACTATAAGAATTTGAACATGGATACACGCACTCAACACCTGCTTACCGCCCCGCCCCTACCTTTATTGGCGCGAATGGCTACGCCCAGTACATTGGCGTTTTTGATCCAAGGTCTGGTGAGTCTGGCCGAGGTCTGGTTTATTGGTCAGCTAGGTTCCATTTCATTAGCGGCCATTGCCTTAGCATTTCCACTGCTGATGCTCACGCAGACTCTTTCCGGTGGCGCCATGGGTGGCGCGGTAGCATCAGCCATCGCCCGAGCGCTGGGCGCAGGCGACATCGACCGCGCAGAGCAGGTGGGTTGGATTGGCGGCCTAAGCGCTGGGATCATTGCAGGCGCGCTTGGCATAGTGTTGGCCATTTTTCCCGACGGTTGGATAGCGCTGTTTACCCAAGACCCACTAGTGCACGCTTCAGCCAAAGACTTTATTCAAATTGCCGGACCCTGCTTTTTGTTCCAAGGTTTGGGCTTGTCTTTGTACTTCGCCTCCCAAGGCGCCAACGCAATGCTATGGCCAGTGTTAGCAACTATTTTGCGGGTTGCGGTGGCGGGTTCTGTTTCTTTCTCATTAGGGTTTATCTTTGATATTGGTCTAGTGGGCATCTGTTACGGCGCGGCACTGGGCATGATTAGTTATGCAATTATCATTGCCGGCGCGCTGAAACTTGGCGCGTGGCGACCCTCTGCAAAGTGACTGGGTATTTATGGAAAAGCACACAGACGGTACCTCTAAAAGGGAATCTGCGAAGGCACCTAGGAAGGCATCTAGAAAGGCATCAAACAAAACCTTGACACAACCTTCAAGCCCAGCCCCACAAAAAGGTTCAAAACAAGTCTCAAAAACAGCTCAAGCTGCGCCGCGCATCAAGCGCTCGGACTGCGGTATTGCAAGCGCCTTGGACCTGATCGGCGACAAGTGGACGTTGTTGATTATGCGCGACGCGCTGTTTTTTGACTGCCGAACCTTTGCCGACTTTTCCGATCGACCAGAGCGCATTCCCACCAATTTGCTGTCCGAACGACTCAAGCGACTGGTGACTTTTGGCGCATTAGAAAATGTCGCCTACCAAAGCAAGCCTCAGCGATTTGAATATGTGCCGACAAAACTGGGCAACGAAATGAAGCCAATGCTGAAAGAACTCCGCGCTTCTGGTGATGCTAATCTGTAGCACGAAAGCAGTGGTTACAATCTGCAAATAGCCGCCTCTGTATCTGCGCCAAAACTCATCTAAGTAATGTGAGAGCAACAAATTTGGTGAATGGCCGTCACAAAATCTGCGCAAAAAAAAGCCACATACAAAGTATGTGACCTCTCATCGTCACCCTCATGGGTGTTTGCTATTGAAGCAATAGACGCTATCGGGCCATATTGATCATCTTCAGCTGAGTAAACTCTTTCAGGCCTTCCATACCCAACTCATTACCTAAGCCAGACTGCTTGGAACCACCAAAAGGTATACCCGGATCTAGCTCAGCATGCTTGTTGATCCATACGGTACCGGTATTCATTTGATTAGCTACATCGTACGCGCGATCAAGGTCACTAGACCAAACCGAACCACCCAAACCGTAGTCTGAGTTATTGGCGCGGGCGATAGCATCGCTTTCATCGCTGAAACGAATAACCGGAAGGACTGGACCAAACTGTTCTTCGTCAACAATGCGGCTACCTTCAGTAACATCGCGCACAATTGTGGGACGAATGAAGTAACCAGACTGATCAGGCACTTCGCCGCCAGCAACAATATTGCCATCCTGGCGTGCTGACTCAATAAGCTCTTTCACTTTTTCATACTGCATTTTATTTTGCAGCGGTCCAAGTTTAGTGCCCTGCTCAAGGCCGTCACCAATAATTGTGTCGTTAGCAATGCTTGCCAACTCATCAACCACTTCGTCGTAAATTGAGTCGTGAACATACAGACGCTTCATAGCAATACAAACCTGACCGCTATTTTGGAACGCGCTGTCAAACAACTGCTGCGCCACTTTTTTAGGCTCCACGTCGTCTAAGACGATACCCGCATCGTTGCCACCTAGCTCAAGGGTAATCCGCTTAATCAAGCCCGCAGCACCGGCCATAACCTTGGCACCGGTAGCTGTAGAACCCGTGAAGGAAATTTTGTTTACGTCGGGATGAGCCGTTAATGGCGCGCCCAGGTCGTTGGCATCAGTGACAATATTCAAAACGCCCGCAGGCACAATGTCTTTAATCAGCTGACCCAAACGCAGGGAGGTTAAAGGCGTGGTTGGCGACGGCTTAAGTACAACAGTATTACCTGCAATCAGCGCAGGCGGCACTTTGAACGCCATCAAAATCATGGGGAAGTTCCACGGCACAATAGCGCCAATAACACCTAATGGCTTGCGGTGCGCTTCAACCTTACGGTTTTCACTGTCTTCAAGCACTTCAATAGGCAAATCTAGCCCGGTGAAATAACGGAAGAACGCCGCGGTGCCATAGACTTCGCCGGTCGCATCAGCCAGAGGCTTACCTTGTTCCTGAGTTAACAGCTGGGCCAACTCAGCACCATTGGCTTCAATAACATCCGCGATTTGCGAGATAACCGCTTTACGCTCATCGATGGTGGTTTTACTCCAACTCTCGAACGCAGCTTTAGCGGCGGCAACCGCCTCATTCAGCTGGCCTTCGTCTGCGCGAGGGCAAACGGCCAAAATCTCTTCATTGGCTGGGTTCACTACATCCATTGTAGTTGCACCGTCGACCATTTGGCCGTTAATCAATAATTGATAGTCACTCAAAGCACTCTCCCCAAAATTATTTTAATAGACGTTTATCCGCTTGGCCCAAGCCAGCCCGGTAAATCGTAGCGGTGGAATAGATCACGTTTTACACCTTGGGGCAATCTACAAAACTTGGACAGCTCCTACCCAAAAAACGGCAAATAAGCGCTTGCCCAAGCACTGCTATCGAGCAATGGCACCGAGCAACTGCGCCGGCACTTCGTGATAGGCTAATCTCTACACAACGCAAAGGGAGGGCTAAGTTGAAAATTATCAAGTGGTCGCTGGGTATGCTTGCCGTAATCATCGCATTAGCTGGTGTTTTTCTACTCAAGGGCGACCTACCCGCAGCGGTAGTGGACGACAAATACACCAATGCACACTCTCAATTCCTGACCATGAACAATGGCAGCCGCGTGCATTATCGAGATCAAGGCAATAAAGACGGCTTACCCGTTGTGCTGATACATGGCGCTATGGCGTCTCTGCACACATGGGAGCCATGGGTGGCTATTCTTGGTCAGCAATACAGAGTGATCACCCTAGACCTGCCAGCCCATGGACTCACCGGAACAGTGCCCAGCGCAGAGTATGGCGGCAAGGCCTTCACTCACACCATTCACGCCGTGACCAACAACCTAGGGTTAGAGCAATTTGTACTGGGCGGCAATTCAATGGGCGGCGGCGCAACATGGCGATATACCTTGGCCCACCCAGACCGAGTGTTAGCCATGGTGCTGGTGGACTCGGTTCCTCCAGGCAACTGGCAGCGGCCCAGTGAAGAAAAAAGCAAAGGCAGTGAAAAAGACAAGAAACCCTCAGTAGCCGGCTTTAGCCTACTGCGCCAAGACTGGTTCCGCGCCATGGCCCGCTATTTCGACCCCAAGCTACTCATCGGCCAAGGGCTGCGCGCAGCGTACAACGACTCACCGGTAGTAGACGAAAAACTCGTCGACCGTTACTACGAACTGATGATGCGCGAAGGCACCCGTGGGGCAATACTCAACCGCACCCGCAGCTACTCAAGCGCAATGCAGCAGACACCCGATCTAAGCGCCCTCACCCAACCCACCTTGGTTATGTGGGGCGCACAAGATGCAGTGATACCGGTATCTGTAGTACCGCTGTTTGAGCAAATATTGCCCAACACCACCACGGTGATTTATGAGGATTTGGGGCATATACCTATGGAGGAAGATCCAGTGCGCACGGCTAGAGATGTGCTGGCGTTTTTGGAGGCTTTGGAGTCAGGGGTGCCTGAGTAAACATGCGCTTAAGGCGCAAATAGCTTGCGCGTCGGAAAACAAACCTCCTGTCTCCCGCCCTACTCTCTCTAGTCGTTCTCTAGTCGTTCTCTAGTCGTTGATTGCGCCGTAAATAATGTTCTTCAACTAGCCTCGGAAATTGAAGGTCGCTGAAAGGCATCAACTGGGTCATAAATACAACGTAGAGGTCTGCTACAAATAAATAGGGGCAGGCACCTTGGCGAGACTACAGCCGCAAGGAGTTCACTCACGAACGCTCGCGCTGATGTCTCATAGTGAATCCCCAGATCTGTTACATCCGGTTTGCCCTGAGTGAACCAATATACGCGCATGGCAACAACACCGCGTTCCCAGTTAGTCGACAGCGAACTGCCGATGCACT
>CAUZON010000061.1:0-10734 GCA_963581445.1 Gammaproteobacteria bacterium | reverse complement strand
GCGTTAACCTGCTGGCCCAGTGAAACAAAAGGTCGGGCTTGCGGATTCGCCGCCTGATAAAAGACACCGGCCATTGGTGAAATCACACTCTGCGTAGGCACGGACTGCTTGGTCACAGATTGGGCGGGGGCCACAGTGGCAACACTAGACCCAGTGGGGTCACTGGCCTTGGCTGCTACAGAACTTGGCATCACAATACGAATGGACTCGTCGCCACTACTGACTTCAAGTTCCGAAATACCAGACTCTTCTACTAACTCGATTAATTTTTTTACTTTGCGCAGATCCATATTGCTCTCCAATGACTGCTGGCCCTACCGCCGCGTTGCCGCCCGACTTTAGCGGGCTTGCTTCGGTCACTTTTACTAAGGATTTATTAAATTGTGTGACGCCGCTTGCAGGGCAAATTCATAGCCCTGAGAACCCAGTCCGGCGATAACACCCACAGCAATATCACTTAAATAGGACGTATGACGAAAGGTCTCGCGTGCATGAACATTAGATAAATGCACTTCAACGAAGGGAATAGACACGCCAAGAAAAGCATCGCGTAAGGCAATACTCGTATGCGTAAGGGCGCCCGGATTGATAATAATGAAATCTACGCCGTCAGCCTTGGCTTGTTGCACAGCATCAACTAACTCGTGTTCGGCATTACTTTGCATGCAGGTCATAGCTTGACCCTGCTGAGCGGCCAAACTAACCAAGCGAGCTTCGATGTCTACCAAAGTCTCATGGCCATAAACATCAGGCTCCCGAGTACCAAGCAAATTTAGGTTTGGCCCATTGAGCAGCAAAATTTTGGCATTGGGGTTAAGCATAAAACACCTTGAGGTAATATCACTCATTGATTGAATGAACTTTTGAACTATTTTCACGATGCGAGAAGTTTATAGCGAATTGAGCTTATTTAGATACTCATTCAGCGAACTTCTATTTCGCTTCGCGCCCTACATTTGTCTATATTGTTTCTCTATGTCTCAGAGGCCGCCAATACTCGCGCTAAATGGGCTGAAAAACGCGCCACATCTACTTCGCCCTGCACCCTAAATTCTTCTATCTCGCGCGCATTTTCATCAAAAAACACCATGCTTGGGGGCCCAAATAAACCAAAATGCTTTAACAACGCGCGGTCAATTTCGTCATTAGCAGTTACATCGGCCTTCAGCAAAGTATATTGCTGCAGCAAGCTAGCCACCTCAGGCGCCGGAAAAACATTGCGCTCCATGACTTTGCAGGAAATACACCAGTCCGCGTATAGATCCAACATAACCGGCTTATCGCTGGCCAATATCAAACCTTCCACTTGCTCTAAGCTTTTTACTGGCTGCCACTGAACTTCATTGGACTCACCTGCACCTGCGCTTCCTCCGCCATAGGTGCTAGCAAACTTAAGCGGTTGTAGCGGGTCAAAGGCGCCGGAAGCTGCACCCACTAAACAAAAAGCACCCCACATTAGCATGATCAAACCTATCATCTGGCTGAGCTTAGAAGTTGTATCTTTGGCGGTAAAATCTAACGCACCCAGGAATACGCCACTACCAAGTAAGAGAATTGCCCATAGAGCTAACACTACTGTACCCGGCAACAACCGCTCCAACAGCCATATTGCCACGCCCAATAAGCCCACACCAAAAGCGCCTTTGACCAAATTCATCCAAGCGCCGGCGCGAGGAAGCCAGTGACCACCACTGCCACCCACAACAAGAAGCGGCACGCCCATGCCCATACCCAGAGCAAAAAGCGTGCTACCGCCCAACACCACATCACCGGTGTTAGATATATAAATCAGTGCGCCGGCCAAGGGCGCAGATATACAAGGCGAAACAACCAAGCTGGAGAGCGCACCCATGACAAAGACTGAAGGGTGTCGACCGCCACCCTGAGCCCCACTTCGCTCGCCCAACCACTGCTGTAAACCTTGAGGCAGCGCCAATTCATAAAAACCAAACATGGACCCTGCTAGACCCACAAATACCACCGCAAAGGTAATAAGCACTGCCGGGCTTTGCAGTTTGGCCTGCAAATTCAACTCGGCGCCAAACAAACCTACTAATGAGCCGACCAAAGCATAGGTCAACGCCATGCCTAGAACGTAGGCCAGCGACAAGCTAAAAGCACGGGACTTGGACAAGCCCTCGCCTTCACCAATAATGATGCTAGATAAAATGGGCACCATGGGAAATACGCAGGGTGTAAAGGCCAGACCAATACCCAGCAAGAAAAATATCGCCCACGAATAGGCATAGCTTTCTTCTGCTAAGACACGCGCTAATTCTCGATCTTCGGTTTCAGCGCCATTGGCCGCTTTGCCAATAGCAGGGATTGAACTCGACCTATTGTCTAGTGACGGTGCACCGCCGATTGAAGTATCTACACCAAATTCTGAGGCTTGGTCTGCCGGAACTAGCCCCGCAGATGTAAAAGTAAAATCTCTGGTTTCCGGCGGATAACACAAGCCTAAATCAGCACAGCCTTGGTAGTTGATGCTGATAATTGCTCCATCTGTCGGACTACCAATCAGCGGCACTGCAATTTCAACTTGGTCGTAATAAACCTCTACTTGACCAAAATATTCATCAACTTTGGTTTTCCCTTCAGGAATTTTAGCCTCGGCCAGCATCGCCCCACCCTGGTCAGCGGACAGCTGAAATGCAAACTGATGCTGATATAAATAATATCCTAGCGGCATTTGCCAGCGCGCAACAATGGTCCTATTCGCATTGAGCTCAGCGGTAAGACGAAAGGCTTCGTCCACCCGCAAAAATTCTGGCTCTTCATCTAACCAGTCGGTGGCGGCCTGAATACCAGATACCCCAAAGGTCAGTGCGGCGGCTATCATCACCGAGAAAAAACGAACCCAGCCTAATTTCGGCATTAGCCCTTGCTTAAGCAGAGAGAAATTCATGGACAACATAGTGAAGGGCGCTAACGCTGACTTGATTAGGGCTACTCCGCCTGAGAGAGAATTAAAAAAAATGGTTCCCACGATTAACCTCGCAATAATTTAAACACAGCGTTCTGCGTTATTTCCGGCATATGTTTTGACGCTAAACCGAACTCTGGGCAGCAAGAATAATACCGGCACTCATCGCGCATTGTTAGCATCGCTAGCCAACATTACGACGGATCTCGTAACAAAGGGATCTGCCGCCCTATGAGAGGTTGTGAAAATGCGCCTCGCGGAGGATAACCCTATAGATATCCGGCACATGTCGTTAATATAAAGCAAGCGCACCTTCATATAACTGCCAAGCGCCCATCAACAACCTACACAACATAAACTATGCACATTGAAGCGACTCGCCGGAACTATATTGGCGTAAAAATATTAAACCGCCTTACAGTGCTCCCTACTGCGCTTCTTTTTATGATTTTGGGCATGCTCAGCGGCTGCGCGACCCTCGACCCCAGCTCTAATGGGTCAGCAAATGTAGAAGATGTACAAATTGACCCTGCACTCCAGCGCCAACTCTATAAACTTGAGGACCAAGCTGAATTAGCCATTAAGAGGAATCACCTCGCTTACCCTAGGCCAGGCAGCGCAGTGAATCTTTTCGAGCAAATGCTCGCACTCAATCCAGGCAACAAAGAAGCCATTCGCGGTCTTGAGCAAGTGGTAGAGGAATATATTGCATTGGCATTAGCCGCTGCCAATGAGCGACTGTTCGCAAAGGCCAAATCTATGCTTGCGCGCGCCAAACTAGTTGACGCCGATCATCCCTCACTAGCGCCAACCATGACGCAAATAGGTCTTCTGGAAAAAGCCAAACGCAAAGCCGTCAAATTAAACGCCAAACAATTGTTCACCACAGCGACAAAAAGCCAAATCACCACCCTAGTATACGCTGGTAGTAATAACTGCCATTACGCTATTGCTGTAAATAACGACGAACAAGGGCGTTGGATCTACAAAATTATAAAAGACGCAACACTCAACAGCCGTCCCAAGGCTAGAATCACTATTTCTTCACCGACAAGAATCGAGCAAATATGTTTAACAACGCCATGAGCAAAAAAATCACCAACAGCTGGCCAGCAATCAGCGAACCAGCAAGCAGGTTCATCATTATGCTGAGCATTTTGTTCACTGTCGCAGGATGTGGTGAAGCCACAATGGGCGACGGTGCTGCAGCCTCCGGTAGCACCAGCACCACGGGGCTGCCTCTATTAGAAGTTAGCCAAGCGAAAGTCCGAGGCCTATTGCCTGGCCGCAATATGACCGCAGCCTACTTCACGCTGAAAAACAATAAACCTACCGCTGTAACACTGAGCGGTGCCAATTCTACGTCTGCAAGTGCGGTAGAGATGCACACCGTCAAAATGGTGGCAGAGCAAATGCGCATGCGGCCACTCGCAGAGATAATTATCGAGCCTGGGCAAAGTGCGACGTTCGTCAGCGGCAGTCACCACTTGATGCTATTCGGCGTTGCAAAAATTGACGCCTCTATGACAATTACTTTACAGTTTAAAGATGGCACGGAGCTGCCTGTAGAGTTCAGCAAGGTCAATGTCTCGGGCAGCGCACATTAACTAGTATTTGCGGCAATAGCCCGAAGCATCTCTAATGGTACAAACGCAATACCAACCAACTTAGGCATAATATTAAGAATGGAATGGAAATTCTGGCAATCAGCAGATGCACACTTGGATCAAACGGAAGCAGCCGACAGCAAAAGCTCAAAGAACACTCTTGCTCGCATTGCAGCCGCTCTAGTAGGTCTATACCTGTTGACCGCTGTAGTTGTTGGAATCATCTGGTCCATAGAACCTGCCGGAATTGATAGCTTCGAAGATCCAGGTCAGAAAACCACTTCAGCTCAAAGCGCAGTTACCGGCACAACGACTACGGCAACTTTTATTGCCGTGGCAGAAAAAATGTTAAACAAAACTGGCGGCTATCTCAGTAACGATGTGTTCCCCCCGGGCGTCTGGCTAGACAACATGCACAACTGGGAATTTGGTGTGCTTACGATATTGCGCGATACCGCACGAGTTTATCGCAACGACATTTCCAGATCCCAAAGTCAGTCAGCCGAAAACAAAAATCTAGCTGAGGCTGAAGGCAAATTTTTCTTTAAGAACGACTCGTGGTTCCTGCCCAGCACTGAAAATACTTACGCCGAAGGCATCGACTTCTTCAAGGTTTACCAAAAACAACTCGCCAACAACCAAAACAACGAAGCACAGTTTTATGCCCGCGCAGATAACTTGCAGCAATGGCTGGCGACAACAGAAACTCGCCTAGGCAGCTTGTCGCAAAGACTCTCCGCCAGCGTCGGTAAGCGCCAACTCAACACAGACCTCGCCGGTGACAGCTCCGCCAGCCAAAGTACCAGAGCACCATCAGATCAGTTAGTACAAACACCTTGGCTAGAAATTGATGACGTTTTCTACGAAGCTCGCGGTTTTACTTGGGCATTGCTTAATCTACTGAAGGCTGTAGAAACAGATTTTGGCGAAGTGCTGGACAAAAAAGCCGCTAGAGTTTCGTTGCGACAGATCATTCGAGAATTAGAGCCCACCCAGCAAACGCTTTGGAGCCTCATGGTACTTAACGGCGATGGCTTCGGTATTGTCGCCAATCATTCGTTGATCATGGCCTCACACATTTCCCGCACAAATGCAGCCATCACCGACCTAAGAACCCTACTCACCCAGGGCTAAAACTCTAAACCTCTGAAGCAGGCATTTACTCCAAAGTCCCTGGCAAGAACGTTGCCAGGGACCTCGGTCAACGGCCCTTTAACAAAACCTTCGCCAATCTGCCTAGCACTCATGCGCATAAATCAACGTTAGATAAAGTTATTTCAACTAGCATGTGGCGCAGACATCGGTATTATCTGGGAGGCTCGATGGAGCGGATGCGGGGGCATCCTTGGGGAAAAAATCTATTTATAGAGTTACAGCAGTTCATATTCTATATGCATTAAGAACCTTTCGACTTGGGATTTTGCGCAACCGTTCTTCAATAATTTAATTTTCTGTTGGGGACCGAAATGAATGATCTTTCTCTAATCCCACCGTTAGTAGGTGTAGTGGGTTTACTTGTCTCGTTTGTGATTTATGCCGTCGTGAGGAGTTATGATCCTGGCACTGCTGCACTTAAAAAGATTGCCGATGCCATACACGAGGGTGCCATGGTGTTTATGCGTCGTGAGTACATTATGTTGTCCATGTTCGCATTGGTGCTATTAATTGGCATTTACTTCACTCCTGGACTAGGTCCTAAAACAGCCACCGCATTCTTAGCTGGTGCTGTGTCCTCAATGCTTGCAGGTTGGTTCGGTATGTACACCGCCACCCAGGCGAATGTTCGAACAACCACCGCTGCACATAATTCAGGCCAAGCTGCCGCGTTATCTGTGGCTTTCTTTGGCGGCTCAATAATGGGCTTAGCCGTTGCTTCATTAGGTCTAATGGGCTTGGGGCTTATTTATTGGCACTTCGGTGGCGACCCAGAAACAGTCCACCACATTCACGGCTTTGGCATGGGGGCATCGGTAGTCGCCTTGTTCTCAAGAGTCGGTGGCGGCATTTTCACTAAGAGCGCCGATGTAGGTGCCGATTTAGTTGGCAAGCTAGAGCAAGGTATTCCAGAGGATGACCCCCGCAACCCGGGTGTTATTGCCGACAACGTAGGCGACAACGTCGGTGATGTGGCAGGTATGGGATCAGATATCTTTGAATCCTACTGCGGCTCTATGATTGCAACTATCGCTATTGCCGCCACCTTAGCGCTAGGCTCTTTGAACATGTTGGTGCCAGGTGCCAGCGAAGGTGACGCTCGCGCCGCGCTGATGTTTTTACCTTTAGCGCTGGCCTCGGTTGGCCTCATCGCCTCCATTATTGGCATTGGCATCGTGCGCGGTTTTTCCGCAGCAAACCCGGCTGTAGCGCTGCGTATTGGTATGATTGGCACTCCGATCTTATTCATCGCGGCAGGTTACTTTTTACTCCAAACACTTGGCATATCAAATAACATTTGGTTGTCCGTTGTGTTTGGTGCCGCAGGCGGCGTTGGTATCGGTCTCATCACCGAGTACTACACCTCCGCAGCGCCGGTAGTGCGCATTGCTGAATCTGGCAAAACCGGCCCAGCTACTGTCATGATCACCGGCTTAGCCGTGGGCATGCAATCTGTTGTGGGTCCACTACTTATCATTTGCGGCATTATTTATGTTTCAACTGAACTAGCAGGCCTATATGGAGTTGGCGTTGCAGCTGTTGGTCTTTTGGCAACAGTAGGCATGACAATGGCAGTAGACGCATACGGTCCAATCGCTGACAACGCTGGCGGCATTGCAGAAATGGGTGGCCTCGGCGAGGAAACTCGAGCCATAACAGATTCATTAGATGAACTAGGCAACACCACCGCGGCCATGGGTAAGGGTTTTGCCATCGGCGCAGCAGCATTAGCGGCATTAGCTATTATTGCAGCCTTCGTAGAAACCATAAGCAGTCAACGTGGTGGCGACTTCATCCTGCATATTGGTGACCCTATGGTTCTCATCGGCTTGTTCATAGGCGGCATGGTGCCCTTCCTAATAGCCAGCATGACCATGACCTCCGTGGGTGAAGCTGCAATGGAAATGATTGAAGAAATTCGCCGTCAATTCCGCGAAATTCCCGGCCTTATGGAAGGAACAGCAGATCCAGACAGCGCCAAATGTGTAGACATTGCAACCACTGCAGCGCTACGTCGTATGTTAGCGCCAGGGATTATTGCGGTAGCCGTGCCAATCGTTGTTGGCTTTGGCCTTGGTGCGGAAGCACTTGGCGGCTGCCTAGGTGGCGCACTATTAGGTTGTGTATTACTTGCGCTGACTATGGCTAATGCCGGCGGCGCGTGGGATAACGCTAAGAAATATGTTGAGAAAGGTAATTTGGGCGGCAAAGGTTCTGACGTTCACGCAGCAACAGTAGTCGGCGACACGGTGGGAGATCCGTTCAAGGATACCTCTGGCCCAGCCATGAACATTCTGATTAATGTTATGGCCATTGTCAGTTTGGTTATTGCACCAGTTCTGAGTTGAGTCTCGACTAAGGATTGGTCAAAGGATCGAGCAAAACGATCCGCATTAAAAAAGGGGCTTCGGCCCCTTTTTTCTACTCCGCTATTCGGGTTTAGCATCCAGCATTGCGCCTAATGCTTCCCAAGATTTCAGTTTGTGTCTTTCGGAACCCAACCAATACAACCTAGTTATTACTGCACCGATTAAACTACCAAAAAAAAGTGCACTTTGGCCAAGTTCCAACAAAGAATATTCAGTGCTACGCCAAAAAATAAGGTTGATTAGGAAAAAGAAAAAAAGCGTATTAGATAACGTGAAGACGAAGAGGTTACTTGAGAAACTTGCGTAAAAAGGCGGTTTAAACCGAACACCAAATCGCTCCAGTAGCCTGTGGGTTATTGGGTGTATCCTTTCAGCAGGAATACCTAGTTGCGCCAACTCGGCTCTTGCCAGCTCACACTGCTGGCTGAATCCGTCTTGTTTGCTATTGGCCACAGTCGTCTCTCCAACACAGCCAGCTAATCATGACTGCGATAGCTGAGAGTCAAAGGTCAGCTATACACTTACAAAAAGCAATGCTTTACAGACACTCATTTGGTGGATCCTTAACCCAGAAATTTCGCTATTTTCAACAGAACGTCCAAACAACCCGGCCATTAATCATTTCCAGATTGTGAGAATACATTGAGGAGTGGAACCAGAGTTGCGCAGGCGGTGGCTTATTTGCCTTTCTGGCTTTTGTCGTGAGGTTGGATTTCTGGCTTGCCTTTCTGTTTCGCTTTCTTTTTCGCTTTCTGTTCGGATTTCAGGCCCAAGTTCCAGGCAACCTGCGCCTCTTCTTCAGTTGAAAGCACCCCATAGCCTCTGAAATAAGGCCAACCGTAGCCCCAACGAAACGGCGTCGGCAAAAATGGCGTGCCACCAACAAAAACACCCATGGACATTAAGGCCGCCACTTTGGGGTAGCCCTTAGCCGCGACACATTGTTCAAGAGCGTCATCTGCAACCCTACGCTCAGCCCTAGTGCCTCCGCGTCAATAGGACAAGTCATGGTCTTTGCAGCAAGACAGCCAAAGGTCTGAGTTTTCGCCACTGCCATCAGGAAACATACTGCACCCATCGGAACTAAATGGCGTTAACTCTGCCGCGTAAGTTGTTGCTGGCCCAGCGCTGAAAAGAGCGAGAACTAAAAGACCCAAAAAGGCCGGTGAAATTCCAAGAGAAATTACAGACCGGCTTCGTGACCCAGTTATGACAATAAACATTTACAGCAGATACCTGCTTAAAGACTCAGCAGCTTAGCAAAAACATTTATATGCGCTTGTGCCTGTTCTTCATCTAACGGAATACCCGTTACATTTATACGGCACCGATTACCCGCAAGCACCGGGTAAATATGCGCTTGATAAAACGGCTCCTCACAACCCTCTGATCCCAACAGATTACGAAACATTCCTGCATATTCGGGTGAAAACGCCTTTGCCAATGGCTGACCTTGCAAAAGCTTTTGCCACAACGCTTGAGCGTCAGCCAAACGCTGCAAAGTCTGCCCATGCTCAAGCTCTAGCACTGAGCGATTTTCTACTAGGCTGCGAATAAACGCCCGGCTAGCTGGGTGCTCAAAGGCTGAGCCGCGCCCGCGATTAATGGTATTTATGGCACTAGCCAATAATTTTCTCTTTTGCGCATCTGGCTCAAAAACCAGCGTCAAGCCACAAGGGCGCAAAGTGAAAGACCTGAACGCTTTTGTTGGACTTAAAGATATGGCAAAGGAGCAGTTGGCTTGCAAAAACGGCAAAAGATAATGATCACAGCTGCGCTGCATAACAGCGTCATAACCCTGGCTAGCCAGCATTCCAGCATTTTCAAAACCCGGGTAAGCGCGATCTAGGACAATGGGTAATCCTAGCTCAGCGCATTTTTCAGCCCTGGCTCGAATTATCTCCGACGGGCAAACAAAACCCGTAGAGTTGTGAGGCGCGGCCTGCATCACTGTAAGCAAATTGGGCGCTACAACTTCTGTCTCCTGCAGCCCGTAAGATTCGAAACCTATTCTATTGCTCTCAGCAATAGATTGATAAACCGGCCATGACAACTCCTCTACCGCAAGAGAGCTTATTTTGGGATTCATCATTAGGTACATTTGCACTGCGGTATTGACCGCGCCTGTACCTGCATCAGATGGTGTCACGAGCAGAAAGCTATCCCAATATTGCTTGGGAATGCGCTGCCAACTGAGCGCTTCTTGCAACAACTCTGCATGAAGGCTTTTGGAGCTTAAATAACTAGCGGCAGCGCCCTCTTCGACGACCCCCATGGTTTGCGCCATTAGTTCTGGCGACGTGGGCATAGGCCGCCCCTGCCCATCTAAGATAATACCAATGCCATAATTGGCCGCTTGGCTGTCGGCCCTAACCAACAGGTCCGCCACTTGGTTTACATCAGCGCCGCCATCACGCAGCACCTGCGCACGAACAGCCACTGCCTTAGCTGAAAATTCTTCTTCGTTGACCATCACTCTTTCACCCTAGTACACGCTAGCCGTTATTTGTCAGACCCGTTCTCCACTCTAAGAGGCGTCATCAGCGAACTTTTAGGACGCTGACTATAATGGGGTAACTCTTCGCCATAACGCAACCAAGTAGGCGATTGGGCATACCAAATGTGCATTGACGACTGGGCCATCTAACTGGTCGTCCTCGTACAACAACAACAACAA
>CAUZON010000060.1:0-10783 GCA_963581445.1 Gammaproteobacteria bacterium | reverse complement strand
ATGAACGTCCGGAAGAGGTAACCGAAATGCAGCGCTCTGTGCGCGGCGAAGTAGTGGCCTCGACCTTTGATGAGCCACCCTCACGCCACGTACAAGTTGCCGAGATGGTCATTGAAAAAGCCAAGCGGCTGGTTGAGAACAAAAAAGATGTGGTTATTCTTCTCGACTCTATTACACGCTTGGCTAGAGCCTATAACACCATTGTGCCTTCATCAGGCAAAGTCCTAACAGGTGGTGTAGATGCCCACGCACTAGAACGACCAAAGCGTTTCTTTGGTGCAGCTAGAAATATCGAAGAAGGCGGCAGCCTGACTATCGTAGCTACCGCACTAGTAGACACCGGTTCAAAGATGGACGAGGTGATTTACGAAGAATTTAAAGGTACGGGTAATCAGGAATTACACCTTGAACGGAAAATTGCGGAGAAGCGCGTTTACCCGGCAATCAATATACGTAGATCCGCGACACGTCGCGAAGAACTGCTAATGACTGAAGAAGAATTACAAAGAGTTTGGATCCTACGCAAACTGTTGCACGACATGGATGACATAGCAGCCATTGAGTTCATCCTAGATAAGCTCAAAGAAACCAAAACTAACAGTGATTTCTTTAACTCAATGAAGCGATAACCTGAGCGGAGAAACACAGCTATTAATCATTAGAGGCTTCTAGCTGCTTTGCAGCAGGGCCTTTAACAAAAAGCAGCAGCCTGATTATTCACAGTGCTGCTTTATTACCACTCAACGAGTTGTCTCCAGCACCTACCCTGAAATTGGTTTACACAACCAACTAGGCCTTTAAAAAATATTGCAAGGCTCGTTGAGAATCACCAAGGCCATGACAGGCACGCCCTAGCTCATGATAAATTTCGCTGCGCGCTGGATCACCCTCTGAGGCTTGCGCCAACGCACTTTCAAAGTAATCTCTGGCTAAAGACACCTGTCGCTTAACAGTTGCAAGGCGGCCCAACGTCATCAACAACGGTACATTGTCGGGACTTTTCTTTAACCACTTTTTGCCTTGGGCAAGCTGAGCTTCAACGTCTGAGCCATGAGTTTTTCCATAGCGCAGCACGAGCTGGTCATCCCATTTGGCTGCTAAGGCATACTCTATAGCCGCAAGCGCGTCGTCTTGTGTACGCTCTGACAATAGAATGTCGATCCACTCGCTGAGGATAACAACGTTGGCCTTATGCGCCTTAGGCAAAATTTTCACGGCATCTGCAATATTCGATTCAGCCAATAACCGAGCGGTCCAAAGTCCCTCAAAGTCCTCATCGAACAATTCTTTTTTCAACAACTTTTGTTTTTCTAAAGATGGCCACAGATTTCTTATATCCAACCAGCGATGTTCACAGCGATAGGCTTTAGCCAGCACGATCAAGCCTTGAACGGAGCATTCGCCAGCCAAATGTAACGGCTCGAGAATTTCAATAACCTCTGCACTTTCGCCCTTAGCAATCTGCCAAGTCATCTTTATGTTGGCGACGGATTGGTCGTTATCCGGCAACAAGGATTGAGCAGATGCCAAAGCACTAACTTCCACCTCTTTATTGCCTAATTCATGCGCCGCACGAGCTAGACCAAGATTACTCGCGAGATCAATGTCGCCAAGTTTCTTGGCTTGTAGAAAATATCCTTGAGCTGCTAGCCACTTATCCTGCAGCAATGCTACCGCAGCTTTTTCTGATAGCCCGCGAAGCCACTTGGCTTTGCGTTGACCGCCCCAGCCAAGAAGCCAGCTGCTACCGCGCCAAAAACTACGCAAGGTGACATAAATCAAGCGCAGCACCGCAGCGGAAGCAATTAGTGCTATGAGGCTTCCCCACAGAGTAGTCTCTGCTGCAATATCGCCTATACGCACCAATACGTAGCCGGGGTCGTTGAGCCAGTAACCAACACCCAAGGCAGCAAGCAGTAAAAGGAATAATACCGTTAGCAATCTCATTCCGCTTCAGCCTCAGCTTTGCTAAGCATCGCTAAAGATCCAGAAATGTCCGTCAATTCTGGTGTTAGATCTATACCTGAAAGTTCTTCGATATCCGCTAGAAACATAATCTCGCGAGCGCCATTGGCGTCAAAGTATTCTATGGTAGTTGTCTTAGCCCTGAGCAAGCTAGCTTGATAAACCTGCTCCTGTCCCTGGAGCAATGCTAGCTGAGCCTGCTCTATAGCCAAACTAATTCTAAGATTGGCGAGCGTGGCAACCTCTTGAGTGGGCAACAGTTTCGGCAGTGTTTGAACTTCTGACTCTTCAATTAAAGAGCTGATACGGATAAGATTTTTGACTCTATCAAGTATCTGCTGCCACCAGGCCTGAGTTGGCGGGGCAGTTACCTGTTCAACGGAGGCAAAATTATCTTGCGTGGAAACCCTGCTGGGAATGTTGCCTTTGAGAGTTTCTAGGCGAATATAAATTTCTTCAATATTGACAGTTTCTACACGCGCAAGTGAGGCGATGTCATCGGCTAGTTTTGCACGCAGCGGGAACGGCGCAAGGTCACCAAGATCTTGAAGGATTTCCTCCGCGCTGGTTAATGCACGCAAAGCAAAAACCGTGTCTCGCTGCATGATCAGACTACGGTTTGCCTCCCTTAATAAATAGCTCGCCTCTGCCAGCCGCCACTTATTTGGTGTGGTTGGTTTGCTCGCAGTAACCAATTCCAATCCGGACTGTAGATCTGCTTCCGCCTGACTTAGGCGCAGTTCTATTTTTTCATCAAGCTGACTTTGCAATGCTAGTTGGCGTTGCTCCATAGTCTTTGTTGCGGAGGACAACTGATCTGTCATTGTTACCGATAGCGTTTTTCGCGCAGCATTACTTTCTGCAATCGCTTTGTCCAGTGGGCTATTTTCTACCAACTGTAGATATAAAAAAACTGCTAACGCCAAACCGCAGCCCGCAATAGCGAGGGCCAAAAATATAAAAAACCTGCCCGAGGTACTCATTCTAGTTTTAGTCAATCCAGTTTCCTTTGGCTGTAGATTTGGTTGCACCTTAGCACTCGCAACTGAGTCTTTAGCTTCAACGTTCTGATCTTCATGCATCTTCTATTCTCGCAAGTGCGTCCAACAAAGATTGGGTGTCTATACCCTGAGCATTAACCACCCTAGAAAGGCCTAATTCTAAACTAAGATTGGCAACACGTTCAGAGGGGACAACAAAATAGGCTGATAAACTGCCGCCGAGTTTTCGCCAGACTTTGGCCGCCGCAACAAAACCTTGAGATGAACCTACAAGAATTATGTCTACGCCAGCAACATCTATATTGTCCACCATGCGCTCTACCCGTCGATAAAGGTTTAGAACACTGAGACGGCAACGTTTTTTCAGTGCCTTATACAGTATGTCGCGCCCGTCCTCACCGCAGACAATCCAAACATGTTCTTTTTCTTTGATACTTAGCACAGTGGCGCAGGCCAACAGCCCTTCAGAGCTTGCATGCTCTGGTTCAACAACCTGAAGTCCGCCTTGTCGAAGTATTTTAGCGGTATTTGGGCCTATCGCCAAAAATTTGCACGCGCTGTGAGATTCGCAGTAGATCTGCTGCACATATTGCTTAGCAGCATGCTGGGATAAAAAAATACATAAGTCCGGGGGGGCAGAATTTTTCTGCGGATTGAGGCTATTCGGCAGAAACTGAATTTCTGTAACCGACTCGCAAATACTCGTGTGTCCTTTCACGGCAAGCTGAGAAGCGATGCGCGATGCACTTGGTTCTGTCAGTGTTATCCAGACCTTAGTCACGTTTTCAGCCGTTGTTGATCAGTGCTTATCTTGCCTTATGCTGTCCAAAATCTCACCTGCGCCATTGGCAAGGAGTTCTTCAACAGCCTGGCCCGCTAACGTTATTGGATCGGTTCCGGTCACGGTACTGCGGATTATGTTAGCGCCAATTGCATCGGCTACTAACGCCGAAAGTTGTATTTGCGTTGACGAGGTAAAATGCGCAGATGCGGCTACTGGCAGAGCGCAATCTGCACCAAGACCTGCGCTGATGCCTCGCTCGGCAATGACGCATGCACTGGTTCGTACATCTAATAAGGGAGTGAGAAATTCTTCTATTGCGCTGCCCTGTAATATTTCCACGCCGAGTGCTCCCTGACCCGGAGCCGGCAGACATTCATCTACTGGCAGGGGATGCATATCGTCTCTGTGCAATTCCAAACGCGCTAAACCTGCTGCTGCAAGCACAATGCCGTCGAACTCTCCAGAATCTAGTTTTTCCAGGCGCGTGCCAACATTACCGCGAATTGGCAGTACTTCTAAATCTGGACGAATTGCCAAAATTTGAGATTTTCTACGTAAACTTGATGAGCCTACTCGAGCACCTTTTGGCAGCGCCTCAAGTGGACCTTTGGGGCTGACTAGAACATCGCGAATATCGTCACGGAATGCTATTAGAGGCAGGCTAAATCCATCAGGCATAACCGCCGGCAAATCTTTTACCGAATGCACGGCCATATCCGCACGTCCGTCGAGCATTGCTACTTCAAGCTCTTTAATAAACAAACCTTTGCCACCAATTTCGCTGAGAGGGGCATCTAGCCACCGGTCACCTTTAGTACTCATGCCAACCAGTGTTACTTCAATTTCTGGGTGGGCTGCAAGCAACTGCGCTCGCAAAAACCTAGCCTGCCACAATGCGAGTTTGCTCTCGCGAGTAGCAATTCTAATATTCTTCATAAGGTCCTAATAATTAAAGCCGCCTTATAACTTTGCGGACTCCAGGTAAATGTCGTCGGCTAATATCCACTGTCTCTTCAATATCGTCCAATCTGACACCTATCTGTCCAGACACGCTTTTTTCGAGACCTAAAATATGGTGCTTAGCCACCAGCGCGTTACGATGAATACGAAAAAAAATATCAGCGAATTCCTTCTCTAGTTCGCGCAGCGTTTCGTAAATTATAGCCTCTCCGCCAGCATGACGCACCGTAACATATTTTTGATCTGCTCTTAGATAGCGAATATCACTCACATTAACCAACTCAACACCCTTATAAGTGCGGGCGCAAATGTGCGCTCGGCGAGTTTCATCCACCCCATGCAGCGATGTCAGTTGCAAACGATTCAAGCGGGTAGATTTGTCCAGCGCCACAATCAACTGCTCTTTCCTGACCGGTTTTAATAGATAACCCACCGCCTTTAACTCGAAAGCCTTAATTGCATGCTCTTCAAATGCGGCACAAAACACTACTGCGGGAGAGTCTTTTTGACCAAGAAAATGTCTGGCAGTTTCGATGCCATCCATTCCCGGCATTCTAATATCTAGCAAAACAAGGTCAGAGCGTAAGTCTTCACTTATCCGCAACGCTTCTAAGCCGGTCGCTACATCACCTATAATTGCTTGGCGCCCATCACTTTCAAGCATTCGGCGCAGCCGGTCTCGAGCGAGAGTTTCGTCATCCACTATTAAAATTCTCATAGCCGTTGGTCTCTTTTACTGAGCTACCGGTACTTTAGGTCACCGCAGCTTTGTCAAAAATACATTTCCTTGCAGCGAGGTTCTTAATTAAGCTTTCGCCCCATATCGAACTTCCAATCTCGTGCGGATATTGGCTATTGCCAGGTTATTACTTTTCCCTGGAGATTTGGCATCATTTCTCGCCATATGATCGTCTGAGCCATAAACCGAATCGTACTGAGGAACCGGATTTGTAATGGTGATCTGCATGTCGTCTCCCAGATATTCGAGATGAAAGTCTATTGTTCCGCCTTCAGGAATCGGCTGCACACCATGATAAATTGCGTTTCCTAACAGTGGTTGCAGCAGTAGCGGTGGAATTTTAGGCGAATCTTTTGTCTCACTGATTGTCCAATTCATTACCAAGCGCTCCCCTAAACGTGAGGCCTCAATACGCACATAGCGCTCACATAAATCTAGTTCGTCCCCAAGCAACACAAAACTTCCTTTCTCCTGCAAACTGGCACGGAATAGTTCGGACAAATCTTCTACTACTTCCTAGGCGGTTTCTGGGTCTGAAGGAATCAAACTAGCGATAATATTCATACTATTGAAAAGAAAATGCGGGCGAATTCGCGACTACGAAGCTTGGATCTTAGAGTGAAGTTCCGATTCTTCCTGGCGCTGTAGTCGGTGGCGAAGCACCGTATATCTGAGGTAAATACCGATACAAAGAATGACAATAGCTATGCGTCTGGGCAGAAGATATTCTGGGGCGGTATCATTCGAGAAAACCATATTCATAATGAAGTGCACGGCGGTAGTAACTGCAATATCTACTATAAATACACAGATCACCGAGATTAGAGTGGGGGTGCGGGTAAAAAAGCCGCTCAGGCTCTGCACCACGATACTAAAAGCAATACAACCCAAAGCGCAAACAACGAGGTGTGAATGAAATGGTACCAAGCCATTTCAATACTCAGCGCCCAACCGAACAAACCAAAGAGCAGCCCAACGACTACTAGGCAAAATAGCATTTGGGGTATCAGCAAGTCAGGTATCACTAGGCGCCCATTGCTAGGGCTTGAATCGACATACTTAGTCATTAAATTTTATCGCCGAATGACATTTTTCCAACCTCTAGCCAACAAGCTGACTACTAAATCCTCATTGCTTGGTATACTGCCCAGCCCGAAATCACAAAAATCCTGATGGAAGCAGAGTAGCATAATGGTAAACAAAACCGATCATTCAGAAAATACAACCGATCAGGGTTTATTGAGAGGGCGATTTAGCGAAGCTACAGATGAGTTTGTTGAAATTTTCACTGCATCTATTAGCTTCGACCAACGCCTATATAAAGAGGATATACGCGGCTCTCTTGCACATGCTCAGATGCTATTGAAGATCAAAATACTGACCTCCGGCGAATTTGATCAGATCAAAGGTGGTTTGGACACGATAAAAGGCGAAATCGAGGGCGGAAAAATGGCATGGAGTGTCGTGCTCGAAGATGTTCATATGAATATTGAACACCGTCTTATCCAACTAATTGGCGATACAGGTAAAAAACTGCACACCGGAAGGTCACGAAATGACCAAGTAGCGACGGATATACGGCTCTACTTACGTGACGCAATCGACGAAATTTTTGACCTTGAGTCTGCTTTATTGCACCGCTTAGCTGATCTAGCAGAACAACATCACGACACCATATTGCCGGGCTTTACCCATTTACAAGCCGCCCAGCCCATTACTTTCGGCCACCACCTAATGGCTTGGTTTGCCATGCTCAAGAGAGATAGAAGCAGATTAGTGGACTGTCGCAAGCGCACCAACCAACTGCCATTGGGCGCAGCTGCGCTGGCCGGCACGCCCTACAAGCCAGATAGAGAATATATGGCGGAGCTTTTGGAGTTTGAGGGCGTATGCGAAAATTCCCTCGACGCAGTCAGTGACCGAGATTTTGCCATTGAGTTCTGTTCCGTCGCGGCCCTTACGCTGACCCACATGTCGCGGTGGTGCGAAGAATTGATCTTATGGTCTAGCCAGCAATTTAGCTTCATTGACCTACCAGATAGATTTTGTACCGGTTCAAGCATCATGCCGCAAAAGAAAAATCCAGATGTGCCCGAGCTTATTCGCGGCAAAACTGGGCGAGTGAACGGCAACCTAATTTCTATGTTGACCCTAATGAAAAGCCAACCATTGGCTTACAACAAAGACAATCAAGAGGACAAAGAGCCACTTTTTGATTCAGTGGATACATTGCGAGATTGCCTCACGGCACTGGTAGGACTGGTACCCAATATCATTCCGAATAAAGAAAATATGCGCCAAGCGGCACTGTCTGGTTTCACAACCGCTACCGATCTAGCAGACTATTTGGTTAGAAAAGGTTTACCCTTCAGAGATGCTCACGAGATAGTGGGCGAAGCAGTACAACGTGCCATTGAGCTAGGCAAACCACTTGAGGCCTTGTCTATTGAAGAACTGGCAGGTGGCGCCTCGAATATTATTGATGAAGATGTTTACGAGGTACTCACACTCACCGGATCTGTGGCTGCCAGAGATCACTTAGGTGGAACTGCGCCTCGCCAAGTTCTTAAAGCAATAGCGACCGCGCGCGAACACATATAGGCGGTGAAAGCAGCTGAGCAAAAAGCTGTTACAAAAAGGGCTTTATTCGTAAGTGTGTTAGCTAGCATCTATTGCCCTCTAAGGGGCACGCCTTATGGGCAGTTACAACATTTACCCCAAACTAGCTCACGCAAATGCGAGTGAAAATTAGGAATAGCAGATATGAAATGGATCGTTTTGGCCTATATTTCCAGTCTTGTTGTGACCTGCGGACAAAAAGGTCCCCTGCAGTTGCCTGACTATGAAGAAAAAGGGACGAATGCTGGGCGGCAGATAACCCAATCAATTCTTCACTCTTTACCCACACCAAGGCTAACCGAAAGGACTATGACTCCGTGACTTTAGAAAACTCTGACAACGAATTTACGGCAGCAAAGTATGTGCACAATGATCTGTATATTGAACAAACTGCCTTGAGCAAAATTGCTGACGCTGTTGGCACACCAGCTTATATTTACTCAAAGAGTTATCTAACCGAACAATATAATCTACTGAGTGATGCGCTCAGTAGTACACCCCACCAAATACACTATTCAGTGAAAGCCAATTCCAATCTGGCAATACTCTCGTTATTCAAGTCGCTGGGCGCAGGTTTTGACATTGTTTCTGCTGGAGAACTTAGCCGCGTGCTGGCTGTTGGCGGCGACCCTGCTTCTGTGATTTTTTCTGGGGTAGGTAAATCTATTGAGGAAATCAATTTCGCGTTAAAAGCTGGAATAGGCTGCTTCAATGTAGAAAGTCGCGGTGAGCTCTTACGTATTATAACCCAGGCAGAGTTGCTGGGCTGTGTCGCCAATGTTGCGATTCGCGTAAATCCAAACGTAGATGCGAAGACCCACCCTTATATCGCAACTGGACTCAAAGAAAATAAGTTCGGTGTAACCAAGGAAGAAGCCCTAGCACTTTATTTACTTGCCGCGGAAAACCCAGCCATTAATCTCACCGGCATCGACTGTCATATCGGCTCGCAAATTAATGAAGCAGAGCCACTGCTACAGGCACTAACTAGTATTTTGGAGCTTCGCGATATTCTAGAAAAGCACGGCATCTTGCTTAAGCACATCGATCTAGGTGGAGGCTTCGGCGTGCGTTATCAAGATGAGACACCTCTGGATATTGACGATTGGGGCGCCAGTGTTGGGCAAATTTTAGGGGGCAGAGATTTGCAACTGCGCATTGAGCCAGGCAGATTCCTCACCGCAAACGCCGGCGTTTTACTCACACGGGTAGAATATTTAAAAAAAGCCGACGTGCCCGATCACAAAAATTTCGCCGTAGTAGATGCGGCAATGAATGATCTAATTCGACCATCGCTGTACCAGGCATGGCATGAAGTAGTGCCGGTAGATAAGTCGTCGGATATACAACCACTGGAGTGGGATATTGTCGGGCCAATTTGTGAATCTGCGGATTTTCTTGCTAAGCAACGAACGCTGGCATTAGCTGAAGATGATTTAGTGGCAGTGCTTTCGATTGGCGCATATGGTTCGGTACTTGCCTCAAACTACAACACCCGTGGCCGAGCGCCAGAGATCTTAGTTGACGGTAGCGAATTTAAAGTGGTTAGGCGGCGCGAAACAATTCAAGACCAATTACGCCTAGAACTAGAGCAAACAGGCCACTAGACTAGAAATATGAAAACTATTTCACCAAAGTTAAATCCGACTGGCTGTTGGCTGTGAGTACCACGCGTATTTTCCACAAAATGCATAGCCTGGGTAACGACTTCATGGTGTTAGATTGCGTGAGCAGTCCGCAAAGCATCAATGCCGAGCAAGTGCACTCTTGGTCCGATAGAAAGCTAGGAATAGGTTTCGATCAGCTGTTAATTATTGCGCCTCCTACAGTGGCCAATGCTGATTTCGATTATCAAATTTTCAATGCTGATGGCACAGAAGCTCAGCAATGCGGAAACGGCACACGTTGCGTGGCATTTCTCGCCAATCATTTGGGCCTGAGTAAGAGCAATCATTTGCTCTGGAATTCTGCCGGAGGAATGATTGCAACCACTCTGCAAAATTCACAGCAGATTCAAACATTAATGCCCGCGCCAATACTTGAACACAAAGATATACCATTTGTTAGTGCAAGCAACCAACTTACTGAAGAGATTACTGTTTGCGGCGAAACCTTTTGCGTTACGCCAGTATCAATGGGCAACCCTCACGGGGTGATTTTTGTTGACAGCCTGTTAGATCTAGATGTGCAAAAAATAGGCGGAGAGATGACCGTGCACGAATTTTTCCCAGAACGTGCGAACATCGGCTTTTGCCAAATAGTCGATGAACATTTTGTACGTCTGCGTGTTTTTGAGCGCGGCGTCGGCGAAACATTGGCCTGCGGCACAGGTGCTTGTGCAGCGGTAGTAGCTGCGCATTTAAACGGTCATGTTAACGGCCGAGTAAAAGTATCCTTGCCTGGCGGCAAGCTACGCGTTCAGTGGCCTGGAATAGGTCAACAAGTGGTCATGAGCGGCGACGCCAACCTTGTTTATCGCGGCGAAATTGTAACGGAGAACTAACTCGTGCACTTACACAATGACAACGAAGACGCAAAAGACAAAATCAGCGAACAAGAAATTCTCGATTACCTGCGCAAACATCCAGATTTTTTCCAGCGGCATGTAGCGGCTCTTTCGGAGCTTACCTTACCCCATGCGTCTGGCGGCGCAGTATCTTTGGTAGAACGGCAAATAGATATTCTTAGAGATCGTAATGTCGCCATGCGACGGCG
>CAUZON010000059.1:0-10832 GCA_963581445.1 Gammaproteobacteria bacterium | reverse complement strand
TGTACCTGTCTCACTCTAGGTTTATTGAAGCAAAACTCAAGGCTAAAGCCCTTTAGACGGCCTATATCGCACACTAGTCGCCAGAAAAAGTACGGTGCTCAATTGCCTCTAACTCCAACGCGTCTACTAATTGTTTGAACGCCGTTTTGTTTGCGTCATTCATCGACATAAGCAGGCGGTGTGCCTCAATGACTTTTTCACGTGTGCCGTCTACGGCTAGATCTGAAAGCACGGGCAAGGTTTGCAGAGCTACGGCGCTGTTTTCCACATCTGGCACAATGGCAAAAACATCGTCAAAACCCATGTTCTGTAAAATACGCTGAATATTCGGAGTGTTACAAATAAGCGTAGGCACCTGCCCTTTAAGCGCTTTAACCCCCAGGGAGAGTTTTGCAAGACTACCCAAAGCAGTACTGTCGATAACATTAGTCGAGGTTAAATCCACAATCACTGCGCAAAACTTCGAATCTTCAAGCATGCCCTGACAGTAGTTGTCGAAAGCACTGCACAGACCTACGCGCACATCACCCTCGAAGCGAATGATATGGGTTCCGTCACTATCACCTACGTTGATACTACCCGTCACCTGTTAGTCCTTTGTTAGTAACAGAATTTGCCGGCGGCAGCATACTCCTCAGGAGATACGTTTTACAGCCATTAAACTCATATCATCTACACCATCAAACTGCGCTCTTAACATGTCCCACAAAGCAGCTCCGCCATCACTTTGATCAATGGCCTGTAACAGCGCCGCCTCTTTTTCCGCGAGGTCCGTTGGCGCCAAGCAATCAAGCACACCATCAGAAAAAACCAACAGTTGAGCACCTAGAGGAAATTCTATAGAAGCAGAATGATAGTGGGCATCTGGGAACACCCCCAGAGGCTTGCCACTTTGCTCCAACACACTTATTTCACCCTGAGCGTCTATTAGCATAGCTGGCGGAAATTGTGCGCCCGTACTGTAATGCAGCACATTTGTGTTTTTGTCGATAATGCCAAGGAACATGGCCACGTGTTTTTTAATGGCTTGTTCTATAAGTGTTGCGTTTATCCAGCCAAGCATTGCGCCGGGCGAATTAAACGATGGACTGCCAAATTTTTGCTGAAGCCGCCAAGAAATATTTTTCAACTGCACCGTTAGCAATGCAGATGAAGCGCCGTGGCCGGCAACATCAGCCAAAAAACAAGCAAGGTATTTGTCCTGCAATGGAAAGTAGTCGACAAAGTCGCCACTCAATATCAACGACGGTGCTAACCACCGCGAACATCGAAAACCACCAATCGCCTTGTCTTGTTTTGGTAGCATGCCGCGCTGAATCTGTTGCCCCTGCAGCTGGTCTTGCTCAAGCTCGAACTGCATATCAACAAGGCGTTGAGAGCTGTCCTTTAGTTCCTGAGTAATTTGCGCGAAACGATTTTCAACAGTTATTACGCGCTGCAGCAGCTCAGCGTCTTCCAATTGCATAGGCCAACAATCAATACACCCGAGAGCAAACGCAGAGTGCAATGTTTCCGCAACCGGCAGATTTTGGCTAATCAGAACACAGCAATTTAGGGGGTTCGCATCCGTACATAGTTGAATGTCGTCAAGGCTGGAACAGGCGACAATTTCAAGGTTCTTTGAGCGGCTTACCGGTTTAGTTTGCAACAGGTCATTGAAACTAATTTGGCTGACAACACTGATCCCAATGCGCTTCATCTTTTCGACAAAAGCACGTCCAAGTTCAGTTTGTGTATTGAGTACTGCTAGGCTTACTGACACATTCCAGCCCTGTTACCACCGCTGTGTAGAGTAAAGAAAAGTACTCTTCTTAACCAACTTGTACAAGCGCAAGAGCACGTACTTAATGCCGACAAATCAGGCCAGGCCAATTCGCCGTTCCTCTAGCAATATTTTTTCGCCAACACGTTTCTCTGAGACCTTCCATTGGGACGGCGGTAGCGGGTGCGAATTGACTTTCTGCCGCGATATTGGCTCGGCAAAAAACTTCAATCGCAGCTCTTCCAAATAATATTTCAATTCAAGCAAATGTTTGGCGTCATGCAATTCATTGCGAGATATGGCAGCCAATCGATTTTCAAGGGGCTGTATTTGTTTAACTAAATCACGATCTCTTGGCACATGGCCTTGGAGGTTTTCTACCCTTGTAACTACACCCTCCAACAAACGAGGTAATAGCGGTAAAAAGCGCATAGGGGTAATTTGTAAAACATTGCCGGGGACGATGTGCTGAATATGTTTGCGAATATCCTCTACGCTGTCTGCATAGGCACTTGAGCCAAAACTCTCTAGCTTATTCACTATGGTAAAGCGGAGCTGCAATGCTTCTGTAAGATACCTAACCGTGTCGCGAAAAATATCATTCAGATCACCTCTGCGCTCATCTAAGCGCTGAGCGAATTCACTGGCGCTGGTTGGCAGCTCCCTGTCCTCGAAAAAACAATACCAAGCCACATTGAGCATCAATTGCTCGCGCAGGGCTTCAGCGCTGCCTATACCGGCAAAGTACAATCCAAGCTGCTTTTCTTTGGTTAGTTCACGACGGAAAAAGTTGGCTGGCTTACCAACCTGGAGCAAGGCTAGTTTTGGATAACCTCGCCTATTCGCCTGATCTCTGAGCTGAGCTGTTTCAAACAACCTTAACTGAACGCTGCCATCAGCATCTACTAACCCTGGGTAGGCCATCACTGGAGCCATACCCTCCTCGACTACCACATGGCCAGGAATTTCTGAATCTGGAAACTGCTGCAAATCGTTTCGCTCATAGACCTGAAAGACTTCCAATGAAGCATGAGTTTCAATGTTAGACAGCTGCGCCTTGATTACATTTAGATCTCTTCCAGCGGCAAGGATACGAGCCTGTTCGTCTACCACTCTGACATTAATCTGCAAGTGAGTGGGAATGCGCTGGGCATCCCAGTCCGCGGCATCTACGGAAATTTTGTAAAGATCTTGCAACACCGATCCAAGGGCTGAGAGAAAACGACCTTGGCGATAAACGTTATCGGCTAATAAACGAGCAACAATTTCTTCAAGCTTGTCTGGCAGCGGCGCTAGTAATTTGCGTTTATTCTTGGGCAGTGTGCGCAGCCACTGTTCGACTACCGCTGGGAACATGCCAGGCACAGACCATTGCAGCGGCTCTGACCCAACGCCATGTAGAACACCTACTGGAATGGTCATAGTAATACCGTCAGAAGCCTCTCCCGGCGCAAAGCTATAACTCAGCGCCAAGTCAACCCCGCCCAAATTTAGGGTATCAGGAAAATCATTGTCGCTGAGACGTGTTGAGGCAGTCCGCAATAATTGCTCTTGGGTAAAAAAAAGTTGTTCTTGAGCGCTGGGATTTAAGCGCTTCCACCAGCGACCTAGGTCCCCTACGCGACATACAGACTCATCAACGTGTTTTGCATAGAGCTGGTAAACTTCATCATCGCTAATAAGCAAGTCTCTGCGCCGCCCTTTTGCTTCACTGTCCTGAATGGAGCCAATTAGTTCTAAGTTATGGCGTAAAAATTCAGGCGGATTATTAACCGCGCCATGCACTAAACCTTCGCGAATAAGCAGGTCCCGGCAAAAATATGGATCAACTTCGTGATAACTCATGGGTCGCCGTTCAGCTAATGTCAGGCCATATAAACTAACACTCTCGTACGCAACCACTTCCCCACGTTTCAAACTCCAGACAGGATCACTAAAACGCCTTTTAATAAGATGTTTCGCCTGCGCCTCAATCCAACGACTTTCCACCGCAGCAACACAGCGCGCAAAAACTCGCTGTGTCTCGACAACTTCAACTGCAACAATCCATTTGGGCGAGCGTTTTGCTAGACCTGAACCGGGAAAAATACCAAGGCGTAAGTTTCGTGGCCCAATGTATTTACCTTTCTCGTCATGCTGAGCTATCAGCCCCAGTGAACCCACAAGAACCGCTTCATGAATTTGCTGAAAGGATGCTGTGGTATCGTTGAGCCCTAAGCGCAATTCCTTACATACCACTCGAAGCTGACGGTGAAGTTCCCGCCACTCACGTACACGTACTGGATTAATAAAACGTTTGCGCAAAGTGGTTTGCCAACGGTTTTTAGTTAGCTGCTCGCGCTGTTCTTCGATCCACCGCCAAAGATTGAGTATCGTCAAATAGTCCGAGTCTTTATGCAGAAACATTTCATGCGCCGTATCGGCGGCTTGAGTTTTTTCATGGGGTCGGTCCCGAGGGTCTTGTACTGCTAAACAAGAAACTATAATCAGCATCTCATTGAGGCAGGACTGATCTTTAGCAGCAATTAGCATTCTTGCTAAACGAGGGTCTACCGGCAAACGCGCCATCAACCGGCCCGTATCAGTTAGACCACCGGCCTGCAGAGCACCAAGCTCGTCTAACAGGCGCATTGCATCACGGATGGCCCTCGGTTCTGGTGGATCTATGAATGGAAACTTGCTGATCTCTCCCAACCCAAATGCTTCCATCTGCAAAACTACAGAGGCCAAATTGACTCGCCTTATTTCCGCATCCGTATATTCTGGGCGACTCAAAAAGTCGTGCTCTCCAAAGAGACGATAACAAATACCAGGCGCTACCCGACCGCACCGGCCCTTGCGCTGATTTGCGCTGGCCTGACTGATGGGTTCAATGGGTAGCCGCTGTAACTTAGAACGATAGCTATATCTTGAAATACGCGCGAAGCCTGGGTCTATAACAAATCCGATGTTTGGCACTGTTAACGATGTTTCAGCAACGTTAGTGGCCAAAATTATTCGCCGTTTACCACCTGAGGAGGGGTTAAATACTCGGCGCTGGTCAGCCACAGACAGTCGTGCGTAAAGAGGTAAAATTTCAAAGCGCTCTTGAAATGCCATACGTAGGCGTCGCGCCGCTTCAAAAATTTCGCGCTCGCCGGAAAAAAAGACCAGCACATCTCTAGCCGACGTCATAGGTTTGCGTTCGATCTCATGCAGCACGTCCAACATTGGACCAAACTCACCGTCATCACCGCTGCGATACTGGACATCTACCGGGTAGGTTCGTCCACCCACTTTGATCACTGGCGCACCATTGAAAAATTCGGAAAATCGATCTACATCAATAGTCGCACTAGTAACAATTATCTTTAGGTCTTTACGCTTTAGGATTAAACGCTTTAAATAGCCTAGCAGGAAATCAATATTCAGACTTCGTTCATGAGCTTCGTCGACAATAATCGCATCGTACTTATCGAGAAAGCGGTCATGCCTAATTTCTGTCAGCAACAAACCGTCAGTCATAACTTTGACCAGAGTATTGTCGCTGGTTTGATCAGAGAAGCGCACTGCGTAGCCAACATCCTGGCCTAACTCTGCATCCATTTCCTGAGCAATACGCTGAGCCACTGTGCGTGCGGCAATACGCCTGGGCTGGGTGTGGCCAATAATGCCGGTCAATCCTAAGCCGATCTTTAGGCAAAGTTTGGGTAACTGAGTAGTTTTACCTGAACCTGTTTCACCCGCAATGACGACAACCTGGTTATCTTTTAGTAGCTTACATATTTCGTCAGCCGCTTCACTGACTGGCAGGCCATCCATTGGCGTGAGGTTAAGTTTGGCAAGGTTCCTTCTGCGTTGCTCTAACAAAGCATGAGAAGTATCTTCAAGAGATTGGCGAGCCGGTCCTTTAATACGACGAAGCTTAAAGGCGTCTTTACGCATTACATCGGCTTTTTCTTGACTGTTCATTTCGACCCTTCGATCCCAGTCACACGCCCTATTGGCTTAGTTTAACTCGGCTAAAATTTGCTCAGCGCATGACATGCAGCATGAATGACTAACATCTTCGCTAATACTCTTTACTAAACTAGCGGCGAAAAAACTTAGCGCAGCCAATACACCACGTATTTCTATGGACTCTACAGAGCGAGCCCAACATCCAGTCAATATAGAATAACCCAATGCCTATTTAGAAAGATTTCCCATGCCTTCTTCGAGACCTTTAATAGTTAACGGGAACATATTTCCGCCAACCAATTCCTGAGTCATCATCACTGAAGATGAATATTCCCAAGTTTCTTGAGGAGTAGGATTAAGCCAAATGACCTTGTCGTAAATGGTAGAAAATTTCTCCATCCACGCAGCGCCAGGCTCTTCATTCCAATGCTCCACACTGCCGCCTGCATGAGTGATCTCATAAGGGGCCATAGTTGCATCACCGACAAATACTACTTTGTAGTCTTGGGAGAATTTGTTCAAAACCTCTAGCGTAGGCATGCGTTCAGCCATGCGGCGTCGATTGTCTTTCCATACGGATTCATAGATAAAGTTATGGAAGTAAAAACTTTCAATATGCTTGAACTCTGTTCGGGAGGCCGAGAACAATTCTTCGCAAATCTTTACGTGAGCATCCATAGAGCCGCCTATATCCAAGAACAACAATACCTTTACGGTATTACGTCGCTCTGGGCGCATCTTAATATCTAACATGCCGCCGTTATGCGCAGTAGATTTGATAGTGCCGGATATATCCAACTCATCTTCCGCACCGGTTCTGGCAAACTTACGCAGGCGACGCAAAGCCATCTTAATATTCCGGGTACCAAGCTCTACCGAGTCGTCCAAGTTTTTATACTGGCGCTCGTCCCATACTTTTTTGGCTTTCTTCTTTTTGCCTTTGCCTAGACCACCGGGGCCACTTTGACCTTGTCGGTCTGCGTTGCCCTCATCGCCATCTTTACCTTCTTCGCCGGCTTTTGCTTCGGCTTCTTCCTTGGCTTTTTTGAACGCCTCGATCAATTTCTCTAGACCACCTAAGGACTCAATTTCTTTGAGCTGTTCTGGTGACAGAGATTTTTCGAATTCGTGCCTAAGCCATTCATCAGGAATCAAACTTTCGAGCAAGCCATGCAAATCTTCTAAACCTTTAAAATAGGCGCTAAAAGCTCGGTCGAACTTGTCGTAATTCTTTTCATCTTTTACCAAAGCGGTCCGGCTCAAGAGGTAAAAATCATCCAAACTTGCGTAAACCAGTTGATGCTGTAACCCACTAATAAGATCCATGAGTTCGCGGATAGTTACCGGCAGCTTATACTTTCTAAGGGTTAGAAAAAAATTGATGAGCACCGTCTAGCCCCTACTATCTCTACGATTCATAAACGCTAAACGTTCCAGTAAATGCACGTCTTGCTCGTTCTTAACAAGCGCACCATACAGAGGAGGAATTGCTTTGCTGACATCTCTATTGGTCAAAATTTCATCAGGAATATCGTCTGCCATGAGCAGCTTCAACCAGTCGATTAACTCAGAAGTAGAAGGCTTCTTCTTCAGACCAGGCACCTTGCGTACGTCAAAGAAAATCTCCATGGCTTCTTTGACCATGTCCTGCTTCACGCCAGGGAAATGCACGTCAACAATCTGCTGCATGGTTTCGCGATCTGGGAAGTTAATGAAGTGGAAGAAACAGCGGCGCAAAAACGCATCTGGTAGCTCCTTTTCGTTATTTGAAGTAATAATAACGATGGGACGGTTCTTCGCTTTAATGGTTTTGCCTAGCTCGTAGACATAAAATTCCATGCGATCAATTTCTTGCAGCAAGTCATTGGGGAATTCGATGTCTGCTTTATCGATTTCATCAATCAACAAAACCACACGCTCTTCAGCGTCAAACGCTTCCCAAAGCTTGCCTTTCTTAATGTAATTGCTGATGTCATTAACACGCTCATCACCCAACTGAGAGTCGCGTAGGCGTGACACCGCGTCGTATTCATAAAGCCCATTAACTGCCTTTGTGGTGGACTTAATGTGCCATTCTAAAAGTGGCATCCCAAGAGATTTTGCTACTTCAATAGCCAGCATTGTTTTACCAGTGCCTGGCTCGCCTTTAATCAGCAAAGGGCGCTCTAACTTTGCAGCGGCGTCCACTGCCATGCTCAGTTCGTCGGTGGCGATATACGAGTCGGTACTTTCAAAAATCATTCAAAACTCTCTTTTGTCTGTCTAGTTGTCTATTAAATTGTCGATTTAGTTATCTGTCTGGATAACGCTCAATCTGGCCAAATTGTTTCTTAGGATTAGTTAATAGCTTTAGCAGCCCCTAATCTCCCCATCTCTTATTCAATCGATTTTTCTATTCTATCGATCTTTCTATTTTTCGATCTTATTATTCTTAGATCTTATGAAGACCATCGGCACATTTGTCGTGCATTAAGCTCGACTACTCTAATAGAGCTTGGGCAGCCCATGCAACCATACAGTGACCGAAGATTTCCCAAGCTCTCTAAATCAGGGCACACATCCGCTCAAGATGATAAGACATATGCCGCGAGGGTTGGGGTTTATCCGAATCTATTCTACGCCTAATTTGTGCTCACATTGCGCTTGGTCTGTGTTTGCTCTGTGTTTTTTGGGTTTTTTGGGTTTTTTGGGTTTTTGGGGTTTTTGGGCCTAAACAGAACCAGCGCCAGCAGTCCAATAATGCTTACACCACCTAACCCAAGCACCAATATGCCTTGGCTTTCATTCGGCTGACCGCCGCTTTGAAACAAGGATTCAAAGATATAGACGACAAACGCGGGTGAAAAAACACCGGGATAATTTGGTACAGGTGCTGGCAAAAGAAAAAACACGAATACCAGCGTGACGAAAATATATCTGAGTTTTCGTGGCCAGCGAGCATGCGCCGGCTTTGCCCCCCGCAATAACAAGTTCAGGCAAAAGGCCCCGATAACTGCCAAAACGGCTATGACAATCCATGCATTGGGGTAAGGCATACTAATTCTTCCCGACCTTTGATGAGTATTTCAATGTGCTGGCAACGTACTTTATATCTTCACCTTGCGGTGAAAGAAAACTATGAATTGGGCTCATGGGACATTTCAACCCAATGAATAATCATGTCCTGCTGATCGTCTTCATGAACTTGAGATTCTGCAACTACTTTACCGCGCACTGAAATCTCAGCCTCGTGAACGGTATCTGGGCTACCGCTCACCAATGGGTGCCACCACTGCAAATCTCGGCCCTCCGCCAAGGTGCGATAGGCACAAGTGGTTGGCAGCCAACTAAATTCTGCGACCTTTGCTGGTGACAACTGAACGCAATTTTCTACTAACGCGTGCCGCTCTGGGTACCTGGTACATTGGCAAACATCCTGGTCGAGTAAATCGCAGACGATAGAGGTATAAAAAACCTCCTCGGTTTCATCGTCTTGCAATTTGATCATGCAGCACCTAGCACAGCCGTCGCAAAGACTTTCCCATTCGCCTTGATCCATTTCTGCAAAGGTCTTTTCTTGCCAAAACGGTTTCATTCCAGCAACTCCTCGGGCAGTAGCGGGGACAAATTGGGTGGCGGAAACTGCAGAAAAAAACCGTCTTTGATTATGCCCTGCATAACAGTGCGGGCGTCAAAGAGTGCCAACTTTAGCGACGTTGTTAAACACAGTTCCATTACAAATACCGTTCTACCAAACTGTTTACACAGTGCTTCCGGCAAATCATCGAATTCAGCATCAAGCGGAAGATAAATATAGGTATCTGCCTTTTTACTGCTGCGAAAAATTTTTACTTCGATGTCTGACAATGACTGCTCAGTAACCTCTGTCATCGAGTTGAGGCTAGAATTTTTATTCTCATCAACTGTCATTGCGCGGCTCCAAAATAGGCAAAAAATCTTGCTCCAATAAACTTCTCCGCCAACCCATGTAATGTTCGGAAAGATGACCATTTTGCGCATAGTCGCGAAAACAAACCTCAACATCTTTCTTACGGGCTAACAATTCCGGCGCCATCGCTAACGTCTTTGCGGCACTTACCGCAACTTCGCGCAGTGCTTTAACTTTGGCATTGGCACCAGGACTAAGGGGTTTATCCAGTTGATCTATAGGCTTGTTACCCTGAGCTTTACTGTGAGAAGCAATCAGTGCTTGGCCGTGACGCTTCACAATTGGACCGGGCAATGTGCTGTGCAGAACGTTCATATCAAGCTTAGGCGCCATTGCAAATGTCATCAGGTGATCATCCCAGACAACCCTGCTGCGCGGAATATCAAATTGCCGCGCCGCGTTTTCCCGCCACAGGCAAAGCGCTTGAAGCGTGGCCAATTGCTCTGACTTCAGCTGCCAAGCGCGTTTAACTTGGCGGTAATATTGACCCGGTTGCGGCTCGGAATACGAACCTCGCTGAGACATATCTTGGGCAAACCAGTCGCTGCGACCTAACTCTTGGAGGCGTTCATTGATGATATTGAACATGGGCACCAATAAAGTTACATCGTCTACGGCGTAGGCTAACTGCTCCTCAGTTAATGGCCGCTTTAACCAGTTTGAGCGCGTTTGCTGTTTTTCCAAGTCAACCTGCATTAGGTTTCGTGCCAGATTGGCATAACTCAAACTAAAATCTTCACTGACAAAGGCATTTGCGAATTGAGTATCAAATATATTTGCGGGCCGAGCAGCCAGATGATGAAACATCAGTTCCAGATCTTCTTGGCAAGCATGCATCACCACCAAGTGGTTAGGGTTATGCAAATAATGGACAAAGGGCTGCCAATTCTCAATGACCAGAGGGTCCAGTAGAAACACCTCATTACCTGACGCTACTTGATATAGGCCGGCCAAAGGGTAAAACGTGTCGGTGCGGATGAACTCGGTGTCTAGACCTATCTGGTTTTCCCAGCTAGCCACAGCGTTCGCAAGATCTGTATCGCTATCAATCCAATAAACTGATGTTTCTTCGTCCCTGCAATGCATGGGTCAATGTGCCTCCGTCGGTGTATTCAATTTCACCACCTAGCGGAACGCCATGAGCAATTCGGCTGATGTTCGGTACTTGGTCAGCCACTAGCCGACTAATGTAGTGGGCCGTAG
>CAUZON010000058.1:0-10899 GCA_963581445.1 Gammaproteobacteria bacterium | reverse complement strand
CCTTCGACTTTAAGTCTCGCAGTGCAAAATAACGAAGTTGGCGTTTTGACAAAAGTGCCTGGCGTTGGCAAAAAAACTGCTGAACGTCTCATGGTGGAGTTAAAGTCGAGAATAGATACGTTGATTCTGCAATTACCCACGGCTGCAAATTTGGCCATGCCCAGTTTTGGTAGTCGGGCAGTTTATCGAGAAGCGGAAGATGCGCTTTTGGCCTTAGGTTATAAAGGTCATCAGGCCCAACAAGGGATTATGCAGGCGCGCAAAGATTTTGAGAAAAAGGCTGCCCATGCCGGTGTTGATGAAAAAGACCCAACCACGGAGCAAATTGTTACTTGGGTATTACGTCAATTTGCCCGGAGCGGAGCTTAACAAATGGCTATTGAACCAGATCGCTTTGTATCGCCAGTTGAAGACAGTGGTGATGTGAGCTTTGACCGTGCTTTGCGACCCACGCAACTGAGTGAATACATTGGTCAATCTGCGGTGAAAGAGCAGATGAGTATTTTTATTGAGGCGGCACGTAAGCGTGGCGAATCGTTGGACCATACCCTGATCTTTGGCCCGCCCGGGTTAGGTAAGACTACCCTAGCCAATATTTTGGCACGAGAAATGGGCGCTGGGTTTAAATCGACTTCTGGACCTATTTTAGAAAAGCCCGGCGACCTTGCAGCCATGTTGAGTAATCTAGATGCTGGTGACGTGCTTTTTATCGACGAGATTCATCGTTTAAGTCCTTTGGTCGAAGAAATTCTTTATCCTGCCATGGAAGATTTTCAGCTTGATATTATGATTGGCGAGGGGCCTGCTGCGCGCTCGCTGAAATTGGAATTACAACCCTTTACCTTAGTGGGTGCCACCACCCGAGCCGGGTTGTTAACCAGTCCTTTGCGAGATCGGTTTGGCATTGTGCAGCGACTAGAGTTCTACAGCATTAATGAGCTCACACAAATTGTTAATCGCTCAGCGTCCAAACTAAATTTACCCATAGAAAGCGCCGGGGCCACAGAAATTTCTCGGCGCTCTCGCGGCACCCCGCGCATCAGTAACAGATTGTTGCGTAGGGTTAGAGACGTGGCTCAGGTGCGCGGAGATGGTTCAGTGACTAAAGCCATAGCGGATGAAGCTTTAAATCTACTCAATGTAGATAAAGAAGGTTTTGATGCTATGGACCGACGTTTGTTGATGACTATTATAGATAAATTTGCCGGCGGTCCTGTGGGCCTTGATTCAGTGGCAGCAGCCATTAGCGAAGAGAGAGGTACCATTGAAGATGTTCTTGAACCCTATCTGATTCAACAAGGGTATTTAATGAGAACGCCTCGTGGGCGAATAGCGACTGCAAAGAGTTATCAGCACTTCGGCTTACGTCCGCCAGAGCAGGAAAATGGTTCGCAAGTACATCAAGATAGATCCGAGTTAGATCCGAGGTAGATTAAGGAGCAGTTTTTTGACTGAGCAAATGTCCATATTTGAACTCATCTCAAACGCAAGTTTGCTGGTGCAAATTGTCATGCTGTTGCTGGCCATTGCATCAGTTGTGAGCTGGATGATGATCTTCCAGCGTTGGTTGTTTTTACGCCGAGCCTTGAACGAGGTAGATTCTTTGGAGGACCATTTTTGGTCGGGCATTGATCTGCGTGAGTTTTACGGTGAGCTTTCCAGCGAAGAAAACCTCAACGGCGTTGAGACCATATTTGTTTCGGGCTTTCGAGAATATACGCGGCTGTCTGAACAGGCAGGAATGGATGCCGATGCGATTATGCAGGGTGTTCAGCGTTCCATGCGAGTGGCTTTAAATCGTGAAGAAGCACGCCTTGAAACCCATTTACCGTTTTTAGCAACAGTTGGCTCAACCAGCCCTTATGTAGGTTTATTTGGCACGGTCTGGGGCATTATGAATTCCTTTCGCTCTCTAGCAAATATGAGTCAGGCGACATTAGCGTCTGTTGCACCAGGTATTTCTGAGGCCTTGGTCGCAACTGCCATGGGCTTATTTGCTGCTATCCCCGCGGTGATTGCCTATAACCGTTATGCCGCAAAGGTAGACTCAATTATGAAGCGGTATGAAGCCTTTGCTGAAGAAGTGACAACTATTTTGCATAGAGCAGCTCACGCACTCCCCTCGCAATCTAATGCTTAACGCAAGGATTTAGGTTATGGCACAGCGCAGAAAACCGATGTCCGAAATTAACGTTGTACCTTACATCGACGTAATGCTGGTTTTATTAGTTATCTTTATGGCGACTGCGCCTTTGCTTACTCAAGGGGTTAAAGTCGATTTGCCTAAAGCGCCATCGAAATCAATTGAGACCAATGAATCTGATCCACTGGTTGTTTCTATGCGCAAAGACGGCGCGCTGTTTATGAATGTCGGCATTCAAGGGGTAGCGCAAAGTGCCGAGGATGGTACGCGCGTCACGGTTTTTTCTCTTCAAGAGCAGGCTGGTAAAGTTTTGCGTTCGCGGGCCAATGTACCGGTTTATATTAAGGCCGATCACGCATTAGATTATGGCGCCGTTGTCCGAGTAATGACGGTTCTGCAAAAGGCCGGCGCGCAAAGTGTTGGTCTAATTACTGATCCGCCCATCATAGAGAGTTAGAGTGCGGCTGATTCAGACATATGCCATACCTTTGCTATTCGCTTTGGTTATTCATGCGGGCCTAGGTTTTGCCATGTACCGGGGGTGGACGTCTGATACAAAGGTATCGTCAGTAATAACGCCAACAGTGGTCAATGCCAAATTGATTGTTTTGGAACTTAAAGCGAGGCCGAAAAGAAAGCCTGCCAGTAAAAAACCTGCCCCAGTTAAGCCGCCGCCAGTAATGAAGCCGATACCAAAAAAATCTGATTTAGCGAATAAGGTAAAGGAAAAGAGCGCTGCGAAGATTAAGGCTGCAAAAGAGGTTGCCGAGAAAAAGGCTCGAGAGGCGCGTTTAGAGCTGCAACGTTTAGCGCGTTTGGCAGCACTTGGTGAGTTGGCTCAGTCTAATCTTGAGCAGGATATTGACGAAGAAGTGCAAAATCTCAACGACATTGAGGACGATGTAGCCGCCCAATCGTTTAGAGCAGCCATTTACGAGCAGGTAAGAAAAAGCTGGAGCCGGCCGCCAAGTGCACGCAATGGTATGCAAGCCCTTTTGCTTGTTGAACTCATTCCCACTGGCGAGGTTATTTCAGTGACCGTGGTCGAGGGTTCAGGTAACTCGGCATTTGACCAATCTGCGGAGCAAGCCATTAGACAAGTCCGGCGTTTTGAAGTGCCAACAGAAAATTCAACATTTGAAAAATATTTCAGGCGCTTTTACTTTCTTTTTCAACCCAGCGATCTTTTACGTTAAGTTAATGGTGCAAATGGCTAGTTTGGTGGCGCAGAAATTTACAGTGCAGGAATTATTATGAGTTATGCGACAGATTCTATTTTGGTACAAAGAGCACTAGTGCAGAGAACATTGGTGCAAAGAGGATTGGTGCAAGCGTCTGCATTGGGCCGTTTGTTGAAAAATCACCTAGGGTTGGTTTTTCTACTGCTGTCCTTGGCGCCAGGGCTTCATGCCGCTAGCTCTCTAGACACCATTATTATTGACCGTGGTGTTGATGAGCCTATACGAATTTCTATCGTACCTTTTGCAGTGCCAGAATTGCTCACTGATGAAGCTAACCTTGCAAATATTGTGGCATTTGACCTCGCAAGAAGTGGCCAGTTTGATCCTTTAGCCAGTGAAAACATGCTTTCCTATCCAAGCACCAGACAAGCTGTTTTTTTTCGTGACTGGCGCATATTGAAAAGTGCCTACCTTGTGATTGGCCGTGCTCAACCTTTGCCTGATAGTGCAAAGATTGTTGTGGAGTTTGAGCTTTATGACGTGGCGGGCGAAAAGCGCTTAGAATCTCGTAGCTTCACCATAGATCGCGGCCAATGGCTAGATGTAGGTCACAAAATAGCCGACTTGGTATATGCAAAAATTACTGGGGTACAGGGCGCTTTTTCTACCAAGATTTTGTATGTGCTGGCCAAAGATGCCGGTTCCAGTAGCGCGCGTTATCAATTAGAAGTGGCGGATGCGGACGGTGCGCGAGCACGTACTTTATATTCATCCTCCGAACCTATTCTTTCTGCTAGCTGGTCCCCTGATGGTAAACGAGTTGCTTATGTGTCTTTTGAGACCGGTAGACCGAGTATTATTCTTCAGGATATTGACGGTCCGTATCGAGAACGGCTGACTAATTTTAGGGGCATTAATAGCTCGCCGGTGTTTTCTCCAGACGGTAAAAATCTCGCTATGGTGCTTTCTCGTGGTGGTGATCCTGAAATATTTATAATGAATATTGCCAGTAGAAAGTTGCGCCGCGTAACCAGACACCACGGCATTGATACTGAGCCGGCTTGGTCCCCAGATGGCAAATCTATTGTTTTCACCTCTGATAGAGGTGGGCGGCCACAAATTTACCAAGTTGATTTAGCAACCAATTTTTTGCAGCGCCTGACTTTTATAGGCGATTACAATGCCCGGGCCCGGCTGTTACCGGGTGGTAAGCACTTGGTTTTTGTCCATCGGCGCAATGGTGTGTTCCATATTGCATGGCAAGATTTGGAGAAAGACAGCTTATTGGTGTTAACTGCAACGGATTTGGACGAGTCTCCTTCATTAGCACCTAATGGCGCAATGTTGATGTATGCGACTCAAGATCGAGGTCGAGGCATTTTGGCGGTGGTTTCTATTGATGGGCGAGTGAAGTACAGGTTACCGTCCTCCGCAGGAGATGTTCGGGAGCCAGCGTGGTCACCATTTTTACCTGATATTCTCCTGACCAATTAGTAAGGTCATGAGAAAGGTCAGGAGATAAGTAATCTAAATGCAACAGGGCGCAGATAAAGTGCAGTGTTGAGTAGACTACTTTCTTTACCTGTGTAGAATTAAACCATTGCGAAACAAGTATTTACAATGCAGTTGCAATAAGCGGATGTAATAAAGAAGTTTCATAGTGAAGATGCGGTCTCCGGAGTGCGATCAAACATTGAGACAATTTCTAATGCCAATAGTGATTTTGATAAGCGGTTGCAGAATCATGCCGAACAACCCGAAACATGAGGAATAAATCATGCAAGTACAATCTCGATTATCCACTACAGCGCTTTCAGTATTGGCCGCTCTATTCATAGCTGGCTGTTCTAGCACAGCTACTGGGCCAGTAGACCAACAGGAACCTGTAGATCAGACTCCAGAGGTAGTAGCACCAATTGAAGTAATAGAAGAAGTAGTCTTAGATTTCTCTGCCGACAACAGCACACCGGTAGATGGCTCTGGACAACCTATTTCTCGAACGTTCTACTTTCAGTATGACAAAGCAATTTTGAATCCCAGTGATTTAGCGACTTTAGAAGTTCACGCGCAAATCTTACTTAGAAATCCAGATCGCAGCGTAGTTGTTCAAGGACATTGCGATGAACGCGGCACTCGAGAGTACAACCTTGCTTTGGGTGAGCGTCGAGCAGTAGCGGTCAGTAGTTTCTTGCGTTCAGCTGGTGTTGGCTCAAGACAAATTGAAGTAGTTAGCTATGGCGAGGAGCGCCCTCAAAACCCAGCGCATAACAGCCGCGCTTGGGCACAAAATAGACGTGCGGTTGTTGAGTACAGATAGCCTATTACTGGGGTAGCTAGGCGCTGATTATGGCAAATGCAGTAATGTTGTCCAAAACCACAGACAGGTACTTTGACGTTGCAAAGGTCTGCGCCAGTTTGCTTTTAACGGCTAGCATAGCTAGCCAAGCTGTATATGCAGCTGTGCCGGTTGAAGAATCTCTTCGCAGTGGTAACGCTGCCGCTCAATCAAGCGATCGAAACTCTCTAAATAGTGGGTTTAGAACCATTGAACGGGTTGCTATAGATGACGAATTCGATAACAACCAAGATGATGATCTATGGGACAGGAGTGGCTCAGTTAACCAAGGGTTAAATGTGGCTGGTGATAATCTACAAGACGGCTCATTGGCACAAATGTTTTACCAGATGCAGGTTTTACAACAAGAAGTACAAGTACTTCGTGGTCAACTAGAAGATCAGCAATACCTAATAGAAAATCTGCGTCGAGATCAAAAAGAACAATATGTAGATCTAGACGGTCGAGTAGCGGCGCTAGCCTCTAATCGTCCAGCGCCACCTCCCGGGAGCTCCGGACAAGGCAGTACAAGCGCAGGTGAAACCATCTCCCAAGCTGCAGAAAAAACTTGGACTACTGAGCGTGAAGCCTACACCGCTGCTATTGAGCTGATGCGCGCGAAGGATTTTGAATCTTCCATCGATGGCTTTGAAGGCCTAATTGTTAATTTCCCCAACGGCAAGTATACGCCCAATGCATTTTATTGGTTGGGTGAGCTATACCTAGCCCAGACTGAAGCCGAAAAGGCTCGGCAGAATTTTGTTCAAGTGGTCCGCCTATATCCTGATCATCAGAAGGTGCCGGGTGCACTGTATAAGCTAGGTGTGCTCTATCACGGTCTTGGTGATGACGAGCAAGCTAAAACTTACCTAAACAAAGTGCAGGCTGAATTTCCACAAAGCTCAGCGGCTAAGCTAGCGAGTAAATACGCCCAAGCTATGAACTAGCTCTTTCAAGGCGTTTTACCCTCTTTATCCTAGTGTTTCTGAGTTAACGTCATGTCCTTTTTATTCAAAACTCGGCCAATACCATGAGCGCACTGCGCATTACTGAAATTTTTCTATCCTTACAAGGTGAAGCCAATACTGTAGGCAGGCCTACGGTGTTTGTGCGTCTTACCGGCTGCCCGCTACGCTGCCAGTACTGTGATAGCGCTTATGCATTTTCTGGTGGTGAGCTCATTGAAGAAGCTGACATTCTCAACACCGTTAAAGATTTTGGCGTGGGCCACGTAACGGTTACCGGTGGCGAACCTTTGGCTCAGCCTGGAGCGCTTTCGCTGATGGTAGCCTTAGCTGATGCTGGGTTGTCTGTGTCAATCGAGACCAGTGGCGCCTTGAGTGTTGCAGACGTAGACCCACGAGTGATTAAGGTCATAGATCTAAAAACACCCGGCTCTGGCGAAGTGCAGCGCAACTTGTGGGAAAACATGCGTCACCTGAATGCTCATGATCAAATCAAGTTCGTAGTCTGCGATCGGCCTGATTATGATTGGGCGCGGATGCGCTGCGACGAGCACAATCTCTATGCTCAGGTGACCGACGTGCTTTTTTCCCCAAGTCATCATCAGTTGGCTTCTCGGGATTTAGCAGATTGGATTGTTGCCGACCGCCTGCCTGTGCGTATGCAGGTTCAACTGCATAAATTGCTTTGGGGCGATGTCCCCGGGCGCTAGTTAAAAACTCCGAGCGATCATTCATATTGCTCTAAGTGATTGGATAAGATGAAGCAAAAGACAAAACGAGCGGTTGTGTTGTTATCAGGTGGGCTAGATTCGGCCACTACATTAGCCATGGCAATGGATACAGGATTTAGCTGTTATGCACTGTCCTTTGACTATGGTCAGCGCAGTAGTGCTGAACTTAATGGCGCGAAAAAGGTAGCAGTAGCGGCTGGCGTCGCAGAACATAGAATCTTAAAAATTGACCTTGGGCAGTTTGGTGGTTCAGCGCTTACCGATCATGATATTGCAGTACCTCAGAGCGAATTTGCCGAAGGCGTACAGACGCAAACTGAACCCAGTGAAGAAATCCCTATTACTTATGTGCCCGCGCGAAATACCGTTTTTCTATCTTTAGCGCTGGCTTGGAGTGAGGTGCTAGATTCTCGGGACATATTCGTGGGTGTAAACGCTGTGGATTATTCTGGTTATCCGGACTGTCGCGGTGAGTACATTGAAGCATTCCAAAATATGGCGAATTTGGCCACAAAGGCGGGCGTTGAGGGTAATCAATTAACGGTACACGCGCCATTAATCGACCTGACTAAAGACGAAATTATTCAAGTAGGTACGGCACTAGGCGTCGATTACGGCTTAACGGTTTCCTGTTATGCGGCAGAGTCCTCGGGTGCAGCGTGTGGTTTGTGCGACAGCTGCCATATTCGCAAGCAAGGATTTGTGACTGCTAAGGTGGATGATCCAACAAGCTATGCTTAGGCCGCCAAGCAATTGGATCTGGCTGTTAAGAACCTCGATCTAAGTTTTACCTCAAGCACAATTTTGGGGCATTTTTAGTCGAAATAGGGCCTGTTTTGAGTTGCTGATCCAGAGGAACATAAATTTGATAAATGTTTTTCATTAGATCGCGCCGGAATACTTGTCTCTAGCGTCATGGCTGTCTACAATGCGCGGCGCTCGCGAATCTAAGGGTCGTTAGCTCAGCTGGTAGAGCACCGGACTTTTAATCCGTTGGTCCTGGGTTCGAACCCCAGACGACCCACCATTCTTTTATTCTTTTCGCCCGCCTTCGTTTCAGAGCCTCTATTTACAACCCCTCACTAGGGGTTGTAAAAAACCTATTTGATGACGAACTTTCTTTGCGGATTATTTACATCGCAAGGGTTCTAACTTTCCTTATCTATACGTTACAACACTCCACCGGGGTTGCCTTGATATAGCTTTGGGCTGAATGAATTTTTTGCGCTGACACCGTTTATTGTGTATTCGCCCAAGTTTTCAGGCGAGAATGCAAAACTAGCTCGAGAGGTTAGAAAGCGCACTAACCGACTAGTCGAAAAAAATGCCACCCGTCCCCTTTCTCAGTGAATATATTTCCAAGCGGCGTATTTCTGGATTTGTCTAAGCAAGCTAAGTAACCATTAGGATACTTAAACGGTGACATTTCTAATGGTTATGAGGCTCAGTAATGAATGAGAGGAAATAGCTATGGCGAGTATGTTATTCAATCGAAATCTAATTGCGGACTTCTGGTCCTTAATAGGTGAAAAGCTTGGTGAATCTATAAAGCGCTATTGTTGGGCTTTGTTAACCGGCTCGTTGGTCGCCGCATCTTTGTTTTTTCTAATGCAGTCATTGATCTCAGGCTCGGACATAAAAGTCACGGACTCTACAACCGCTGCGGATTTGACCTTTGTACGTATGGTAGAGGATCGTGATGTCATTGTTGACGAGCCGAAACTTGAGCCGCCACCGGTGCCTGAGGCTCAGCCTCCGACAAAGCTGGTGATACCAGTTTCTCCCGGTGGGGGCTACGATGAAATAGGCTCGCGGGATGTCCCTCCACCGTTCTCACACCAAGTCACAGTGGGCGTCACCGATGGTGGTATTTTGCCTGTAGTGACTGTGGCGCCGACTTACCCGCGCCGAATGGCAGCGAGGGGCATAGAGGGTTGGATGCTGTTGGAGTTTTCTGTGGACCAACTAGGTCGGGTGCAAAACCCACAAGTTATAGATGCTCAGCCGACTGGCGGTTTTAGTAATGCTGGGATAGACGCGGTGCTGCGCTACAAATATAAGCCTAAGGTATTTGATGGTAAGGCTACTTGGGTACACGGGGTACAAACACGAATGGTCTTTCAGTTGGATAATGGTTAGCACCAATCCCAATTACGGAGGTTATTTTATAACTCTACTTATAGCTCTACTATGAAAGTCTTTTACAGAAGCCTCGGCTGAGACGCCGGGGCTTTTTTGTCTAAGCTCATTTCAGCAAACTGTCGTCCGGTTTTGCAGACATTCTCTTTTGCGCAAATTGAGCGCTCCATATCAAGAACTACAAGACAGCATTGAACAACCTGCCTTATTGCGCGCCCACTCGGGTCTCTTCTTCGCCAAATGCTCGTATTCAGGTTGTTCGTCGTAAGGATTTTTTAGGGCGTTGAGCAATTCATCTACCTTTGAATAGTCCCCGGCCTCGGCGCTATCGATGGCGATCTGGGAAAGGTAGTTGCGCAATACATATTTAGGATTGGTTTGATTCATCAAAACGACTCTATCCTCATTGCTCTGGTCCTGAGCCTTAGCTGCCTTGAGATAATCTGCTAGCCAAGTTTCAACTTGGGCTTTATCAGCATCACTCAAAAGCTCCGGCGTGTAGTAACAGTGCGCCAGTGCATTAAAGGGCTGCGGGGTATCCTCGGCAATGCCAGCCAACGCGCGAAAGAACAGCGTCATATCGGTTTCGCTGATGCTCAATAAAGTCAGCAGACGATCAACAATATCTTTGTCGTACGCTTTTAACCCCAGCTTTGCCGCCATGGTCTTTTGCCAGCCGTCTTCGTATTTAGTCACATAGGCAGTCAGCGCATCCTCTAAAGGTTTAGAGTCTTCTACAAGCGGCAGTATGGCATTGGCTAACTGCATCAAATTCCATTGGCCGATGGCAGGTTGTTGGCCATAGCGGTAGCGCCGCTGGCCAGCGTCTGTTGTGTTCGGTGTCCAATTGGGATCAAAACCTTCTAGCCAACCGTAGGGGCCGTAGTCGATGGTCTCGCCAATGATGGACATGTTGTCGGTATTCATCACGCCGTGAACAAAGCCCACGCGCATCCAGTGCACCATAAGGTCTGCCGTGCGCTTGCATACTTCTTCAAACCAAGCTTTGTAAGTGCCTTTGGCATCCGCGGCTAGATTATCTAATTCTGGAAACTCTCTTTGAATAACGAAATCTGTGAACTCTTTTAAGAGATCCAGCTCTTGGCGTGCGGCGAGCATTTGGAAATGACCGAAGCGCACAAATGAGCTGCTTAATCTGCACACCACAGCGCCTTTCTCGGGCGCCGCGTTGCCGTCATATAACATGTCTCGAACCACATCTTCGCCTGTGGTGATGAGGGACAGAGCCCGGGTTGTGGGCACGCCCAGGTAGTACATAGCCTCCGAGCAGAGGTATTCTCTAAGTGACGAGCGCAATACCGCTAAGCCATCGGCTGTTCGAGAAAAGGGTGTTGGGCCAGCACCTTTTAATTGCAACATTAGGTGCGTGTCGCCTAGCGCAACC
>CAUZON010000057.1:0-12772 GCA_963581445.1 Gammaproteobacteria bacterium | reverse complement strand
TGGACGTGGTGTTCATTATGCTTATCTTCTTCATCGTGACTGCTACGTTTATCAAGCAGGCAGGTATAGATGTAACTAGGCCAGATGCAATGACTTCTGAACAAAAGCCAACGGTTGCTGTTCTTGTTGCTATTGGTCCTACTGGCGATATATGGATAGACAAGAAGCGGGTTGATCCAACTTCTGTGCGATCGCATATTGAGAAACTCCATTCCGAAAACCCGAAGGGTGGATTGGTAGTTCAAGCCGATAGAAGTTCCACAAACGAAAAGTTGATGGCCGTATTGAATGCTGCAAGAGCTGCGGGCATGCGTGAAGTCGCTATCTCAACTGAAAATAACTAGGTAGGAATAACTATGGTTGTCCGTTATGCAATCGGCGTTGGACTGGGAGCAGTTGTAACCTTTATTTTGTTCTTTCTGATGCAGGCTATCATTGCTAGTAATGAGGCCAACTTAGAAGAAGGCGCTAAAGGTAAGCTACTGGACTTTGTCCGACTTCAAGATGATCAAGACGTTGAAACAAAGCAACGTAAGCCGAAGCCACCACCGCCACCCGATGAGCCGCCACCAGATTTGCCAAAGCCTGACTTTGAGTCATCTGATTTGTCTCAAGGGGTAGATGTCGGTGCAGTGGACGTAGACGTTAACTTGTCTATTCAGGGCGGTGGTTTTAGTTCAGACGGTGAGTATTTGCCCATTGTTAAGGTAAACCCACAGTATCCGCGTCGAGCTCAAACGCGAGGTATCGAAGGCTACGTATTACTTGAATATATTGTTACTAAGACGGGTGCGGTTAGAAACCCAGTGGTAATCGAGGCGAAGCCTCCCGGTATTTTTAACCGGGCTGCAGTCAATGCCGCATTGAAATACAAATACAAACCAAAGGTTGTTAATGGCGATGCCATTGACGTTGCTGGTGTAAAGACCCGCATTACCTTTGAATTGGCTGACTGATAGGAGATTGCACTTGAATATTAGGATCAACCCTAGTCTATCTGCACTTGCAGTTGCGTTATTGCTCTCAACTGGTACACCGCTTTTAGGGGAGTTAGGTTACAAGGGCGCTAGCGTGCAGGCCGAAGAAGCCAAAGCAAAAAAGCAAAAGACTCGTCGTGTGCCCTCTATGAGCGAGACGGTGTATAAAAAGTTAGGTGCTGGCCAAGAGGCCATCGACCTGAAGGATTACGCGACCGCCTTGCAAGTGATTAATGATGCGCTGGAGCGTAGTAAACGATATAACCTAAACGAAGTAGCGAATTTGCATAATATGCGTGGCTACATCTATTATCTTCAAGATGACTACGCAGGAGCCATTCGCGAGTACAAGCTTGTTGCCGCCGCTGGGGATAAGATCCCTGAAGGGTTGGAAACCACCACCCTATATACGATTGCACAGCTCAGCTATGTTCAAGAGAACTACGACGATGCGCTAAAGTATATGGAAATTTGGATAGGCAAGGCGGTTAATCCTTCTGCAGCTCCGCGAATCTTTTTGGCGACAGTTTATTATCAAAAGAAAGACTACGATTTAGCGGTAGAGCAGATGGAACTCGGTATTAAGATCGCTCAAGAGCGGGGTACCACTATCACCGAGCAAAATTGGAGTCTTCTGACTTTCTTATATTTTGAGAAAGAAGATTGGCCCAAGGTTATTGATACATTAGAAATTCTGGTTGAGTTGTTCCCCAAGCGTGAGCATTGGGTCCGTTTGGCTGGCGTGTATGGTCAAGAAGGCTTTGAACAGAAGCAGATGTATGCGCTGGAAGCAGCTTATACCGCTGGTTTTCTAGAAAAATCTACTGATTTCACTAACCTCGCTGGTTTGTTGATGCAAGAAGAAGTGCCATACAGAGCAGCTAAAGTGCTGGTCGCGGGTATGAAAGCCGAAGCAGTGGAGAGAAGTGCCAAAAATCTTCGTTCTTTAGGACAGGCATATCAGGTAGCGCAAGAGGTAGATTCGGCCATCGATATATTCGAAGAAGCGGCAGAACTTTCTGATGACGGTAAGATTTTTGAGCGACTTTCCTATCTTTATCTAGAAGACGATCAGTATGACCGCTGTGTAGACGCTGCGTCTGGCGCTCTGGATAAAGGCGGTTTAAGAAAGGTTCAGTCAGTGCATATTGTCAAAGGTATGTGTCTGTTCAATCAGAACAAGCTGAAAACTGCTCGAACGTCATTTTCCAACTGCCGTCGTGTAGCACGCGTAGAGGACGATAAGGCAAACCAGAGAATTTGTGGTCAATGGATTACCTTCATTGATCGTGAGTCCAAGCGTCAAGAACTGCTGTCAGCTGCTTCAGGCTGATATGCAGGGCACCTTGCCACATCTTTTGCTAGAGTATTAGCCGGTTCAAGACCGGCTTTTTTGTGCTCGGTTGAAATTTTTAGCGTTAATAGGAGAGTTAAATTGTTTACTGGGATTGTCCAAGATTTAGTGTCCATTGTGAGCGTGAGAAATGAGTCGAACTTAATTCGCATTGCCGTTGATTTAGGTGAGCTGACAGAGAATTTAGAGTTAGGGGCTTCAGTAGCGGTGAACGGCACCTGCCTAACAGTGACCCTGGTGGATAAGGGCGCAGCTTACTTTGATGTCATCAAAGAAACGGCAGTCACCACTAACCTTGCAGATCTTGCGGTCGGTCAGAACGTGAATGTTGAACGCTCGTTTAAGGTAGGGGACGAAGTTGGCGGACATATTATTTCTGGCCACGTAACCGCAACTGCTACGCTTGCCGGTCTTAAAATTGACGATCACGACCGAGTGCTGTCTTTCAAAATAGACCCAAAGTGGATGAACTACATTTTGCATAAGGGTTATGTTGGCCTAGATGGAGCCAGCCTTACAGTCTCGTCTGTGGATAGAGTAGAGAGCTTGTTTAGTGTTAGCTTAATCCCAGAAACCATTGATAGGACTACTTTGGGACGGTTGGAGCTTGGCGACAAAATTAATGTTGAAGTAGATAGCCAGACCCTGGCTATTGTTGAGACTGTAGAGCGGGTTTTGGCCGACCCGTTGATGCGAGGACAGTTCTTGTCCTCCCAGGGGCTATCTTGAGTACTTCTGAGTTTCAGAAGCGCTTAGCCGCGCGTTGGCGCAGCGCAGATTCCATGTTGTGCGTTGGTATAGATCCTGAACTTGATCGTATCCCCGAGCATTTGCGTGCACTGGACGATGGCTTTTTCCAGTTTGGCAAAGCGATAGTTGATGCAACCGCTGAGCATGTCTGCGCCTATAAACCTCAAGCGGCGCATTTTGCTGCGGAGGGCTACGAAGATCAGTTAGCCGACCTGATTGATTACATTCGCGCAACTTACCCTGAAATCGTAGTTATTTTGGACGCAAAAAGGGGGGACGTGGGTAGCACCGCCAAACTATACGCCCGCGAAGCTTATGAGCGCTTTCAAGCCGACGCAGTAACGGTGAATCCTTATCTGGGCTATGACAGCCTAGAACCATATTTCGATTATGCGGAGAAAGGCGTTGTGGTCCTCTGTCGCACCAGTAACCCCGGCAGTGATTGGCTGCAGAAGTCGCAGCTGGCCAATATACCTCTTTACTTAGCCGTAGCAGAGCAGGTCTCCCAGTGGGATAAAGGCGGGCAGTGCATGTTGGTCACAGGCGCTACTTACCCGGAGGAACTGGCACAAGTCAGGGCTGTAGTGGGCGATATGCCGCTTTTAGTTCCGGGAGTAGGCGCTCAGGGAGGCAGCGTAAAAGATGTTATGGCCGCGGGAGTGGACAGTCAGGGTTATGGGTTGGTTATCTCTAGCTCTCGAGGCATTATTTACGCTGGCGAGGGCGAAGATTTCGCCGAGCGAGCCGGCCTACAAGCAGCATTAGTCAAGCAGGATATAAACTTAGCCAGGGGTTGATTCCTCACTAATTAGCGTCACAATTACTCCATCGGAAAAGCCTAGGTGACTCGCTAGCGGCATGCCCAAGGATTTTTGCGAATGGTAAGAGTCCAATCTAAACTGCAATATTCAAAGCTCTTGTGAGGAAAAAAGGGGTTGCTACCGATGGCCTAGCGGTCACCGGTAACGTAAATTGGCCTAATTAAATTCCTTAAGAAGGTTTTTTGCGATGATCGTTTGCTGAATTTGGCTGGTACCTTCATAAATTCTGAAAAGCCGTACATCTTTATAGAACCGAGCTACCGCATATTCTTCCATGTAGCCTGCGCCGCCATGAAATTGTACAGCTCTATCAGCTACTCTGCCGACCATCTCTGTAGCAAAAAGCTTACAGCAAGAAGCCAAGGTATTTACTGCTTCGCCGTTATCTCTGCGCTTGGCTGCATCCAAAACCATACATTGGGCCGCATAGCTTTCAGCCTTACTGTCAGCGAGCATTGCTTGAAGCAGTTGGAAATCAGCGATTCGCTGGCCGAACTGTTTTCTCTCGCTGCCGTAGGCCAAACAAAGGTCAATCAACCTGTCTGCGCAACCAACGGATAACGCACTGATATGAATGCGCCCTCGGTCGAGGGTTTTCATCGCTGTCAGAAAACCCTTATTTAGCCTGCCTGAGCCGCCAAGTAGTGAGCTTGCGGGTATGCGGCAATCGTCAAACATAACATCACAGACATGGGCCCCTTTCTGCCCCATTTTTTTATTCGGTGCGCCAAGGGTAATGCCTGGTGTGCTCGCATCAACCAAAAACGCGCTGACGCCCTTGGCACCAGTTAAATCAGCGTCAGTTCGTGCAAAGACCGTAAACAATTGGGCGCTAGGTGCATTAGTAATATAGCGTTTGGTGCCGTTCAAAATAAAATCATCACCGTCACGAATGGCCTTGGTCTGTAATGATCCAGCATCTGATCCCGCGTCTGGCTCTGTTAACGCAAACGAGCCGATGATCTCTCCACTGGCAAACTTAGGTAAGTAGTAAGTTTTTTGCTCTTCTGTACCGTCCATGACGATACCTTGAGAGCCAATACCATTATTAGTGCCAATGATTGAGCGAAAGGCGGGGGAAGTGCGCCCGAGCTCCATGACAACTCTACATTCCTCGTAGGTGTTGAGCCCTATACCGCCGTATTCCTGAGGAACAGTCAAACCAAACAGACCCAGTTCGCGCATTTCTTGAACCACATCGGCAGGTATCTTGTCTTCCTCCGCTACCTGTGCTTCCAATGGAATAAGACGTTCATTCACAAACCGTCTCACTACATCTATTAGTTGTTCTAGTGTTTCTTCGTCCATTGCCGGGGGGAGTAAGGCTTGTGCCGCGCTCATGTGAAATCCTATCTCAAAAACTCGAGTATACATCTCAAAGAATGAAAATTGCGTCGAATCATATTAAGTCCAAAAACTGAATGCTTAAAATATTGCAGTTGGACAGAGCGTGCTTTAGCCTTTGCTGCCTTATTAATAAGGAATTCATTTATGAGCAATGATAAAGCGCCGTTTTCTTGGGAAGATCCCTTTCTAATGCAGTCTCAGTTTTCTGAAGAGGAGCGCATGGTGCAGGAAAGCGCACGCGATTATGCTCAAGACAAACTTCTGAGCCGTGTTCGTGATGCCTTTCGTCACGAAACCTTTGATCGTGAAATAATGAATGAATTTGGCGCGATGGGCATGCTGGGAGCAACTCTCCCTGAGAAGTATGGCTGTGCGAACGTGAACTATGTTGCTTACGGCATTATGGCCCGAGAAGTAGAAATGGTGGACTCGGGTTACCGTTCTGCTATGAGCGTGCAATCCTCGTTAGTAATGCACCCAATTTATGCTTACGGCACTGAAGCTCAGCGAGAAAAGTATTTGCCTAAGCTAGCTACTGGCGAATGGGTAGGCTGTTTTGGTCTCACAGAGCCAGATCATGGATCAGACCCAAGTAGTATGGTGACCAACGCCAAGCGGGTTGATGGCGGTTTTATAATGAACGGCGCAAAAATGTGGATCACTAATTCTCCTATCGCTGACTTAGCCGTTGTGTGGGCAAAGCTGGATGGCGAAATTCGCGGCTTTGTAGTTGAACGTGCGTTTAAGGGGTTTAGCACGCCTAAGATCGAAGGCAAGATGAGTCTTAGGGCATCGGTTACTGGACAAATTGTATTAGAAGATGTTTTCGTTCCTGAAGAAAATTTACTACCTAACGTGAAAGGCCTTGCAGGCCCGTTCGGTTGTTTGAATCGTGCCCGCTATGGTATTGCATGGGGGGCGATGGGCGCCGCAGAGAGTTGCTGGCATGCAGCGCGTAAGTACACGTTGGAGCGCACTCAGTTTGGACGTCCTTTAGCCGCGACGCAGTTGGTACAGAAGAAGCTGGCCGATATGCAGACTGAGATAGCCTTAGGCTTACAAGGTTGCTTACGGATGGGGCGCATGTTTGATGAAGGTACGTTGCCGATTGAAAATATTTCTATGATGAAAAGAAATAACTGTGGCAAGGCGTTAGACATCGCTCGAGTAGCCCGAGATATGCACGGGGGAAATGGTATTTCTGATGAATATCCAGTGATTCGACACATGATGAACCTTGAAACAGTGAATACTTATGAAGGTACTCATGATGTGCATGCGTTGATCTTAGGTAGAGCACAGACTGGAATCCAAGCTTTTAGTTGATAAACAGTCGCCAAATTGGATGATAACAATAAAAATTAGTGGTAATTGTCGCAGATATATGGCTCAAGTTGCCCTGACCGATTGTTTTAGACGGTATGAAATCCTATTTTGTACTTTCGAATATACAAAGAGGAAAGGGAATATGAGGGTAGCAATAGCCGACTACCATCAGTTTCGTTAAGCAATTAGGAAGTTGCTGGACCCTTTAGCTAGCGTGAAAATCGTTGGGGAGTGCTCCAGTGGAGAAGAAGCTGTAGAGTTAGTTCGCGCAATCACGCCGGATATTCTGCTCACAGAAGTGGTGATGCCCGGCATAGGTGGCCTAGAAGCCCTGCACCGAATTAAATTGATGCAGGCTGGTACGCGGGTCGTTGTGCTTATTGGGCAAAGTCACGCACCTTTCCCCACCCAGATGCTACGCGCCGGTGCCAGTGGTTTTCTAAGCAAAAACGTTACCGTCGAAGAACTTGATTTGTGCCTGCGTAGGGTCTATTTCGGCCGTAGCTATATTTGTGAAGATGTCGCTCAAGAATTGGCTCACTATGCCTCTGGTGCAGCGAAATAAAGCCCCTTTGATACACTCTCGCAACGCAAGATGCAGATAATGCTCATGGTAGTGAATTGTGTCAGTGCGGTAGAAATCGCCAAACCATTAACCTTGTCAGCCAAGACAGTGAATAGTTATAGATATCGAATTTTTGATCAATTAGACATTAATGGTGATGCGGCATTGACTCTGATGGCCGTCGAGCACAGGAGTATTGCTAGACGTGGTTCGGGAAATTTACCGCCATTACCCAGCAGGAGACGCGGCGAGGTGGCGCAGGCCGAGCAAGATGTTGGGCCTGGCTTTACTTGAGCCGGCATAGCCAATAGGGGGTCGGGTCATAAGCAGTGCGGGCGCTATGAAATTGGAGGCGTTGCCTAAAAGCGCTCATTGATTCCGCGCCAGCGTCTAAAAAGACGAGAAAGGGAGAGTATAGCGGGCTAAAAACAGGCCGAAAGGCTAACTATGCTGAGCGAGTCTAATTGGATGTTTTTTTAAGGTCTTGTTATAGGTGTTGTCATTGGTTTTGTACTAGGTTTTTCTGATTTTTAGATATTGACGTCTCGGCAAGACGGCAAAAGATAGATCTTTAACTCTGCTTGCGGAAGAGCAGCAGTAATTTTGCTTATATGGCATATTTGCTGGCATCAGTAGTTGGTCTGACGATATAGTGCCGTCCCATGGCGCATACACCTTTCGATTCAGAACCATTTCTCAAAGACCTCACAAGAAAGCCGGGCGTTTATCAAATGCTCGACATCAACGGTAAGTTTCTTTATGTCGGCAAGGCGAGAAATTTAAAGAATCGCGTTACCAGCTATTTTCGCGCCTCAGGTCTTGCAACCAAAACCATGGCTATGGTCACAAAGATCGACCGGATTGAAATCACTGTTACACAAAGTGAAACCGAAGCATTGTTGTTGGAACAAAGCCTGATAAAGATTCAGCGTCCACCGTACAACATTTTGCTGCGCGATGACAAATCCTACCCCTATATCCATATTTCCTCTCATGCTGAGTTTCCAAGGCTGGCGTTTCACCGCGGCACGAAGAAAAAAGACGGCCGCTATTTTGGGCCCTTTCCATCGGCGTCGGCGGTGCGCGAAAGTCTCAGTATTTTGCAAAAGCTATTTTTACTGCGGCAGTGTGATGACACCTTCTTTAAGAATCGCTCCCGACCTTGCCTACAGCATCAAATAAAGCGTTGCAGTGCTCCTTGTGTAGACAAAGTTCGGGTAGCTGACTACCAAGACGATGTTGAACTGGCGACGCTTTTTCTTGGTGGTAAAAGTGACACGGTGCTGCAGCAGTTCAAGCAAAAAATGCACGATGCAGCGGCGAATATGGAGTATGAACGCGCTGCCGGCTATCGCGATCAAATTCTCCAGTTGAGAAAAATTACTGAGCGCCAGTACGTGCACGGCTCTGTGGGCGACGTAGATGTATTTGGTTTCGCCGAGGACGCAGGGCAATGCTGCATCCAAGGGTTATTTGTGCGGGGCGGGCAGGTGTTAGGGCAACGTGCCTATTACAGCAAGAACGGATTGGAGCTAAGCCCTGCAGAATTCTTGGAAGCCTTCTTATCTCAGTACTATTTTGCGTCCGAGCAACGTGAGGTGCCAAAGGCCATAGTAGTTTGTGGCCTGACGCCCGATGTTGATGTGTTTGAAGCGGCGTTGGCGGAAAAAGCGGGTAGGAAAGTGGCGGTTAGCGCCGATGTGCGAGGCCAGCGTGCGCGTTGGCTTACACTTGCCACAGATAACGCCGTACTGAATATAAAGAGCCACTTGGCAGATAAAAGCCATGTACTCGCTCGGTTTATGAATCTTCAAGATGCGCTTAAAATGGATGCTATGCCTGAGCGTTTGGAGTGTTTCGATATTAGTCATACCTCCGGCGAAGCAACTGTTGCGTCCTGCGTAGTGTTCGACAGTAATGGTCCGCTGAAGTCCGATTATCGAAAATTTAACATTGAAGACATTACCGGCGGTGATGACTATGCAGCAATGGATCAGGCTTTGCGCCGTCGTTATACACGGCTTAAAAAAGGCGAGGGGCAGTTGCCCGACGTGCTGGTTGTTGATGGCGGCTTGGGCCAAGTGCGAATTGCTGTAAACGTACTAAATGAACTGCAAATAGATGATGTGCAAATCTTGGGCATTGCCAAAGGGCCTGACAGGAAGTCGGGCTTAGAGCGCTATTTTCTTGGTGAAAAAGAAATACCCATAGACGGGCGTTCAGAAGCTGGGCATCTGTTGCAGCACATTAGAGATGAGGCGCACCGGTTTGCCATCACAGGACACAGAGAGCGCCGCGGCAAAGCGAGAAAACAGTCAGAACTAGAACATATACCTGGCGTTGGTCCGAAAAGACGCAGACAATTATTGACCCATTTTGGTAGCCCTGCTGGCATAAGAGGGGCAAGCGCAGAAGAGCTTGCGAAAGTTCCTAGCATTAGCTCTAACATGGCCAGTCAAATCTACGATGCGCTACACTAGCGCGGTGATCCTATTGTTTAAAAAAAACATTCAAACGCGGAACTAACCTTTGAATCTACCAAATATTATTACCATCTTCCGAATTCTGCTTATCCCAGTTTTTGTCGTTATTTTTCTCATGGCAAATACTTGGAGTTACTTGGCTGCAGCTACTTTGTTTGCGTTGGCTGCTGCAACAGATTGGTTGGACGGTTATCTTGCGCGAAAGCTCAACCAAACCACACCCTTTGGCGCGTTTATTGACCCCGTTGCAGACAAGCTGATTGTTGTGTCCGCTTTGGTGATATTGATCGCTCACCACAACTCTATTTGGCTGACACTGCCGAGCTTGGTCATTATTGGCAGAGAAATTGTCATCAGTGCGCTGCGCGAATGGATGGCAGAAATGAACAGTTCTATGACCATTGCTGTGAGTTATCTGGGCAAGATTAAGACAACACTGCAAATGATTGCAATTACGGTTTTGTTGTCCTACCCGCCGGTCATTACCTCCCTTTGGGTTCAGGGAGGGTACTTAATGCTCTATTTGGCCGCTGTGATGACGCTGTGGTCCATGACCCAATACCTTCGAGCTGCATGGCCCGCACTGCGTGGTGGGTTGAATCTCAAGAAATAGCTATTTCTGCTGAGAATTTTTTCACAGACCTATTTTAAGACAAGTATAAGAGCAGTCTTGGTATAGTTTTAGCTGCAATTTTGCCCATCCTAAGTGGCAAGGCGCGTTTACTCACTGGGACAGCTGCAAACAAAAGGGGCTTGAGCAGAACATTTGTAGAGAGAATCTGTAAAGTCAGTGTGGATAGTGCGTTTTGATAGAGCTTTTGGAAACAGAATTGCAAAAAGAACCAAAAAAAGAACTGGAAAGAAATGGAGGCTGGGGTCGGAATCGAACCGGCGTTAACGGAGTTGCAGTCCGCTGCATGACCACTCTGCCACCCAGCCCTCGAAGGGTCGGTTATTCTAGCTATCTCTGGCGATGATTGCCACTAACGTTGGGCTTTCTTTTAGTTCCGCGATTATTTTAGCGCTAACGCTGGTCACAGAATCTTAGTCAGACCCTACAGGCAAGTGTCCCTTTGTCCCCAAATTTGGTTACTAAAAGAGCGAGGCTCCTATATTGTCTCCCATCAAGAATTTTCCACAACCATTGCATCATCAAGGAGAACGTTTTGTCTGCAAACGAAGATAATCCAGAGGCTACTGAGGGGTTTTTACAGCGCTTCGATGACATACCTTTGCATAAATATCTGGGCCTTACCTTGGCTGAAGTGAAGCCTGATTATGGGCGTTTGCGTTTGTTGAAGACCGAAACCACGCCCACGGGTATTGGCGGCAGTGTGAACGGTGGGGTACTTGCAACTATGGTAGATATGGCCGCTATCGTTGCAATATTCAGCAAAGCATTTCCAGGCACGGAGCCAGCCGGCACAGCGGATCTTTCTATTACCTATTTACGTCAAGCTCAGGGTGAGTGGGTAGACGCCATTGCGACTATTGTTAAGCGTGGTCGTCAGCTTAGTACGATAGATGTCAGCATTGTGAATGATCAGGGTATCTTGTGTTGCCGGGGCCGGGTTTTGTACGCCATGCACAGCGCTAAGTAGCTGGGCGGATTGCTCTAGCGCTCAGCACTTAACTTTAGTTGGTCAGGTGCGAGCGCTACCTATTGGCCTTGGCTAGGAATTTGTCCAAAGTGTTGGCGAAGGCTTGTATGTCTTTTTTGTCTAATGCTGAAGGGCCGCCGCTGATGAGTCCGTTATCTCGTAGCTCTTCAGCTCGATTGCGCCTGGCCAAGAAGTCCTTCACATTTTCTTTGGTGTACAGGGTGCCGCGGGGATTCAGGGCGGTGCCACCTTTTTCCACAACTTCTGCGGCCAGTGGGATATCCGCGGTGATCACTAGGTCGCCAGCAGACATCTTTTGCACAATGGCGTCATCTGCAACATCGAATCCTTGGGGTACTTGTATTGCAGAGATCACCTTGGATGGCGGGCTGGCAATATATTGATTGGCGACCAAAATAGTTTCTAGAGACAGCCTTTCAGCCGCTTTAAACAATACTTGCTTCACCATGTTTGGACACGCGTCGGCGTCTACCCAGATAATCATGATTGCGTCACTGGATTTAAAGTTAACGGCAAAATCAGCTTTAAGTCTAAGTAGCGGCGGTTGGCAGGGTAGGTACCACTGTAGTTGAATATCGGATGTAGGTTAAAACATGTAAATGAGTTCAAGGCTTCTTTCATCTTTGTAATTGTCGCTGTAATTAAACCTCAGTAGCCCATCAACGCCAAGCAAAGGAAAACAAATTAAGTGATAACCCAGGCTTATGAATGAACCTACTTTCACCGGATTAGCGAAAGACCTGGCGATTTTTTTCGGTACAGTCTTAACCTTCGTTTTGGGTTTTTTGGCTGTCAGTTACTTTCTGCCACCAACTAGAAATGCAGGCTTATTTACCGTGGGTCTGTTGGCGTATATGTACGCTTTTTCTAGACTGGTGAGGTGGCTTATAGATAAAAGCCGGAGCGCAGATTCAGAGGACTAGTGACTGAAAAGACGTTACCGAAGAGTAGGTAATGGGCGGGTAGTCCCCAACTATTACCTAACTGTTCTCTAAGATGGCAGGTTACTTAGCTGTCGCTTTCTACGGGCTTAGGGGCTCTTTTTGCAGGCCTTTTCTTCGGCTCTGTGCTGCCAGGTCTGGCTTCTGCTGAGTTGGCTTTGCTTCTGGGCGCGCGTTTTTTCTCAGATTTAAAGTCGTCTCCTTGAGGACCTCTCCTTTTAGGTTTTGACTCTGAGCGAGGTGGGCGTCCATCTTTGACCGGACCGCTTGGTGCTTCGCCATCGCGGCTAATACGTAATTGCTGACCGCACACCCAAACTTTACGCAGGTCGCCAAAAACGTCTTTGGGCATGCCCATGGGAAGCTCTACGATGCTGTGATTGTCGTTGATAGAAATCTGTCCGATATTTCTTGCGTCTAGACCGGCTTCATTGGCAATGGCGCCGACGATATTGCTTGGCTCCACGCCATGCTCTCGTCCTACTTCAATACGAAACAGTTCAAGGTCCGCATTTCGACTGCCGGCAGGAGAGCGTTCTGATCGCTCAGGCCGGTTGCCCCGGTCGTTTCTTTCTGCGCGGGGAGC
>CAUZON010000056.1:0-13797 GCA_963581445.1 Gammaproteobacteria bacterium | reverse complement strand
GCGGCGCAGTACCCGGGTCTCTATCGCTCTGCTCGGCATCATTATCGTCGCGGCTATCATTGGACCCGAACTGAGTAACTGGCAGCCGGAAGACATTGACTGGGAAGCCATGGAGCAAGGCCCCTCGTTAGCGCACCCCTTTGGAACTGACCTGGTAGGCCGGGATCTATTCGTGCGCACCATGATCGGCGCGCGTACCTCAATAACCATTGCGTTCATAGCCACCCTCGCAAGCCTCATTATTGGCGTACCTTGGGGCGCCTTTGCAGGTTATTTAGGTGGCCGCGTTGACCAAGTCATGATGCGCATCGTCGACGTATTATATGGCCTACCCTTTATACTCCTTGTCATATTGTTAGTAGTGCTGTTCGGCCGCAATCCCTACCTACTCTTTGCGGCCCTTGGCGCAATATTTTGGCTTGATCTCGCGCGTATTGTGCGCGGTCAAACGCTGAGCATTCGGCAAGCTTTGTTTATTGAGGCGTCTCGAAGCTTAGGCGCGCATACCGGCCAAATAGTTTGGCGGCACATCATTCCCAATGTCACCGGTCCAATTATCGTCTACGCAACCCTTACCCTACCCAGTGTCATTCTCGCCGAGAGCTTCATCAGCTTTCTCGGCCTGGGAGTGCAAGAACCCAATACCAGTTGGGGAGTACTCATTGCAGACGGCACCGCAACCATAGAATCATCTCCCTGGATGCTGATATTCCCCGGCATACTTTTAGTCACCACCCTTTGGTGTTGTAACACCTTAGGCGATCGACTGAGCGATCACCGCGACGATATCCAACGCAGCCCTTTTGACTTATAAATCTGACCAGTCCATACCTTAACTGTCACTGTTAAGTGACTCCGCAAACTGGGCAGTTTGGAAAACTCCCAATGAAAGTCGACCAAGGGATAAGACACAAAACGCTAATCTCATCGGGTCGAAGAACCGTTCGCATGTGCGGCAGTTCCCGGTAGTATTCCCTTTGCATTAAAAAAATACGTAGCAAAATTTGGGGAAGGGTATGACCGTTGGCGCAGGAATTGGAATAGCAAATTTTACATTTGACGATGGCAAGGGCTTTTGGGATTGGGTAAATCTTTGCGACAACGGTGGCATTGATTCTATCTGGCAGAGTGACCGCATTATTGAGAAAACCCCCAACCTAGAAGTTATGAGTGTGATGGCAGCGTTAGCCGGCGGCAGCAAAAAACTCAAATTTGGCATGAACGTAGCCAGCATGGGACTACGAGACCCTGTGCTAACAGCCAAGGCGTGCGCGACCATTGATGTGCTATCCGGCGGACGCCTTCTACCCGCGTTCGGTGTGGGCAGCGCTTTATCTAGAGACTTTATTGCCACAGGCCGAGACACCAAAGGCCGGGGCAAGCGCACTGAGGAAAGCCTACAAATTATGTCTGCGCTATGGCGCGAGGACAGCGTTAACTTTCAGGGTGACTACTACCAGTTGATCGACGCAACCATCTCGCCAAAACCCGTGCAGTCGCCCATGCCCCTTTGGGTTGGGGGTTCTGCGCCACAAGCCATTGCGAGAACAGCGCGCTGGGGTACTGGTTGGCAAGCTGGCATAGAATCCGCCGCGGAAATAAAGCCTGTCATAGAGGCGATCAAAATAAGTGCTGGAGAGCTGGGGCGAAAAATCGACGACGACCACTTTGGTGCGGGCTTCGGTTTTCGCTTTGGCAAGCAAAGTGATCCCATGGTGCAAAAGTACAATGAAGTGTTGGAAAAACGTTTAGGCAAAGACCCGGCCGCTTACAGCGCCGTCGGCGGCGTGGACGAAATGATGGCTTTGGTAGAAGACTTTCATGCGGCTGGCGCGCACAAATTTATTCTGCGGCCCATCGCTTCTGGCACGGCGGATATGATTGAGCAGACAAAAATGTTAGTTGAACAACTGTTGCCCGCAATAAACGCTCTAAACTAAAAGCCTGAGTGTCGAGCGCATCCGCTTTGACTAGCAATAATCACTAGAGATGAGGGCTCTTAAAGAGCCCTATTGAATACTGTAACCAACTAAAGTTCTAAGCAGGCCCAGGTATATGCCCCTTGGCTTGCGCCACATAGCCACGGTTATACGTAGGGCTGATGGTCAAATCATTAATGCACACATGGTTGGGCAACTGCGCCAAAAATCGAATCACTTCACCACAATCTTCCGGCTGCACCATCTGCGCGCGATCCTCCGCGGACACTGGGATGGGTCTGTTGTCTAAAATCGGCGTGGCTACTTCGCCAGGACACATGGCACAAGCTCTGACGCCAAAACTACCCGCTTCCATATTGATGCTTTCATTCATGGCGTTCATCGCATGTTTGGCAGCGGTGTAAGCGGGACCAGTGACCACGCTGACATATTTACCCGCCCAAGAGGAAATATTAATAATCAGCCCGCTACCCTGCTCTTTCATAGTGGGCAGTACCGCCTTGCAGCAGTAAAAAGCGCCATCTAGGTCAATGCGAATCACCAAATCCCAGTCGTCTAAACTGACATTGTGCCAGTTGCGCTCTTTTACGTTAATGCCAGCGCTGGCGAGCAAAACATCAATGCGCCCAAACTTTTGGATAATTCTTTGTGCAACTGCTGACACGCTGTCTCGGTCCGACACATCTAGTTCTTCAATGGTTGCGCGGCCCTCACACTGAGCGGCAACCCCTTCGAGTTTTTCCTTACGTCGGCCGGACAACACCACATGCATACCCGCCTGCGCCAGAGCAATTGCGCCGCTTTCGCCAATACCTGTACCCGCACCAGTCACCCACGCCACTTTGCCTGATAAATCTTGCAACATACTCTCTCTCCCTTAGCTAAGTTGGGCCCATCTAGTGATCAGTACCCGTTAGCCTTGAGCATAGAATCTGCACCTTAGAAGGTCCATAGTGGCAGGCAGAAGATTGGCAGGTGGAAAACATATGAATGATCTAAACGGCAATTTAACAGAGCGCTTACAAGCGATAGAAAACGATGGTTTTACGATTATTGAAAATGCCATTGATCGCGCATTGGTAGAGGAAATTCGCAGCGCACTCGCCCCCTTCTGCCAGGGCAAGCACCCGGGTAGAAATAATTTCGAGGGCCACCACACCGAGCGTGTCTACGCACTGCTGGCCAAGGCACCGTCTGTGGCGAAAATCATAGAACACTCAAGTGTTATGGCCTTAGTGGATGCACTCTTGCCCAACAACTATTTACTCTCCGCCGCGTTGTCCATTCTGGTACACCCCGGGGAGACGCCTCAGCCCTTCCACTACGACGATGCCGCCGAGCATTTAGGCATCAACAAACCTAGGCCTCGCTTCGGGGTCAGCACAATTTGGGCATTCGATGATTTCACCGCAAGCAACGGCGCCACAGAGGTTATTCCCGGCAGCCACCGTTGGCCTGAAGAAAGGCTAGTTAACGAGGGCGAGGCCATTAAAGTCATAATGCCCGCCGGCTCGGTTTTGGTATTTGATGGCGCCCTAATTCACCGAGGCGGCGCAAACAACTCTAGCGCCGACCGTTTGGCCATTACGCCCCAATACTGCTCGCCTGGACTGAGGCAAATTGAAAACATGGTCTTGGCAGTGCCGCCAAATATAGCGGGCCAGTACAGTGCCAAAATTCAAAATATGCTGGGCTACAATATTATCGAACCCGGATTCAAAGGCTATGTGGATGGTATGCATCCCAAGAAGTTGATTGATGCCCAATATAAGGGGCGTAAATATCAAGCGGACCTACCGGCTTCGTAACCGCCTTCGTTGGCCGCTGTGGTGGTGCATCGGCATAATGCGCGCGCTGACCAAGTATTCTTGAGGCTTTGAGGCCCAACCCCCTAAAACAAAAGCGCCACCGCGTTGGTTGTAAGCTTTGGCTGAACGCAGTTTCGTTCTATAGTGCGTTTTTCTTTATTGGGGTACGCCCTTGCAGCGGCAAAAAAATATCGCAGTGATTGGTTTAGGTTATGTGGGTTTACCCATAGCCACGGCCTTCGCAAAGTACTTTCCAGTGGTTGGCTTTGATGTCGACGAAGCGCGAGTGAGCGAACTAATAAAGGGCTACGACCGCACAGGCGAACTCAGCACCGAAGTCCTCCATGCGCTGACCCAACTCACTTTATCTTCGAACCCAAACGACATAGCCCAGTGCGACTTTTATATTGTCACCGTACCCACACCGGTAGATGAGTCTAACCAACCTGATTTCTCACCACTAATCAGCGCCAGCAATACGGTAGGTAAATTTCTAAAAGCCGATGACATAGTGGTTTTTGAGTCCACCGTATACCCCGGCGCAACGGAGGAAATTTGTGTTCCTGTTTTAGAGTCGGTGTCTGGCCTTAAGTTCAACGCAGACTTTTTTGTCGGTTACAGCCCAGAACGCATTAACCCGGGCGACAAAACTAGGGGCCTTACCGACATTGTTAAAGTCACATCAGGTTCAACGCCTGAGGCGGCAAAAACTATTGACGACATTTACGCAAAGGTCATCACAGCAGGCACACACTTAGCACCCAGCTTAGCCGTTGCAGAGGCAGCGAAAGTCATAGAAAACGTGCAGAGAGACGTAAATATAGCGTTAGTTAATGAGCTTGCTACGCTCTTCGCAGAACTTGGACTAGATACTTTGGAAGTACTAGAAGCTGCGGGGACTAAGTGGAACTTCCTACCCTTTAAGCCGGGCTTAGTGGGCGGCCATTGCATCGGGGTGGACCCTTACTACCTTATCCGTAAAGCGCAGTCCGTTGGCCACAATCCAGAACTGATTAGGGCCAGCCGCAGAATCAATAATGCCATGGGCGCTTACGTGGCTGATCGAGTAATTCGTCTGATGATGCAAAATGACGTAGCCGTAAATAACGCAAAGGTTTTGGTACTGGGCCTTACCTTCAAAGAGGATTGCCCTGATCTACGCAACAGCCGCGTGATAGATGTTGTGAACGAATTCACGGGACTCGGCATGAATGTAGATGTCTTTGACCCTTGGGCGGACCTTGAGCAAGCAAAAAGCGCCTACAATATTACTCTGACCGACCAGCCCGAGAAGAATGCTTACGACGCCATTGTTCTGACCGTCGCTCACGAAGCATTCAAGACCCTGGGCGCGAGTGAGATTAGAAAATGGGGTAAAGGAACGCATGTGCTTTTCGACACCAAGGGCGCATTACCCGGCCACGCCGTAGACGGCAGACTTTAGTGACAAGTCTACGCCCGCACATTTTTACTACTCAGCATTTGCCCCTAACCTGGAAGCCTGCGGCACTTCTGCGAAATGAGCTGAATAAGCAGCGATGAAAGTTATTCAGTTTTTACCTAGTTTGGAGAGCGGCGGTGTTGAACGCGGCACGTTAGAAATAGCCCAAGCGTTAGTAGACTGCGGCCACGAATCTCATGTGGTCTCAAATGGCGGGCGCTTAGTAGATCAACTCATCATGCAGGGCAGTCAGCATCACAACTGGCCATTGCACAAAAAGTCACCCATGACTTTGCGATACGTTCGGTCACTCAGAAAATGGTTACAACAATCTTCTGCTGACGTTATTCACGTGCGTTCGCGCATGCCCGCATGGATTGTCTGGCTGGCGTGGCGCAAGATGGATCCCGCCACCAGACCTAAACTGGTCAGCACACTGCACGGTTTGCATTCGGTTAATCGCTATAGCGAAATCATGGGCTGCGGCGAGACCGTCATTACGGTATCTAATGTTGCGAAAAAATATCTTGTCGATAATTATCCTAGAATTGACGCTACCAAGATAAAGGTCATTCATCGCGGCACAGATCCAACGGATTTCCCAAGAGGCTATCAACCCTCGAATCAGTGGCAGGAAAACTGGGCGGCAGAATGGCCGAACCTAGTGGGCCAAAGATTAATTTGTCTGCCGGGCAGGCTGTCGCGACTGAAAGGTCACAACCATTTAGTCAACCTCATCCAACGCCTTCAAGAACAGGGCGTGAGTGACGTCAAAGGTATTATCGTTGGCGGCGCAGACTCGGACCACGACACCTATTTGGCCTCCCTAAAGGCAGATATTGCGAGCAAATCACTACAAGACGACATCGCCTTTATTGGGCATAGATCCGACATCCGCGATATTTACGCGGTTTCCACAGTGGTCTTAGCCGTATCTACCAAGGCCGAATCATTCGGCAGAACGGTGCTTGAACCGTTGAGCGTCGGCACCCCTACCATCGGCTTCGACATTGGCGGCGTTGGGGAAATTTTGAGCGTACTGTTTCCAGAGGGACGGGTGCGCGCCCAAGATGGCGATGATTTGTTTGCTGTATGTCTGCGCATCCTCAGCGATGAACCGCAGAACGTAAAAGCTGAGATCAAAGACAACACCGACTTTTTGCTGGAAAACATGTGCAAGCATACCCTTAATGCCTATGAAGAATTGGTGCGCCGTCATGGTTAACGCAAACCCGCTCAAGGTTAAATTGTAATGTTGTGGCTTATCAGCGCAGGTCTCATTGTCTTTATTTTGCTCTCACTCAAATACTGTTGGTGGCGGCCTACCGTTGGATTAGAACACCCCCGCGTGCTTATGTATCACATGATCAGCGACTCTCAGCCAAAACAAAAACACCGAGGCCTAAGAGTTAGCCCAGAAATGTTTGAGCGCCAAATTGCTTGGCTCAAGGCTAACGACTGGACTTTTATCAAGGCTTCAGAACTGCTCACTGAAAAAGCCCAAGGCGACAAACGGGTGGCCATTACTTTTGACGATGGCTACGAAGACAACTACAGCCAAGCACTGCCTATACTGAAAAAGTACGACGCCTGCGCTACCCTTTACTTAGTAACCGACCGCCATGAAAGAGATTGGTCTGTGAGCAAAAATGCCAAACACAATTCTGGCGACTTAATGCGCGAGGCTAAACTCAGCGATGCGCAGGTGGTAGAAATGCTTACGTCCAACGTATTTGAACTTGGCGGTCATACGCTGACCCATTGCCACTTACCCAGTGTTGATGTGGGCACTAAGACATTTGAAATTAATGAATGCAAAAAAGTATTGAGCGAAACCTTTGCCACCCAAGTGACTAGTTTTGCTTACCCCTTTGGCCACTATGGTGACGACGATGTTAAGCTGTGCGAAGCCGCAGACTTCAGCACGGCAGTGACAACAGACGAGGGCATAGATATGCAACCAAATGCTTTTCGACTAAAACGCATAAAAGTTTCCGGCAAAGATAATTTTTTCGCCTTTAAAATCCGCATACGCATTGGCTTCCGCGGACACATCTAATTGCGCCCCAACCCACCGCTCACTAAGATAAGCAACATATGACAACCACCGCGAATGACACAGAACAACGTATAGCTGAACTTGAAACCCGCCTCGAGTTTCAAGACGAAACCATAACCGAGTTAAACGACGAGATGGTGCTGTTGCAGAAGAGGCTTTATCACCAAGAGAAGCGCCTAAAAATGCTCACTGAAAAGCTGCAATCCCAAGGCCAAGAAGATGAAGGCGCAGAGCCACAAATAGAACCACCGCCACCTCATTACTAATACACAAGACGCCCTTTTAGAGCGTGAGAGACCTCGAGACCAAATAGCTAACTGGTTTTTTTGTACAGGAGAGAAAAATTATTCGCAGGCATCGGCTTAATACTGATGCATCGCAAACCTTGCTCAATGGCCACCAAGGTCACTTCCTCCAAATCTCGAATGCCCCACAGTTCATTACGCGCCCTCAGGCTCGCATCAAACGCTTTGTTGCTAGGGCTGGTGAACTCACCCGCCGCTTTAAAGGGACCGTAGATATGCAAAATACCACCGGGCACCAGTACCCTCGCCGCACCGGCTAACAAACCCTGCACGGTAGCAAATGGAGATATATGCAACAGGTTAGCAACTATCACCGCATTCACGGTGATGTCTGGCCAAGCCTCAAGCACATCTAAATCAGTGGGGTCAGCCACATTACTCAGCCCTGCTTGCTCAATGATGTTGTGCAGAGGCACTCGATAGGACTCATCAGGCTCGCTGGGCAGCCAGCGTAAATTAGGCAATGCCTTAGCAAAATGCAAAATATGCTGGCCGGTACCACTGGCTATTTCTAGCACATCGCCACTGCGCGGCAGCACGTCGCGCAACGCGGACAAAATCACTTCCTTGTTACGCTCCGCCGCAGGCGAAAATTTCGCTTCAAACATCCCTTGAACCCTTGCCCACTATTATCATTTTGGCTGCTTATTACCTTTCAAACTGCCAAGGAACTCTAACGTTCGAGCATAGGCGCCTTTTTCCGTATCCATAATAGCTGCATTGAAGTCGGTCACACCCAAATCTTCAAAGCGCTTAATCTGACCACGCAACTGATTTTCATCACCAACAATTGCAATATCAGCGGGGCCGGCAGCACCTTCGCGGTCGAGCATGGCGCGATAGCTGGGCAGCTGACCATAAACGGTTAAGTTTTCCGCAATCACAGCTTTGGCCTGGTCGACGTTAGTGGTCAACACAATAGGCATGCCCGCAACAATGGCTGGGTCTGGCTTACCCGCATCACGAAAACTGGGAATAATATGCTCTTCCATGGTCTTTGGACCCACCATCCACGTATTGGTGCCGTCAGTCATTTGCGCGGCGAGCTTAATCATAAGCGGGCCGAGGGCCGCCACAACAACAGGTAAATCGTTGCCGCCAGGAATATCTAATGTCAAGCCATTAACCTGAAACTCATCCCCATTGTAATTAACCGTTTCGCCACGAATCAGGGGCATCAGTACATTCAAATATTCCTTCATATGTTTCGCAGGCTTGTCGTAGCTCATGCCGTACATGTTTTCTATAACCACCTTGTGGGACAAACCAATGCCTAAGGTAAACCGACCTTTGGAGGCCGCAGCAGTAGTCATTGCTTGTTGGGCCAGTGCGCCCGGATGCCTTGGGTAGGTGGGGGTAACCGCAGTGCCGACACGAATGGTAGAGGTTTCTCGCGCAATCAACCCGAGGGTAGATATGGCGTCATAGGAAAAAATATTGGCTAACCAAACATGGTCAAGGCCCGCCTGCTCCATGTCTTTACCCAGCTGGATCACTTCGTCTAATGAACTTTTAGTGCCGTCCGCACCAATCATTGCACCTATCCGCATCACCCTCTCCAAAATTGAAAAAAGTAAGGCTGGCTTAAGCCTGCTGCTAATACAAGTGGAATGTCATGGCCACACATTCTAAAGGCCAATACGCCGTTTATGACCAGCAACACGCCTTTGTACAATCAAGGGTTACAAATACGGACTTTTCATTACCTAGTGAATAACGGCATACTCCAGCGCCCTAATTCAAAGATCTGGTATTTCAATGTCTACAAAAGAAACAATCGCCATTCTTGGCGGTACAGGTGACCTCGGTACAGGCTTGGCAATTCGTTGGTCAAAAGCCGGTTACAACATCGTTATTGGCTCAAGAACTTTAGATAAAGCACAGGCAGCCGTAGAGGCATTGCAGGCCGTCAGCCCAGATACGCCAGCTCAAGCAATGGAAAATGGCGACGCTGCTGCAGCGGGCGACATTGTGGTATTGACCGTACCTGCCGCACACCAGATTTCTACACTAGACGCCCTTAAGGACCACCTTAAAGGCAAAATCCTCATCGACGTCACCGTACCATTGGTGCCGCCCAAAGTTGGCACCGTCCAGCTTCCTGAAGAAGGCAGCGCAGGCAAGCGCGCTCAAGACTTCCTCGGCGAAGAAGTGCATGTCGTCAGTGCCTTTCAGAACATTGCAGCGCACTTGCTGCAGCAAGATGTGGTCATTGAGTGTGACGTTTTAGTGGCTGGTAACAGCAAAGATTCTCGCGCCAAGGTCATTGAAATGATCTCTGAGGCAGGCATGACTGGCTGGCATGCAGGACCTATTGCCAACGCAGCAGCAGCCGAAGCATTGACTTCAATCCTGATCCAGATCAACCGTGGTGGCATTTTGTCCCACTCTGGCATCAAGATCATCGGTCAAGAGCACTAATCCATGGCACCGCGCTTCTCCGTCATAGGGGTGCCTGGCATTCCTATGGTGGAATCTGGAGATGATCTCAGCGAGATTATATCTGGCACCCTCAAGGCTCAAGATCTCATACTTGAGGACGGAGATGTACTTTGCCTCGCACAAAAAATTATTTCTAAAGCTGAAGGCCAAACGGTCTCTCTTGCCAGCATTGAAGCTGGGCCAGAGGCCATTGAACTGGCCGCTGCGACAAACAAAGATCCACGCATGGTGCAGCTGATTCTGAACGAATCTAGCGAAGTCATGCGACACAAACCCAACGTCCTCGTGGTGCGACATCACCTAGGCATAGTTGGCGCTCACGCAGGCATTGATCAGTCCAATGTCGACCACAGCGACGGCGAGCAAGCACTTTTACTGCCGAAAAACCCAGACCACTCAGCAGCGCTCATACGCGAGCAGTTACAACAACATTTTAGCGTGCAAATTGGCGTGGTCATTACAGATTCACACAATCGCGCTTGGCGTATGGGCACCATTGGCAGCGCTATTGGCTGTGCTGGCATTAAGGTGCTGGACGATTTCCGTGGCGGCGAGGACATTTACGGTCGCTCACTGCAAGCCACATTGGTCAACAGAGCCGACGCCCTGGCCAGTAGCGCAACCCTAATGATGGGTGAAACCACAGAAAAACTACCTGTAGTGATTTTACGCGGACTGCCTAAGGCCTCGACCCTAACCAATGATGGAGACCCCGCTCAAACCGCTCAGGACATTAACCGTCCTTTGGCTGAGGACATGTTCCGCTAATGGCTAAAATTCTCGCGCTGACCGGCGGCGTAGGCGGCGCCAAATTGGCTTTAGGCTTGTCGAAAATCCTTGGCCCAGAAGAGGTCATGTTTGCCGTTAATGTGGGCGACGACTTTGAACACCTTGGTTTACACATATCGCCAGACATAGACAGCCTGACCTACGCTTTGTCAGGCGAAAACAATCAAGAATTAGGCTGGGGACGCGCGGGCGAGACCTGGCAGTTTATTGAAACCTTGGGCGGTTTGGGCGGCGAAGCGTGGTTTCGATTGGGCGACAAAGACCTTGCGCTACACATGCGCCGGGCCCAGTTGCTCAAAGACAACAAGACACTTACCCAAGCGACCGCAGAGATTGCAGCGCATATGGGCATCAAACACACCATGGCACCCATCAGCGATGACCCAATTCGCACCATGGTTAATACCGCTGACGGCGAGCTGGCCTTCCAACATTACTTTGTACGCGAGCAATGCAAACCTGCCGTCACCGGGTTCAGATTTGAAGGCATTGAACAGGCAAAAATTAACCCCGCTATTAAAGCTTGGTTACAGGACTGCGATGGGGTCATCATTTGCCCGTCTAATCCGTTCGTGTCGGTTGCGCCCATTCTTCAATTGCCTGGCTTCAAGCAGGCCATAGCGCACCTACCCATTATCGCGGTATCGCCCATTGTGGCTGGCATGGCGCTGAAAGGTCCGGCTGCGAAGATGATGCAAGAATTACAAATACCCACCACGGCAAAGGCCATTGCGGACCAGTATGAAGGTCTCATAAATGGTTTTGTCCTAGATGAAACCGACGCCCAGAGCATAGGGGATTTAACATTACCCGCTATCGCCACTCAGTCGGTCATGGTAACTTTAGAAGATCGCATGGGCTTAGCCCGCGAATGCATAAGGTTTTTGGACACACTGCGGTCTAAATAATACCGGTCTTTTTCGCTGAGTCGCTTACCGCATAGGCATATGGGGTAACGGCTGAATTCGGCGCACCCGGTAATGATCAGCTATGCTGATACTCGTAGCACTACGAGCCACTACAATAGTCCAGGACGGTTACGACAACTCAGTTGCACAAAAAAGGGATGCGAATAGGAGTCGATACCGTGTTATTAACAAAACAGGAGATGCTGATGTGGGCTATCGTTCCCATCAAGACTTTTGCTCGGGCGAAACAACGTCTGGCTAATGTCTTAAACGAAGACGAACGAAGGTCACTCATGCTGGCAATGGCGCGAGACGTACTGACCTGTTTGTCTCAAAGCGAAACCCTCACCGGGGTTTTGATAGTATCTCGAGCCAGAGAAGCCGACGTTCTTGCAGAAACATTTGCCACAGAGCGCTTTGCAGAGAGTCCCAACGTGGATTTAGCTGGCGCTTTAACCCAGGCAGCCCAATACCTAGTTTCACACTTCTCCGCTAAAGGCATTTTTGTTGTGCCTGCCGATGTGCCGGCCATTACCACTGATGAAGTGGATCAATTGGTGCGCTCTCACAACCAAGTTACCGTGCTACCAGACTCTGAAAATGTCGGCACCAATGGACTGATTTGTTCACCCCCGCTCAGCTTGCCGTACATTTTCGACGGCAAAAGCTTCAAGCCCCATGTGGATGCTGCCTTTGCCGCAGGCATCACACCTAAAATTGTGCCTGCCAGTTGCTTCGCCCTTGATGTTGATACGCCAAAAGATTTGATGGCGCTCTATCAACAACAACCGCGCAGCCAAACTGCCATTTACTTGAATAGATCTGGTATCGCCCATCGGCTTAATACCAACACCCATTTGGCCCAGGATAATTTATGAAGTCTCTACTCGAAAATGCAGTAGCTGGAATCAGCCCAAGCAACGAAGAAGCGCTAACACTGGCCGACAACACCGACACCCGCGCGCTGGCTGACGCAGCATCACTCATGCGCGATCAAGGCTTTAGAAATGTGGTGACCTACTCACGCAAAGTATTTATACCGCTCACCCACCTGTGCAGAGATGTTTGTCACTATTGCACCTTCGCACAAGTACCGCGCAAGGTTAAAGCCCCCTACATGACCATTGAAGAGGTTTTAGAGGTGGCACGGCATGGTCAAGCCATGGGCTGCAAGGAAGCGCTTTTCACCCTTGGCGAAAAACCTGAGCTGCGCTATCGAGCGGCCAGAGATGCGCTGGCGGAAATGGGCTATGCGTCCACCACAGAATACTTATTCGCAGCAGCCGAAGCCGTATTTAAAGAAACAGGCCTATTGCCCCACTTGAATCCGGGCAACCTAAAACCTGAAGAACTGGCAAAACTTCACTCGGTGTCGCCTTCTATGGGCATCATGCTGGAATCAGTCAGTGAGCGACTGTGCGAAAAAGGCATGCCTCACTATGGTTCGCCAGACAAAATTCCCGCAGTGCGCCTGCAAACGTTAGAAAATGCTGGCATTGCTGGCGTGCCTTTCACCACGGGCATATTAATTGGCATTGGTGAAACCCGCCTTGAGCGCGTTGAAAGTTTGCTGGCGATACGCGACATTCATTTGCGTCACGGCCATGTGCAAGAAATCATTATTCAGAACTTCCGTGCCAAGGAAGACACCAAAATGGTCAACGCGCCAGAGCCAGATCTTGGCGAACTGCTGTGGACCATCGCTATTGCGCGCATCTTATTCGGTGCCACCATGAGCATTCAAGCACCGCCTAATTTGAGCCCAGGCGTGCTGCCACAAATTGTTCACGCGGGCATCAACGATTGGGGCGGCGTGTCGCCGGTGACCCCAGATTTTGTCAACCCAGAAGCCCCTTGGCCTCAGGTTGAAGAGCTCAGCCGCGAGACCGCCTCAGCTGGCAAATACCTAACCGAACGGTTAACCATTTACCCCGCCTATGCGCAAGATATTGAACGCTGGGTTCATCCAGACCTGCACGAACGGGTATTGGAAATGATCGACACCGAGGGCATGCCTCGCATTGACGAGTGGTGTCCAGGGGACGTAGACACTCAGCCTCCTGAGGAGGTCATGAGCGCCATCATTAATCCAGTAAAGCATTTGT
>CAUZON010000055.1:0-14576 GCA_963581445.1 Gammaproteobacteria bacterium | reverse complement strand
CCCCGCAAAACTGGAGATCTCATCTATGTGGCAGGATTTGCAAATCTGGTTATGCAATCATCTCGACGAACAATGTGACGCAGCCGCCATGCCCGACGGCTCTGATGCACTAGGTTCTGTTGAGGTAGTACATAACCGATAGAACCGCTTTTACGCATCCTCTTCAAGTTAGTCGTTTACGGTCAGTCATTTCAAGTCAATACACGCCCAGAATAGTCAGATCGCTCTATGCGTTTAGATAAAACCTGCTGGGCTACTTCATTGACTGCGGCTTAACACGCGTGCCCGCTGTTGCCGCGGTGTGCAGATCAAACCATTCGTCAGCTGTCTGGCCTAAACGCGCGCGCATACCCTGCTTAATTTTTGCAGGCGCACCCCTAGGGAAGTCTGCAAAGCGCTCGCATATCGCAGTGGCAGTTTGGAGAACTTGATCATCATTAACGCTCTGATTAGCCAAACCTAAACGCAACATATCGGACCCGTTAAGCCGATCTCCCAGCAGTACAACCTCGGCGATCACCGCCTCACTGTAGCGCAGATTTAACCATGCAAGATTGTAAGGCGCGGCCATACCAATCTGCACCTCGCCCACTTGAACATAAGACTGCTCACCCACAACCAAATAGTCACAGGCAACGGCTAACGCAGCTCCGCCATTTATGGCATACCTTTGCATGGCGCCAACAATAGGCTTGTTGCATTGAAACAACGCTTTATGCGCACTGCGCCAAATTGTTTGGAAGTCTGCCAGCCACTCGGGCTCTGGTGTCGCGTTAAATGCACCCAGATCTAGGCCAGAACAAAAAGCCCCGCCCTCACCGCGAAGCATAATTGCCTGCACTTGGTCATCCGCGTTTAAAATGTTAATACTTTCTGCTAGGCGAATGCCTAATGGCCCGGTAATCGCATTTTTGCGCTGCGGCCGATTCAATACCACCTCGGCCCACACGCCGCCCGCCTGGGTAGTAAACTTGTTGACTAAAACCTCTTCCATGACAGCCCCTCTATTGCGTTAACTTCTTTGTCTAGCTTTTCAGCCTCTCAAACTAGGCGCTCTCATCCAGCTGCTTAAATAAGTAAAAGAATGCCTAAAACCAGTAATAACATACCTAACATCTCGCGAATTCTAATACGCTCACGCAAAAGGAAAACAGATGTAACCAGGGTAAACATCAATTCCACCTGACCTAAGGCTCTGACAATGGCCGCATTTTGCAGGGTCATAGCGGTAAACCAACATATAGAACTGACGCTACCAATTAACCCTACCCACACTGCAATGGGCCAGCTGTTAATGACCTTCCTTATTTGCGCGGGTTCTCGTAAAACAAGATACACCCCCATCAGCAGCGTTTGCAGGGTCAGGGTCACTGCCAGAGTAAAGCCAGCACGTTCAGCTAGACCCAATGCTGGTACGCCACTCATCTGCGTGCCAGTATCAGCATCAATACTTAAAGCCAAACTGGCGCCACGAAAACACACAGAACAGAGCGCGAATGCGGTGCCTGCTAACACTCCGTACCAAACGCTGGCATCGCCCTTTAAAAAGTCCCTGGTGCGAATACTGCCAGACAAAAAGAAGACGCCAACCAAACTCACGGCAATACCTGTTAATGCCAAACCAGAAACCGCGTCGCCCAAAATGATTAGGCCCAAAAGCGCAGCTTGCACCGCCTCGGTTTTACTCAGGGCAGTACCCACGGCGAAATGCGAGCCGCTTACTGCTGCCACCAGCGCTGAAGTGGCAATGATCTGCATAATTGCGCCAACCGTTACATAGGCCAAAAATGCAAAATTTAAATCGGGGAAACGGCCTTCCCAGATATAGGCAACATATATCCAAGCAAAAGGAATGGCATAAACAAAACGCACATAGGCGGCGCCGTTAACAGAGAGTTCACCCGTTAGGCGCTTTTGCAGCAAGGAGCGTAAATTTTGTAAAAAAGCACCGGCAATAGTTAAGCCTATCCAGAGTTCCATCAGCGAGCCTGCTGTGAAGGCAGCGACTTATGCGCCACTATCTCACGCCGAGACACCCTATTAAATCGATAGAGCAGAAGTATTGCGGCGCAGGTTAAACCCGTGGCCATACCAATCCAGTAACCGTACACACCTAAATCTAAGGCTTCGAAATAGCCGAATCCTAACATCCAAGCAACAGGGAAACCCACTACCCAATAACATATTAGGGCAATTAAGAAAGGTGCTCTTGTGTCCTTGTAGCCTCTCAGTGCGCCCATACCAATGACCTGCAGATCATCGGATAATTGAAAAAGCGCAACGATGACTATTAACCCTGTTGCGAGCTCCACTACAGATGCCTCCGTAGAATATAAGCTGACAATAAATTCCCCACCTAGTAATAATGAAGAGACAGCAAAAAGTGCGAATACAAAACCTGTGCCCACTGCCACTAAGCCGCTAAGGCGAGCGGCAACGTAATCCCCAGCGCCAACGTTATAGCCCACGCGAATTGAGGTCGCCATACCCAGACCCAACGGAATCATAAAAACTAAGCCAGAGACGTTATTGACAATCTGATTAGCCGCCACGGTCTCTACGCCCAGGCGACCAATTAATAGGGTGACGGCAGAAAATATACTGAACTCAGCAAAGGTTGAGAGACCAATTGGCAGACCCAGCCAAACCAAACGCTTAATCTCAATTGCATCAGGCCAGGAAAATTCGGCAAATACGTTGGTTACTTTCACTCTAGAAAACTGCACAACGCAAATAATGGCAATAAATTCATAGGCCATCACAACTGACGTCGCCCAACCACAACCCTCGCCCCCCATGGCGGGTAAACCCATACCACCGTATATAAACCAATAATTGAGCGGGATCTTAAGCAAGAATGCGGAACCGGCGATGAGCATTGCGGGGGTCGTCCAAGAGGTGCCCTCACATAGGTAGCGCAGCACAAAGTAACCCAACACCGGCAAAACACCCCAACTCATCGCTTTTACATAGGCCATGGTCACCGGAATAGCTAAAGGGTCAACGCCAACAAAGTGATACATGGGTTCAAGGTTATACAAAAGGATGATCATGGTTAGGCCACAGAACAAGGCAATCCAAAGCGCCTGACGCACGACCGCACCAGCCTCTCTCACTCGGCCACCTCCGTGTAACTGAGAAACAGTGGGGATAACGGCCATAACAATGCCTGCAATGAGCATCAGTACCGGCCAAAAAATTACGCCACCGAGAGCCACGCCGGCTAACTCAACAGCGCTAACGCGACCGGCCATAATTGTGTCGAGAACACCCAGACCCATTTGAGCGAGCTGAGTGACCACCAGCGGTAGGGCTAGCCCGGTCAGCTTTTTCAACTCTGTGGTCACCACTGGCCGATCCATAACACTTACTCAGTTTGCGGGTACCTGAATAGACACCAATGTTGCCCCGCATTGTACAGGCGGACTCTGCACAAGAAAGCGCCTCTTTATTTATGGGGCGGGCAAATAGGTCGGCGAATAGGCAAGCGAAATAGGAATCATTATCATTGAGGAAAGTAACTAAGAATCAATCATTGATAGGCTGCGTCTATTACAATGATCTAAAGTTTCAAATAGAAATGAAGACCTAAATATCTATACTGAGCTGGGTCATCAGGCCTTAGGCTTGAAACTTACACAACCAAGACGGAGTTCATGTAATCATGGAACTGAAGGACAGCAATACATTGCAAAACCTTAAGGACGCCTTTGCTGGAGAATCTCAAGCAAATCGTCGTTACCTATACTTCGCAGCAAAAGCTGATATTGAAGGCGAGAATGATGTCGCAACAGTATTCCGCTCAACTGCGGAAGGCGAAACTGGGCACGCCCACGGACACCTTGAGTACATGGAAGCAGTTGGCGATCCAGCTACTGGCTTACCCATTGGTACTACTTCTGACAACCTGAAAGCCGCGGTAGCTGGCGAAACCCACGAGTACACAGATATGTACCCTGGTATGGCTAAGACAGCTCGCGACGAAGGTTTTGACGAAATCGCAGATTGGTTTGAAACCTTAGCAAAAGCTGAGCGCTCACATGCCAACAGATTCCAAAAAGCTTTGGATGCGATGGACTAGCCACAAGCTAGCTCAGAACTCGGCAATAATCGCCGGAAGTTCTAAAAGGGGCTTATTTGAGCCCCTTTTTTATGCCAGCAAAACAGCATAGACCCCGTAAATGATGAGAATAGAGAAATTCAATGAGTACACGTGAAGGTAGTTTAGAAGCCCCAGATCGCCAACCACTAGACTGGCAGAACCCTGAATTCTATGACAAAGATTCTTTGCATAAAGAAATGGAACGCGTTTTTGACATCTGTCATACCTGCAGACGTTGCGTCAGTCTATGCGATTCATTCCCGACGCTTTTTGATTTGGTCGACGAGTCAGAGACTTTTGAAGTAGATGGTGTAGACAAGGCCGATTACAACAAGGTTGTAGATCAGTGTTTTCTTTGCGATCTCTGCGCTGAGACTAAATGCCCCTACCTACCACCTCACGAATGGGCATTGGACTTTCCTCATTTAATGCTGCGAGCTAAAGCACAAAACTTTGAAAACAAAGATACTAAATGGAGAGATCGGATCATTACTTCTACCGATCCAATTTTTGACGCCATATCAACTCCAGGTATTGCGCAAATGGCCAATGCAGCAGCAAATTCAAAACCACTGCGCAAAGCGGGCCAAGCACTATTTGGCATTCACCAAGATGCGCCACTGCCCAAGTTTATACCCAAACCTTTAACTGAATCGTTAGAGGGCTATATTGGCGATCACGGCAAAGTGACTTCAAGCGAAAAAACAACAGGCAAAGTTGCCATCTTCGTGACCTGCTACGGCGATCACAACGAACCACAAATGGTCGAGGACCTCATCGCTGTACTCAACCACAATGGCGTGCCCGTGAAAGTACTACAAGATGCCAAGTGCTGCGGCATGCCCAAATTAGAGCTGGGCGATCTGAAAAAAGTGGAAAAAATGAAGGATGCGAATATCCCAGTTTTCCAACAAGCCATAGAAGAAGGTTACGACATCATTGCGCCTATTCCCTCGTGCGTCTTAATGTACAAGCAAGAACTACCTTTGATGTTCCCAGAACAAGCTGATGTGGCAAACGTTAAAGCGCACTTTTTCGACCCATTCGAATATCTAATGCTGAGACACAAAGCGGGGCTAATAAAGACCGAGTTCGCCAAGCCGTTAGGCAGAGTTGCCTACCATGTGGCTTGCCATCAGCGGGTGCAAAACTTTGGCATGAAGACACGAGATTTTTTGCAACTCATACCAGAAACAGAAGTTACGGCCATTGAGCGATGCTCCGGTCACGACGGTACTTATGCAGTGAAAGCAGAAACCTATGACAAAGCGAAGAAGATAGCCAAGCCTGTGGTTAAGCGCGTAATTGACAGCAAACCAGACGAATTTGGCTCAGACTGCCCAATGGCTGGCCGACTCATTGCCGAAGGCGTTGAAAATGGCGAAGCCAAGCACCCAGCAAGCATGGTGCGCCAAGCCTACGGTATCTAGCTGCTTTACCCTCGAACTGAAGACTTATAAATATCAGCACTGGACAACCTCTCCAGCGCTCAAAGGATAGAAAATGAAATTGACCCGTGAAGACCTTTGGTCCCTAGAAGAATACGCACAAAAGCGCGAAACGTTTCGTCAAGATGTAATCGCCCACAAAAAGAGCCGCAATGTAGCGCTTGGGCCCAATGCTACCCTTTATTTTGAAGACGAGCTGACCATGCGCTATCAGATTCAAGAAATGCTCCGCGTAGAGCGCATTTTTGAAACAGCGGAAATTGAAGAAGAACTGGCGTCTTATAACCCGCTAATTCCAGATGGCAACAATTGGAAAGCGACCTTCATGATCGAGTACGGCGACGCTGAAGAACGCAAAGTAGCACTAGCCTCCATGGGCGGCATTGAACTCACCGTGTGGGTTCAAGTTGATGGCAGCGAAAAAATCTACGCAATCGCCAACGAAGATATGGATCGCACTAGGGATGAAAAGGCCGCAGCAGTGCACTTCACGCGCTTTGAGCTCAGTGCTGAAAACGTGGCCGACTTAAAAAGCGGCAAGCCGTTAACCATGGGTATCGACCACCAGAGCATTCCTTGCGCGGTGACTATCGAAGGCGTGACCAGAGAAACTCTGTTAGCAGACCTTACTTAACATCCGGCCAATCTCATTGCCGGGTAGCGGGATTAAAATCATCTATTGGTCCCGCAGCCCATCCACCCAATACAAGCAAAAAACTGCTAGACACGGGCCTTATGCCAAAGAAGGCAAAACCTCAATGCAGACTAGTGCGCAAGACTTTTGCCAAATCTGCCAGTAACTCGGCCCGAGTTGATGTTTTGCGCCAGCAAAGCCCTAAAGTTCGATAAGGCACGTCGTCTTCACTAAAGGGAATGTATCGTACATTACCCCCCGCACCGGCAGAACGCGCACCCCTATTGGCTCTATCAACTAGTGGCACCGCAAACTCCGGCATTAGGGTTACACCCATACCTGCACCCACTAGTTGTCTCAATGTCTCTAAGCTAGTGGCACTGTAACTTTTACTTTCAACGCCACGATGCGCGTGGCAAACAGCCAAAGCCTGGTCACGCAAACAGTGCCCATCTTCTAAGAGCAGTACCGATTCACCGTCCAGATCTTCAGGCGTCACTGTCTGCCATTCAGCTTTCCCATGACTTTCACCAACGGCCAAATAAAACGGCTCTGCATAGAGCTCAAATTCCTCGACATTTTCATCCTGCAAATCCGGAATCGGAATAGCCAACAAAATGACGTCCAAGTCGCCTCGCTTGAGCAATCGAGTAATGTGAGAAGTCTGGCCTTCCGTCAATTGTAGCTGCAAATTAGGAAAAGCTTCTTTTATCGGCCTCAAAATTTTGGGTAATAAATAAGGTGCAATAGTTGGGATAATACCCACCCTGAGTTCTCCGCCTAAAGGATCTTGTAACTGCTCGGAAAGCGCCAACAACGTATTTACCTCAGACAATATACGTTGTGCTTGGGCAACAATTTGCTCACCTTCCGGCGACAACATCACTCGGCGGTTGGTACGCTCAATAAGCATAACCCCCAAGGTTTCTTCCAACTTCTTTAGTTGGGTAGACAGCGTTGGCTGGCTGACAAAGCACGCCTCCGCTGCACGACCAAAATGCCTGTGCTCAGCCACTGCCACCAAGTAGCGTAAGTCTCGAAGATTCATATCAAGCTTTTCCTAATAGAGAACATATTAAGCGTTTTCTATTCCGCCGGAAGCGGTTGAGCTGCGGCAATCATATAATCTACCGCCAGCGAAAGATCCTCGTCAGTACAGCTATAACATAACCCTTTGGCCGGCATACCAGGCGCCAAGCCGTTAACAGTAGACGCAAGTAACAGCGCTTTGCCTTTAGCAATACGCGGCCGCCATTCATCCACATCACCAATCCTTGGCGCGCCACTAATACCAGGGTTGTGGCACGAATAACAATAATCGTTATAAACAGCTTTACCCGGATGGCTTGGCCCACTTTGCCCAATACTAGCGCCGCCACCGTCAGTACAACCGGTAAAAAGCACGCTGCCAGACAGCAGCAAAACTGCTGCTAACGAACGTCGAAAAATAGGCTTATTCATTATATTTTTGCTCCAACCAAAAAAATTGTAAAACTGGAAATGGGTAACTTATTATTACCCTCAGGGCTACGATGAATTGACCGGATCAAATATCAATCGTCGCGGCGGTACCTGTTGTCACCTGAGGGTGAATTCGTCTGCATCTAGGGCCACAGGGAAACTAGCGCGCATTGTATCAAGCTCTGCCAAATCTAAAGTCTGAGTAATGACCTTTTGCTTAGACAAATGCTCTTCTGGATCAACAAGCACTTTCCCATCGCCATGATATACCGCGCTGCCGCCGCCATAAACTACACCAGCGCCGTCGGTGCCAATAATATTTACCCCCGCACAAAAAGCCTGATTTTCCACGGCCCTTGCGCGCAGAAGTGTTTGCCAAATATCTCGCCGGGCTTCAGGCCAATTTGCCACACATAACAGTAAATCGTATTTGCAGTCGTTACGCAGCCAGACTGGAAAACGCAGGTCATAACAAACAGAAAGGCAAATCCGCCAACCTTGAAAATCCACCACAACGCGCCTAGTGCCCTCGCTGTAGTGCTCGTCTTCTCCAGCCATGCGGAACAGATGACCCTTGTCATAAATTTGCATCTCGCCATTGGGCTGCACCCACAACATTCGGTTAAAAAATTGGCCTTGCTCTTTAATAACTAAACTACCGCACATTACTTTCTGCCGCTGCTGAGCCTGCGCGAGCATCCAGTTCACGGTTGCGCCATCCATGGACTCCGCAACCGCTGCAGAGTCCATGGTAAAACCCGTGCTGAACATTTCTGGGAGCACCACCAGCTGGGAGGATGCCGGCACTTGGTCTAACAGCGCTGCAAAATGCGCCCTATTGCGCGCGGGGTCGTGCCAGTGCGTTGCGGTTTGCAGTAATGTCAGAGTTAAAGTTTGCATAAAATTTCCGCCGCTTGTCTTAGCGTTGCATCGTCCTTAGCAAAACAAAAGCGTAATGTCTTGTGCTCACAATTCTCAGCGTCCTGATAAAAAACTGAGATAGGTATAGAAGCAATGCCAAGCTCCTCCGTCCAACGCTCAGCCAATTTATAATCAGGTTCATCAGACACCTCGGAGTAGTCTAATAACTGAAAGTAAGTACCCGCCGAAGGCTTAATTTTGAACTTAGAGGTTGCCAGCAGGTCGCAAAAGAGATCTCGTTTGGCCTGATAAAAATCTGGCAACTGCAAATGGTGTTCAGGCTGCGCTTGGAGAAAATCAGCCAGCCCATGTTGAATAGGGGTGTTCACGGTAAACGTCACGTACTGGTGAATCCGTCGAAATTCAGTGGTCAACAGTTCAGGCGCCACGCAATATCCAACCTTCCAACCAGTGACATGATAAGTTTTACCAAATGAAGAAATAACAAAGCTGCGCGCGTACAAATCATCATAGCGACACAAACCCGTGTGCTCACGTTGATCGAACACCATGTGCTCATAAACCTCATCACCGATGAGGTAAATATTTGTATCGCTGACCAGTTCACGCAATTGGTGAATGTCGTCTTCGGACAAAACAGACCCAGTAGGATTATGCGGCGTGTTAATAATGATCAAGCGCGTGCGCTCAGTAATCGCTTCTTTCACACGCTGCCAGTCAACCGCAAAAGAGCTACCCGTCAGCGGAATATGCACCGGCACCCCGCCTTGCAATCGAATCACTGGATCGTAGCTGTCATAAGCTGGATCAAAGACAATGACCTCATCACTGCTATGCACAACGCTCGCGATAGCACAAAAAAGCGCTTCAGTGGCCCCTGCGGTAACGGTAATTTCTTTGTCTGGGTCGCACTTCAAGGCGTAAAGGTCTTTCACCTTTGCCGCGATGGCATGCCTAAGTGGTGCTACTCCCATCATGGGAGGATATTGGTTAAAGCCATGGGTCAAATAATAATTTACCCGCTCTAGTAACTCAGGAGGCCCATCGAAGTCTGGAAACCCCTGTGACAAATTGATAGCCCCGTGAGTCTGAGCCAACGCGCTCATAGTGGTAAAAATCGTTGTGCCTACATCCGGCAACTTGCTCAAAGGTACCGGCCCACGCGAAGTAATGCCCACATCAGTGGGGGCGGCGACGGTATTAGCCGATGGAGAACTCATCTGTGTCTACCTTGCAAAATTTTCAACATCATCCTTTCTCTCGTAAAAAACAAATGCGCCCAACAAACGTCACCAATCAATGAGAAAAAAGTAACAACCCGCAACTAAATTGCTCATTTGCCCAAATTCGATGCCTGTCCAGTAGCGCTCACCATTCCGCCACACCCCTAGTTTCGCACAAGAACAACATAAACAAATATCAAAATATTTTGATATTTAAGAAAAACTTGGTAGCATGCGCTCCCAAAGCCCAGCACACGCTGTCTGAAAATAATCTATACAACTCTCAGCAGAGAAATGAATTTTTGCAATCTAATATCGCGCCACTTAACCTAGACAACCACACGCTATCAGAGCCTACTGACCTAGATATTGTGGCAATAGCAAAAGCCATAGGCGACGACCTGCGAGCAAACATTTTGCGAGCTTTGGCGCGGGACTCCTTTGGCGTCATGGAGTTGAGCAAAATCTTTGCAGTGGCGCAGCCAGCATTAAGTCATCACTTGAAAATTCTTAAACTGGCTGGATTAGCGACTTCTAGACGCGAAGGCACCAGCATCTTTTACCAACGCGCCGCCTTCTCGGCTCAATCACTTCCAGCCTCTTTATTCCGAGCACTCGATCAAACCCCACTGCCCGCTGTGGCGCTCTTGAAGGTCGGCGAAATTTATGCGGAAAGAGCGCATCAGAGCGCCTCTTTTTTCCACAACAATGCCGACGTCTTAGATCATCAAAGTGAACTGATCTGCCCACCCGAGGTGTTCATTCCCTACATTGTGGAAACAATAGCAGCGCACAATGCATCTTCTAGACTGGCATCGAACACCCACACAACCAATACTTTGCTTGAAGTTGGTCCTGGGAACTGCACCTTACTTGCAGCTTTAGCATCGCAATTCGATCAGGCTATTGGCATAGACAACAGCCAATCCATGCTCAACGTTGGACTAGCACAGCTCCAACTAAGCGCCACTGCAAACACGCAAAATATCAGTCTGCAGCAGAAAGACTTCTATCAACTGCCCAATAGCGACACCTATGACGTTATTGTCGCCGCAATGGTGCTACATCACATGCCTTCCCCTGATGCGTTTTTTAACCAAATCAAAAAACTCTTAAAGCCTAATGGCTTGCTCGTATTGGCAGAGCTGTGCCCACACACCCAGGAAAAAGCAAAAACGCTCTGCGGCGATTTTTGGCTTGGCTTCGCACCAGAAATTTTGCAAGAACACGCAGCCAAGAACGGCTTGAAAGTAAAAGCCCAGCAATACCTTGCCCAGCGCAATGGCTTCCGTGTGCAAATACCCAGTTTCGAACTAGCAACACCCCAACCTTCCCTATCTTAAGGAGATAGCAATGTCAGATTATAAAGTAGCCGATATGGCTTTGGCCGAATTCGGTCGTAAAGAAATCACTTTAGCAGAAGCAGAAATGCCAGCACTTATGGCTTTGCGTGACCGCTATTCAGAAAGCCAACCCTTAGCGGGCGCTAAGATTATTGGCTGCATCCATATGACCATTCAAACCGCTGTACTGATCGAAACACTCATCGATTTAGGTGCAGAAGTACGTTGGTCCTCGTGCAATATCTTCTCAACCCAAGACCACGCTGCGGCAGCCATGGCAGCAGCCGGCATTCCTGTATTTGCTTGGAAAGGTGAAACCGAAGAAGAGTACGAATGGTGCATCGAGCAAACCATCCTTAAAGATGGCACCCCGTGGGATGCCAACATGTTATTGGACGACGGGGGTGACCTCACGGTGATCATTCACAAAGAATATCCAGCGATGCTAGACAAGATTCACGGCATCAGCGAAGAGACCACTACAGGCGTTCACCGTCTGTACGAAATGATGCGCGATGGCGAACTTAAAATACCTGCGATCAACGTCAATGACTCAGTCACCAAGTCTAAGAACGACAACAAGTATGGTTGCCGTCACAGCCTCAATGACGCTATCAAGCGTGGTACAGACATGTTGATGGCAGGCAAGCGCGCCTTAGTCATCGGTTATGGCGATGTAGGCAAAGGTTCTGCCCAAAGCTTGCGTCAAGAAGGCATGATTGTTCGCGTTACCGAAGTAGATCCAATTTGCGCAATGCAGGCCTGCATGGACGGATATGAAGTCGTATCGCCTTATGTTGGCGGCAAGAACACCGGCAAAGCTGAAGACATCGACCTACGTTTACTGCAAGACACAGACATTGTTGTGACCTGCACAGGTAACGCAAATGTGTGTGACGAAGCAATTCTGCGTACGGTTAAATCTGGTGCAGTTATCTGCAACATCGGCCACTTTGACAACGAGATTGATACTAACTTCATGCGTGAAAACTGGACTTGGGACAAGGTCAAAGATCAGGTTCACATGATCCACCGCTCTGAGACTCGTGGCGACTATCTGATCCTGTTATCAGAAGGTCGTTTGGTCAACTTGGGCAACGCTATGGGTCATCCATCACGCATCATGGACGGTTCATTTGCCAACCAAGTACTGGCGCAAATGTATCTGTTTGAGCAAGCATGGTCAGATCAGCCAGTGAACCAGCGTCAGCCTATTAGTGTTGAAGTATTGCCAAAGAAACTAGACGAAGAAGTAGCAGAGCTTATGGTTGCCGGCTTCGGCGGTGTTATGACACGCCTGACCAAATACCAAGCCGACTACATCGGTGTTGGCGAAGAAGGTCCGTTTAAGATTGACAGCTACAAGTACTAGCATTCCGCCGTGGCCCGTAAAAGGGCCACTCTCCTATCGGCTGACACTCGTCAACCGATAGGTGCGTTGTTAGCCAGCAATCTGGCTGCATCAATAAAAAACCAATCTAGCCCTCCCCTTTCTTCCCCTAGTCGGCTTCCTCGATAATCACGGCACTGTTCAACAGCCACTTTACTGGGTGAACCAGACCACGTATTGTCCGCGCCTCGCAGTTTTAGTGCACCCAATTTAGATTACCTATGCAACCACTGAATAAAATTATAGAAACTCTCGATCTCGAAGAAATTGAGTTGAATCATTATCTGGCCACTAGCCCCAACGAAGGTTGGCAGCGCGTTTACGGTGGCCAAGTCATCGGCCAAGCCTTAGTCGCCGCCTCCCGCACCGTAGACGAAGACCGCCAAGCACACAGCTTGCACGGCTACTTTCTCAGAGCGGGGGATAAAGGCATTCCCATTTTGTATAAGGTCGACCGCATTCGTGATGGTCGAAGCTTCACCACGAGACGCGTTGTCGCGGTACAAAAAGGCAAAGCTATATTCACTATGTCTATCTCTTTTCAAGTTGCTGAAGAAGGTTTGTCACATCAATTCCCAATGCCAACCACACCTAAACCAGAGGACTTGAAGGACGAAGACGAATTACGCAGAGAACAAGCCCAAGCATGGCCGGCAGAATTTCAGGAATCGTTTACTGGCTCCTCCGCCATTCAAGTGAAACATGTGGAACCCACTGATCTGCTCAACCCCCAGCCCACTGAACCTGTTCAGCGTTGCTGGATGAAAAGTGGCGAGGCGCTGCCTGACGATCCGCGCTTACATCAGTGCGTGCTTGCCTATTTGTCTGATTGGTCTTTGCTAGACACCGCTGCTCGCCCACACGGGGTGAGTTTCATGCAGGACAATGTACAAGTAGCCAGCCTCGACCACGCCATGTGGTTCCACCGCCCTTTCCGAGCGGATGAGTGGCTGCTGTACGACCAAGACAGTCCAACAGCAAGTGGCGCCAGAGGCTTCAATAGAGGGCTCATCTATAATCAAGCCGGAGAGTTGGTGGCGTCTACCACTCAAGAGGGCTTGATCCGCGTTCATAAGTAGCCCTTGGTCATGCAATCTGAGTGCACGTTAGAGTTCACAAATTAGCGTTGGAATTTTGCGGAGGGTCTTTTCCGAAGGGAATTTTCCAGAAAAGATATTTCTAAGAATGGCTAGCTTTTAGGAAAAGCCAAATTCCGCCAAAGGTCCTGATAATCATAGTCAGTTTGCAGGGCCAGGTTCAGACGATTATAAGATCCAAAATCGCTAACCATATGAGTGACTTGAACAATGCCTTTGTCCGTTAGGCCCACACTACGCAAACCCTCAATATCAGTATCGGTTACCTCGGCGGGTTCATCATTCACCTTCAGCGCATATTCCAATATATGCTTAAGCCGGGTGTTACTGACACTGTCGGTACCTTTTTGTAAAAGCTGACTCACCAGATCTTCAGACGCTCCCAATCCGTGATTGAGAATGGTACAAAACGCAGCTGTGCAATAAGCGCAACCGTTGCGTTGGGAAACTAAAATGCCTATGTGCTGAATTTCAGTCATTTCCAACTCACCGGCTTCCCACAACACTTTTGTAGCACCGAGTTTGGCGGTAAAAAACTCTGGGAAATTCAGCTCAACAAAAAAATGGTTAGGGACACTGCCTTCCATTTGCGTCACCCAATCAAAAATTCCCTGTACCGCTGGATCATCTACTTGATCTGGTCTTGCAATTTTAACTCTCGCCATTTTTCTCCCTTTAGCAAAAACTCGGTTACGCTTTACAGCGCAACCTTAATACCTATTATGAGGTGCTAGCCCTTAATTAAACTCGCGCCTAAGCTCTAAGCGCCACTCTCTGCCGCGGTCGAACAACCCTTCATAGGATTGAAACGCTGTGCCGTACACGCCGCTTATCAGATAGTCATCATCTGTTAGATTACGTCCAGACAAGGTCAATAACCAATCTTCATCAGCGCTTATCCAACGCACGCTAGCATCCACCAACTGCACTGAGTCTGTGGCAAGTATTGGTGTGTTGTAGGCGTCATTAAAGGTTTCAGCGCGGTAACTCCAATCT
>CAUZON010000054.1:0-15896 GCA_963581445.1 Gammaproteobacteria bacterium | reverse complement strand
GGTTTCCTAATGCGCTATGGCGTTGGGCCATAAAGTAGGCGTGTCTACCAAAGTAGCTGTCGCCCATAAGTTGCTCTGCGCCCTTAACAACGTCGCTGTCGCCGTCCACCGCGTATTGCATACTTAGCGCATCGGCCTGATCGCCAAATTCTTCTTGCAGCAAACTGTCCCATTGTTCGATGGTTTCAGGTCCCGTGACGGTGCTGCCGTCTACAGGCGTTAATCCCATGTAATAAAGTACCGAGCCTTCGTCTGCGTTGCTGCCAAGCATCAGTGGTACAGGTGCTTGCTCGCCCAGAGCAAATATTTGCGCGGTTGATTTGGGCAACACGTAGCCGTCGATTTGCGGATGAAAGGTGCTGCTGATTGTTAAATCCGTTGCTGCCTCTGCCAATGCCTCTACGCTCATGGCGCGTAATTTGGCTATCTCTTTTTCGCCGCTGACACCGACCTTGGCTGCGACTATACGACCCGCACTAAATCCACTGATATTCTCATTGGTCTTGTTAGTTGTTTGGAATTGCTGAAAACCAGTGCCGCTCTGGGCGATGGCTTTGTGGAATAACCCTCTGGCTAAAGGCGAGGCCATCAGTTGGCCAACCGAGTGTCCCCCGGCAGATTCGCCAAAGATGGTGACGTTCTTAGCATCGCCACCGAATTTTTTGATGTTTGCTTTAACCCACTGTAGCGCCGCGATTTGATCCAACATGCCATAGTTGCCTGTGCTGCCATTGGCGTCTTCAGTTGCAAGTTCAGGGTGGGCCATAAAGCCGTAGATACCCAGACGATAGTTAATGGTTACAAGTATCACGCTATTGTTAACAAAGCTTGTTGACTCGTAGTTGTCGCCGCCAGAGCCGTATTGATGTGCGCCACCGTGAATCCACAACATAACCGGTAGCGGTTTTTCGCCGTTAATCTCTGGGGTTAAAACGTTAAGGGTTAGGCAATCTTCGGAAATGGATACTTCAGCTAGACCAGCGCCAGTTTTCAGCACCCATTGCGAAAATTCAGACATGCCTGACCCAGCTACTAATGCACTTAGAAATGCGTCGTTGCCGATACCTGTAGGCTGCCAGCAACTAGGGCCGTAAGTGTCTGCGATAAGTGGTTCAGTCCAAGGTTGCGCCGGTTGTGGCGGTGTCCAGCGCAAATCTCCCAAGGGTGGTGCTGCGTAGGGAATACCGCGGAAAATAGAGACGCCTTCACTAGTGATACCTTGAACCGGACCGGATTGCGTGTTCACAATCTGGGATGTTGGCGCACCGCATCCAGTGATAAACAAAGCGACTAGGCTTAGCACAATTAAGTTAGTTATTCGATAAAGCAACTTCATTGCAACCTCCTCATACAAAAGACCGAAACTAGGAGCAAAAACTTAGGTCCAGAGTATCGGCAGATTATCTACTAAATCAAGATGAGGTTTTGTTGCGGGTAGCCTAAACTCGGTCCCCTGTATTTTTACTGCGTTCGAGAGCTATGTCGAATGTTCTGTTGTCGGTATGCCTTTGCGCGGCTGGTGGTAGACAAGATAGCGTGGTTGTTGAGGGCTAATAAGTTGTAAGGGGAGAAATAGGTGAGCACAACAGTACTTAAAATATTTTCTTATTTACCCAACCCACGGGTGTGGAAATCACTAATAGCCGCTAAGTTACTTGAGGTAGATGTGGTGGTTACCGGAGACAAGCCAGCCAAGCTAGGAGACTGGTTGTGGGATGCCCAGCCGCGCCTACTAACGGATGAAGAAAAAACGCCAGACAATCCCGCTGCGCGTCAGGGCCGCAGAGGCTTTAAAGGCGCACTATATAAAACGGATGAATTTCTCCAAGCCCACCCATTTGGTACAGTACCTGCTGGTTTCAGCAGTGATGGGCAAGTCGGTATATTTGAGTCCAATAGTATTTTGCGCAGTGTTGTACGTGCAGCGCCGGACAAACTCGGTTTACCCAAGTTGTATGGCAGTGAACATTACGAAGCCTCGCGAATTGACAGTTTTCTAGATGCTAACTTGGTCTTTGCGCGTGAAGCGCAAGTTTACTTGCTGGATATTGAGTCTCTCAGCGAAGAAACATATCAACGTATGGTTGGTGCGTACGAATTTTATTTGGACGGTATTGAAGCTGCGTTAGCGGGCGTCTCTACTAATGCCAACATAGAGATACAAAACTCAGAAGATATGCAGGCCTCGTTTCTAGTAGGCAGTACACTGTCGATTGCCGACATTTCCTTCGTTTGTGACTTTGCTCAATTCTTGCGCGAAGGCCATGCAGAGAAAAGCCTGCATGCTCAAGGCTACAAACTCATTAGTAGCGACGGCCTGCAGCGGTACCCAAGGGCTTACGCGCACATGCTCAATTTGAGCGCACGGCCAGAGTTTGCAGAAATAATGGGCAGTTACCTAAATTGGTACCGCGCTAAACTATGACAGACCTGTAGTCAGTCTTGTAAAACTGTGCGGATACCCCTCATTTATAAATAATAAACCTCTATTCAGCCTAAAAGGAACTCATCATGCAGAATCAACAAGTACTTATAGACAGTTTGCCTAAAGGTAAATTGACCGCAGATAATTATCGTCTTTCAGAATCGGCTATGCCAGAGATTGGTCAGGGCCAAGTGCTCATTAAAACTATTGCCTTTGCGATTACTGCGGGCACGCGTGCGGGTCTTCAGGGCAGTGCCAGTTACGCCGGCGCGCCTGAAGCAGGCCGAGTTATGAACGGTACTGGCGTGGGTGAAGTGGTGGCGTCTAATGCGTCCGAATTTAGTGTTGGCGATCATGTCACAGCAGCTACAGGCTGGCAGGCTTACTCTGCCCAAGATGCTAAGTTGGTCACTAAGATTGATCCTAGTCATGACCCGATTCATTACTTAGGCCCGTTAGGTATCAACGGATTGACTGCGTACTTTGGGCTTAATGAAGTGGGCCAAGCGAAGGCGGGTGAAACCGTTATGGTTTCAGCAGCAGCAGGTTCTGTTGGGCATATGGTAGGACAAATGGCCCGCATTGTCGGATGTCATACCGTTGGTGTGTGTGGCAGCGAAGAAAAAGGCCGCATACTTACCGAGCAGCTAGGTTTTGGCAGCGTGGTCAATTACAAAGACGCGAATTATCGCCAGAATTTGAAAGAGGCGACACCCAATGGTGTCGACGTGTACTTCGACAATACTGGCGGCATGATCTTAGGGTCTGCGTTGTTTCGTATGAACGTTGCAGGGCGTATTAGCTGTTGTGGTGTGGTATCGCAATATGACACCAATACACCAGAGCCAGGCCCCCGAGGTATTCCTGGATTGTTGGTGAATAACCGCATCACTATGCGCGGATTTTTGGTGTTTGATTTTGCCGAACAATATTCTATGGCCCGCGAGCAAATTCATACTTGGCTACAAAGTGGTGAAATGATCAGCTTGACTGATGAAGTCAATGGGCTAACTGCAGCGCCAGAAGCCTTTGTAGATTTGTTATCTGGCGGTAACGTGGGTACTCGGATTGTTCGGTTGTGAACGCTTTGGCTCCTGACAACTTGTCGTCTCTTGGGTGGGTGTTTTTATTGGCTCTGGCTGGATTTGCCATGCCCCTATCCACCCAAGCTGCCCAAGTTAATTCAGAGATGATCGCCAGTTGTCATGAGCTGGTTTTAGATTATGCAACTTACCGAGATCAAGAAGACGCTGAGAAGTTTGCGGGTTTGTTCACCGCGGACGGCTCGTTATCGGTAATGGATCTAACCTTTGTTGGGCATAAAGCCATTGCTGCGCGTTTGGCAAATAAGGATGGGCCGACTTTGCGCCACATGATGACTAATATTCGCATAACGCCAGTGGATGCAACTCATGCGACTGGGGTAAGTTATGCGCTGATTTATAGCGGCGCTAAAAGTGGTGGCCCAACCATGGTTGCCAATTTTACTGCCATGGGCGAGTACTTTGATGATTATCAGTACTCAGAAGAGGGGTGTCGTTTCACCCAAAGAAAATTTATTGCCACTTTTCTTCCTGTCACGCCAGCTGAGCTTGCCTTACCCGCGTTGCCCACCAATACTTCTAAGTGAGTTAGCTTTTGCACCCCATTGATTTTGCAGTTGTTGTATTGGTAATGCTGGCCGTGACCTATGTAGGTCACAGGCTTAGTGGCAACATAAAGGACCGCAAAGGTTTTTTCCAAGCCGACGGCTCAATGCCTTGGTGGGCAGTGTCAGCAAGTATCATTGCTACCGTCGTCAGTTCAGTGACCTTTATCTCGGTGCCCGCAGCAGTTTTTGCTGAGGGCGGCAATTTAACTTACTTCCAAGTTATCTTAGGTTTGGCTGCTGGTAAGGTGGTTGTCGCTCGATTGCTGGCGCGGCCATTTTATGAAAGCCAGGGCTTGGCCACTAGTTATGAGTACATTGCTCGGCGCATAGATCCGGCCACCGGCGAGTTTTCAATGTATCTGGGCTTGCTGCTTAATGTCATTAACTCAGGGGTAAAACTGCTCACAGCGGGTTTGGTATTAGACGTCATCAGCGGCTGGGGACTGGCACCGTGCGCGCTATTTGTGATGCTGATTAGCGTACTCTGGGGTGCGCTTGCGGGCATTAAAACCGTGATCTGGACAGACTTTCTGCTCTTTGGCCTATTCGCGGTGGGTGCAGGTTTTGCGCTAATCTATATGCTCTTAAGTTTAGAGCGATCGCTACCCGAGACAATCATTTGGTTAGATGATCAGGCTAAGTTGGTGTTGTTCGATTTTGATACCGACCCTGAAAAGCGCTACACCATTTGGGCCGGGGTCATTGGCGCAATAGGTTTAAGTATTGCTCAAGGCAGCACTCAGGGTACCTGGCAGCGGGTTAAAGCCTGTCGCAGTGTTGGCGACGCACAAAAGGCGTTTAATTTTGCTGCGCTATTTTACGTTATGCACTTGGTTATTCTGGGTGTGGGTTTGGCCTTATATGCTTTTTACGGTGAACGAGGTTTGCCCGACGATGTGGCTCTAGAGTTGGCGGCCTCACCAGATAGAATATTCCCGCATTTTATTGCATCAGAGCTACCTGTGGGTATATCGGGTATTTTTATCGCAGCGATATTTGCAGCGGCTATTTCAACACTAGATTCTGCATTGGCAGAAAGCTCTGACTTAACCGTTAATCATATTTATAGCCGTTGGCGGCAAGCCGAAACTGAAACCCATTACTTGAAAGCCTCCAGATTTTTCATGTTGGTTTGGGGCTTAATCTTCTTTGTGTTGGCGCTATTCTTCGACAATTATTCTGCTGAGGGCCTATTAGATTTAACCTTTAAACTACCCAACTACGTTTATGGCGCAATTTTTGGCAGTATTATTTTGGCGCGATTTGGTATTGGTACGTTCCCAACTATTATGTTGGGTTTTGCATTGGCTTGCTTGCTGGTGGTTTGGATGTCTAGCGCAGGTATTGCGTTTTTCTACTGGTGTCCTGTTTCCGGACTTTCCATGGTGGCCTTAGTTTGGGCGCTTAATCCCAAAGCCCCGGAGTGGGGGGGCGTAGTAGATTAAGTGCTGCATTAAGTGAAAGCACACTAAAAAGTAGATTCAACTTTTCACTTCCAGGCTCGGAGCTGTTTGGACTCGTTGGCACTTGACGTCAGATTTGTATTGCGGGCACCGTTTCTATTCTGCTGCTGGCGGCCATTATGGGAGGGTTGTTGTTGACCTCTCTGATTATCATTGTGAAGGCGCTCGCCCTTGTCTCTATGGTTGAACCCGCGGTTAGATCTACGGTTGTGGTCAACGCTTACACTGTTCCTTGAAGAGTGATGTCTTCTATTATCATGGGTGCTGTGTTTATTGCGCGGTCTATGATCTATATAACCGTGCTGGCGATTGTCATAGTGGCGGTTATGTTTGCTCCTTTGCGGTTTGCTGTTATGCAGGTAATGACGCTGTCGTGACCGGTAGTATCTGCTGTTAGAATGGCCGCGATGACGTGGTCGAATATGTCCGTCATGCCAGGCCAAAGTAAATGTTGGGCTATGCCAATCTTGGGTTGCGCGATGATAGCGGTGGGAGGAGTTGTAACGGCGGTAGTACACTGGTGACGGTGTTGAGTGGTATCTCATTGCGCGTCTTGGTGCTGTTCGATAAACCACTACCTGTCGAGGGCTATAGTCCGGTACATAAATAACTTGGGGGTCTCGTGGCAGAATCAGCACTGTGTCGTCTGCGACCTCGACGACCTGATGCTCATCGTTTTTTAAAAAGCCAGAGTCTGCTGCGGCTTTTCTATAGTCCTGTATGGCATCTAGCAGGTCGCCTTGTTGCGAGGACGCAGCCTCACCCAGTGCTCTAGTCCAATTTAAATTAACGTTCATTTTCGCCAGCACGTCAGGGTAGTGTCTTAAGGCGTCAATGGCTTGGCTTGCGCCTAGTTGCGCTGAATCGACAGGCTGTGTGTCGTGCTTATTTTGACTTTGAGGCTGTTCTTCCTCCAAACGGCGTGCGGCCAGTACCACGCCAACGGGGTCTGTGGATGCCGGTAGCACAATGGCGATGAGATCGTCGGGATACAGGGCGATGGGCGCCACTAGTTTTTCCAGTGCCTCGCTATTTAATAGTTCTGAATCGTTATTTTTTACTGTGGCAACAGACGCGAGAGGGACATTCGTCACATCTGTTACGGCATGTGCTGAAACATCCGACAGGCCAAGGGTTGCTAGCAGGGTTAGGCTGCAAGCCCAGCGAGCGGGCTGGGTGAGTTCATTTGTATTATTTTTCAAAATCCGCTCAAACATAAAACCTCCTCATTCATCTGCTTCAAGCGCTTTGAATTGATATAGATATCAATTGCGCTTGTTGGGATGTTGGAAGCCACACTAGGCCTAGTTAACTGAACCTAACCTTAACGTTTGTGGTGCAAGTTTATTTCAGCGCGATACTCCAGCTGAAGAGAATGATGCTTAGCGACGCGATGCCGAGTTTTTGTTGCATTGCTGGGCCCATGGCTTGGAAGTTTACTGGTGCAATAAAATAGCCCGCCAATGCGCCAAAAGCGAAGCCAAATACATGAGCGCCAATATCCGTTCGCTCGCCGCCAAAACCCATGTAAGCGAGCATACAAACTGCCGCGAACACTGGTGCTAAAGCGCGCCGCCAGTCCTGATGCCTAAATATGCCTTTACGCCACAACACCGTGGGCGCGAGTCCTAGGGCCGCGAATGAGGCGGTGGACGCGCCAAGTGAGCGGAAGTCGTCTGGATGTATTAACGCGTTGGTGTAGTTGGCGGCCATGCTCGCCAGCACAATCACCAGCCATGCGCAGCCAGAGCCTAAGTAGCGCGATGCAAAGAGACCAAACAAACTGCCAAACACGGTGTTGCTTAATATGTGGCTGAAATCGGCGTGTAGAGTGAGGGCGGTGACAATGCGCCACACTTCGCCTTGGGCAATGAGTCCTGCATCTAATATACCGGCATCGCGCAGGTCTACGTTTGTGAATTGAGCCAAGTTGGGCACGGACCAAATAACCGCCAGAAAGCCGATGACCCCCCACCAACCGGTGTCCACTGTAGCAACTTCTATTGGTTTTACCGGTGGCTTTGAATTCTCTTCCCAAAATTCAACTAGTTGTTGGTGGCCCATTTCTTGATTATGTGGCTCAACCAATAACGACCATGGCCCAGGCGGAACGGTTTGCGGTCGGTGAACTCGGTAGTCTATTTCTACCGCTGCAAGGACTAAGGCCGCATCCTGAATTTGTGCTTGCTGGTCAGAGCGGAAAATTTCCACCCAAGGCGGCTGTGTCGAAAACTCGTCTTCCATATTGAAAAACTACTTATGCAATATTTGGCCTCAGATACTATCAGTCTTAGCTAAATTGCTACGGGAAAAAGACCAGCGTGATGAAGCTGCGGAGAGTTGAGGAGAGTTTAGAAGTGTGACACGGAGTCAAAGAGCGCTAACCAATGCGTCTTAGAAAGCGCTTTTTCTTTGTCGCTTGGTTGGTCTCATTAGTCATGGGGGCCAGATCTTGGACTTTTTGGTAGAGGAAGTCGGTGAGGGTTTGGCGTGTTGTAAATTCCGATAGTTTTAACCATGGCAGCGGAGGCTCGCCAACATCAGCTTTTATCTCTTTACCAAATTGCTTCAGTGCTTCGTTGAGCAGTAGTGCCATGCGTAAAGGTTCTGCAATGTGCGAGGCTAGGTGAAAGCGACGGCTGTTGCGGCCATGGAAATAAACTGGGACCACCGTGGCTTTAGCATCACGTATCAGTTTTGCTGCAAACGTTGTCCAAGGCGCATCTACCACCTCGCCAAAGCCGCGTTTGTTGGCGGTGGAGACAAAACCTGATGGAAAAATAATAATTGGAATGTCTTTAGCCAAGCATTCTTGAGCTACTTTCTTCGCACTTATATTATTTTTCAGCGCTGCCTTGGTGGGTTTGAAATCAATGGGTAAAAAGTGAGGGGCGAGGTCTCGGTCTTGGCAAAGCATTGCATTAATGAGAATTCTGAACTCGCCCCGAGCGTTAATGGCCATGTCGCATAGCGCCATGCCGTCTATTACCCCAAACGGGTGGTTGGCAACAAATACCAGTGGTCCGGTTTTGGGAATGGCCGCGAGTTTCGCATCGTCATAATAGGGTTGTATGCCTGTGGCGGCGAAGGCGGCCTGGAAAAAGTCTTCTATGGCAAAGGGACCCTCTTTGAGTTTGCGATAAACAGACTCAATTTTGCGCCGGCCAAAGACAACTTCCATGGATGAAATAAAGTGTTTAACCAGCCACGGGTCATCTGGCTGGGCGTAAGAAATGGTCGGATGCTCTCTGACGTATTCTTCAAAACGTGGATCAAGTTGTGGTAGCGCCATTTGTTTTTGCTTCCAAAAAGAAGAGGTCGACAGTACACCCTAAACGCCAGCAGTTTTGACTCTGAAACTGGACGTATTATTACTCGAGATTGACGAAAAAAGAACGCCAATTTGCCAAAAAAGACCCTCGACCGTAACAACTTGTCGGCACCGTTTTTTGTCCGGTTTTGATAGGATTTTGCGTTGGTCTTAAGTGAGCTAATAGCCGGGCAAAAAGCCAGTAATAGTGCTTCTTGTTCATTAGCGTAGGAGAATAGAGCTGGGTTTCCCTGGGAATCCTAGACAAGGGTGCTTTAAGCGCCGAAAACCCTCAATTGCACTTGCAATCGCACCCATAAACGCCAATATATACGTCATAGCCAGTCAGTTCTTAGGGACTGTTGAGTGCAACATAACATTTATCTAATGTCATTAGAGGTTTTTAAGATGGAACAAAGAACAATGCGTCAGGCTTCTGTAGCAGGCCTTTCTACCCTAGAAACAAACAAGGTATTGAAGAATACCTATTTACTACTATCCGCCACGTTGGGCTTTAGCGCGGTTATGGCCATGATGGCCATGGTTCTGAATGTACCTACTGGGGCTTATTTGATTTGCATGATTGCTTCTATGGTGCTGGGCATTTTTGTTCTGCCAAAAACAGCGAACTCTGGTGCGGGTCTGGGTGTGATTTTCTTGGTTACCGGCTTGCTTGGCTTCGGCATTGGCCCAGTAATTAGTTTGTATCTATCAATGGCGAAAGGCCCAATGATTGTCGCTACTGCATTGGGCGGCACCGCGACAATTTTTTTGGGGCTTAGCGCTTATGCGACGATGACCAAGCGCGATTTCAGTTTTATGGGTGGTTTTGTGGCTATTGGTATGATGGTGCTTATTGTTAGCATGATCGCCAATATCTTCCTGCAAATCCCCCTGCTCTCTTTAGGCGTTTCCGCAGCGGTTATTATGTTGATGAGCTGCCTGATTTTAATGCAAACCGGCGCTATTATTCGTGGTGGTGAGACTAACTACATCATGGCGACTTACGGCTTGTATCTGAGCATCTTCAATATCTTTATCCACTTATTGGCAATTCTCGGTATCTTCGGCAGCGACGACTAGGCGAAATAGCTATTGGTTGAACTGGCCTGAACCAGTTTGTTGATTAAGAACCCGGCCACTGCGCCGGGTTTATTTTGGGAGCTATAAAATGGAATGGATGCAAATAGGTGCGCTAATTGCCATGGGGCTTATGGCTTTTGCTATGTGGCCAATGGTGAAACGCTGGCGTGAAAACCCCGTTGAAGCGCAGGAAGGGGACTGGTCCACGGCGATTTTTATTTTGGGTCTAGTAGCTTTGTTCGTTTTGATGTTGATTTGGTCGGTGCAGTAGCTCGGCGATCGGCGCTTTGTTTGGCCCTAGCTTTTACGCCTCTTTTTTCTAGGTCTCTATCGACCGGTGAGAGTGGCATACACTTTGGTCAGCTGATCGGGTAAATCTTCCATATCTTCAATGATCATATACCGCTCATCTGGGCACATTCGTTTTAGATAGTCGTGGCCAGACTTGTCTACGGTAATACAAAAAGTTTCTATGCCTTTCTGCTGAGCCTCTAACAAGGACTTGGCGGTATCTTCTACCCCGTAGTCGTGATTGCCGCGCTCGGGACCGTAGTCACAGTCTTGTGGGAAACCATCGCTGATGACAATAAGCACTTTCATAGCACTACCCGAGGCCATGAGCTTGTGACTGCCGTGGCGAATTGCAGGACCCATTCGAGTAGAACCCTTCGGCTGCATGGCCGCGATACTTTGCAGAGTCTTTTGCGAAAAATTATCTTCTGGCTCTTTAGCGACAAAAATTTCTACATTGTCTTTGCTGTACCCGGAGAAACCGTAAATGCCGTAGCTGTCGCCAAGGGCGTCTAGTGAGGCTGCCATAACCACCATGGCGTCACGTTCCAGGTCTATGATCTTGCGCGGTGTTTCCTCTGGTGCTTCCTCTTCCTCTGGCTCAAGGGCTGCGTACCAGCCGGCGCGTAAATCTACTTCGGCCTCTGCATCATAGTTTGACCAATCTGTAGGTTCTGGCGGATGAATGGGATCATCTGTTGACGCCGACTGGTCCACCAAAAATACCGCGCATACGTCGCGTTGCACCCGTTCTTTGCGCGAATAGTAGCGCTCATCCGGACTGTGTCCTGCGCGTAAATCTTGTCGTGCTTCAATAATGGCGGTGAGGTCTAGTTCGTCACCATCCTGTACCCGTCGCACGCGCTCTAGTCCTGTAGGCCTAATCTGTTCGAGCTGGCGCTGGACCATGGGCTGATAGTCGCGAATGACGCGTTTCAGATGATCAACGTCTTCAGCAGACTCAGAGACTAATTCTTCTTCAAATACCCGGCACCATGCGCGCAAGTAGCGACGATTTAGATGGTCCCATTCGTCATAGCGATAGCTGCGCGATGCGCTGCGGTCATGTCCTAGCGCGTGTTGAACTGACGAGCGCTCCATATCGACGCGGCGCTTGAGGGCGTCGCGCTCGTCTTTTAATTCTTTGATTTCAATATCAAGGCCCGCCTCGCGCTGTGAGCCGTCGCCGCCCTCGCCTTGAACGGCTTCTGTTTCTTGGCCCGTAGGTATTTCATTGGCGGCAGCTTGGGTGGCCATATCCTCGTTGATCTCGTCTAAATCCTCTTCCCAATCTTCAATACGCTGTTCACGGTTGAGCCAATCTACTAAGGATTCGTCCTTTTGCTGGTAGGGGGCGCTTTCTGGCACTTCGTACTCAGCAACGACTTGGTCATAAATTTTGCACAGGCATGCCACGCTGTCGTAAACGCTAAGGTCTGCGTTGCTTTGTTCTTGCAGCGCCAAGTTCAGGGCTTGCCAACCCGGGCCAGAATTAATTTCTTGGCTGAATACTGCACCACGTAGCCATTCCATAGCTTGACCTAGCAGGTCCATTTCACAGGGTTCAAAAGCCAGTAGGTATTCCTGGTGGCTGGTTAGGTGTCGCCTTAAACCAGGGTAAGTGCTGACCATATAAGCTTGAATACGCGCTTGGTCCAACAGCAGAAAAAGCCGTTCGGCAATTTGGGGTTGATCAAAGCTGTCGAAGAGAACTCGGTAGTCGCCGGTTCTTGGGCTGAGGTCTTTGCGCGGTTGATACCTTGCCGCCAGTTCAGGCAATTGCTCAAGCGCCCTAGCCATGCGAAATTTCAGCGTGCCACATTCTCTTAAGCCCAACTGCTCCATGACCAATACGCGGTAGCCTGCTGGCGTGGCAGTGCTTAGTTCTTCGGGTAAAAACAGTGTGTCGTGGCTCTGCCCCATTGCGCCCATGGCTAAATTCAGGCGTGGGTTGAGTTTAAATTCTTCGGTACCTCGGATATGCAAATAGCGCCCGGCAATACCCTCGGTGAAAAGGCTTAGCGCGCTTTCAACATCTGCTAAGAGTATCTGCATTTACGGCAGAATAACGTCGACAATGTCCGCCACCGCTTCTTGTACACCGGCATCGTCAGAAATGGCGCTGATGATGGCCGCTTTTGCCGCGCGGCGCGGCTCGATTCCACCAGCGATCAACTCGCCGGTGTAAATGAGTAAGCGTGTACTCACACCCTCTTCGAAGCCATGTTGCTTGAGGTTGCGCACACGCTGGCCAATGGTCGCAAGGCGCTCTGCTTGAGTGTCATCAACGCCGGATTCGTGGGCAATGATGCGGCGTTCTATTTCCACATCAGGGTAATCAAATTCGAGGCTGACGAAGCGCTGGCGAGTGCTTGGCTTAAGGTCTTTAAGTACGCTTTGATAGCCAGGGTTATATGAAATGACCAGTAAAAATTCGTCGTGGGCTTGAATCAATTCACCGGTTTTGTCGATGGGTAGTATGCGTCTATGGTCAGTGAGGGAGTGAATGAGGACCGTGGTGTCTTTGCGTGCTTCCACAATTTCGTCTAAGTAGCATATTGAGCCGCTGCGTACTGCGCGGGTTAATGGGCCGTCGGACCAAATGGTTTCATCACCCTTCAGTAGATAGCGTCCGACCATATCAGTGGCTGTTAAATCTTCGTGACAAGACACAGTAATAAGCGGCGTTTCGCTTTGCGCCTCAACAGGTTTTTCGTTGTTTAGTAACCAAGTCATGTGTTCAACAAAACGCGTTTTTCCGCAACCAGTCGGCCCCTTTAAAAGAATGGGTAACCTGGCCGTATAAGCTGCGCGAAAAACTTCAACCTCATCCGTTAAAGGCAAATAGTAGGGTTGGGTATCTGTTGCAGATGCTCGTTCATCGGTAAAGGTTGGTTCAGTCATAAGTTCGCAAGCTCTATATGTTAGGGCGTCATTGCCTTCGTGATTATGGTTTTCTCTCTTTCGTACCTTTGCCAACCTTGAAAGTTCGGCAAGCCCCAACCTCTAGGAAGACCTCTACATTGCCTGAGGTCATGTCAAAAAAACGTCGCTTTGTGTCCTAATGCATAATCACTATAGCGAAAAAGTTCTGGCCTTGGGGCTGTGAGCCGGGCTAATTTGCCTCATCGGGGGTGACCAGAAAAATAAATAGGCCCAAGGTTATGCCCCAGTGCGTGAGCGCAGTTGGCGTCGTTATTTGTATGAGGGGAAACCAGTGTCAGAAACAGATGAAATGCTTGATGCCACCACGGCCTTAGTGCCGCCATTACTCACCGCGTTAGATGCACTGACCTATGCTGGCCGGCATATGCACCCACCCAATATTCCAGCCGTTGTGGGTGCAATTGAGTCCCATGAGCAGCCGCTTCAGACTGGCTTGGAGGTTTTTTCTGCTGTTGCTTGGCCGGATGATCTGCAGGAATTTGTTGAACATGCCAGGAGTAGCGCAATTTTAGCGTTGAAAGCATATGCAGGATTTACTGGCGCCGCCGCTGACCCAGATCCTGCCATGTTAGCCTACAGAGCCATGGGGCTTGCTACCAAGGCTGTTGAAGCTGCCTATCCTTTGACTTATATGCTGCCCCCAGTGAGCCGCTATTTCTTAGAACCCAGTCATCGGGACGATAAAACTTTGCTCGCGGCCTTGAGCCAGAATAACCCGGAGCAGCCCAATGTAGGGGTTATGCATGCGGATAACGCAAGTCAGCAGCGCGGCGGTTTTTCGGTTTACGTGCCTGAATCCTATGCAGGGGAAAAAGTACCCTTAGTAATGGCTCTGCACGGGGGGAGTGGGCATGGGCGGCAGTTTTTGTGGTCTTGGCTGCGTGCAGCGCGAACACATAACTGTGTTGTGATAAGCCCCACCTCCCAGGATCGAACTTGGTCGTTGATGGACCCTGAGCAGGACAGTGACAGGCTTGCTCAATTAGTCAGCTATGCCCGTGAAAACTGGCAAATTGATGAGGACAGAATTCTTTTGGCGGGTATGTCTGACGGCGGCACGTTCAGCTATGTCAGCGGTTTAACGGCAGATTCTCCCTTCACCCATTTGGCCCCTTGTGCTGCCTCATTCCACCCTATGCTGTTGGAAGTGGTAGACGACCAGCGGATAAGGGATTTGCCCGTTTATCTGACGCACGGTTCGTTGGACTGGATGTTTCCCGTTGATGTGGCGCGGACCGCGCAAGATGCTCTAACAATTGCTGGTGCCAAAGTGGTTTATCGAGAACTGGCCGATCTTTCGCATACTTATCCTGTGGAGGAAAGCGCAGCAATACTTGAGTGGTTAAAGGCATGAGTGGAGATGAAACGGTGGCCGAGGGTGCAAATAGCGACATCGTTATTGTTGGCTACCAGGCTAAATATGCAGGCGATTTTGCTGCCTTGAATTATCAGTGGATCACTGAATTTTTTGTTATCGAGGCCGAAGATCGGGCAGCTCTAGATCACCCAGAGGCCTACGCCATTGATAACGGCGGGGAAATATTTTTTCTGCTTGATTGCGCTAATGGTGGTGAACAGGTGATTGGTACTGCGGCCATGGTCCCTAAAAAGGGCCCTAAAAAGAAGTGGAAAGAGGAACCCCAACAAGCAGTAGCGCAATCAGCTAAAGCTATAGAAGTCTATGAGCTGGCCAAGATGGCAATTTTACCCAATCGCCAAGGTGAGGGGTTAGGCCAACTTCTGCTTCAGCACTGTATTGAATTTGCTTTCCAGCGTCAGGGTAAACAGATTATTTTGACCACCAACGATGTGCTGAAACCGGCGCTGGCGGTTTATCACAAGCTGGGCTTCAAAGATTTGCCGATGAATCCGGACGATCGTTACGAACGCGGTAATTTGGCCATGGTATTAGATCTGGGTGAGCAAAATTAAATAGCTAGGGTAAAACGCTAACGCTAAGAGTTTTACCTCAGAAGCACAAAAGCCGATAAAAATCAGATAATAAAAATCAAATAATAAAAACAATAAGGTAGGTCAAAAACGTATTACAACAGTGCGCCACAGGCGCAGGAGAAGAGCGATGTCGAAAGCAAAATTTAACCCGATAAAGGATATCCAGCAGCTAATTGATAGGGCGGTCAATGGTACGGGGGAGGACCTCGATCTTTCTATGGCTCCGTCTTTTGTCCGCGGTATGGATTTAACTGGGCTACATTTTACTCAGGTAGGGATAGGGGAATTCGATATGGTTTGGACCGCAGAGCCGCACCTCACGCATACGATGGCATGATGCAAGGCGGCGTTGTTAATGTCATCGCGGATGCTGGCCAGTCCTTTGCCTATGCAACTGCCAGTGCCGGAGCTAAAGCCTGCGACAGTGACTTAACCGCCTGGCTTTAGTCTTCTGGTTTTAGCCAGCAGTACTTTTGTTAAGCTTGTTCGCTCCAATATAGGCGGGCCGCTGATGTTGTCTGTTTGTGTAGTCGAGCAATGTCTGGTCAAGATCAAAGCCGTAGTCTTTGGCCCATTGCAAAATTCCAGCGAGCATTAAGTCCGCGCCAGTAAAATAGTCGCCAACCAAGTATTCCTTTTGCCGAAGATGTTCTGATGCCACAGCAACTTGCTTATTAAATCCTGCTATTGCGGCCTCAACAGCTGCAGGGGCCTGGCCGTACAAATGCTGTAAATCTTTGTGTTTGCGCATAACGTACAAAGTATGGGCGTCTA
>CAUZON010000053.1:0-16562 GCA_963581445.1 Gammaproteobacteria bacterium | reverse complement strand
CTACAGCATTGTCAATAACCTTATCCATCAGTTGTTCAATACGAAAATCTGAGACTAAGGCGTAAGCGGGTTTACGAGACCCCCTATAAGCGAAATTTATACCCGGGTGGCTCAGAGAACAGTTCGCCACGTAGCTTGAGAGTAGAATGTCTAAATCGATAATTTCTAACTCTTCGGCTTCGAGCGACTCCTCAAGATTCGCCGCATCTGCCAAGTTTTGCACAATAGAACCAATACGGTTAACGCCGCGCTGTGCACTTGCTAGATATTTGCTTTGATCTAGGCCGGGGTACTCTTGAGCAAGGTTCTGCAGCGAAGTGCTCAAAGTATTCAGCGGATTATTAATCTCATGACGTAGCGTTCGTGGCATGCTTTCGAGGAAATTATTGTGCTGATTCAACTTTTCTAACATATTAGATACGCTTCTAGCCAAATCACCTATTTCGTCGCCAGCGCGTATTTCACTGAGCAGTTGAGATTTTTTTAGTCGGCCGCGGGCGTCAATTGCAGAACTGGCCTCTCTGCGCAGATTACGTATGCGCCAAGCCAAGCGACCAGCAAATGCTATTAGCGCAACAAAAATAGCGAACAAACTGAGCAACGACAAAAGCAATACTTGCTCAAGTGCTGAGCGTTGAAAGCGCAAAATATCATCAATATTTTGTTCAACGATCACGGTACCAATAACTTCTTCCGAAGAAATAATAGGGTGCGCTGCTAGAATCAATTCTTGAGTTTCAGACACTCGATTGCGCAGAGCGATAGGTTCTCCGCTCAAGCTCACAGCAATAGCTTTATCCGCCGGGTTATCGGCGATACCGCCGGCAGTGCCAGCAATTGCGCCTCTCGACTGATCTAGAGATTCGCCCATAACCAACTGATGCAGCCAAGGGCGAATGTCGTCGAACCACCCGCTAACTACTGTTAACCAGCCTTCCTCCGTCTCGTCTGTGGAATCCGGTCGAATACTACCAGCTTCTGCGCGCACTCGCTGCTGGCTATCAATGACTAATATTCTCGCACCCGCATAACCAAGCCCCTGGACAATTTTACGCACTTCAGGGGTACGCAGCACAACTAAGTTGAAGTTTTGTTTTTCTGTCGGGGGGAGGGTTTGCGTACTTGCCACAACTTCTCGATCAACGACATCGTCAACATCGATAAAGGTCATACCAAAAAACGTCCTCGAACCCAGCAAATCTAAGGGCACACGGAACTCAGCAAAAAAACCATCTCCCTCAGGTGTAGGTTTTGATACTCCTTGTATGCGGTTATCTGCGTTACCTGTATCTGAATACCGCCACTGCTCATCCATAGAAAAGCCAGTAATAACGTTGGATTCTTGAAAAACTAGCGCGACTCTACCGTCGGCGCCATCGGTGCGAATAAAATTCAAACGAATATGATCAGCGTTATCTAAACGCAAATAATCAGAATCACGATAAACAATTGATTGGTCTTGAATGCGCATGTGTGCGTACAAATACTCTGCGCGCTCGCCAAGCAACAATGAAAAATCAGCGTCACTGTTGCCAAGAGTAGAACCAAATTGAAGGTAAGATTTTTGGGCATCATCACCCCAATCATCGGCGTCACCGTCCAACCTAATAGTGCTTTGCAGTGGCAGTGCGTAAAGCGGTTCAAAATCTTCAACGTTGACTGGCAGGTCATTAAATAGATCTTCGCGACCGTTGAATAAAGTGGAAATGCCCTGTGCCGTCAGTAACTGAGCCTGAGATTGGCCCTGAATCAAAAGTCGTTCCATTTCCACTAACTGCAAATAGCTGAACCAAGGAATAATCAAAAGCGCCAGACCCATCATCGCAAGCTTGGTGCCTAACCTTGGACCGCGAAATTTAAGTTTGAACGCCATCTATGCCACTAGCAACTTTATTGATCTAACCAGCGGTAACCGAAACCGTATTCACTCTTAATGCACGAAAACTTACTGTCAATTTTTTCAAATTTTTTGCGTATGTTGCGCATATGGGTATTTATGGTGTTGTTAGTTACCAAGCTTTGCATGGTGGCATTCATCAAGGTTTCGTAACTCACTGCGTGACCAGGCATGCGCACTAACTTCGCCAGCATGCGAAATTCTGTGCCAGAAAGGTCTATGCGTTCACCTCGCCAAGCGACCAGCAGAGCGTCTTGGTCCAACGCCAATTCGCCGATGTTTTTTTCAGAGGAACTTTCTTTACGATCTTGGTCGCTTCGAACTTCGTTGATACGCAGCAATGATGAAATTCGTTCTGCCAAGTAGTCTAAAGAAATAGGTTTGGGAAGATAATCCCAAGCTCCCAAACGTAAGCCTGAAATCTTGTCTATTTCGTTAATTCTCTCTGTGAGAAAAATAACCGGTAAATTCGGCGCGCGGGCCAGCAGTTCTCGGCAAAGTTGAAAACCTGCGTCCACTTCTTCACCCAGAATAATATCTAGAATTGCCAAGTCGGGCAGGGCCTCATCAAATCCTGCAAGGGCTTCTTCACGGCTACCAAATGCGCGAACGGTGTAGCCTTTTTTGGAAATTGCATCCATATAGTTTGATCGTTGATCAGGATCATCCTCAACAATGACGATACTCTTTGCCAAAATAGACACCTTTGATTTCATTTACTGCGATCATTCTAGCTGGTTTAGCGTCAATGGTGACAAGTTTCGTGCAATGGTCCGGGCATTATTCTAAGCAACCAAGCCTTGGTACAGCGCATATGTTACGCCGAATTTGAGATCCCATATTTCTTCATTATATTCACTCATATTTCGTGATTTTGTCGCATATCCCTTAAATGTCTTAATGCTTAATAGCCCCTGATTACAGAGTAAGCGGCAAATGAATACAGACCTAGATACGTCATCAAAGAGCTTTTCGCAAAAAAACTGCGCACAACAAGGCCAATCTCAACAAGCCAATTTAGCCTTTGTACCTTTTACCGAGGCTGTACTACGCAAACTGAGTGAAACTAGCCGGGACAATCAGCCCGCGCCAACCAGCTCGTGCCCCCAGTTGGTGCCGTTCGACTTAAAATACGAAACCTTTGAAATACTGGTAGAAAATCAGTGGGTGACGGTAGTAGCGGCCTAAGCAGCGGCCTAACTATAGCTTTCGGATGGATTGCGACATGTATATTGGCCACCTAGACCGTTTTGCGCCTGGGCTAATTGTATTTTACGGGCCTTTCTCAGCAACTTTTGCTACTTTGCATTCTTAGTAAATCTGTGTCTTATTCGGGCGCGCATATGTTACGGCTAAAGTTAGAGCAAAAGTTAGAGCAAAAGTTAAGGCTAAAGTGTTTTGCTAGATTACCTTCTAAATAACTGGTTAGAGTTGATTGGCGTGTTCAGCGGGCTACTTTGTGTATGGCTGTTGATCAAAGAAAACGTACTCAACTTCCCTGTTGGTCTAATTTACGCGCTCATCACAGTCATGGTGGTGGCCAGGGCCAATCTTTTTGCCGACGTATTACTCAATCTTTACTATGTATTAATGAATGCTTACGGCTGGTACTACTGGCTTTATGGCGGCAGTCAGCATCGACAGCAGGGTGTTCTCAAACCCATAAGAACTGTAATGCGCACTAATCTAAACTTATTAGCCCTCACTATGGCTGGCAGCATTTTAATGGGCTGGGCATTCTCTGAATTTTCTACAGCAGACTTAGCCTATGCAGATAGTTTCACAACCGTGGCCAGTGCTACGGCTATGTGGATGACTGCTAGGAAATATTTATATAGCTGGGTTGCGTGGTTTGTCATCGATGCAGTGCAGATTGCGTTGTATTTATTTAAGGGCCTTAACGGCGATTCAGGGCTTTTCCTTTACGCAGGTTTATATACGGTATATCTCGCTATGGCCGTCATCGGCTTCAGGTCTTGGCAAAAAAGCATGCAAGAAGCGTCGTGATTATTGTCATAACCGGCCCCGAGTCTTGTGGCAAAACTCAGCTGGCTGAGGAGTTGAGCGCGGAGCTGAGCTTACCCGTCATACACGAAAACGCGCGTACCTATATCCAATCTATTGAGTCTAGCCCGCACTATAAACCCTCTGATTTAGTTGAGCTTCTTAAACTTCAACTGATCTTAGAAGAGGGCGCTGACAACCGTATTTTAGATACAGATTTACTCACGCTCATTATTTGGTGGCGCGAAAAATACGGCCCCGTGCCGGCCATTTTTCAAGCGGCCATGAGGTCTCAGTCCCCGCGCCACTATTTACTTTGTGCGCCAGACATTGCTTGGCAACCAGACCCTCTGAGAGAAAATCCAAGTGATAGAGAACGATTGTTTGAGCTATATCAACACGAATTAGAGTTGAGGAATCTACCCTTTGATGTGGTGCACGGTATTGGCCAGAGCAGACTTGATTGTGCGTTGACCGTTCTAGAGAAAGGCCCTAGCAGGCGCGCGACGCGTTAGAGCTCCGACAATTTCGCCTGTGAAAGTTTGTGCTGTGAGATAATCTCTTCGCGTAAATTACCTGCTCGCATTTGAAAATCAGCCCAAGCCCATTCACGATACCAAAAGGTCTTTTGCACCCTAGATAACCTGTCAACATCGGTATGACCAATCAGCTGGGCGCTTAGGTTCACTAGTCCCGCGTCTGGTAGCTCCAAACCCTGATGCAGCGCGACTAAATCAAATAGAGGGTCGTTTAGACCAACAAACTCCCAATCAATTGTGCGCCACCCATGTTCTGTGACAATAATATTCCAAGGATTTAGGTCATTGTGACAGGCTTGATACATGTGCATAGAATCTTGCGAAGGCAGGCCAGCCGGGTCTACTGCATATAATGCTGCAAGCTCAAACATATTATATTCGCGCTCAACATTAGGCAGCACAAGATGCAAATTCTTGACGTAGTCTAGCAGCTCCCGTTCGCCAAAATGGTCATCATAAACCTCGGCCAAAATTTGCCCGTCTAACATTGGGGTTATCATAGCGCCAGATTTTACGTCCAAGGCGACTGGCTTCACCCCAACATTATCTGGCAACGTCAGATACCATTGTAATTCTAGGTCGCGATTTACAAACGGTTGCTGCACTTTGGGTAGCCTAAACACAAAATTTTCGGTGCCCTTATCAGAACTCATAGAAAAGCTATAGTTTTCGTTGCTATAGCCGCCAGAAAGGTACTTGAAATCCTTGATGACAGCATCCGTCCAACTAGGCATCAGCGCACAAATATGCTTTTTGAGGACGTCTATACCCTGGGGCGCAACTGTAAAAGCCATGTATTTATTGATCCAACGCGGCGGCGTATCGCTGATCAGGTTGCGCGCACATACGGAAATTGTCTGGCGTGCGACTTGTCCAACGATGAAATGCCCTGCGGAAATTTGAGGCTTCGGTGTAGCCAACCAACTCCGCTACTTCTTGAACGGACAAGGTAGTTGTGTGCAGGCAATCCTCGGCGAAGCGTTGCCTAACATCGTCTAAAAGCGCTTGGAAAGAAGTGTTCTCTTTAGCTAAATGCCTTCGCAAAGTGCGCTCACTGATATTGAGTAAACTGCATATGTCATTAGCACTATTCACCGATGTAAGCTGCTGTAATAGCAGCCGAGTCACATTGTGACTAAGGCCTTGAGCCCTGTCAGAAAAATCCAGCAAATCCTGGCAACGACGATCTAGCAGTTTGAGCATGTTATAATCTTTCGCTAACATAGGCAGATCTAACGCTTGAAGTGAAAATGCAAAAATGCAGCGCGGCGCATCAAAGCTTGGCAAACAGCTAAAAACCTTTTGATAACTTTGCCAATGACCTGTGTCGGCATAAGACAATTCAATCTTCTCGGCCAAAATTTCCTCGCCAGTGAGTTGGTAAACTACCCTCGGAAAAGTGGCCATCAATTCTTCCACTAGCAGAAAAAACACACTGTCATCGAGTAACGAGGCGTTCTCTAACACAACCTCATAAAGATCGTCTTTCACGGCAAAATTTACATTCAATAGTGGTGCAGCGGTTTGGTGGTATTTCGACGCAAGAAGCAGCGCTTGTGACACGGTTTGAGCGCTTTTCATGGCGTAACCTAAAATGCCGTATTCGCTGATCTGAAATTGTCGGCCAGCCAATAAGCAGAGGTCTTGAGGCACAACTTTTTCTTTCGTTAAAACATTCAACTCATGGTAACTCAATGATCGGTCAACCGAACCCATCTGTATCCAGCGTGCTTTTAATCCAGCGTCCTGATCACAGTGGCGATCAAATGCACGTTGCGCACGTTTTGAGACAAAATAGCCCTGTAAGCTTGCGTCCAAAAGTCTGACTACAACGACTGGAAACGCTGATACGCTTGTTGCATAACGGAACCTATTTGTTGCTGAATAACCAAATCTGCAATGCTATCCAACCCAGTTCCATCACGGTTTATGATCACCAACTTGGCACCTAGCTGTTTCGCATACTCTGGAAATCCCGCAGCCGGATAAACACTTAATGACGAACCCAAGACAACCATCAAATCACAGGCTTCCACCATAGTTGTGGCCCGTTGCATGGGTAATTCTGGCATAGATTGGCCGAACGAAATGGTGGCGATTTTAATTATTCCAACACAGTCAGAGCAGGGCGCGATACTTTGCGTGTTGTCAAATTGGACTTTTAGTTCACTCAACGCATAATGTTTTGCACAACTCAAACAAGATGCATAAGTTGCATTGCCGTGCAGCTCAACAATCTTTGCTTCCGGCAGTCCCGAGTATTGATGTAGGTTGTCAACATTTTGCGTGATCACACCAGAGCACTTGCCTAAAGCATTTAGCGCCACGATGGCCTTATGACCATCATTGGGCTGCGCAGTAAGCATGACCTGATCGCCGGAAAATTTGCGCTGCCAAGACTCAAAGCGCATGTCTTCGGAACTGACAAAGTCTTGAAATTGAATGGGCTGTATTTTGTTCCAAAGTCCAGTGCCAGGGCTGCGAAAATCCGGGATGCCCGATTCTGTGCTGATACCCGCACCAGTAAAAAACACAACCTGCTTAGAATTATTGAGTAGCCGGGCGAAAGTTTCTATTTCCTCGCTTGGTGGCTGATTTTGATCTTGCTTGTCGATTTCGCTGCTCCTAGTTGGGTCTATTTTTCGTCAAGACTTTGACAAACCTCTGATAGACCTCTGATGAGCCTCTAATAAAATTCTGATTAGTGAGTGGCCTAACATTGTCAAACCAACCCTCATGGAGGATACTAATTAAACAAATAGACTCTTTACCAGAGCTTACACAAAAAAGTTCGGTTGCAAACACAAAGCGAAAACTTTTTTATGTATAAACCAACGTATAAACGCGCAAAGCTGGCTGTATTAATGGTTATAATTTGCGTCGCTATACTGGGCTTAAGTGCGGCATTAGTAGCAATTAATAAATACTATAACTTATCTAAGGCCTGGGGTTTCGCTTGGCAGATCTTAGCGCAAGAAATCATTTTCACAAAAATCAACCCTAGCGTCATTACCAGCCAAACTTATTGGATGGGCGATATCGAAGACAAAGAACTCAATGAATCTAGTGGCCTGGCAAGCAGTAACTTGTCAGATGATGTCCTATGGTCTTTCAACGACAGCGGTGACTCAGCGCGTATTTTCGCTTTAAGCACGAGCGGGATTGCGTTAGGACAATGGCAAATTAATATCCCAGATCCCACCGACTGGGAAGCCATGGACAGTTTCGTGATAGACGGTAAAGCCTATCTTTTGCTCGCCGACACTGGCGATAATTTGCGCTGGCGGCCCGATGTTTCTGTAGTTGTTATAGCGGAACCAGCAATAGATAGCAGCAATGAAGTACTGTTAGAACCTATTTGGCGGACAAATTTTCGCTATCCATCTGGTCCCAGAGACTGCGAGGCGGTGGCAGTAGATATCAGCCGCGGAGAAATATTATTCCTCAGCAAACGCAATGTGCCTAATGAACTTTACCGCATACCGTTAAAGCAGCTTAAATCAGAGGCTGACACTATGTTAGTCGCTGAAAAAATCGCTGATATCCATTCCATACCGCGACTCAGTTCGGGTGAAGAAGTTTTGTTTGGAAAGGCCGCGCCCTACATGGGCATGCCTACCGGCATGAGCGTGAGCACCAATCGCCTATTAGTGACAACTCTCAAAAACGCCTACTTGTTAAATCTAGATGACCTAAACCAGCCTGCGTTAGAAATCCGCTTACCTTATATCGGTCAACGAGAGGCTATTACTTTTGCCCGAAACGCCAGTAACAGCGCCTATGTTTCCCGAGAACGAAACTCAGGCAAAGAAGTAGCGGATATCCTCAGAGTAGATTTTGCGCTGCCGAAAATGCGCTCGGTGGAGTAGTTAGTCTTGCTACGATAGATTCCGCCACCTCTCTGGGACTGGCTAAACTGGTGTCTACTTCAAGATCATAATTTAGGCCATGTTCATGCACTCGCTTGTAATGGGATACTGCAGTGCCAGGAAACCTTCCTGGGCGCAGGGCTTCTCTTGCCAACACCACATCCAATGAGCACTTAACGCCAATAAACCATGTCTTTTCAGGGTTCAAAATACTCACGTAGTCGTCCAGATAGGCACGCTTAAAAAGCAAATCGTCGATAATCACATTGCAACCTATTTCCGCAAACCCGGCAATAGAGCGACGCATTGCCTTCAACACCTGCTCGCCATAATCACCAAATTGAATTTGCGTAACCCACTCACCGTCTTGCAGAGCAGGTACAACGTTTAGTCCAGACGCACCTGGGTCTCCAGCAGGAGAATTCAAACCGCGCACGCGGCTTGGCATGCCGTCGCGGAACTGATCCAAAGCCATGTGTTGGTAGGGCTCTTCAAGCAATTGCTGCAACTTAATAGCAAGCGTTGTTTTGCCAGCGCTGGAGCAGCCGTTCAACAATATAATTTGACCCATCAAAAACTCTCAGTCCTGTAGCTGTGCAGCCATCTGTAAACCGCTACCTATAAACGGCACAGAAGGGTGTTGTCTGCAAAGCAGCAATATTACTAAAGAGCAGCAGCGGTTACTCGATTTTTTCACCTTTAATCCTTCTCCTCGCTTGATGCCAGCGCGCAAAACCCCACGGCTATTCGACGATCTAACCCTAGCCGGCTGTGTATACTTAGGCTCTAATTATTTGGGATTTTTAAAATTGCAGCGGGATTGTGAACATTCAGACTTAATGTCTCTAACCAATGGATTGCCCGATCTGAGCGGCACGGCTTTAGTCCTCGCGCCCATCGCAGACTATCGTGGGCAACTGTTTAGCGAGGAAAATTCAGCCTTAGAGTCGATGGCTGAGAAGCGCCAACAGGAATTTTCTAGCGGTCGCTATTGCGCGCATCGTTGCCAGGCACTACTTGCGTTAAACCCTGAACCCATACTTCGGGAAGGACGCTCACCCGTATGGCCCTCCACGGCCTACACTGGCAGCATAAGCCATTGCGATATTGCAGCTGTGGCCGCGATTACAACCAAACAAAAAAGCATCGGCATTGATATAGAACGTACCGACAGGGTTAAAGAAAAGCTCCTCAATGCGCTATTTACCCAAAAAGAACTCGCGGTTCTAGCTGAATTACCCAACATTGCACCCGCTGTCGCGTTTTCAGCCAAAGAGTCTGGTTACAAGGCAATATTTCCAAGAGGCGCACAGTTTATTGGCCTTCATGAGGCCGCCGTTAAGCTCGATTGGTCGGCGCAGACATTCACTATTGAATATCTCGGTACGCACAGCAAAAACAATGCCCTACATTCGGGCACCGGTTACTGGCAGGTTGAAGGAAATTACGTGTTAACAATTTTTGTGATTAATTAAAATGCAGGCAATTTGGGGAATCGTGCTGCTGCTCGGCAGCTGCTGGGCTTTTAGCGAAAACCGTACAGCGGTGTCTTGGCGATTTGTAGGCATTGGGCTATTTATCCAGTTCTTCCTGGCATTAATCTTATTGCGTGTTCCATGGATTACTGATTTGTTGCTTGGGCTGAATTATTTTATCAGCGCCATTGATCAAGCCACTCGGGCCGGAACGGAGTTTCTCTTTGGCTATTTGGGTGGCGGGGTGTTTCCGGTAAATCTAGATGGCAACACAGCACCTTATCTCTTTGCTTTTAGAGTGCTACCCCAAGTCATCGTTTTCTCAGTCATTGTCGCTTTGCTATGGCACTGGAAAGTGTTGCCGAGCATCGTGCGACTATTAAGTAAGGGGCTGCAAAAAACCCTCAAAGTCAGTGGTAGCGTTGCCACAGCAGGGGCTGCCAGTTTGTTCTTGGGCATGGTGGAAACCCCGCTGGTTATCCGCGCCTATCTAGCCACGCTCACCAGATCCGAGTTTTTCACTGTTATGACCTTGGGTATGTCTACCGTGGCTGGCAGCGTAATGGTGCTCTTTGCTTCTATTCTAGAGGGCGTTTTACCAGGCATCATTGGCCATATTTTGGGCGCGTCAATGATCAATATGATCGGCGCTATTTATATATCAAGACTGCTCATCCCAGAGACACAAGACACGGTAAGCGGCGACAGCAGTATAGATTTAACCTACTCGTCCTCAATGGATGCACTCAGTCAGGGGACAAAAGATGGCCTGTCACTGGCGGTCAACGTTGGCGCCATGCTGTTGGTACTGGTGAGTTTTGTTGCGCTGGCAAATATTCTGTTGAGTAACTTAGTTATCGACGGACAGAGCTTTTCTATTGAGCAAATTCTAGGCTGGTGTTTTGCTCCCATTGCTTGGCTGATTGGCATTCCTTGGAGTGAAGCCATGCCAGCCGGAGCATTACTAGGCACTAAACTGGTGCTCAACGAACTGATGGCCTTTATCCAATTGGCCCAAAACTCTGAGCAGTTTTCACCCCAAAGCCGCCTCATATTGCTCTACGCACTGTGCGGTTTTGCGAACATTGGTAGCTTGGGTATTTTGCTCGGCGGTTTGGCAGTATTAGTGCCTGAGCGCAAAGAAGAATATCTGAAAATTGCGCCGCGCTCAGTACTCAGCGGCACAGTGGTGACATTGGTCACAGGCGCAATAGTAGCTCTTGTAAGCCGTATTTAAAGCGGTTAACTGTCCCTGAAACTGCTAATGCGGTCGCAGAGTTTAGCTTCGGCATTGTCATCAATGTCGCGGTGAAAAACCCACCTTGGTCTACCTACCGTGATGCCGCTGTCCATTAACCAGAGCACTAATTTGTCATAGCTTACTGGCGGCAAATCAAGGTGAATCATGTTGGTTGCAAGACGCACTGTGTCTGCGCCAAATCTGCTCTCTAGCACGCTCGCCAAGCGCTCTGCGCGCTGATGATCAAGCACAAGATCGTTTACGTGATGGGTCAACGCGTACAGACCTCCAGCGGCGACAATGCCACCTTGGCGCATACCGCCGCCCAACACTTTACGCCACCTACGGGCGACCTTAATTAGCTCTGCGGTGCCCACCAATAAAGAACCTACCGGCGCTCCAAGGCCTTTAGATAAGCAAATAGAGACCGAGTCAAAGTGTTCAGCAATAGCCATGGGGCTGGCGTTTTGCGCCACTGCAGCATTAAATAATCGCGCGCCATCTAAATGCAGGGCTAAGCCAAATTCATCACAAAGCTGCCTAACCTGAAAAGAGTAATCAGCGGGCAACGGGGTTCCTGCATGGGTATTTTCAAGGCAGACTACTTTGCTACATGCAAAATGGATATCGTCCGGCTTAATTGCGCCGCGAATATCGTCCAAGCTCAAACAGCCTTGTTGATCCATTGGAACGCTATGTGGGGCAATGCTGCCCAAAACCGCGGCACCGCCACCTTCATAACGAAATGTATGGGCATTTGAGCCGACTATGTATTCATCGCCTCGCTGACAATGGGCCAGCAAGCCAAGTAAATTAGACTGGGTACCCGAGGGTGCAAATATCGCCGCTTCTTTATCTAGCAGGTTGGCCGCATAGGTCTCAAGGGCAATGATACTAGGGTCTTCTACATAAACGTCGTCTCCCACTGGGGCATCGCGCATAACGTCGCGCATTGCCAAAGAGGGTTGGGTCACAGTATCACTGCGCAGATCTATTGAGTTCATAAAGTCACGTCAAATTTGTTAATGAGCATAAGTTACAGACAAAAAAAAGACCGGTAAACCGGCCTTTTTAGCTTAGCCGAAGCAAACTTGCCTCAGCTATTGTTTGTTCAATCTCGGCTATTGCGCTGCCAAGGACACGTTATAAACGCCTGCCTGTCTCGCTGAGTCCATGATATGAATCATCAAATCAGTGGTTGAATCCGGGTGGGGCTGAATAATAACTGGCGCCTCAGGATTTTCTGCATGAAGGCGTTCAATATTTGCCCTAACTGCACGTCGATCGATATCACGCTTAGCAATTTGGATTCTATCGCGACTGGTAATTTTAACCACGATGCTCTTTTTATCTGGGTCTACTGTCTTTGGCTTATCTTCATCTGGCTGGTTTACATCTAAACCAACTTCTTTAACAAATGTTGCCGTTACGATAAAGAAAATCAACATGATAAATACTACGTCTAACATTGGCGTAAGATTAATCGCCTCTGTTCCTTCCTCGTCTCTTCCTCTACCAAAAGGTCTACGCATAATGCCCCTCAAAAATTCTAGCTTGCGTTAAAAACGCTATGGTATGTCATGCGAAGCGCCGATTCCATAGCGGTATGCAGCAAATTAACAGACTGGCGACCAAGATCAAAAAAGTAATTGGCCTATCGGCCAGATAACTTAGCTCTCCTGAGCTCAGCAAAAGTGCTCTACGCAAGTTCTCTTCAAACAAACCACTCATAATGAAACCCAAAAGCATAGGTGCTAAAGGAAAGCCGTAGGCTCTAAGTACCCCAGCAGCTAGGGCAAAACCGAGCATTAAGCCCAAATCAAAGACACTAAATGTGGTTAGAAATACACCAATCAGAGAGAATCCTATAACCAATGGCAGCAAAACCTTACTCGGCAAATTAATTAGCCTTGCAAGGTAGGGGATCAACGGCAGGTTAAGCAGGAGCAACATTAAATTGCCGACATACATCGAAATAATCACACCCCAAAAGATTTCAGGTTGCTCTACTATTAACGTCGGACCCGGCTGCAGACCGTAGGCGAGCATGACTCCGAGTAAAACCGCAGAGGTACCAGAGCCGGGGATACCTAAACTCAGCAGCGGCACAAATGATCCAGTAGAGGCGGCGTTGTTAGCGGCCTCAGGCGCAGTTAACTGTGCTTCTAAACTACCATCACCAATTTGTTTTTCTAAATCATAGGCAAAGAAACTGGCGAGAGTTGCCCCCGCTCCGGGCATAACACCGACAAAGAAGCCCAGTAAGGCGCTTCTTCCTGCTACCGGTGTGAGCTTGCGTACTTCAGACTTCGCCAGCTTTAAGTCGCTTAACGAGACTTTTTGCTCGGTTTGCGGTGACTGGGTCATAAACAATCTAAACGCTTCGGCCAACGCAAAGGTCGACATAACAAGCAAGACAAAGTGAATGCCATCGGCTAAATCAATTTGATTGAAGGTAAAGCGCTGCACGCCACCTAATTGATCTGTGCCTACAGTGCCGAGCATCAGGCCAAGCAAAAGCGTTACTGCACTGGGTACGCGCTTGCCCGGCTGGGCAAATACAACAATACTCGTCATAGCAAATAGTATTAGGGCTGCATATTCTGGGCTTTGAATTTGCAGAGCAAACAACGCCAGCGTTGAGGCAAAGAACAGCAGCATAATGGCGCCAAATGTACCGCCAAAGAAAGACGCATAGGCGGCAATGGCTAAAGCTTTGCCGGCTTTACCAGAACGGGCCAAGGGGTAGCCCGCAAAACTTGTGGCGACAGTGCTGGCAACGCCAGGTGCGTTGATCAAAATTGCCGAGGTAGAACCGCCAAAAACCGCGCCGTAATAGACGCCAGCCATCATAATTAGGCCACCGGCTGGGTCTAGAGAATAGGAGATCGGGATCATCAACGCGATTGCACTGATGGGCCCCAGTCCTGGAATCATGCCGATTAACGTGCCGGCAATGCAGCCAAATACCACCCAACTCAAATTGCTTAATGTTAATGCAGTAGCGATGCCTGTCATTATTCCATCAAGCATGACTAAAGTGGGATAACCATTTCGAGTAGTCGCTCAACTAAAGCCCAGCCGACCAGCGGGACACTCATAGATGCGCCGAACAAAATGTGCAGTCGTCGCTCACCCATGACGAGCATATTTAGCAGCAGTAGTACGCTCAATGACCACCACAACCCTAAGTAAGGCAACAAGATAATGAACGCGACAATAACAAGGCAAACCAACATCAGCGGTAATAATCGCTGCGAAAATGCCACTTCTTTGGGCTTTTGCCAAATCAAACTGAATGCGCAGAGCATTAACCCTGAGCCATATAAATAAGGCAGGGTGCGAGAATTGATCGTATCCATTTCACTCCACGGGTCCAGCATAATCTGCGAGGTCAGCAGTATGTAACCAGCGCCGATAGCGAACAGTGAAACTAGAATACTGCGATAAATCACGGCAACTCCTAACGCACCAAGCCCAATTGAATAAGCACATCGTTGAGCATGCTTTCTTGTTGCGCAAGATACTTAGAAAACTCATCGCCCGGCAGAAACAGCGGCTGCCAGCCATAGCGATTAAGCTGCTGCTGCCACTCATCACCTGCGACCGTGTTGGATAATTGAGTGATCCATTGCGCGCGTTGCGCAGGCGTGGTCGAGGAGGGCGCAAATAGACCACGCCAGTTGTAGAAAACCACGTCCACCTGCTGAGCCTTAAAGGTAGGCACCTCGGGAAAAGTTGGATTTGCTTGTTCTGCTGTCATACCCAGCAGCCTAATGCTGCCCGCTTTTTGCTGTGACAGTGTCTCACCCAGGCCACTAACTAAGATATCAACTTCGCCACTGAGCAGGGCCAACATGGCTTTACCGCCGCCGTCGTAGGGCAAGTAACGAACGCTTCGGGGTGCAATGTCCGCGTTATCTACCAGCAAAGACAAAATTATATGGTCAAGGCTGCCTTTAACCGAACCGCCGCCCACAAACAGCTTGCTTCGCCGATGCTTCATTGCCAACACCACATCGGCCCAGCTTTGATAGGGCGAATCTGCCCGCACCGCAATAATGCCTGGATCAGCAATAAGCCCTGCAAGGGGCGTTAAGTCTCGGTAGGAATGGGGGAACAAACCCTGCAGTGAGCGAATAAGTAGGGGGGTGGAGTTGACCAATAAGGTATCTGTTAGCGACTCATTAGATTCTACAAAGTAGGCCATAGCTTTGCCGCCACCGCCGCCGGTACGGTTTTCATAACTTACTCGAGCAATCTCTGCGTCGCTGACCAAAGCTCTGCCAATAGCCCTGGCTGTAGCGTCCAAACCACCGCCAGGGCCGGCGGGAATAACAATATGCAAACGTTCTTGGGCGACACCGCCCGCCAGCACAGAACTACCTGTAACCAAAAGGCAGAAAAAGCAGGATGCAAATGTGAGTTTGAGCATAACGAGGGCTTATTTATTGAGAAAATTTAAAGGTAGTCCGCCTACAGGCCAGTCCACTGCAACCAACTGACCCGTTGAGGACAAAGTAATGAAAGCGGTCTTTAAATCAGCGCCACCAAAGCAAATATTGGTGGTGATTCGGTCTGGCATGGGCAAAAATTGCGGTTCTCTTTGCACACCTTTTTGCCCACTTTTTAGCAAAGAGCTGCCGCTGTCACAGAGGGTGGTAATACCTCCATCCAACAGCGTTGCTACACAAACGTCGCCATTGGAATCAACGGCCAGAGAGTCGAACATGAAGTGGCCGCTACGCCCAGCGAGTAGGCGTTTGGAACTTTTGCCCGTTGCAAGCTCACCAGGACTCGCCAAATCAAATGCCCAAACCCTAGCAGTAGGCGTTTCGGCTACAAATACGGTAGCCTCGTCGGCAGAAAGACCGATGCCGTTTGGCGCCTCCAAGGGAAAAATCACTTCACTAATGGATGAACCATCTGGCTGGGCATAAAACACCCCGGTCCTGTCTTTATCTCGAGGCCTTGTTTTGCCATGATCGGTGAACCAAAAGCCGCCAGTGCGATCGAATACGATGTCATTAGGACCGCGTAAAGGCAGACCATTGCACTGCGTATAAAGCGTGGTCACCTTGCCGCTGACTAAATCAACGCGTTCAATTCTGCCGCCACTATAGTTTTCGGGCTGCTCACCGGGATAAGTTTTATCGCCTGCTCTAATCCACTCAAAGCCGCCGTTATTACAAATGTAACACGCCCCATCGGGGCCTATTGCTGCGCCGTTAGGCCCACCGCCCAGTTCTGCAAGCACTTCTATTTGCCCGTTTTGAACTCTAGAGAGCGTGCCGCGTTGAATCTCAACAACCAAGACACTGCCATCTGGCATAGCAATTGGGCCCTCTGGAAATTGCAGGTTTGTTGCAAGAATATTCAGTTCTGGTTGCATTTTAATCTCTTCGTGATTCAATCTCGCATTCTAACCGGGTCTATGGATAAGGATATAGCTATGCGTACTGTTCGTTTGCTCTGCACGTGGGCGTTATTGAGTTTTTTAGTCGGCTGTCAGGCCTATACCGACGGATCAAAAAGAAC
>CAUZON010000052.1:0-17711 GCA_963581445.1 Gammaproteobacteria bacterium | reverse complement strand
TGCTGCCGTTATTAGAAAAAAATGCCCACACCGAAACGCCATCCCATGTGGTGAACATTGGTTCTGTAGATGGGATTAAAACACCCGTCTTTGACAATTTCTCTTACGGACCATCGAAAGCTGCAGTACATCACCTGACTCGAGTTTTAGCGGCGCATTTAATTAAGCGCAACATCATTGTTAACGGCATTGCACCAGGACCATTCCCAACATCTATGCTCAGCGCCGGCGTCGGCGGTGGTGGCGATGCAGAAAACACTGACTGGACCAGCGTAAGTGAAAGCAACCCACGAGGCCGGGTTGGTACAGCGGAAGACATAGCAGGCTTAGCTATATTTTTAAGCTCACGCGCCTCTGGTTTCACCGTTGGTGACGTCATCACTTGTGACGGCGGATCTGTCGTTTCATAAGGCGGCAATCTAATTGGAAGCGAGCAACCTTAGCGAATTGATAAACGCGCCAAGGTTGTCCTGATTTTACTAGGTCATTTCGCGCTTTTGGATGCCAGGTGAATACATCGCGATCAACTGACGATCTTTGGACCATTTTGAATCATCTGCATCAGGGCTGATTTGCCCGAGCAAATTTTGTACAGCGGCATCTACGGCTTTTAACTCATCAAGGCCAACCTGATCTGTGGGTAGAAATTCTAACAATTCAGCCAAACGGTGAATCAACCCAGCGCAAGCCTCAGGGTCTACTTGATTAGCGTAAAACTGGCCCGCATGGGCACAAAAAGCAGAATAAATATAAAGGGTTTCACGAATACCAAAGCGCACAACTTCCGCATCATCTAACGCTTGGCCTACAGCAACATCTTGCAAATGCGCAATGCCCTGGCTCATTTCTGCCAGAAAGCTACCTGGTTTAGTCACCGCGTGTTTGCTCGCCACAGTTAATCCAGGTGTTGAGCGGTGAATATTAAAATATCTAGCGTCCGCGCCAGATCCCACCTTAACCACCACGTGTTCAATGCTGTCGCTACAAGCTACCCACGTTTTGTAACCCGATGCCGCAACATCTTGCGCTGACGTACGTAGTGAAACACCCGGCAATGGCGGCTGCCCCTTACGATCTTCAGATACCGCAAACGCACCCCAGCCAGAAAAAGTCTCGCGCATGAAGGTGCGTCGAATAGCGCTTTGATAACCGCCCACAAATACCCAGGCCATGCGGTCGGCCAATAGACCACCGGTCACCGCCATAGCTAATAAATCTAACGGCTCTTGCACGGTGAAATATTTTTTCCACAAGGCAAGATATTCGGCCTCACTAACACAGGCATTTGCCGGCATTGGGATAGCTAAATTTTCTGCAAGAGCGACAACATCGCTCCAATCATTAACAATTAGACTCATGTAGGCGAGTTCCCCTGTATTTGTAAACGATGAATAATCCGTGGCTCATCCGCATGGTCGTGCACCGCATAATGCAGCAGGCAACGATTGTCCCACATCACCAAGTCCCCTACGCGCCATTGATGTCGCGCTTGAAACTCTGCCCGAATACTGTGCTGATAAAGATACTCCAGCAGTGCCTTACTCTCTTCTCGAGACCAGTTACGAAACTTCTGAGTGAATGCACGACAAACGTAAAGCCCGCGCTGGCAATTCTCGTCATGAGTGCGCACCACCGGATGCTCGGCCCGAGACGCCTCTGCTGGATCCGCACCATAAAGCCGCGCCAAACCCTCTGCGGAATGCAAGGCAACAAGGCCATCTACCACTTCACGCAACCCTTCTGACAACTCTTGGTAGGCCAAAATTTGATTGGAAAAAGCAGTCTCCCCACCCAAGGACGGCGCTTCAAGGGCGTAGAGCATGGTGAGCTTTGGCGGCGTTGGGTGGTAAGTCATATCCGAATGCCAATGCTGATTCACATCGCGTTTTTTACCGTTATTGCGCAGCTCAATAATATTTGGATAACCGTCAATACCACCATAAGGAAATGGCACTAACTCGCCCCAGTGCTGAGCAAAAGCCATATGGTCCGATGGCGTTAAATCCTGATTTGGAAACACCAGCACATGATGTTTATTAAATAGGTCGTTCAGTGTTGGCCACAACTTGGCGTCGACACTTCGCACATCAAGGTCTTTAACAATGGCACCTAGCGGCGCAGACATGGGTACTACTTGCATCTTTTCCTCCCTTCTCGACCCCATCTTAAGCTGGATCTTAGTTCGTATGCCACTGGTAGCGTGGCTGGGAGATTTTAGTAACTAGCGCTCTACGTTAGAAGTTTAAATGAATGAAGCGGCAGAGGGCACGGGCGCAAGGACTGGCAATCGTCATAAGACACATAAAGACCATAAAGCCAGAGGGAAGGCTATATGGCCGACTAACCGCTGATGACTTTAGAACCTGCTTGATCTGAATGAACCTGCCCGTACAGGTAATCCCGCGCAAGAGGTAGGGCTCGATTATTCTTGGCTAGTTGCCATTGATGAACCACCAATCCACCCATCTCGAAACCCGTTTGGCATAAGATTAAGTAGAACTCCCACATACGGCAAAACTCTTAGCCCTTGGCGCTGACAAAGGCATTGCACTGGGCGCTAAATCACTTTAGCCATTGTGTTAAGGTCAGCGCATAGTGCTCGCGCAGCACCTCAACATCTGTGGCTGGCAGATCTGCCGATTCAATGGCTTTTGCAAAATCTGCTAAACCCGGGATATAGCCGCCGGGAAATACATGGCGACGAATCCAAGGATTAACCATCACCGGCTTATAACCATTGCCAATTGTGTGGACTAACGCCACCCCGGTGGGGGACAAAAAATCTCTGACACAGGCGAAGAACTTGGGCAGGCTCCTGCGGCCTAAGTGCTCCAACATGCCCACTGAAACCACTCGGTCATAGGTATCTTGATGCTTGCGGTAGTCCTGTAAAACAAAGCGTGCCTTGTTTTCCAAGCCTCGCTCTTTGGCCGTTTTCTGGGCTACACGCAGCTGCTCCACAAACCTTGGATATAGGCCTCACCAATATTCAAGGCCGGGTTACGCAAAACATAAGAAAGCGTATTAGCGCTATTAAAGCGAATACTGCTTTTTGGCAAACCACTACCAAAAATATGAGCCTCTCCCTGATGATCAATCACAGTGACCTCACCAACGCGGATAAATTTATTTAGTACTTCAAGGTTCATTGACACACTTCTTTTTAGTCAAAGAGTTTTCGTTCTAGACATCTACCCTAATTATCCGAGTTGCCTGTCGGCGCATTTTTGCGTTTTCTCCAACCCAATTTAGTGCCCGACTAAAATGTCTGAAACTGAGTTAACGACGCACAAAATTCGAGTAAGATTTGGGCTGAGTTCACAAGGTGCTAACTTCGCATTGTCTAAAGCTCGACTGAAACCCTTAGACACCTGACGGACTAAAAATAACGATAGGAGGGCATATGCCCCTAGATAAAAGGATGATCGGCTGCCAAACGAAGCGCGTAGAGCACTGGGTAGACGAGCGTTGGCTCATGGCTTACGCCGCCAGCCTGAGTGACTTAAACCCTGTTTATATGGATACCGACTTGGGCACAGTCATCGCCCACCCTATTTTTCCTGTTTGCCTAGAGTGGCCGCCTATTTTAGATACTCGCAAACTGGCAACAGCGGACACACTCACCGATGAAGAGTCTGGACGAGGCGTCCACGCGGCCCATGACCTGCATATCTTCCGGCCCATAGTGGCTGGAGAAATGTTGACGACCCAGGCTACCATGATCGGCATTGATGCAATCAAGCCCGGCGGCGCCTACACCATGCGCTTAGATACATTTGATGCGCAGCAGCAACTGGTATGTACTACCTATCAATTGAGTATCTACCGCAGCGTAGAGGTCATTGATGGGCGAGTAGGTAGCTTAGAGGGCAACGACAATGTCGAGCCCGCCCCTGCCCCGCCAACCGCATTAAGAATTGCTCAAGAACACAGTTTTGAGATTTATGTTTCAGGCAGTCTGGCTCACACCTATACAGAGTGTGCACGCATCTGGAACCCCATTCACACGGATCGCAAAGTCGCCTTAGCAGCAGGACTACCAGACATAATATTGCACGGCACCGCAACACTGGCCTTGGCGGTAACACGTGTAGTAAACGAACGACTGGGCGGTGACCCAACTCGCATAAGACGCATTGGCGGAAGATTTTCGGCAATGGTGCTAATGCCTTCAACCATCCAATTACAACTCAGTGCGAGTGGCGATAACCACCTGAGCTTTCAAGTGCTTAACGAGCAGGGCGAGACCGCCATCAGCAAAGGCTTTATCTGTTTCGACTAAAAGCTGTTTACAGAAACCTTTTCCAAAACCTCTCAAAAAAACCTAGAGAACATTATGAACAAAGACGAATACTGCAAATTAGATGGACTGGGCTTAGCGCAACTTATTCGGCAGGGCGAGGTCTCAGCGCAAGAGGCCTTAGCGACCACGCAAAGTTTGTTGAAGGAAAAAAATCCGTCCCTCAACGCCATGGTGTTATCCATGGATAGCCAAGCAAAAAAGTCTATTAACGCAGGCGTACCCGAAGGTCCATTTACTGGAGTGCCCTTCGCCCTTAAAGATCTGGGCATGCAATACAAAGGTGTGGTTACCAGCAATGGCTCGCGACTGTTTCGCGACACTGTGGCAACCCACGACTCAACGCTGGTGCAACGTTACAAAGCTGCAGGCTTAGTCATTTGTGGTAAATCCAATACGCCCGAATTTGGTCTTGCCACCACAACCGAACCCGTCCTCTTTGGACCGACACATAATCCTTGGAAGCATGGTTATTCCAGCGGAGGGTCCAGTGGCGGCGCATCGGCACTGGTCGCCGCCGGCATTCTGCCCATGGCCCACGCCTCCGACGGCGGTGGCTCTATTCGCATCCCAGCCAGCTGTTGTGGCCTTGTAGGCCTAAAACCAACAAGGGGCCGAATACCCTTGGGGCCAAAGCAATTAGAAGGTTGGGGGGGATTGTCCACCACTCACGCAATAACCAAAACTGTGCGCGATAGCGCTGCTCTATTGGATATCAGTGCCGGACCAGAATTGGGCAGTCCGTATCATGTACCCGCACAAACCGAGGCGTTTCTTGACTGTGTAAGCAAACCTCTGGCCCCACAAAAAATTGGTCTGTGTTTAACCACATTTAACGGCGCGGATATTGATCAAGAAGTAGCCGAGATAACAAAGGCCAACGCGCGACAACTGGAAAACTTGGGCCACTTCGTTGAGCTATTTAAAGTTGATCTCAACACCGATAATGTTCGAGAAGCTCATGGACTCGTTGCCATCAGTCACATGGGTGCAATGCTCAACGCCAAACACGCGGAGATTGGCAGGCCAATTACGCAGGAGGATATTGAACTAGGCAGTTGGCAAAACTACCAATACGCAAAAGAAATCAGCGGCACAGACTACGCCGCCGCAGTGACAATGATCCACCAACACGGACACGTTATAGATACATTGCTGGGAAGGTTTGACTACCTACTCACCCCAACCATGGCCTGCCTACCGCTGGCACATGGCCGCATAGACATGATGGCCGAAGATCCATCGACCTACTCGTCATTGCTCTTCCAAACACTGGGCTTCACCGCTCTGTTCAACGACACCGGCCACCCAGCAATCAGCGTACCTATGGGTATGTCAAAAAACGGCTTACCCGTGGGCAGTCAATTGGTTGCTAAGACTGGAGAGGAAGGAAAGTTGTTACAGTTGGCCGGACAAATAGAAGCCGCAGGTTTATTCACACCATTGACATTTTGAACAGCGAAGTTTGCTTATAGAGATTTAATTGAAAAGGCCTTAATCGGCAAAGCCCGAAGAGAAATAGAGTCAGAAGTCGACGGTTTTGTCTGCCCGGGCATTTTTTACCCAAGCATAGCGGCCCGAGCAAACAATTAGCCAATCGAGTTAGCTTACGCCACCTTATCTAAATCCGTCACCGGCGTTTCTTTGAGTAAAACGAGAGACACATAGGTAAGCACACAAGCCAGCGCAATATATCCAGACACCCAAACGGAGCTGCCGAAGGCGACTAATGAGGTTGCAATAATCGGTGCAAAGCCGCCGCCGACAATGGCACCCAACTGATAACCAAGGGACGCGCCTGAGTAGCGCACTTCGGTACTGAACAACTCAGTCAGCAACGCAGCCTGCGGGCCATACATCATAGCGATTGCAATCTGCCCTCCCGATAACGCGAGAATGATTAAGGGTAGCGAACCGGTATTAATCAACGGGAACATCGCAAAGGCCCACAGTCCGGTGACAATTGCCCCCCACTTGTAAACCCCGCGTCGTCCGTGACGATCCGACCAAGCGGCGAAGAAAAACAGCGCGGGCACTTGGAAAATGGTGCTGATCAATACCGCAAACAACATGTCTGACTTGCTTAAAGCAAGTCCTAATGGATCAGTACCATAAGAAATAGAAAATACTATGAGGATGTAAAAAGTCACCTGAACACCTAAGAATGCGCCTGCTGCCAGAGTGATTTCCTTCGGGTAGGTTTTTATTGCCTGAACTACAGGAGAGCGTGGTTTGGCCTCACTCGGCTCAGAACTTTCAATTAGTTCCTTAAAGGCTGGGGTATCTTCTAGGGTCAACTGCACATACAAGCTTAGACCGATCAAAATGATGCTGGCTAAAAATGGGATTCTCCAACCCCAATCTAAAAGTGCCTCGGTGGAAACCGATGCAGTGACAATTAGAAAAGCTATGTTCGCCAAAATCACACCCACCGGCGCGCCTGCTTGCGCGAAGGCGCCATAAAACCCACGCTTCTCTGGAGGCGCACTCTCTGTCACTAGAAGCATAGCGCCCCCCCATTGCCCGCCGACAGCAAGGCCTTGCACAAAACGCAATAAAATAAGGAAGATTGGCGCAAAAGGCCCAATTGTTTCATAGCCTGGCAAAAGGCCAATAAGTGTTGTGGCAACCCCCATCATCACCATGGCGGTAACCAAGGCTGCCTTGCGACCGAGGCGGTCACCAAAGTGACCAAATAACATGCCGCCCACTGGTCGAGCAATAAAGCCAACAGCAAACGTACCAAAAGAGGCAATAAGACCAACGTAGACGGGAATATCAGGTGGAAAGAACAAGGTTGGGAAAATCAGGGCAGCAGCTGTGCCGTAAATAAAGAAGTCGTACCACTCGATACTGGTGCCACCCAGTGAAGTTAGTGCGACTCGGCGCATAGATTTTTCAGAAGCTGCCATTAGTACCCCTCGTACTTGCTGTAATTTGAAATTTAGATAGTGGTTAAAAACAGGTCCTTGGCAGGCCATACTGAACAATACCCTTGTCCAACGGCACAATTATTTCGTTGTTGCCACAACCCTTGTTTATGCAACAAAAAATTAACATCATGGTGATCCAAAATAGCCACCTGAGTTTCAATGCCTGCTGCCTCAATCGAGACCATCATAGCCTATAAAACTCGCCAAGCTAATCGCCATCAGCCGAGTTCGACATGAGCACCCCCACCACCAATAAATCGTTGAAGACATGGTATCTGAACGTTGCTTTGATTTTGCTCGCCGCACCTAACGTAGTCCAAGCGGAAGCAGCAATAAATACCGTAAGAGTTGCGGTAGCGACAAACTTCGTGACAACGCTAAAAGCCCTGCGCAAGGACTTTGAGTCTTTTGATAACGGCAAAATACTCATCAGCGCAGGTTCTACAGGCAAGCTCTACGCGCAAATTCGCCAAGGCGCCCCATACGATATTTTTCTTGGGGCTGATCAACAGCGGCCGCAATTATTAGAGCATTACGGACTCATCGTACTCAACAGCCGTTTCACTTATGCCAGTGGCGCACTGGTGCTGTGGCGACCAAACAGGGCGATGCCCGGAGCAGCTAACGGCGATGAAAAACCACTTGCACAAAGCACACAAATTAAGCAGTGGCTGGCAGGTGCTTCGAGCATTGCTCTAGCCAACCCTCGCCTGGCACCCTATGGTCTTGCAGCTCAAGAGGTTTTGCACAACCTGAAAATAACCTTTACGCCCTCACAACGGCAAATTAATGGAGAAAATATTGGGCAAACTTTTTCTCTGGTGGCCACAGGTAACGCTACGCTGGGTTTCGTGGCGGCGGCGCAAATGCTTGAACAAAACCAGCCGTTTGCTACCTACCTGAACATACCCAGTGAACTGCATTCGCCCATTCTGCAGGATGCCGTACAGCTTAAGTACGGCGCCAACAACCATGCAGCGGCGCGTTTTATGCAGTATCTGGCAAGCTTAAGAGCACAAAAAATTATCCAGTCGGCGGGGTTTTTGGCTGCAGAGGCTGACCTCAGCGCTAATCTGAACACTAATCTAAGACCTTAAGAGCAAGCTCCCTCAGCCCTAAATTCCGTGCGGAAGGACTGCGCTCTAGCGACCCACAAATACTGGATCGCGTTTCTCAACAAATGCCTTAGTGGCATTTTTATGGTCTTCGGTTTGGCCACAATGTACGTGGTGGGTGGCTTCCAAATCTAGACAGTCGTTTACATCACCTGAGGACAATGCTCGGGCAAAGTTTTCTTTCATGTAACGATAGGCCACGGTAGGACCACTGGCTAAGCGCAGTGCAATTTCATTGGCCTTGGCAGCTAACTCATCGGCTTCACAAACCCAATTAGTTAAGCCTAAGTCCAGTGCTTGTTGTGCATTCACACGATCTGAGAGGAAGTAAAGTTCTCGCGCCTTAGCGGTGCCAATGAGCTGGGACATAAAAAAAGTGCCGCCGTAGTCGCCAGAGAAACCCACCTTGGCAAACGCTGTGGTCATCATAGCGCTGCTGGCCATAATGCGCATGTCGCAGGCCAATGCTAAAGAGAGGCCCGCACCCGCCGCTGCCCCGGGTAGTGCAGCGATAGTTGGCTTCGGTATTGAGTACAAGGCGCCGGCTGTACCGCGCTGGTTGAGGCGCTGCCTATGAATGGCCCCATCAATAGTGTTATCGCCCACTGTGCCGTCACCGCTTGCAGCCATGCCTTTAACATCCCCACCTGCGCAAAAACCTTTCCCAGCACCGGTTAAAACAATAACCTTCACAGCGCTGTTGAGTTCAGCGTCTGCTAGCTGCTGGGCTAACGCGCCAGTCATAGCATCGGACATAGCGTTGCGCGCTTCTGGCCGATTCATAGTCAGTGTCAGCACACCGTCCGTTAGGTCGGCTAAAAGATCATCTGTACCTGTTTTTACTTTACTCGACATTTCCCTCTCCTAGTATTTTTTCGCTTTAGACTAAGTTAATTGGATATTTTCTGCGTACACTTCTGCATTCTTCTACCGCAATAGGACGCTCGGCCCACAGACTCTAGTCTTTCATTAGGCCTTTCATTTTGTCCAGCACTTCGTGACTTGTTCTTTAGCCAAAGGAGCCGCAGGGCAGTGCACAGCCCATGCGGGAAATAGCCAGACGTCCAGAGTGTGTGGTAGAGGATATTCTTGCAACGCTAGAACACAGAAACACGCCAACTGGCGCAAAGGAAAGGTCAATGCCCAACCTCACGCTAATCTATGCCCACCTCGCAACCATCGTGCCGGCGGCTTTCATCGGCGCTTACCTGTTGTTACGGCAAAAAGGCACACCGGGACATCGATGTCTTGGCAAAATCTACATGATGCTGATGATGTCAACTGCAATCATCACGTTGTTTATCACAGCTGAAGTAGGCCCTACCCTTTTTGATCACTTTGGTTTTATTCACCTGTTCAGCATATTGGTCATCTATAGCGTGCCTGCGGCCTATTTTGCCGCCAGAGCCCACAACATAAAACGCCATAAATCCAAAATGCTGGGCGTATATCTGGGCGCAGTGCTCTTAGCCGGCGCCTTCACTTTTGCGCCGGGACGCCTAATGCATTCATGGTTTCTGCTTTGATTGCTCTTAAAGCGCTGACCACCAGTTAAACTGCCGCGCCGGAAAGATTAATGATTTCCCGCAGATAACCACCCACTTTTAGCCCGCTGTCGCTATACTTATGTACGGACAAAATCTAAGAATATCTATTGGAGAGACCTGTGACTTACGAGTGCTTTGACCTGACAATTGAAAATAATGTCGCACACATTCAGCTGAACAGACCTAAAAAGCGCAACAGCATGATCCCTTCATTTTGGGCCCAGCTGCCACAAGTCATCGAAGAAATAGATGCAGAAGCTAAAGCTCGTGTCATAGTCATTTCATCTACTGGGCCGGTATTCTCTGCGGGTATGGACTTAAACGCCTTTGCATCCAAAGGCAGTTCAGACCCTGATGAAGCGCGCCGCAACAAAATTCGCCATGGCGCAGCCTTCTACGACACAGCGCTTAAAACTCAAGCTGCATTCAACGCATTAGAGGCCTGCAGACTGCCCATATTGGTGGCGATTCAAGGCGGCTGTGTTGGCGGCGGCGTTGACATGGCCACCGCGTGCGACATGCGTTACGCAACCGCTGATGCATTTTTCACTATCTTTGAAACTGTCATTGGTATGACTGCGGATGTGGGCACATTCCCACGCCTAGTACAGCAAATTCCTGAAGGCTTGGTTCGAGAATTAGCTTACACAGGGCGTCGCATGGGCGCAGCTGAGGCCAAATCAGCAGGCCTGGTAAATCAAGTATTTGACAACCAAGAAGAAATGCTCGAGGGCGTTTTTGCCATTGCACACGAGATTGCTTCAAAAGCACCGTTGGCCGTTTATGGCTGCAAACGCATGATAAACTACTCAAAAGACCACACCACAGCAGATACACTGGACTACATAGCCATTTGGAATGCTTCAATGATGCAAGCACAAGAAATGCAGGAAGCCATGCAATCTAATATAGAAAAACGCCCTGGTGACTTCGTAGAGTTGCCTAAGCGAGCGCCAAACTTCAGTTTCCGTTAAGCGCTAGTAAAACTATTTAGCGGCTACTTTAATAGATGCTTCGCCGCCATGAGGGAAAAACTTCCGTCATTGCATTACGCAAACCGAGTAGCGATAAAGCATTCATCCAACTGGGAGAGCAAAAATGACCATTCAACTCCGACAAATTTGTCTAGTGGCGGAAAACCTAGCGCCTGTTATCGATGACTTAACTTCAATTCTTGGTATCAACAGCTGTTACGTTGATCCGGGAGTTGGCGTATTTGGCCTAGAAAATAATTTAATGGCCGTGGGTCGAAACTTTCTCGAAGTAGTTGCCCCCACCCAGCCGAATACCGCAGGTGGGCGTTACTTAGAGCGTCGTGGTGGTGATGGCGGCTATATGGTCATCACGCAAATAGACACGTTTGAAAATCAACAAATATTGCGCCAGCGTGCCCTAGACAACGGTGTGCGTATTGCGCACGAATCACAGCGCGAAGGCTGGAACCTCTGCCAACTACACCCGGCGGATATGCGAGCAGCGTTCCTAGAACTAGAGTACGACTCTATCGAGGACTTTAACGGACACTGGAATCCTGTGGGCGGCGATGGCTGGGAAGATAGGGTTAAACAAGATGTCACCGAGGATTTCCTAGGCGTTGAACTACAAGGGGACAACCCGCTGGAATTGGCAGCTCACTGGGCCTCAGTAACCGATTGCCCTATTGCCGAGCAAGCTGGCCACCCATGCATCAACTTTAATAACGTTACATTGCGTTTTGTACCGGTCACGGATGGTCGCGGACCTGGGCTTGGTGGCCTGGACATTAAAGTTAGCAACCGCGAAGCGATTTTACAGCAGGCACACAAGCGTAACTGTTATGTCAGTGATGGGCGCGTGGACATTTGCGGCACGCGCTTTTACCTAAAAGACTGATAGAGCACTCTCCGCTCCCGTAAAACCAAAAAAAGATCACAAGTTTTCTTCAACTCACTCGTTATATGTAGGTACAAAATGTCAGAAATGTCCTTTGAAACAGCTGTTATGTCGCGCCGTTCAGTGCGTGGATTCCAGGACAAAGAAGTGCCTCAAGATGTACTCAACAAAGTATTCGATATAGCCCGCTGGTCACCTTCCGGCACCAACATCCAACCTTGGCAAACCTATGTGGCCTCTGGCGTTGTGCGCGACACCTTGCGCGAACAAATGATGGCCGCAGTGAAAGCAGGCACGAAACCCAACCAAGATCATAAAGAACCTAGAAAGCCGCTTGGCCAAGTTTGGAAAGATCGCCGCCGCGAATGTGCAGCAGTACTTTATCGCGCCATGGACATATCTTGGGATGACAAAGAAGCTCGCGGCGCTGCATCTTTTAGAAACTTTGAACTGTTCGATGCGCCTCATGTAGCATTTTTATGCATGGACGAAGCCTTCGGTTTAGGCAGCGCTTGGGATGTGGGTATGTATGCGCAAACTCTTATGTTAGCCATGACCGCCAATGGTTTGGCCTCCTGCGCCCAAGGCACTATGGGGCATCACCCTGAACTAGTCCGAGAGGCCTTTGGCCTTGGCCCTGAAGTAAAGGTGTTGTTTGGCCTAAGCTTTGGTTACGAAGATACTTCAATGCAAGTCAATACAGCCCACACAGAGCGCGCAGCGCTAGGAGATACCGTTACTTTTAGGCGTTAACACTTTTTGCAAGAAAGACATAATGCCCGCAGGCATGCCGATTATCCAGTCTACCCCGGCCCAACCCTAGGTGAGTAGTTCCGAACAAATGGAAGGCAGGACGCCTTCCATTTCAAGCTACAGTAACGACCTTGGCCTTGACCAACGTCTCTATTTGCTCAGGACCATAACCCAACTGAGCCAGAATGGCCGCACCCTGTTCGCCCAGTTGCGGCGCTGGCAGGTCAATACTGACCGCTGAGTCACCATGCACAATAAACGGAGACCTCAACGATTGGTATTCACCACGCACTTCGTCCTTGTGGGTCTGCAGCCAATTTGACGCTTGCAACTGCGGGTCGTGCGCCAAATCCGCCAGGCTATTTATCGGTGAGCAAGGAATATCCAACTCCGCTAAACGCACCAACCATTCCTCAGACGAACGACTAGGCGCAATATCTGCCACCAACTTATACAAATCATCTATATGTTGGGAGCGCTGAGCGGAGTCTGTCACCCACTCAGCCTCGACCAAATCTTCACGACCGACTAAGCCAAAGAAGCGCTGCCAGTGTTTGGTGTTGTACGGCATGATGGCGACATAGCCATTCAGCGTCTTATACGGTTTTCTACTTTTCGACATCAACCGGTCGTAGCCCAGTTCGCCTTCAGCCGGTTGCAAGGTATGGCCTGCCAAATGCTCGGCCATGACAAAGGCCGTCATGCTTTCCAACATGGGCACCTCAATGTTGCAGCCTTCGCCAGTACGTTGTTGCTGAACTACACCGGAGACAACGGCCAAAGCTAAATGCAGTCCAACCACTTTGTCACAGGCTATGGTGCGGACAAATTGGGGCGCGCCGTCAGTATCAGCATTGAGTGCTGCCAGCCCTGATCTTGCTTGAATAATGTCATCGTACGCAGGCGACTGTGCATCGGGGCCAGTGCTCGCAAAACCCGGCGCGGCACAATAAACGAGCTGAGGATTTACAGCCTTAAGCGTCGCGAAGTCTGCGCCCAAGTCTTGGGCAGACTTGCCGCGCATGTTGTGCACGAAAACGTCTGCCTGTGCCACCAGCTTGTGTAAAATTTCTTTACCCGCTTTCTGTTTGAGGTCAACGGCAATGGAGCGCTTGTTGCGATTAAAGTTCAAAAACCCAACCCCTAGGTCGTTGGTACGTCCGGGCCTCACCGCACGAAAAACGTCACCACCTTGGGCCTCTACTTTGATTACATCGGCGCCGAAGTCACCCAAAAATTGGGTCGCATACGGGCCCAACACAATAGTCGATAGGTCTACTACACGTAGACCCTTTAGCAAGCTGAGCATATTTTATCCGTCTGATCGAAAACCGAGATTAAGCCACTTCTTTTACTTCTTCACCTAAGGCTCTGGCACGGTCTAAACGACTGGCTTCATCCTTGGGCAAATGCTTCCACGCCAAGGTTAAGAAAATAAAGGTAAAAATGAATATCAACATTGTACAGGCAATAGCGGTACGCAGCGATTCAGCACCATCCATGCCTGTAGCTGCAAAAGTATCTGACAACTGACCCATCATGTACGGCCCCATGGCCAAACCCAGCATAGTATTAATCAAAATATAGTAAGCGCCTGCTACCGCACGCATACGCGGTAATACCAGGTCTGCCGCTGTAGTGGGCGGAATACCAGGCCAGCAGGCACTGAACAAATGATGAGCAAAATTAAGAAAAAAAGCCATATAGAGACTTTCGGTATAAACCATCCACAGCACCAGTGGCGCCGTACCAAAGACCGCAATATAGCCAATGATCAATCGACCAGCAGGATGCCACTGGCGGAATTTATCCCCCAAAACGCCACCCATGGTGACACCGATCAGACCGCCTAATGCATTGCCTAAACCAATATACATACCCACTTCTGTAGCAGACACATCGTGCATACGAATAAGCAATGGCGCAGTCCAGTAACCAATACCGTAGGTGACAAAAGAAATAGTTGGGAACGCCAACATGGTGTAAATCATAGCTTTAGATTCGAAGATCATATGGTAGGTCACTGGGTCTCTGGCTTTGAGAGATTGCACCCAAGAGAACACTACATAAATACCTATACCTAGCGCCAACCATTGAGGGATATTGTCAGTCAACTTCATCAAAAACAGAGCAACAACGGTAATGGCGATGGCTGCGTATAAGTTGGCTTTCAGTGACGCGCCCTCACGCTTTAGCGCGATGAGATTAAAAATAGGCACCATGGCCATAAGTTCGGTCATTAACACGCTGTAAGGCGCAGGGTGTTTTTCGGTCACTATGCCCTCAGACATACCGCGCGTGGGTTCGCGCAACGTGCGCACCCATATAGCCATCAACACGCCGGGAATACCTACCGCAAGAAATGCCGCGTGCCAGCCTTTTAAGCCGAGCGGCGCAGCTAAGGGATCTGGATAACTAGTATTCCAAGTCTCCATAATGAAACCGCCAAGAAAGAGGCCGATGCCGCCACCGATATAAACACCAGAAGAGTAGATGGCTAATACTGTGGCGCGTAACTTCGGCGAGTAGTAATCAGAAAGCATGGAATACGCAGCGGGGCTAGCACTGGCTTCACCAATACCCACGCCGACACGAAGGGCAGCGAGCACTGGAAACGACCGGGCAAAGCCAGACAAAGCGGTCATGACGCTCCAAAACACCAAGCCAATTGAAATCAGGCTACGGCGCACCCAGACATCAGCAAAGCGAGCCAACGGAATACCAAATACTGCATAAAAAACGGCGAATACCGTGCCGTAAAGAAACCCCATGTCTGCATCAGAAACGCCGAGGTCTGCTTGGATCTCTTGCGACAGAATGGATAGTATATTTCGGTCAATAAAATTGAATACATAGACGATCAATAATACAAAGAGCACGTAGTGTGCGTACGCCCCACCTAATTTTGGCTTATTACTATTTTCGCTCATTAGTCCCTCTCGTTTTTACAACCTAATTGCGTGCTCGATCTTGCGTGCACCCCACACGCTGTACGCGGTGATTTAACTTACTCGTTTTCCACCTACTACTCATCTAACTATTAGTCGAACTGCTCTTCGCCACTGGCAAAGATTAGGTAAAAAATCATGCCAAATAACGTAACGCCGGCGGTGACCTGAAATACCAACGCCCATGAACCGGTGTATTGCAGAATCAAACCCGTTACAGATACACCAACAATCCCAGGAATTGTCGCAGCAGTATTGGTTATCCCCATAAGGGTGCCGGCATGTCGTGGACCAATATCCATGTGATTAACACTGTGGCCACCAATTCCTGCTGAGCCGAAAATCTTACCCAAACATAACAGAGCAATGGCCGTCCAAACGTCTTCAACACCGGCGATGAGCAATAAGCACATTGCTAGGCCGCCAAAACCAATCGTTTGCATCAGCTTGCGCACAAAGGTCACGTCCATACCGCTTTTAATCATACGGTCAGCAATGTTGCCCGCAATGTTCAAGCAAAAGAAATGGGTTATATGCGGCAACATAGCGATCAATCCCACTGATGCAAATGGCACACCTAAGCCGTCATTTACGTATTTGGGCAACCATGAAAGAATGACATACAAGGTCCAGTTATTACAAAAGTGCGCCACAATAATGGCCCACACGGCTTTGTTCTTGAGGAAATGTTTCAGTGGCGGCGCATCTTCAACCGCACCAGAAGCTGGCGCATTAGAGCTTATGTATTCTAGCTCCGCCTTGCTGATATTCGGGTGTTCGATTGGGTTGTTAGTGACTAAGATTTGCCAAGCTATGAACCAAATTACGCCGACCAAGCCAAAAAGATAAAAGGCCCACTGCCAACTCAGCGTAGAGACAATAATTGGCGTCACGATCAGCGCAAAAACTGTACCCAACGGAATACCGCTGGCATTAAGCGCCACGGTTCTGGCTTTCTCATCATTTGGGAACCAGCGCGTAATTAGACTATAAACAGAGGGAAAGGTTACAGCCTCACCAAGCCCCATACCAATGCGCGCCAGGTACAAAACGAACAAACCGCCCAATGCAGCCCACGGGGTGATAATGGTAAACAACGACCAAATAAGTACACCTACGCCAAGGATCAATTTGCCACCAAACTTATCGGCAAGGCGGCCACCACTTACTTGCATACATAGGTAGCCTAGATAAAAGGAAGACAAAATATAGCCTTGAGTTTCCACATCCCAACCGAAGTCTTTGGCCATGGGGATAATTGCTACGGAAATATTGACCCTGTCTATATAACAGACAAAAGTGGCGAAAAAACACATGGTAATGACGGAATAGCGACTTTTCCAAAAGCCTTCATTATGCTGTGCAACTTCTGACACTCATCCCTCCCCAGGGTGCAATCCAATCTTTTAAGCCAAGCACGAAGTACCTGCTATCTTTCATCTATTGCAGACTTGCCTATATGTTGCGCTTAACACCAGCGAGCTGATTTAGTTCAACTCGACTCTAACTAAGTTACCCCATCGCAAAATAAAACGCATTGTTTAACGCGTTGGATCGTCGCCTATCGCCAAGAGGGTTTTACCGAAATTATCACCTGTCAACATGTCGTAAAAAGCTTGAGGGGCGCTGGCCAACCCTTGGCGTAAATCTTCTTTATATTTGACCTCACCGTTACGCAAATAGCCGGCCATTTCCCGCAAAAACACCTCTTGGTACTGATCAACAAAGTTGCCAACAAACAAATCATAAACAGTTACCTGCTGGCGCTCGAAAAAAGGCTGGCCTATAGCTTGCCAAACTGCGCGAGGGTCTTGGCCATCAGTATTACCGTATTGCGAAACCACCCCACAAAGGGTGATTCGGGCTTTTTTATTCAACAGCGGTAGCACCGCGTCGAAGACCTTACCGCCAACGTTTTCAAAGTAGATATCACAGCCATCTGGGCAAGCTGCTTGTAGTTTGTCTGGGAACTGGGGGTCTGAGTGCGAAACCACGCTATCAACGCCCAAGGCTTCTAAATACTCGACTTTATGTTGAGCGCCTGCGATGCCTACCACGCGACATCCGGCCAACCGCGCCAGCTGCACTGCGACTTGCCCCACACCACCTGAGGCCGCGGACACAACCACCGTTTCGCCAGCCTTGGGCTGACATTGCACCATTAGACCGGAATAGGCTGTAAGCCCTAACATGCCAAGTACCCCGATAGCCGTAGAAATGGGCGCAGCTATAGGATCGAGTTT
>CAUZON010000051.1:0-18535 GCA_963581445.1 Gammaproteobacteria bacterium | reverse complement strand
AAGGTACGCGAGTAACCGTTGGCGATCTTTTGAAAGGCGTCATTATTCAATCTGGTAATGATGCAAGCGTTGCACTAGCAGAGCATATTGCAGGCAGCGAATTTGATTTTGCAGGTCTGATGAACGAGCAAGCAAAAGCTTTGGGGATGAACGACACAAATTTTGAAAACCCCACCGGGCTACCTAACGACAATCACTACAGTACAGCTCAAGATTTAGCCAAATTAACGCGGGCGTTAATCAACGAGCATCCGCAGCAATACGAGCTTTACTCTGAGAAGCGTTTTAAATATAACGACATTGATCAACCGAATAGGAACAAGCTACTTTGGCGTGATCGCTCTGTTGATGGCGTGAAAACCGGCTATACTAAAGATGCTGGATATTGTTTAGTAGCGTCCGCTGAGCGTGAGGGCATGCGTTTAATAAGTGTTGTGCTGGGTACTACCAGCGATGAAGCGCGTATGCGCGAGAGCCAAAAGCTTCTATCGTTTGGTTTTCGAAATTTCGAAACCCAAACGCTCTATAATGCAAACTCTGAACTGCGCGCCGAACCCGTATTCTATGGCACCCTTGAAAGTGTTGGCTTAGGTGTCGTTGAGGAAGTGTCCGTAACCGTCCCGCGCGGCTATTACAAGGACATACAGGCCGAAACTTCCGTGCCTATTCAGTTAGAGGCGCCTTTGGTAGCCGGGCAAATTGTTGGTCGACTAAAGCTGGTTTTAGCAGACGAGGTCATTTATGAGGGAGATGTAGTGACCCTGCTAGATGTGCCCGAGGCTGGCGTATTCTCTAGGCTTGGCGACTTTGTTTTTCTTCTCTTTGAGTCTATGTTCGGCAATGACTAAAGCCCCAGAAATAGAGTTCCCTTGCCGTTACCCAATTAAGATTATTTGTCGTACCGGTGAAGGTGTGGCAAATCGTGTTATCGAAACAGCTCGTAGGCATGCGCCGGATGTCACCCCAGATGATATAAATATCCGTAACAGTAGCGGTGATAAATTTATTTCTGTACGTATTAACTTGATGGCTCAAGGTCCAGTGCAACTCAAGGAAATGTACGACGATCTAATGACAGACACTGCTGTGCGCATGGTCATCTGAATGACCTCGGTTTCTAACCATCAGTCCCTATTGACCCACTGCATTGCATATAACTAATGACAGACTCATCACTTACTTCCACACGCTTTGAGCAAAACCAAGTAAAGGTACTAGATCTTGGTGAGACACACTACGAACCCGTATATGCCCGTATGCAGGAATTCACCCAGTTAAGAAGCGTAGATACCGCAGATGAAATTTGGCTTACAGAGCATCGGTCAGTTTTTACCCAGGGGCAGGCGGGTAAGGCGGAGCATATTCTTTTTCCAGGCAGCATTCCGGTGGTGCAATCTAACCGCGGCGGACAGGTTACCTATCATGGGCCAGGCCAGCTCACCGTCTACTTGCTGCTAGATCTGCGGCGTCTGGGCATAGGCGTTAGAGAGCTGGTTACACGCATAGAAGCAGGTATTCAGGCGCTTCTTGAAGAGTACGAGGTCAGCAGCCGTTTGCGCAGCGATGCCCCGGGCGTCTACATAGACAACGCTAAAATAGCTTCTCTGGGTCTTCGAGTGAGTAAAGGGTGTAGCTATCACGGTTTGAGTTTGAATGTAGACATGGACCTAAGCCCGTTCAGTCAGATCAACCCCTGTGGTTTAACCGACATCAGCGTGACCCACTTGGTTGATCATCACGACGGCGCGAATATGACGGAGGTGCGCCAGAAGTTGTGCGAGCACTTGCTGCGCCAACTCAATTTACGCGCAGCCGCTTCTTAGCTTTTTACGTAATCAGCCCTTCGAGCATACTGGGCAATCTTTGGCTTTACTCAACTTGAGTTTGCGCCACTCCATATACTTGCTGTCAAAGAAAAGACTGTAGCCCACCAAGCTGCTACCCACGCCCGCAAGATATTTTATTGCTTCCAAAGCTTGGCAGCTGCCAATGATGCCTACCAGCGGGGCGATAACACCATTTTCTGAACAATTCAAAGCGGCTCTATCACCAATGCCGGTTTCTGGGTACAGACACTGATAGCAAGGTGACAGCGGGTCTGTTGGGTCAAATACTGAGATCTGTCCTTCCCAGCGAATAGCGGCACCAGAGACTAATGGCGTTTTGGTTGTCCAGCAAAACTGATTAATTGAGTGTCTGCTGTCAAAATTGTCCGTTGCATCAATGACCAAGTCTGCGCGATCAATTTGGCTTTCTAGCTCTGCGCCCTCTAAGCGCTGCTCAATTATTGTGACGTCGGTCTTACCATTGAGGTCCTTCACTGCGCTTGCCGCTGAGTGAGCTTTGTTAACACCGATGTCCTGTTCTCTGTGGGCAATTTGCCGTTGTAGGTTTGAAGTGTCTACTTGGTCATTGTCGACCAGTATCAGTTGGCCAACCCCGGCAGCGCCTAAATACATGGCTATAGGGGAGCCCAAACCGCCGAGACCGATTAATAGCACTCTCGCGCTCAGCAGCTTCTCTTGTCCGGCGACATCAAAATCCGGCAGCATTATTTGTCGGCTAAATCTAAGTAGCTGGTCGTCATTCATGGAAGTATTGACCTACAGAGACGCGTTCAATATTGGCCAGATCTCTATGCGAGGTCACCGATTGAAAACCACTTTGTTCTAATATTAGTCGCACTTGGTCGGCTTGATCAAAACCGTGTTCTAACAACAGCCAGCCTTTATTATGCAAATAAGCTGGTGCTTCCTTGATGATTTGTCGTAGGTCTGCCAGACCATTTTCACCAGCAATCAGTGCGTGCTGTGGTTCTGCATGAAGTTGTTTTAAGTGCGGGTCGGTGGGGTCAATGTAAGGCGGGTTGCTGACAACGATTTGCCAACGGCCTATGAGGTTTTCAAACCACCGGCTTTCTTCAAAAGTAACTTCAACTTCCAGCTTCTCAGCGTTTTGCTTTGCCACCAGTAAAGCCTCAGCGGAAATGTCAGTGGCAGTGACTTTGGCATCAATACGCTCGCTGGCAATGGCCAAAGCGACTGCACCACTACCGGTGCCTAAGTCCAAAACATTAGCGTCACTTTGTAACAGCGCTAACGCGCTCGCTACTAAAAGTTCTGTTTCAGGCCTGGGGACTAAAACGTGGGGGGATACGGAAAGACTTAACCCCCAAAATTCTTGTTCGCCAGCTAGGTAAGCGAAGGGAACATCGTTGCGTAGTGCGTGAGCCCAACGATCTATTTCTACAAGCTCTCTGGCAGCTAGCGGTCGTTCTGGACGAGCCAAAATGCTGGCACGGTTAACCTGTAAAATATGGCAAAGGGTTAATTCGCAGTCCAGCCTGGGCAGGTCACTCTGCTGCTTTATCCACTGTCCTGTGGTCAAAGTCTGTCCAGTGTCGGTTGCTGTCTTAGACTCTGCCACTATCAATTAATCTTCAGAAAGATTTTGCAGTAGATCCGCCTGGTGTTCCTGAATAAGCGGCTCAACAATTGAGTTAAGTTGGCCTTCTATCACCTCGTCGAGCTTGTACAGCGTCAGATTAATGCGGTGATCGGTGACGCGCCCTTGAGGAAAATTATAGGTGCGGATACGTTCTGAGCGATCGCCAGAGCCGACTAATTGTCGACGGCTGGCAGCTTGCTCGCTTTGCTGTTTGCTTTGAGCGGCATCCAACAACCTAGACTGCAGCAACGACATAGCTCGTGCGCGGTTTTTATGTTGCGAACGTTCATCTTGGCACTCTACAACTGTGCCCGTTGGTAGGTGGGTAAGGCGAATAGCTGAATCGGTTTTGTTAACGTGCTGGCCACCTGCGCCGGAAGCTCTAAAAGTATCTTCGCGCAGGTCCTTCTTTTCAATCGCTATGGCACCAATTTCATCCACCTCGGGCATGATCGCGACGGTGCAGGCGGACGTATGCACGCGGCCTTGGGACTCGGTTTCGGGCACTCGCTGTACTCTGTGCGCGCCTGATTCAAATTTCAGTTGGCTATAAACATCACGCCCTTCAATGCGCGAAATTATTTCTTTGTAACCGCCATGTTCTCCAGGCCGCTCATTCAAAATTTCCACACGCCAACCCTGGTTTTCTGCAAATTTGTTGTACATGCGGAACAGGCTGCCAGAGAACAGTGCAGCTTCGTCGCCACCAGTGCCTGCGCGAATTTCTAGAAATACGTTGGAATGATCGTTTGGATCTCTGGGTAGCAAAAGAGTTTGCAGTTTTTGCGTTAGCTCCGACAGTTTCTCTTTGCTCTCCTGAATGTCCATTTCTGCCAACTGGCGGATTTCTGCATCGTCATCTTCAAGCAGTACCTTACTGTCATCAAGGTCGTTGTTGAGGCCAGTCACCTCTTGGTAGCACATTACTACCGGTTCAATTTCTGCAAACTCTTTAGACAGTGCGGTAAATTTTTCTCGGTTAGACATCACTTCTGCATCAGACAACAGCGCGGATACTTCTTCAAAGCGGTCCGTAAGGCTGCCTAATTTAGACATCATGGAGTCTGACAGGATCATATTTAGTCTTCTAGTTTGGTCGGTTGAGTGTCCGCAGGCTTGCTCATGGATTGAACCTCCTCGGCTACAATGCTGTCTGTAAGAGAGCTCACAGAGGGCGCGTAAATGCTGCTTAGGTAGCCGAGTAAATCTTGGCGGTCTTCAGCGCTTGCTTCGCGCATTGCAGCAGTAGTCGGGTGAATCAGCTTGTTAGTTAGGTTTTGGCTCAAGCGCAAAATAGCGCCTTCTGCGTCGCCGTCCTTGGCCAGGTCTCGCAGTGCTCGAGTCAATTCAGCTTCGCGAATTTCGTTGGCCTGTGTGCGAAAGGAGGTGAGTAGGTTTTTATCTTGCTGCACGCGCTTCTCTCTTTGAAAATCTTTTGCACCCCTTGCGACAATTGTCTCTGCATCTGCTGCTGCAGTTTGGCGTTGCGCGAGATTTCGTTCCACGATCTCGGTGAGATCATCAATGGTGTAAAGGTAAGCGTCTGGCAGTTCTGCAACTCCAGCTTCAATGTCTCTGGGTACCGCAATGTCCACCATGAACATGGGTCGTCGCTTGCGCTTTTTAATAGCAGCTTCTACAGCGTCCTTACCTAAGACGGGCAGGCTGCTGCCCGTGGAGGCGATGACCATATCATATTCATGTAAAACCCCAGCTATCTCGGCGAGCTGGATAGATTGAGCACTGTATTTTCTCGCCAGTAGCTGAGCATTGGCCAGCGTTCTATTGGCAATAGTCATAGAACCAATATTTTTTGCTGCTAAATGATCTGCCACCAAACCGATAGTCTCACCTGCACCGAGTAACAACGCTTTCTTGGTACTCAAATTCTCAAAAATTTTACCGGCCATAGACACTGCTGTATAGGCGATAGAAATTGGGTTTTTGCCGATGCCGGTTTCACTGCGAATCTGCTTGGCTGTCTGCAACGTAATTCTAGACAGCAAGTTCAGCTCTGGGCCAATGGTCCCGCACGTGCGCGCCATGTCATAGGCAGATTTAACCTGCCCCATAATTTGCGGTTCGCCGAGCATTTGCGAATCTAAGCCGGAGGCTACCCGGATAATATGCTGGGCCGCATCGTGGTCCCAATATTGATAGCTGGCGTTTTCAAGTTCGTTCAGTGCTATGAGACGTGTGTCTGCAAGCCAGTGTGATATGTCTTCACCGCTGCTCGGGTCTGCGGCACAATAAAATTCAGTTCTATTGCAGGTGGAGATGATGGCTACTTCAGAGACACCTGAAATGTCATTGGTTAAAGATTTTAGTGCTTGAGCTAACTTTTCTTCGGGAAAGGCAATGCGCTCCCTAAGATCTAGTGAGGCGGTGCGATAATTTAAACCGTATGCCAATATGCTCATGAATGTAGAAGCACTGAAAATTGACTGACGATGATAACAGAAGGTGGCCCAAGCCTTTAGTCTCTTGATGTTAGATTTATGTTTGCTGTACGCGTCGGTTTTCTATGTGCAAGCCGCGAATTTTGTTGCGCGACAAGCAATGTCGATGACCGCAGTAGTTTTCAAACTTATATTTGGATGTAACCCAAGATGAAATTACCCTTAATCTCGCAACCCCTAGCCGGGATTTTTGTCGCTAAGCGCACATTAACTCTGGGCTGTCTTTCCCTTCGGGGCTTTTATCTCAATTTTTTGGTTTTGCTTTTTTCAGCTTGTACCTCACTGCCGGCCAATCACTCCAGTGACACCGCTGAGACCTACGCGGTAAGCGGAAAATTGATCATTATTCAGCCTGAACAACGCAGCAGCGCTGGTTTTCGCTGGTCTCAGCAGGCAGAAAATTTCCAAATTGAGCTTTGGGGCCCGCTGGGCGTGGGCCGTACTTTAATTGCAGGGTCGGCTAATTATGCCGAGCTAACACAAGGCACTCAGATTATTGATCAAGGCAAGCCGAGCGAGATTATGCAACGACAGTTGGGTTGGTCAGCACCTATTGACGTTTTCCCTTATTGGATTAGGGGCGCTGTGGTACCTAATGCTGCGGTAGAAACTGTTGAAAAGGATGCACAGGGCCGACTAATTAGGTTCACTCAGGCCGGGTGGTCTGTGAGCTATACAGATCATATTCAGGGTGTTCTGGGCGAAGCTCTCGGACCACCAGGAAGAATCACTATCGAGGGCCGAGATCTGCAACTTAAAATAATTATTGGCCGAAAAAGCGCCAAATAATCAGAAAGAGTGAAAAACAATGCCCTCCTTTGATGTTTAGCGGCGGTTTAGCTGCAAAGATGTTTGACACTTCGTGGCGCTATCAGGACAATAGCGCGCTTGAAAAAGAGGCTGGAAAGTTGGCAATTTCTTAAAGTTGCAAAGCGTCTTTGAGTATTTTGCCTTCGCTTTTGATCACCTTTGTGGGTTTTCAGATAGGGGAAAGAGGGCAAGATAAGATACGGAATAGAGTATTCTAGAATAAAGAGAGAGTGCGGTGGTCGACAGCGATCAATGACTGTATAAAAAATCGCATGCGGTGTGGGAACACACTGTATCAAAAGTTCTTGGGGTGTCGCCAAGCGGTAAGGCACCGGGTTTTGATCCCGGCATGCGCAGGTTCGAATCCTGCCACCCCAGCCATTCATATTGTTATTTGTTCGAGATCACGGTCTTTGCGAAAACACTTGGGGAAAGTGAAATGGCTAATTTGATGTTGTTTTCTGGCGGTGCGAACAAAGAGTTGTCTTCCAGAGTTGCTCAGAAATTACACCTAGACCTTGGACACGCTGATGTTGGCCGGTTTAGTGATGGTGAAGTTACTGTAGAAATTCACGAAAACGTTCGTGGCAAAGACGTATTTCTGCTGCAATCAACTTGCGCGCCTACCAGCGACAACTTGATGGAACTTTTGATCATGGCTGACGCATGTCATCGCGCATCAGCTCATCGAGTAACCGCAGTGGTGCCTTACTTTGGTTATGCGCGCCAAGACCGAAGACCGCGCTCAGCCCGAGTTGCGATCAGCGCCAAGGTTGTAGCGGATATGATCAGCACGGTGGGTATAGACAGAATTCTCACAGTGGATTTGCACGCTGACCAGATTCAGGGGTTCTTCAACATCCCCGTAGACAATATTTATGGCTCGCCGGTTTTGGTCGACCATATTTTGGCCCAGAAATATGTCAACCCTATCGTCGTGTCGCCGGACGTGGGCGGTGTGGTCAGAGCAAGAGCAATAGCGAAGCAAATCGACGATCTCGACTTGGCCATTATTGATAAACGTCGTCCTCAAGCTAATGTTACTGAGGTGATGAACGTTATCGGTGATGTTGAAGGTAAGACCTGCATCATTGTTGACGACATTGTTGACACTGCAGGTACTTTATCTACCGCCGCTGAAGCATTAAAAGCTGAAGGCGCGAAAGAAGTAGTGTGTTACATAACTCACGCAGTTTTCTCTGGCCCAGCCATTGAGCGCATAGCCGCTTCGAAGTTGGATAGAATGATAGTTACGGATACCATTCCTTTGTCAGCAGAAGCGAAAGCCTGCAACAAGATCTTTCAGTTAAGTTTAGATCGTTTACTGGCCGAGTCTATCCGGCGAGTAAGCAATGAAGAATCCATCAGCGCGATGTTTCGATAACCGAAGCGTCTCGCCCTTGGTGCAAAAGAGCCGGCAGATCGGTCGCAGATCAGCCAGCAACTACAATTAAGACTTTGGAGACACAAGATGTCAGATAATATTCAACTGACCGCGGAACTTCGAACAGACATAGGGAAAGGTGCGAGCCGCCGTCTACGTCGTTTGGAAGATAAAGTTCCCGGTATAATCTACGGCGAGGACAAAGGCCCTCAAATGCTTACGCTTTCGGCTAACGAAATGGGTAAAGCTATGCAGCTAGAAGCTTTTTACTCGCAAATTATCGATCTCACCATTAATGATAAGAAAGAGCAGGCGGTTGTGCGTGACTTACAGCGTAATCCAGCCAATGAGCGTCTACTGCACATCGACTTTATGCGAATCAGCGCTAACAAGACTATTAACGTAAGTGTTCCACTGCACTTCCTTAATGAAGAATCTTGTGTGGGTGTGAAGATCGAAGGCGGTACGCTTACTCATAACATGACCGAAGTGGAAATCACTTGTTTGCCAGCAGCACTGCCAGAGTATATCGAAGTAGATATGGCGGAGATCGCCGCCGGTGTTTCTATCCACCTCAGCGAACTGATCATTCCTGAAGGCGTTACTATTGGAGCACTTGCCTTTGGCGAAGATCGTGACATTCCAGTGGCCAGTGTTACAGCACGTCGCGGTACTGGTGAAGATGAAGAAATCAGTGATGAGCCTGCTGTACCACCAGCATCTGCTGATGATGAAGGCGGTGAGGGTTAACTACCCGTTCGTCTCAGTTAGGACTTTCAGCAATTCGCACAATTTCATTGGCGCCAGTTGCTGCAAGGTCTGCTGTACCTTGATTCCATTTATAAGCCATATGCTGCGGTTCTCAGCACAAACGAATCCCCTGATGATAGTTGGTCTAACAAAATGACCGCCTTAAAGCTCATCGTAGGGTTGGGTAACCCCGGAGCTCAATACGAAAAAACTCGCCACAACGTGGGCGCGGTTTGGGTTAGAGAACTCGCTCACCGTTTTAATATACCGCTTGCTCAAGACACTAAGTTTAAAGGCGAAGTAGGTCGTGGGGTTATTGCCGGTGTAGATCTCAGGTTATTGATTCCCAGCACCTTTATGAATTTGAGTGGCGACTCTAGTGGCGCGGTGGCGCGTTTTTATAAGATCGAGCCAGAAGAAATATTGGTCGCTTATGACGAGGTTGCCTTTGAACCCGGTGTGGTGAAGATCAAAAGTGGCGGTGGCGACAACGGTCATAACGGGGTTAAGAGTGTGCGCGCTGGTTGCGCCAACCAAGATCAGTTTCATAGATTACGTATTGGGGTAGGTCACCCCGGCTCCAAAGACAAAGTAAACGCTTACCTCACCCAGCAAACACCCCAGCAAAGCGAGCGTGAATTGACCGCAGCATCTGGGCATTTTGCGGAGGCTTTGCTTTCAGATATGGTTAATGGCAATTGGCAAAGCGCTATGACTGCATTGCATTCGCCGCCGTTGTCAGAAAAAGAGCTGCAAGAAAAAGCGGAAAAGAAAGCGCTGCTCAAAAGCAAAAGAGAAGCAGATCTAAAGATAGAAAAGGCAGCCATCGAGGCGGCTAAAGACACCGATCAGGGTACTTAATCAGGCATTTTTAAAAGATGAAACAAGCCTGCATTTATAAGCAATAAATGAAGGCAAACATTCAAAATGTATTAGTCAGAATTTCTCTAGGAGAATAATAGTGGGATTTAATTGCGGCATTGTAGGTCTACCCAACGTAGGCAAATCAACCCTTTTTAATGCGTTAACCAAAGCGGGTATTGATGCGGAGAACTTTCCGTTCTGCACAATTGATCCCAATACCGGCGTTGTACCCGTGCCAGATCCACGCTTGCTGCAGTTGGCCGAAATTGTTAAGCCAAAGAAAATTATTCCAACCAGCATGGAGTTTGTAGACATTGCAGGCTTGGTTGCAGGCGCGTCTCAAGGCGAAGGCTTGGGTAATCAATTTTTGGCCCACGTGCGCGAAACCCAAGCACTGGCCCACGTGGTTCGATGCTTCGAAGACGACAACGTAGTGCACGTTTCAGGCAAAGTCTCGCCCGCAGATGATATTGAAATCATTAACACTGAATTGGCCCTAGCTGATCTGGATACTATGGAAAAAGTACATGATAGAGTCAGTCGTGTGGCCAGTTCCGGAGACAAAGAGGCCAGGGCCTCTCTACTGCTGTTAGACAAGGTTAAAGTCGCTTTAGAGGCGGGCGATCCAGTGCGCTCGGTAGAGTTCACAGAAGAGGAACACGCGGCTCTGCACGAGTTCCACTTCATTACCGCCAAGCCCATTTTATATATCGCTAATGTTGCTGAAGATGGATTAGAAAATAATCCGTTGGTTGATATTGTGCGTGGCATCGCAGATGCAGAAGACGCAGAAGTAGTGGTGGTGAGTAATAAAATTGAATCAGATATTGCCGAACTAGAAGACGAAGAGCGCGCTGAATTTCTGCAAGAATTAGGCCTTTCCGAACCGGGTCTAAATAGAGTGATTCGCGCAGGCTACAAGTTGCTTGGGCTGCACCAGTACTTTACCGCAGGGCCGCAAGAAGTACGCTCATGGACAGTGCCTATCGGTGTCAAAGCACCTCAAGCAGCCGGCGTAATTCATACTGATTTTGAAAAGGGTTTTATTCGAGCAGAATGCATAGCCTTCGAAGACTACGTTACCTTAGGTGGGGAGTCTGGTGCCAAAGATGCAGGCCGTTGGCGTTTAGAGGGCAAAGAGTACGTACTGTCAGACGGCGACGTGCTCCACTTCCGCTTTAATGTATAACGCTGCAAAAGCGTTATCTAAATTCGGACTCGCAAGCGATCGCTTGCGGACCAACCGGTTTTTTAGACTCGTAGTTGTTTGCTGAAGTTCTGTCAACACGACTCACTCGTTGCCCTGTTTGTCTCGAGTTAAGCGCTGTTTATGTGCTGTGTCCCACGCACTTATATCAACGCGGCGGCTAAATCTCAGAACGTTTTGACGTGCGATAACAGTTGTTGTCAGCAGCGGCCACGTTAGCACCGCCGACAATACGCTGGCAACGGCCTCTGCGTTTCCTTCAAATGTATGGGTATGAATTTCGGCTGTTTTCACATCACTATGCTCTAGCTCCTTCACTCGAAGTTGTTAGACATCTATAAGTAGAAAAATCCCCGCCGGTTAGGTTCTCTAATCGGATGCCGTCTGGCGCAAAAAACATTCCACTTGTCTGAATCCTAGTGGGTGCAAAACGCATCCATAGTTCTCTGTTAGCTCAGAGGACTACGCGCTCCGCTAGGCCTGCCTACACGTTGGTTTGGTCGCCTCAAAGCAAGGCGTTGGGTTTACAAACATCGGTATACTCAAGAAGGAGCAGCAATGACTACAAAATTAAAAATAGACCAAACATCGGGTACTCTTGAAATAGAAGGAACAGAAGAATTCGCGAAAAATATCTACGATGATTTTAAGGGGAGGCTTACTTCGCCTCCTCCCGCAACTTCTACACCAGTAAAAAAGTCTACAGCTACAACAACTCCAGCGAAGAAAGGTAAACCCAAAAAAGCAGCACCTTCATCTGGAAATTTTTCCAAACTGAAAAAGGCACCGGGCATCGCTAAAAACCTGGATCTCTCTGATAGTGAGGACAATCCAACCCTAAAAGAGTTTTATGATCGCTGTGACCACAAAACAAATTATGAACGTAATCTCATTTTCATCTATTACCTAAAACAAGTGATTGTCGTCGAGAAAGCGAATCTGGGTCATGCTCTCACTTGTTATCGAAGTGTAGGTCAGAAAATACCTAAAGCGCTTGAGCAAAGCATGAGGGACACTGCAAAAGTTAAATGCTGCGTAGATATCGACGAGCCAGAAGATATTGAGGTACCTGTCAGCGGCATAAATTATCTAGAACATGATATGCCTAAAGCAGAATTACAATAAGGGTAACTCGTGAAAGTTGAGCAATTCGTAAGCCAGGCAAATTGGGCTCAATAAAACTGAGCTTAAAAAGATTGAGCACTTGGCTTTCTATTTTCTAGAAAATAAAGAACAAGCAGAGTTCACGGTAGCCGATATGTCAGCCATTTTGGTAGAGCTAGGCTACGCCAAGCGAAATGGAGCACGACTAAAAAGAAAAACTAAGAAATCTCCTACATTTGTGAATGGTAGTAAAGAGGATCTATTTAAACTTTCTGTAAAAAGGGCTGCAGCTCTGCGCGTTGCCTTCCCAGACTTGTCGGAAAGTGAAGAAATAATTTCTGACGAACCACTTCTTCCAGAAATTCTCTTGAAGGAAGCAAATAGGCTATATCTTTTAAAAGTTGTTCAGCAAATTAATACAGCTTACGAAAATAACCTTTTTGATTGCTGCGCCCTCATGATGCGCTGATTATCAGAAATACTACTTATTTAATGTTTTGAGTCTGTAGGCATTGAAAATCAAGTGCAGGATGCAGAAGGTAATTATCAAAACCTAAAAGCACTGATCAATCATGCCAAGTCAAAATAGGAAATAAAATTATCGTCAGACGTAAAGAAAGATATCGATGATTTTTCCGAGTTAGGTAACTTATCTGCACACATAGTTAAATATAACTGTCGCAGGAATGATATTCGGCTAGTTAGATTGGGCTACAGGGCTTTAATTGAGGAGCTTCTTTATGTTTCCGGTCTCGTTAAACCATCAAACTAACAAGGCATAGCACTCGGACGCAGCAAAGCTGCGCGGGTGCTTGCGGCTTTAAGTTCTCCATGAAAAACATATTTACAAGTTATCGAGTCTCCTTAGCACTGTAATTGGCAGTGTATTTCTCCAGCCCCTTTTTATAACAACGCACTGACCTTAGCCTGCTCAAATTTCAGGCGAAAAAAAACGGCATTTGGGTAAACCCGAATGCCGTTCTTACTAAGCGGTTAAGCTGCCGATATTATTTGGCTGCTTTACGCTCCTTCACTTCTTGTACTACCTGGTCTGCTACATTCGATGGGCAAGGTGCGTAGTGCGAGAACTCCATAGAGAACTGACCACGTCCAGAAGTCATTGTGCGTAGGTCGCCGATGTAACCGAACATTTCGGATAATGGGCAGTCTGCCTTAACGCGTACGCCTGTAATACCCGCTTCTTGAGACTTGATCATGCCGCGTCGACGGTTCAAGTCACCAATTACGTCACCTACGTGATCGTCTGGGGTAAATACGTCTACCTTCATCACTGGCTCTAACAACTGTGGAACAGCTTTAGGAATTGACTGTCTGTACGCTGCTTTAGCGGCTAATTCATATGCAATTGCAGAGGAATCAACAGCGTGGAAGCTACCGTCAGTCAATATGACTTTGACGTCTAAGAGTGGGTAGCCGGCTAAAGTACCTTCATCCATTGAAACTCTGAACGCTTTCTCAACAGCAGGCCAGAATTCACGAGGTACGTTACCACCAGTTACCTTAGATTCGAACTCGTAACCGCTGCCCACTTCGCCTGGCTCAATGGTGTAGTCAATCTTAGCGAACTGACCAGAACCACCAGTTTGCTTCTTGTGGGTATAAGTGTCTTCAATACGCTTAGTGATGGTTTCGCGATAAGCAACCTGTGGCTTACCTACATCAACATCAATGCCGTGAGTACGTCTGAGGATGTCGACCTTAATGTCTAAGTGCAATTCACCCATGCCGCGCATGATGGTTTCACCAGATTCTTCATCTGTTTCAACGTAGAAAGAAGGATCTTCTGCAATCATCTTAGACAGAGCAATACCCATCTTTTCAGCCCCGGCTTTGTCGCGTGGCGAAATAGCAACGGAGATCACTGGATCTGGGAAGACCATAGGCTCTAGTGTTGCTGGGTTAACTGGGTCACATAAGGTGTGGCCAGTTTGCGTGTTCTTCATGCCGAGCAGCGCAACAATATCGCCTGCTTGTGCAACATCTAACTCTTCTCTTGAGTCAGCGTGCATCTCTACGATTCGGCCAATACGCTCGCTCTTACCTGTAAAGGTGTTCAGAACGGTGTCGCCTTTTTTCAAGCTGCCTGAGTAGATACGCGTAAAGGTTAGCGCGCCGTAACGGTCATCCATAATTTTGAATGCAAGTGCGCGTAGCGGGCCGTCTGCATCAACAATAGCGAAGCTGCCTGTTTCGTTACCTTCCAAGTCAACTTCTGGCTGAGGCTCAACTTCCATTGGGTTAGGTAGATAATCTACAACCGCGTTAAGGACGTTTTGCACGCCTTTGTTCTTGAACGCAGACCCACAAAATGTTGGGAAGAAGTCCAGTGCAATGGTTCCCTTACGGATGCAACGCTTAAGATCATCAATAGAAGGCTCGTTACCTTCTAAGTAAGCTTCCATTAAGTCATCGTCTTGCTCTAGCGCAGTTTCTACCAATGCTTCACGGAATTCTGCTGCTTTTTCTCTCATGTCGTCAGGAATGTCACCAATTACATAAGCTTCTGGATCGTTGGAGTCGTCCCAAATCCAAGACTTTTCAGTCATCAAATCAACAACGCCGTTAAAGCCGTCTTCTTCACCAATAGGCAGTGCCATAACCAAAGCGTTTGCGCCCAATACCTTGCGCACTTGATCTACAACTCTGTAGAAGTCTGCGCCAAGGCGGTCTAGCTTGTTTACGAAGATCAGTCGTGCAACTTCAGATTCGTTAGCATAACGCCAGTTGGTTTCTGATTGTGGTTCAACACCACCAGATCCGCAAAAAACACCAACGCCGCCATCGAGTACTTTCAGTGAACGGTAAACTTCAATGGTGAAGTCAACGTGTCCAGGTGTGTCGATGATGTTGAGTCTGTGGTCGTCCCAAGTACAACTTGTCGCTGCGGATTGAATGGTAATTCCGCGTTCTTGTTCTTGTTCCATGAAGTCAGTGGTGGCAGCGCCGTCATGCACTTCACCAATTTTATGGATCTTGCCTGTCAGCTTAAGAATCCGTTCTGTAGTCGTGGTTTTGCCAGCGTCCACGTGGGCGAAAATGCCGATATTGCGATAGCGTGTCAGGTCTTTCATTTGTTCTCTCTAAGGTGGTCCTGATTCGTAGGATTGATCTTGTTAAGCCATTGAAAAATATAAGGTTTTTATTTTGGCTGGATTCCGAATCGCGTACGTTACCACCGAATGGGGTAAAGCTCACGCGAAATATGGCGTTCGGACCGCCTGCTAGGAGTTTTAAAGCAATTTGGTGGTGAATTATGAGTAAAAGAGCGACGGTTTAGTCAATGCAAATACAACGCGATGAAATTGCGCAGCATCCGGGCAATATTTTGCCCAGATGATTAAACCTTCTCAAACCGCCTTATGCCTGCGAGTTGGGGGAGATAGGTCAGTGCCTACAAGTCGATGTCTGCGTAGACAGGTGCATGGTCCGATGGTGTCAACTCTTCGATCTTTCTTCGATAATCTCGGTCTATCACAACGTCTTTGGTCAGCGCGTCGACGCCTTCAGTGGCCAAAATAAAGTCGATGCGCAATCCGCGCTTTCGATGGAACGAACCACCGCGATAATCCCACCAGGTGAACGCCTGCTCTTCTGGATAAAAATGGCGGTACAAATCTGTAAGCCCAGTGTCCATAAGTGATTGTAGGCGAGCTCTTTCTTCCTTGGTGTGGAAAATGCCGCCATCCGCCGCCTCGCCTTTCCATCCATCAATGGGCTCTGGCACGATATTGAAATCGCCACAGATAATGCGTGGGCCTTTTTTGCCTGACTGCCATTGCTTATTCAGGCTGTCGTACCAACCCAGCTTGCCCGCGTAATCTGCATGTTCAAGGTTTTTACCGTTGGGGCAATACACGGTTGTGAATTCAAATTTGCCATCAATGTCAGCGGTAATTAGACGTGAGCCTACTTCGCCTTGGTCTTCCAAGCCGGTATGCACCAGTTCTGCCGGGTGCTTGCTAAGAATGGCCACGCCATTCCAGCTCTTTTGCCCGTGCACCAGGGCCTCGTAGCCGAGTTCTTTGAAGTGATCTATGGGGAATACGTCATCTGGAGTTTTCAATTCTTGGAAACCAACCACATCAGGTTGTCTGTCTTCTAACCACTTAGTGATATATTCCAAGCGGGCGCGGAGACCATTTACGTTCCAAGTAGCGATGCGCATATCGGCATTTCTCAATTATTGGGTAAACGTCATGATAGCTAATTGGCTACTAAGCGCCACAACCTCTGAAGAAGAAATGCATTCTTCAGAGGTTTAGCAGTTTGCCTCAAGGGCTGAAATTTAGAATCTAGCCTTCAAACCTGCGTAAACGCCAATGCCTGGAGCCTGGTAGCCAAACACTTCTTGGTAGTCGTCATCCAAAAGGTTCTCGCCGCGTAGGTATAGTGTGACGTTTGGTTTCAGATCATAGCTTGCGGTCAGGTTAACTAGCGTGTAGCCGGCCAGAGTGACTCTGTCTTGGGTCGTGCTAAAGATAAATTCGCTGTCTTGGGCTTTGCCGTTGTGCAATACCTGCAAGCTTAGGCGGCCTTGATCATTAGTGGTCACGTAGTGAAGGCTGACGCTACCGCTTTGCTCTGGGCGTCTAACTTCCTCGCGTGCATCAGGGTCGCGGCTGTGCAAAAAGTTCCAATGAGCGGCGAGTGACAGTTGCTCGTTAATCCCAGCGCCCATGCTCATTTCCCAACCGTGGCGCTGGCTATTGCCAGCCTGATTTGCAGGCGATGAAGTGAAAGTAGTCATATCGAATACGGTTTCAATTTCATTGGTTAGGTCTGCAGAGAAGTAGGTGAGGTCGAAATCAACACGTTCACTCAAAAGACTGCCAGATAAGCCCAAGTCCCAGCTTGTAGATTCTTCAGGCTGTAGGTTTGGATTGCCAGTAAAGCTATTGGGGGTGAAGCCGAACAACTCAAAGAACGTAGGGTTAACTATACCTTGGCCCCAGCTGCTATGCAGGCGGAAGTTTTGCGGCAGATTTTGACTGAGTGTCACTCTAGATGTGGTGGCGTTATCAAAGCGTTGGTTGTCGTCGGCTCTAACGCTCAGAGCAATAGATCGGCTAGGGGTTTGCAATACATATTCCCCTGCCAGACTTTGTTGGCGATCTTTGGCTTTATAATTAGCGCCGCCAATGGTTGGATAAATGTTTTCAAATTCGCGGCCTTCATATTGAGCACCAATCAGCAATGAATGGGTTAAGTCACCAACTTGGACAAGCTTGCTGGTTTGCAGGTCCACCTTATTGCGCTCGCCGTTGAGACCACTGACTAAAGTGCCGGTGTCAAAGAATCTAGAGCGGTTTTTGCTTTCGCTAATGTTCATCTGTTGCTGCCAACCAAAATATTCGGTTTGCAAAAGAAGGTTGGCAAATCGCTGCTTAGAGGCGTTGTTTTGATCTGCATCAATGACCAAGCCCTGGGTTGCGGTAGATGGAAAGTCGAAGTCTTGCTCGTCACCTTGGGTATCTAATTCCGTCTGACTTAAAGTTATCTTAACAAGGCTTGCGTCGCCCCATCGGTAGCCAAGTGAACCGCGCGCACTAGAATCTTCAAAACCATCATTCTCGTTACCAAGCGTTGATGCGCTGTAACCATCGCTGATCATCCTGCTAACGTTGAGTTGGCTAGTCCAAAGGTTTTCGCCCTGGGGCTGCGCGACGGATACGCCCGCACTGCCGTAGCGAGTTTTGAAACTTCCGGACTCAAGGTTTACGTTGGTCTTTACACCAGGTTGGATTGCTTGGTTAGTGAATATGCCAATGACGCCGCCAATAGTATCGGCGCCAAAGCGAGCGCTTTGTGGACCGCGCAAAACTTCAATGCGGCTAATGTCAGCCCCAGCTAAATGAGCGAAGTTGAATTCCGAACCATTACCTACATCGTTAACCTCAACGCCATCTATTAATACCAGCGTGTGATTCGCCTCGGCACCGCGAATTCTGACTTGAGTTAATGCGCCAAGTGGCCCTGCACGGTTAACTGACATGTTGGGTATTGTGCGCAGTAGTTGGCTGACATCAAAGGTAGCTTGGCGCGCAAAATCGCTCGTGTTGATGCTGCTAATACTGCTGCCTACGTTGTTAGCATTTGTAGGCAGGTGATTGGCTAGTACAAGCACCTCCTCAATTTTTGCATCATTGCTGTTGGGCACCTCATTGTTAGCATCGGCTAGCGCGCCAAAAGACTGGGTGGCAAGCAGGGTGGAAAGCAGGGCGACACAAACCGTAGAGGCGGCGTTCTTTGATATGCTAGTACAACTGAACTTCATTAAATCGATATCCTTTATTTGAAGCGGTAGATTAGAGAAGTCTTGGATTTCGTTCCACGAGGATAGTTCACGATGAAGGTGAGTTCTTCTACCCTAATGCGCTACGGTCACTCCTGGGCAGCTCTCGCCTTTAACAAATTTTTTTCTAGACAGAACTGGCTTTAGGCTGGAATGTGTTGATGAAAGGAATAAACTTGTGTCTCAAATTTTAGCTT
>CAUZON010000050.1:0-19210 GCA_963581445.1 Gammaproteobacteria bacterium | reverse complement strand
ATACCTACCATAAAGAATATGGACGTTGGATCTGCAACTCGATAAGCCAAACCAATTGGGGTCAACACCAACATAATCCAGAACAAGAACATAGGTCTGCCCATGCCGGTTCTGCGCAGGAACATGTCACCGCCGATGCCGCCAAACAAGTTACCCAATATGCCGCCGCTAAAAGCCAACCAGCCACTGAGCTCAGCAATTTCCGTGCGATCAAAGCCGCGCTCCTGAACAAACCACAGTTGTTCAAATACAGCTGCGCCAAGAATAAAGTGGAAGGCTACCCCGCCAGCAACCGTCATGGCTAATGCTGGTGAGCGTATGAGTGCGCTCTTAAGTGTGTGCAAAATTTCTTTGACGCTGAGTTTTTCTACAGGAGATGTAGCTTCCACTTCGTGGCGTCGCGGTGTTTCTTTCATAAAGAACATAACAATAGCCAACAACAGACCAATGCCGCCCAACGCATAAAAACAGCCACGCCAGCCAAGAATTGGCTCTAGATACGCTACAACGAAGAGACTAGTTGCCACACCAATAGGCACACCCATGTAGTAGACACCACTGGCAAAACCCAAACGTGAAGACGGAAAGCGGTCAGCCAATAAAGACATGGAGGTAGGTGTCATGATGGATTCACCAACACCAATGAAGAGTCGTGGAATAGCCAAGCTCACGAAACCTTTCGCCATGCCGGAGATTGCGGTTAACGCACTCCAAAGGGCCAAGCCAACAGCAATCAGGCGGGTACGATTTACCCGGTCAGCCAAAACGCCCATGGCCAGACCTGCGACCGAATAAAAAACGATGAAAATCATACCGGTGAGCCAACCAAATTGAGTATTGGTTAAGCCTAAATCTGGGACAATCCAGTTAGCGAAGCTGGCCAACAACTGACGATCTACGAAGTTCATCACGTTGAGCAACGTTAGGAACATTAAAAACCCATAATCCCGTGCAGATGCACCCTCATTCTCTTCAGTCACTTCCATCCCCTCAGATGTATCGAACCTAAACACTAGATTACTTTAGCATTTCGATCCAGTGCAACACTGGACGAGAGGTACCCGTAGCAAGATGGCTTTGACAGCCAACATTGGCTGTCACAATAACCTGGGGATCCGCTGCTAATAAACTGTTCAGCTTGAGCTTTTTCAAAGCCTCGCCGCGCTCATATTGCAACACCGAATAGGTGCCAGCAGAACCGCAACACAAATGGCTGTCTGCAACAGGCGCTAATGTATAACCCGCATTTTCCAATAAACCTTCAACCACGCCAGTGATCTTTTGCCCGTGCTGCAAGCTACAAGGCGGGTGCCATGCAATGGCCTGACCCGGTTGCTTGGCCGTTAAAGGCAAATTGGCATAGCTCAAATATTCACTAATGTCATAAGTCTTAGCTGACAGCGCTTTAGCCCGATCGGCGTATTGAGGATCGTCAGCTAGAATCCGAGCATAGTCTTTCACCGTGACACCGCAGCCGGACGCGGTGGAAATAATGCCTTCCACTCCGTCCATTCCTCCTGCCATTCCTCCGTGACTTCCCCCTTGCAAAAATGGAAACAAAGCATCCACATTACGTCGTATCGCCGCATTCGCTTTGGCTGAATCACCGAGATGTAAATCAAGAGAACCACAACAGCCCTCTTCAGGCGCGGTGACAACACCAATTCCATGAGAATCTAACAGCCTCACCAATCCTTTATTGACCTCGCCAGTGGTCACCTGTTGCGCGCAACCTTGCAGCAACAAAATCTTCCGCGCATGGGCTTTCTGGCTAGGCTGACTACTAAGCGTCTGACTTATCTGACTAGGCACCTGGCTTGCTAAAGACTTAGGCAGCAGCCACTTAAAGTAACGACCCACATAGGACATAGTGCGTAATAGGCGGTGATTTGGAATAACCCATTGCAGAAATATGCGCGTCAATCCCGTAACTCCGGGTCGCGCCGGGCCTAATTCTTCTCGAGCAATTTCAGCCAACTCGCCGTAGGCCACACCTGAGGGGCAAGTAGTTTCACAAGCTCGACAGGTTAAACAGCGGTCTAAATGCTGGGTCGCTCTAGCTTTATTAGTACCCGCTTCTAATAATTCTTTAATGAGGTAAATACGGCCTCGAGGTCCGTCTAACTCATCACCAGAAAGTTGATAGGTTGGGCAAGTGGCATTACAAAAGCCGCAATGTACACAACTGCGTAAAATTTCGTCTGCACGCTGGCCGCGACTGGTGGCAATAAACTCCGGGGGCAAATTAGTCTGCATGTTGCGGACCCGTTTGTTGATGCTGTTGCAGAGTTTGTTTTAGCGCCATCGGACTGAGGAAAATATTCTTTGGATCGAAGGCGCGTTTCAGCTCACTCATATAACGACCCTGCACCGGATCAATTGGCATTAGTTCTCCCTTGGCCCAACACCACCCGCCCACTCTCTTGGTGTAGGCAACTACCGCCGCATCGTCATCATGGCGCAGCCAGCGCAAGCCACCGCCCCACTCAATCAGTAAATCATCGGCATTAAGCCAACTGCCCGGCAGGGGCGCGGCACTTGGTACCACTAAGCGCCAAGTTTTCTTAACCCTATTATTCTGCTGAAAAAAATCTGCTTTATGGTCACGCAGGTTTGCCCAAAATTCTAGATCAGTGCCCCCTTGCATCACCTCGCCGCTCAAGGCAAATTTTGCGCCGGCAACACCACTGGCATGACCGCCTAAGCGCAGAGACAAAACCCCGTCTTGCCAACAGGTGCCTTGTAACGGCAAATTTTGCTGCGCCAAATGCAAACATTTCTGTTGTGCTTGCTCGGCTGACATTTGAAAAACCAGCGTACATTGATCTTGCCAAGCTGGGTGTACGCGAATGCTAATGCTGGCCAATACGCCAAGGTTGCCCCAAGCACCCGCCTGCAAACGCGAAACATCGTAGCCGGCCACGTTCTTCATCACCTGACCGCCAAACTTTAAGTACTCGCCTTTACCATTGACCAGCTCAACGCCCAAAATAGCGTCACGCACAGCGCCACTCCACGGACGTCCGGGACCATTTAACCCGGTGGCGACAACACCGCCCAAGGTGCCGCCTGCGTTTGCGCCGCCCCCTAGGTCTACCGGATTTGCTTGGAGCCTAGGTGGGTCACAGGCGAGCATTTGACCTTCCGCTGCGAGTACCCGATTAATGTCATCCAGCGAGGTACCAGCCCGCGCGGTGATCACCAATTCTTCGGGCTGATAAGCTTGAATGCCCGTGTGACCTGTTACATCCAACGTGCTACCGGCACCAATCTCCACATCTGGTAACCAAGCGACTTTACTGCCCTGACCACCGATGACCAAACTTTGTTCATTGGCATAAGCTGCTTGAACGCCGTCTATTATCTGCGCACTTAAATCTGCGGCCATCAGAAACGTTCCAGTTCAGGAAACGGCAGGCGGCCTTTATGCACGTGCATGCCACCGAGCTCACCACAGCGAGTCAACGTAGGAATACCCTTGCCCGGATTTAACACGCCACTGGGGTCCATAGCATTCTTTATACGAAAGAACTGGTCCAGCTCATCACTGGTGAATTGCACACACATGGTATCTAGCTTCTCAACACCAACACCGTGTTCTCCAGTAACTGTGCCTCCAGCGGCAACACAACATTGTAAAATTTCGCCGCCCATTGCCATAGCATGGTCAGTTTGTCCGGGCACGTTGGCATCAAATAAAATCAGCGGGTGTAAATTGCCATCTGCCGCATGAAAGACATTGGCTACCGCCAGCCCAAAACGCTGAGATAATTCGTCAATTTGCGTGAGGACATGAGCTAACTGATGCCGAGGAATGGTGCCGTCCATGCAAATATAATCTGGAGACAGTCGCCCCACCGCTGGGAACGCAGACTTCCTACCCTTCCACAATCTGGCTTGGGTTTCCGCGTCGTCGGCTTGGTCAATTTGATAGGCGCCGCTGGCGTTTAAATGGTCTATTACCTGAGCGGTCACAGCACTTAACTCGGCTTCAGCGCCGTCTAATTCAATAATCAAAATCGCCGCAGCATCTAAAGGGTAACCTGCATGGGCAAACTGCTCGGCTGCTTGCACAGCAAGCTTGTCCATCATCTCCATGCCTGCGGGAATAATGCCCGCGCCAATGATGCTGGCAACTGCATTGCCGGCATCAGTTACCTGTTTAAAGCCGGCTAAAATTACAGACTTTTTCTCAGGCTCCGGTAACAGCGCAACAGTCACCTGAGTGACAATACCGAGCATGCCTTCCGAGCCGCAAAGCAGTGCCAGCATGTCTAAACCGGGGTTGTCGTAAAGCGCACCGCCAATTTCCATCACATCGCCGTCGCTAGTCAGCACGCGCACGCCCAACACGTTGTTCACAGTAAGGCCGTATTTTAAGCAATGTACCCCGCCCGCATTTTCAGCGACGTTGCCGCCAATACTGCATGCGATCTGGGACGAAGGGTCTGGCGCGTAGTACAAACCATGGGGCTTGGCGGCGTTAGAAATGGCCAAGTTACGCACTCCAGGCTGCACTTGGGCAACCCGATTCTCCGGATCTATCGATAGAATTTTGTTCATCTTAGACAGCCCAAGCACCACACCATCTTTATGTGGACGCGCGCCACCGGAAAGCCCCGTACCCGCTCCGCGAGGAATAACAGGAACACCGTGCTCGCGACATATAGCCATAACATCCACTACTTGAGCTTCGGTCTCGGGTAACACAACTACCCAAGGCATTTCTCGAATGGCGGTAAGCCCATCAGTTTCATAAGGTCTAAGACCGGCACCATCAGTAATCAAACACTCAGCAGGCAAAGTGCGCTGTAAGTGCTGCAAAACTGCAGTGTGATTTTTTGTATTTGGTTTCATCCCGAGATTATGCAGTAAATATATATTTGCACTAAGTGCAATTAAACGCTTTCTCTGGACAATCCATGACCACAAAGCGCCATAAATCATCGAGTAAATGCGAAATTTTGGGCTAATCGAGCAAAAGTAGCCGACAGAATAACGGTCCAATCTCACTGGCTAAAATGGCTTTAGCCAATTAATCTACCCTTGTACTGGCAATCATCTTGGCGCCAGTGCCGCCGCACTAATTTAGCCGTAAATACGAGAGAGACGCATGAGTGTTGAACAACGCCTGAAGGACCTAGGTTTAATCTTGCCCAAGCCTATGAATACAGGGCACCTGCCCTTCGACTTGGTGCGCATAGATGGCACGCATTTATATTTATCAGGGCATGTTCCCACTGACGTCGACGGTAAAATGAGCAAGGCGCTGGGCAAAGTAGGAGCAGAAATAGACCCTGAACACGCCAACCTAATTGCCCGCCAAGTGGGGCTAGGGCTCATCGCCAGCATTAAGGCGAGTATTGGCAATTTAGATCGCGTTGCCAGTTGGCTGCGGGTTTTTGGTATGGTCAACACTGCTCCGGGCTTTAATCAACTGCCAGGAATCATTAACGGCTGCTCTAATCTTATTTTGGATGTCTTTGGACCCGAGGTTGGCGCACATAGTCGCTCTGCAGTAGGCATGGCGGAACTACCCTTTAACGTACCTGTAGAAATAGAAGCAGAGGTCAGAATTAAATTATGAATTATCAAATAGTCAATGCGCGCATCGTCAATGAAGGCACCATTACCGAGGGTAATGTAGTGATAGAAGGCGAGCGTATTAAGGGCATTAATGTGCCCGCGCCTGAGAATTGCGAAACCATAAATGCTAAGGGCGCCTATTTGCTGCCGGGTATGATCGACGACCAAGTGCATTTTCGTGAGCCTGGCCTAGAACACAAAGGCACGATAGCCACAGAATCTGCCGCGGCAGTGGCAGGCGGCATTACCAGCTATATGGAAATGCCCAACTGTAATCCACTGACTATTTCTCAAGCAGCCCTCATAGACAAGCGCGACAGAGCCTCCAAATGCTCGGCTTCTAACTATGGCTTTTATCTAGGCGCTACCAACGACAACTTGGAAGCGGTTAAAAGCGTAGACACCAGCCTGACCTGCGGCGTGAAGATTTTTATGGGCGCAAGCACCGGCAATATGTTGGTAGACAATACTGCAACCCTAGAAGGCATTTTTGCAGCCACCTCACTGCTGGTTGCCACCCACTGTGAAAGCACACCTATGATCTTAGAGGCCGAGGCCGCAGCCACCGCAAAATGGGGCGAAGACATCCCCTTTTCTGAACACCCAAATATTCGTTCCGTGGAAGCCTGCTATGCCTCCAGTTCACTGGCCGTAGGTTTGGCCAGAAAGCACGGTACAAAGTTACATGTACTGCATTTAACTACCGCCAAGGAACTGGACTTGTTTGACACAGGCCCAATTGAAAGTAAGCGCATTACTGCTGAAGCTTGCGTGCACCACCTGTTCTTTAACTCAGATGACTACGCTGACAAAGGCGCGCTGATCAAATGTAACCCTGCGATCAAAACACCTGCGGACCAAGCAGCGTTGCTAAAAGCGGTAGCCGAGGACCGTATTGACGTCATTGCAACTGACCATGCCCCACATACCTGGGAAGAAAAAGGTCGCAAGTATTCAACAGCGCCAGCGGGACTGCCATTAGTACAACATGCCGTTATTTCATTGCTAGACAGAGTCACCGATGGCACATTTAGCATTGAGCAAATAGTCCATAAAACAGCCCACGCGCCTGCTATTTTGTATCAGGTTGCAGAGCGAGGATTTATTCGCGAAGGCTATTTTGCTGATCTGATATTGGTTTCACCAGACAACGAACATGTAGAAATGCCCATTTTAAGCAAGTGCGGTTGGAGCCCTTTTGAAGGGCACAAATTCAGTCACCGCATTGATAAAACTTGGGTCAACGGCCACCTACGTTATACTGATGGCCGCGTACAACCTGGACCGTTTGGTCAAGCGCTGACGTATCGCCGGTAATAGCATTTGTACCGCCATTGATGAAAAAGCCGGTTTCACTGATAAGAGGCCGGTTCAATATGCGCGCTATCTGTAGCTAACAGTCAGATATCACTTAGATATCAGAGAGATGTAAAGCTACACCAACGAATGAACTAAACAGTACATAGAGGCGAGCGTATATATGAAAAAGTTTCTGATTGGCCTAGGCGCGCTGGTCGTCGTACTGGGTATATTCGGGTTCATTTATCGCGGACCATTGATGATGGCCGTGGGTTTTTATTACATGGCACCCGGTCATGATTTTACCGAACAAGAACCTGCTGCAGCACCAGACTACACGGACGATACAAATTGGGCCGCATTGGCCAACCGTGAAGACTCCGCCGATGTCATACCAACTGGACTGACCTTAGACTCTAATTCAAAAGAAGCGGTAGACGTTTTCTTCGTTCACCCAACTACTTTCATCTCCCCCAGCAATTGGAACCAACCACTGGATAATGAACGTGCGAATGAAATCACAGATTCATGGGTTATGCGCGACCAAGCCAGTGTATTCAATGGCTGTTGTGATGTTTATGCACCACGCTATCGCCAAGCCACCTTGTACAGCTTTACTGACACAAGCGAAATCCAAAATGGCGCGCAAGCACTAGAGCTGGCTTATGGCGATGTCAAAACAGCGTTCAAATACTTTATTGAAAACTACAATGAAAGACGCCCCTTCATTCTAGCTGGGCATAGCCAAGGGTCGTTTCACTCAGACAGACTCATTAAAGAAGAAATCGCCGGCACGGAACTGGCAAAGCGCATGGTTGCAGCCTATCCCATAGGCTTCTCCTTAGACGGCAGCAATGGTCTTGACATTTGCACCGCCCCAGAGCAAATCAACTGTCAGGTTTCTTGGAATACCAACACACAAGGTGCCGATGTAATTCTCGGCACACCTGGCGACATCTGCGTAAACCCGCTCACATGGCAGGTTGATGAAGAGCAGGCAACTTTCGAAGAGAACCTCGGCGGCGTTGTATTTATGGCCGGCGGCGAAATTGAACCAAGCGTTACCGACGCAAAGTGCAGCAATGGCCAACTGATTATCTCAGAGGTTAAATCAGACAAATATACGCTTATGGCGTTTGGACCAGGCAACTACCACGTGTACGACTACAGCCTGTTCCATATGAACCTGCGTAAAAATATAAATCAGCGGGTAGCCGCTTACATGAACCAGTAGGCAATTTGTAGTAGGGACAACGCACTAAAGTTCACTAAAATCAGCAAAATTTAGACAAAAAGATGTTTTAACTTCGTCAAATGCTATTTTTTTAGTGGCGCGAGTACATAAACCGTTTACGTCACCGGTAATAGGAATGCTTTTCAAATGACAAATATTCGGCTTTTTTCAGCATCTGCCAAGCACCAAATATTATAAAGACCCTTTGTAAAGGTCTTGAGGTTACAAAACGAGGCTGACCATTTTTTTAGGGGCAATTCCTATTTGTATGTCCGAACGAACACTTGCTCGCCATTTATCCAAGTCTGCATTACTTGTATTGCACCAATTTTTTCAGGGGCGACTGTTAAAGGGTCTTTATCTAGGACCAGAAAATCAGCGAACTTACCTGCCTCCAAGCTACCTACCTCGTGATCTGAGTGGCACTGCCAAGCGGCATCAATAGTCACGGCGCGCAATGCCGCTGCCGCAGGCACACGCTCTTCTGGAGACAACAGCTGATCTGACCGCCACATAGTCCTTGTAACCGCATTTTCCATGCAGCGCAATGGATTCATTTCGGTGACTGGATCATCCGAATGAACGGTCCAACGGATACCCAAATCCTCGCAAGCGCCAGTGCGGTCTAGTTTGGCGGCTTTTTCTGGGCCAAATATGTCGTCAATAAAAGCCTTGCCCCAATAATGTACGTGGCCAATTAAAAAACTGGGTGACAGCCCTAGCTCGGCCATTTTTTCAATTTGGTCGTCGTGCAATATGCTGCAATGCTCAATTCGGCAACGCTGGGCCGCTGGGTCTAGGCCTTTGGCCTTGGCTTTGCTGAACGCATCTAACACGCGGTCAATGGCCGCATCGCCATTGGCATGGACACACACCGCCCAACCTTCGCGCAGGCGCTTTTCTACCGCCTCATCTAATTCGTCTTTTTCAATGTAAGCCATACCTTTAGTATCTGAACCGACAAAGGCTTCACGCTGTAAACCCGTACGTCCTTGGTTGGATCCGTCGGATACTATTTTCCAGCCAGTACGGCGCACCCATTCGTCGCCTTCACCCCAGGTTAAACCAATTTCGTCCCAACGCTTAGCGGCGGCCTGAGAAACACAGTAGCGAAAACGTGCCGTCATACGACCGCTGTCATGCAGGCTCTGATATAGATCCAACTCTTTTGGACCTTGAAACATGCCGGTGCCCTGATCGCACAGGGTGGTAATACCTACCTCATTGGCTGAGTTAAAAACGCTTAGGCAGGCTTCAGCCAAATTTTGTTCTTTTAGCTTGGTGTTGTGGCGCACAATCAATGCCATTGCTGGGCCAGCCTTGAGTACACCATTAGGCTTACCGTTAGCATCGCGACCTAGCTCCGCGCCCTGCGGGTCTGGAGTGTTTTCATCCAGACCAGCCAAATCAATGGCAACACTGTTGCAATAACCTAAATGCAGCGATGCGTTGTAGATAAATACGGGGTGGTCAGTACTTACTTCGTCCAGCATTTGCCGGGTTAAATAGTCTGGGCCTTGTTGCAATGACGGATCAAATTGACGCCCCACCACCCATTCGCCATGCGGCGTATTGGCTGCATCTTTTTTTAGTTGCTCTATCGCTTGCGCTGTTGTGTCAAATCTATTTGGACCAACATTGGAAAAACTGTGCAGCATGGCTAGAGGCGGCAAGTGCATGTGCGGTTCAACAAATCCGGGCACCACAACTTTGCCTTTAAGGTCTAACCGCTTAAGGTCATTGTGTTCGTCTGGCACGTCCGCTTGCATACCCACCCAAAGAATTTTGCCGTCCACTACGAGCATGGTATCTGCATTGGGGTGACTCGCATCCATGGTGATAATGTGCGCGTTGGTCACCATTAATGGCGCAGCGCTTAATTGCCGCTTACCTGGCGGCAGACCTTTAGCGTGCTCACTGAGGTCGGTGTTTGTCAGTCGTAGAGTTTCAGAAAATACGTTAGCGCAGCATGGGCAGGCAAAAGGGTCGGCGCTGTGTTTGTATGGCACCAAAGACTCTGGCATTTGTAACTCTGTTAAAGCATCAACACTTTGATCATCAAACATTTTCTTTCCCTATTTGTTTGGTTATTTCTTTGCTCATTTATCGCCTCATATCGGCTCTAACAATTACTGCCAGCGCATGAACGATACAGATGAAACTGTCAGTATAAAAAAAGGCCCAACGCAGAACGCCGAGCCTTTTCATATTTTGGCTAGGACTCATCGGCCCCAACCCAAGCAGCAACCTAATGCAGGCCTAACGCCTGCTCTAACACCAGCGCTAAACGGCATTAGATCCAAGCTGTGCGTCCAACAACTATTGGTCTGTATAAGACCGCCTAAGTTAGGCGCGCAGTGAAGGCAGTTGATAGCCTTTTGCGTCCAAATCAGCTCTGACCACTTTCTTGTCCATTTTGCCGGTAGAGGTTAATGGAATAGCGTCGATGTAGAGCACTTCGTCTGGTAGCTGCCATTTAGCAAAGGCCGTTTCGCAGTGCGCTAACACTTGCTCTTGGGTAACTTTCTTACCCGGCTCTAAGACGATTAACGCAACAGGTCGCTCATCCCACTTGGGGTGAGGTTGTGCAACAACACAAGCCTGCGCTACGCCCGGCACACCGACAATGTGGTTTTCTAAATCTACTGACGAGATCCACTCACCGCCACTCTTCACAAGGTCTTTTGAGCGGTCAGAAATAATCAAATATTCTTCTGGGTCAATCTTGCCAACGTCGCCAGTAATCAACCAACCGTCGTGGAACTTATCAGGTTGCGGATTATCAAAGTATTCGGAGCAGATCCAAGGTCCGCGAACCAAAATTTCGCCGACGCTTTCGCCGTCGTGAGGTACACGATTGAAGTCTTCGTCAAATATATCTAGCTCAATGCCGGGCATCAGTAGGCCTGCCTTGGCGACGTTTTCAAATTGCTCGTCTTCGGTTAAAGACAATTGTGAACGCTTCATAACTCGGCGCGACAATGTGGCCAAAGGTGAAGTTTCGGTCATGCCCCAGCCTTGAATCATCTCAACATCTAACTCATCCCAGAACCAACGAATAAGGGAAGGAGGGGGCGAACTACCGCCACAAGTGAGTCTGGAGAGAGAGGACAAATCATATGTTGTAGGATCGGCCTCATACAATGCTTTTACGCCCTGCCAAATAGTCGGCACGCCGGCTGACAATGTGACTTTTTCGCTGGCCATTAGATCTATCAATCTGGCTGGATCCATAAATCGGTGAGGCATGACTTGCTTGCAACCCAGCATCAGTGCGGACCAAGGAATACCCCAGCCCATGGCGTGAAACATTGGCACGATACCGCAAACGGTATCAGTGCCAGACAAGCCCATTGAGTCGGTTAGACATTGCGTCATAGTGTGCAAATACTGCGAACGGTGCTCGTACTCAACGCCTTTAGGGTTACCCGTAGTGCCACTGGTGTAGCACAGTCCCATAGGTGAATTTTCGTCAATCTGCGGCCATTCGTAATGGGTCGGCTGGCCGGCAATAAAGTCTTCGTAGTCGATGGGGTTAGGCAGCTCTGTGGTCCAGCCTTCAAAGCCTTCTTCCGTTGCAATAATGACCTGGCGCACGGTAGGCATGCGGTCCTTCATTTTTTCAAGTAACGGCAAAATGTCTGCATCAACAATAATCACCTGATCTTTCGCGTGATTAATGATGTAGTCCAAATCGTTTTCGCCCAAACGTACATTCAGGGTATGCAGTACCGCGCCCATACCCGCACAGGCATGATATGCCTCAAGGTGGCGTGAACCATTCCACATAAATGTGCCAACGCGATCGCCAACCTTAATACCGGCGGCGGCCAAAGCATGAGCCAATTGGTGTGCACGATCTCGGGTTTGTTTGTAGGTCTGACGGCGAACGCCAGTTTCGGTCATGGTGACAATTTCTTCGTTTGGCGCAATTTTGGCGCCTCGATCTAAGATATTCGACATTAATAATGGTGTGTGTTGCATTGCCATGGTGGCACTCTCCTCCCAGGAATCAGATAAATCGGTAAGAAATTCGGCGTCAGTACCTGTTACGCCACCTGCAATTATACGCACAACGCGGAGGCGCTTTTGCATAACCACTCAAACGCTAGACCTGCCAATGTAGGCGATCAAATACTGCGTGTGTTTTTCTATTTGTGTCTGGAGTCTATCACCCAACATCACCACCAGGTATCGGTTCAAGCATCATTTTGCTGTGGTAGATGCATTTTTAGGCGTGCACTTGCTGAATGCAGCTATATGGATAAAAGTTAGGTAAAACCATGCAACCGTTACAGTACTGCCCTATAACTTAACACCCTTGGGAGCAATGAGAGTAGACGCATGGTCGGGATTATCCGCCCGCTAACAAAATACTCCTTTGGGAAAAGTGCGCAGATAGCCTAGGCTGTGCGGTGAGGACAGTCCGGCGAAAAAATCCGCCACGCAAGCTTAGCCAAAAGGCAATCAACGAAGCACCAAAACGGCTTCAACAAAAGTTGAAGAGAGCTGAAGAGGTATGAGGGGGAAACATTTCAATAAAGCAGCAACATCAGACCGAGCAAACAAATTCAGACTCACCCGCCACAGCAGACCACCCAGTAGCATTCAAGACCGGTCCTTTTGGGGTCTACTACGGTTGGGTCATTGTCATGGTCGCCGGTACATTGAGTTTTTTAGGCACCGGATTTTATTCCTACTCCCGAGGCATTTTTCTACCCTCGCTGGCCGAAACCCTAGACAACGGCGAGCGCTTTAATATTTCTATGGGCTTCTCGCTGGCCGCTGTAACCGGAGCATTGGTTGCACCTTATATCGGCAAACTTCTAGACAGCGGCTCCCCTCGCAAGATCATGCTCATTGGCATTTTAATTATGACCGCCGCCTACTTGTCCTTAGCTAACGTGGCGAGCTTGCTGCAGTACTATCTTGTTGTGTCTATTGGCATGGGCCTTGGCATAGCGTGTATGGGCGGTTTGTCTTGGCACCGCTCGGTCATTAGCTGGTTTGATCATTGGCGTGGCCGCGCCATTGCGTTCTCTGTTTTGGGTGCATCGTTAGCGGGCATTATGATGCCGCCCTTAGTCACAACCCTTGTCGCAGAATATGGCTGGCGCACCACTTACGTCATTTTTGCTGCTACTACTGCCTTTGCGCTGTTTCCTGTGGTTTTTCTTTGTATGAAAGATCATCCAAGTGAGGTGGGCGATGTGCGAGATGGCCACAACTATGTGAACGCCAACCCCTTAGAGATGGTCGAGATTATTGAAGACACGCGTGAATGGTCCATTCGCGAGATGTATAAAAGCCGAGCATTTTGGAGCATTGGCATTATGTTCGGCGCTATGACCTGTGTCTTTTCCGCGGTGATGCTGCATCTGTTTGGTCACCTCACCGACATTGGTTTAGCGCAAAGTACCGCCGCACTAATACTTTCTTGTATTGGCTTATTTGCAGCGATAGGCAAGCCCGTTGTGGGCTGGCTGTCGGACTACTTAGGCGCGCGCATTAGCATATGGCTGGCGCTGACCTGCCAGGGCACAGCATTGCTGATTTTCAGTGTGGCTTCAGGTGCAATGTTGTCATTCGCTGCGGCTTGTCTGTATGGATTTGGGCTTTCTGGCATGTCGCCACTGCGCACGTTTTCAATTTCCACAGCTATTGGCAGCAAATCTTTTGGCGCGGCAACCGGCGCTATCCGCTTTATAGAGCTGCCTTTTATTCTCAGCGCCTCGCCCATTGCCGGGCTTATTTATGACACTACTGGCAGTTATAAAATCGCTTTCTTAATACTTTCTGGACTCATGTTGGCGGCCTGCATTGGCCCCCTGTTTATCAGCGATGGGGGTAGGCGAGGCCGCAATAAGCGGATACAAGAGTTAGCGGGCTAGAACGCCCTGCCTGCCCTAAAAGCCTCTATTGCGCATCGGACATACCCACAATAACACCGTCATCACTGAGGCCTTGAATCTGCTCAGGGCTATAACCTAGTTCAGTCAAAAGCTCGCTGTTATGTTCGCCCAAACCAGGCGCGGGTCTTTGGATATTGGAAGGCGTTTTATCAAACAAGGCAGCGGGACGAGGCTGGCGAATGCGGCCTGCTATAGGATGGTCAGATTCGTGAATTAAATCATTGGCAATGATTTGTGGGTGAGTGATCACTTCCTCACGGCTCAGCACCGGCGCACAAGGCACACCTTCGGCATCCAGACGCTGTAACCAATAGGCGGACGTATTTGTGGCAAGCACGTCGCCAGTCATGGTAAGTCGGGCGGTGACATTTACCGCGCGGTCATTGGTGGTTAAAAACCGCTCATCTTTCAGCCATTCTAAATGCCCTAATGCGGTACACATACCCTTCCATTCAATATTGCTCATCGCGCCGGCGGTAATGTAGCCATCTTGGGTAGCAAAAATTAAGTCAGGTGACAGCTGGGCCCGCGCGGACTTAACCTCTTTACCTACCAATGTGAATCCCGACATGCCTTCTGGCCATAGGTAAGAAACCATGGTGTCTAACATGGCTAGTTTTATGTGTTGCCCTTCGCCAGTGCGCTCTCTGGAAAACAACGCGGCGGTAATGGCTTGGGCTGCGGTTAGAGCGGTGGTTTTGTCGGGAATAATGGTGCGAATCATCTTTGGCCTACCGGTTTCGCCATCTGCTTGAATGGAGGCCAAGCCTGACAATGCTTGAATCACCGGGTCGTATACTCTTTGGTGCGAGAATGGCCCTTTTTCGCCAAAGCCACTGATAGACACATAAATAATGTCGGACTTTAGTTGGCGCACCGCGTCTTCACCAAAGCCCATGCGCTCGATGGTGCCAGGGCGAAAATTTTGCACCAACACGTCGGCGGTTTTAACCAAATCGCGTAACACTTGAGCACCTGCTGCGGTTTTTAGATCTACAGCAATGGCTCGCTTGGAACGGTTGGATGAAATAAATGTTGAAGTAATACCCGCTCGGTTGGGCCCTGCGCCGCGCACCAAGTCGCCAGAGAGCGACTCTACTTTTATGACATCAGCGCCCTGATCTGCCAACATCATGGTAGCTACAGGGCCAGAAATCATTGAGGTTAAATCTACTATACGAACACCTGTTAAAGGGCCTGTAGGTTTTTCTATTGTTGTCATTTTACTTCCTTTAACGTGTGTTACGCCCAGTAGCCTTTTCACTCTATTGCCTTGGCGGCTAGAGCCTCCTTACCCCTGAACTTTTGTAGCAAAAGCCTCTTTACCCTATGGCTTTTGCAGCAAAAGCCTTGGCCCACTTATAGTCGGCTTTGCCATTGGGGCCTCGGCGGACCTCCGGCGCTGGCAATATTTGTCTGGGTGTTTTGTAGCCGGATAAATGGTCTGTGGTAAAACTTATTAATTCTTCGGCGGTTAACTGGCTGTCTTCTTTAAACGAGGTGACCGCAACTATGCGCTCACCGAAGCGCTCATCAAACACGCCGACCACTAAGCAGTCTATTACATCATCGTGGCGCTTCACTGCTTCTTCTACTTCTTCCGGAAATACTTTTTCGCCCCCGGTGTTAATACACGCACTGCCACGGCCCAAGAGGATGATGGAGCCATCCGCTTCTACCGTTGCGTAGTCTCCGGGGAAGCTGTAACGCACGCCATCTACTTCGCGAAACGTTGCAGCGGATTTCTCTTCGTCTTTGTAATAACCCAGTGGGACAAAAGCTGAGGTAGCAATTTTGCCCATCTCGCCGGACCCGGCCTCAACAAAGCGGCCATCGTCCGTGATCACCCTAACACCTTCATTAAGCTCAAACTTGGCTGTACCTTTGACATCTTCTCGGGTGGTTGCCGAGCTGCCCATACCGCCTTCCGAAGAACCCATAATATCTGCCAACACCATGTCATGATGGCGCAGCAAACCTTGCTTAATTTCTTGGCTCCACATTACCCCGCTGGAGGCAATTTGCTTCAACGTGGACAAGTCGTAGGGCGTGCCACGCTTTTCGGCTGCATCTAGCGCTGCCAATATCGGCCGTGCAAAAGCATCACCCACAATCACTACATCTGAGACTCGATACTCTTCCACCTGACCCAGCAATAGATCTGGGTCTAAGCCTAGTTTCGAAGTAGTGACCACGGTGCCGCCCAATAACATGGGCAAGAAACTGCCTAACCAAACACCTGTGCCGTGCATCAGTGGGCAAGCTGGCAAACTCACAGGCGGCGCTTCAATTTGCTCAAGAAAGCCTAGATATTCCGACATGTTTTTTGGCGGCGTCAACCCTCGCCCAGCCGCGCCCATGCCTATAAGAAACTGCGCAAAAGCGCCCACTGGATACATTACGCCCTTGGGCATACCGGTAGTCCCGCCGGTGTAAAGCATATATACGCCCTCAGGATCTTGGGCAACTCGAGGGGCTGGCTTGTTTTGCCGAGTGGCGCGCTCATAATCTACGGCGCCTTTAAGCAAAGTTTCAGTGTTGTCGTCAATTTGTACGAATAGCTTTACCTTGGGCAATCGATCTTTAATTTCCCAAATGCGCATGGCGTAACAAGATTGAAAAAAGATCACCTCAGAGTCGCTGTTGTCTAATAGGTAAATCAGCTCATCTGTTTTGTAGCGGTAGTTGACGTTGATGGGGCAAGCACCCATCTTAAAAATGGCAAACTGAGCTTCTTGGTATTCGTTGCGGTTGTGCATGTAAAGGCCGGCCTTCGCACCAGGACCAACGCCGTGGGCGCTGAGCAAGCTGGCTATAGATGCCGAACGTCGTTCGAACTCGCGCCAGCTCGTGTATCGCCCATCGGCAATAGTTGCGGTGCGATTAGGATAGGCATCGCTAAGGGCCTCCCAAGCAGCAGCAAAGTGAAAATCCATACCTTCTCCTATTCAGCTTCTGTGCTGTAAATATAGTGTAAAAATGCAGTAAAAATTACTCTCTACGGGCCACTTGCCCTCCCCGCGCGGGGCAAAATTTCCACTAAGAACAAGAATACTGGCTGAATTATAGACAAAGGTCCACGCCTGGGTTTTGCAGCCAAGTGAGTTGCTAAACATTGCAGGTCGCTGACATTCTCTCCCGCTCATTCTTTTTTTCACCCTTTTATCTAATCCCGCACCGACATCGGCATGCTTCCAGCTAACTTTTAGTGAATTTGACCTCGAATATTTCGTGAATGTCCCACAAGCCGTGTCATGTCGTCGGTTTTACCCGGCATAAAACTGGCACGGGAATTGATACGTTACTGGCATAAGTGACATGGAAGTTTTGTTTACTACGTTTTACTTCTTTTTATTATTTGGAGACAGGATCAGTGAAAGGCCAGCTACGTATATCTCGTGTTAGAAAACCACGAGCGACTTTATTGGCGATATTGATCGTGGGAGGCGTTTATTGCACATTGGGATTGTGGGTCTACAACCACAATGTTTGAGATGGCAACTTGTCACAGAAAGTTGCCGAGCAACGGGTTATGCAAAAAATTGATGAGCAAATTGAACAACTGACCCACCTTTTTGTGACGGCAGCCGACAAGCCAAGCACTAATATCATTAGAGTTGTTCACTCGCTGTAATTCGACTGTGCACCCAAAGCTTGAAAACATGAATGTATATGAGGAAAGATATTGTGAGTTGGAAAACAAAGTTACATTTAGACAACATCTATTTAGACAAAGACAACGCTTGGATTTTTGGTGTCTGTGCGGGCATTGGCAAAGCACACAACTTGGCGCCACAACTAGTCCGCGTATGCGCCATTATCAACGGCTTGTTCTTTGCCAAACTAACCATCGCAATTTATCTAATTGCTTGGCTTATGTTTGACAACCCCAATCCGCAAGTAAGTTCGTTTCGCGTTGACGATGAAGCCGGTGATACGAAATCTTAAAGCCATGAAAACGAGACGGCAAATACTACTAGAAATTCTAGTTAGACAGGTCGATAAGAAAAGTCTTACCCCTTCTAAAACTTTCTATAAAGTCGCAGACATCTGCGCGGAGGTTTGCAACATTTTCACCGTCAACTTCATGCCGCCTAATTTTGTCGAAATCTTTACCGGCAGGTATCCAAGCGAAGGGGCCAACCAATAGGTCACTCTTCGGTGCACACTGCCTTTGACATATTCGTACGGCTCAGACTGCACCTTAATAACCCTAATAGTCTGGCCGGCAACTGACATTTGCGCATTAGACTGATCGACCAAAAATTTATAACGGCCAATAGTGTCGTCGACATAACTCAAAGGAATACTTTGCGAAATGTTCGGCTTTTTATTTTTTTCGTTCTTTGCCACAGCACAAGCAATTGCTGAAAATTGGCTGAGTTTGTCTACGTAGATCGCATCGTCCAAAGGCAACGTTACTGTCTGCGGTTGGGCATTAGGTGTTTTTGGTCCTTGAGTTAAGCCTTGATAACGAATCAGCTTTTCCGGCCAGTCAATGACTACGGTATCATTAAAATGCCAACCGGGACTAAAGCCACTGTTATGATAACTTTCTAAGCGGTAGTCGCAGTTGGGTAAGGAAAAAACTGACTGGTGATTATTCGCTGCCAAGAAATGATTAACCTGACTTTTTGCACTGAGCTGATGACCGTCCCACAAAACCTCAACTTTAGCCTTCAGGCCAACCGGCAAACCCAACAAATACACCCCGTATTCCCAGCTACCGGCCATTGCCTGAGCGATCAACTTCCCTTGGTCTGCGGCTAATAGATCATCTGCAAAGATTGCGTTAAATTTTTGCTCAGTCGGTCGACTGTCCGCTGCAGCAACCTGACCTGCACCCACCTGTAAATAGAGTACAAAGATCAACAAGAGCGCACTTGGGTAACTTTTGCAGTCCGGGCTTTTTAGGCAAAAGAACTTTCGCCAAATATCAGTCGTTGTCACCATTGGGGGCGTTATCTTGTCTCGTTTTTTTAGGGCGGCGGCAGTTCGTCATCAGACTGCTCAATGGCTTGTGTAGGCGTATTAGATGCGGTATCCCGCCATCGTTTAAAGCTTTCGAGCTCTGTGCTCAACTGTGCAATGACATAGCTTATTACTGCTGCGTCGTCGACAAACCCCCAGCCGAATAAAAAGTCCGGCACGCCATCTAAGGGCACCACAAAATAGATAA
>CAUZON010000049.1:0-21241 GCA_963581445.1 Gammaproteobacteria bacterium | reverse complement strand
TCTTCCTGACGTTGCTCAATAGAATCTATCACGCCTTCACCTACTCGGGCGAAAACAACATCTGACCAACGAGTTAGCTTGTAGCGATCTTCAAAGGGGAAATCAAACAGAGTGGCGAGCATTTGAGTGGTTAGTTCAATGGATACTTTGTCGACCCAGTTAAACGTCTCACCAATGGGTAAGCCATCTAGGATTTCACCCGCTCGTGTGCGAATGGTTGACTCGAGTTCTTTTAGGTTGGGTGGTGCCACAACGTCTTGAACCGCTTTACGCTGATCGTCATGGGTAGGAGGATCCATAGCAATAAACGTTGGCGTATTAAAGGTACTGTTTTCTTCAGGATCTGCGATTGAAATCCGCGGATGGGAGGAGAAAACCTGCCAATTTTTTTCAACTTTCATAATATCGCTGAAACGAGTGATAGACCAATAGGGGCCGAATTCACTCTTTGCACAATAATGAATAGGCGCTTCGTCACGTAGACGTTTGAAGAAATCCCACTTCGCCTCGCTACGCCATAAATCAATATGACTTACATCTATATCTTCTAAAGGCATAGTTGCTGGATCTCGGTCCAACATACTCGCTGAAACTCCACTAGACACTTGGCTTCTCTCCTTTACTTGTTTGGAATCAATCGACAGTTTACCACTAAGCGTAAAAACTGTCCCGGCGTTGCCAGACATTTGCGCTCTCTAACCTACCCTTATCGATAATGGGCGGATCCAGAACGGCTGTGTGCGTACCCGCTGTTTACTCGGATGATTCTCGGCGATAGGATTACTGAGCATTACGCAAAACGAACTATAGCCGGAAAATAATCATGATAAGACAAACAATAATAACAATACTCAGCGCAGCTCTACTTGTTCTTTCTCACACCGCCATAGCAGGCCACCATGAATCAGGTTTGGCTTTGGCCGAGCGCCAACCAGCCGCCGTAATGAACGTCACATCGGTAAATCTGGGTACAGATGTTTCAACCATCACTGCAGAGGGCAAAATGGGTAAATATGGCAAAGTCTACGCAACCTACCACCTCAACTACGGCCCTAGCGGAACCGAGGGTTCTGCAAGTGGTCAAGGCCGAGGTGTTATTGACGCGGATACAGTTTTCTCAGGCACCTTCAATGGGCGTTGGTCACAAAAAGGCTCAACGTTGACGCTAAGAAACGTCGTTGATGTAGATAATGGCGACAAGAATCTGGACATCATTACATTTGATACCCGCGAAGATACGTTAACCGTTCGGGCCTACATACTTAAGTAGTTCAAGTACTCAAGTGCTCATAGGAGGGGCGAGTGCACTCGCCCCGTTCGCCCCACTAATTTCATTCTCAATATCACTTTCTTATGGCGGTCGCCCTAGGAGACTGGCTAAAGAATTGGCGAAGCATTGGAATAGGCTACAAGAGACAGCCTAGCGATAGATTACAACCCCAACTGTCACCCAACTAAAAACCGATTATCCAAACGAATCACTCTAGTTGTAAGCGGCAGACTCAATAGATCCGCTAACGTGCCTTTACCCAAAATCTGTAAAACCTGAGTCTGATCAGCAGCGCACAGTGATTGGAAATAGTTCTGAGACCGTTGAGTCAGCCAAACAGCATAAACGTCTGTTCTATGCTCGAACTCGACACCCCCATAGCTCACTAGTTCTGCAGGCAATAACGGTTGGTCGTGCTCAGGCGCGAGGGCATATCCCGCCTGCGGCGCCAATTTCTCCATGGCCTGGTTAAATCCAATTGCGCCCAAAACAAACTTCTTTCCATACTCTTCGGCTATAAAATGCAGAACGGCCAGAGCCGTGTCAGGTACTTCGTCATTGGCCAAATATTCAACAGACACATTATAAAATTCAGGTGCTTGAACCTCAGGCAAAAGCATATTTTCTACCCACCTAAGCACTCTTGGAGCGTGTGCCTGCATCACCCGCAGGCCGGCCGGGTCACGTCCCATATGGGCATGTAATGCTCCCATAACCGCATAGTCCGCAGCAGATGGATGTCCGCCTAAGAAGTAAGGATATTGAATAAGGTGGGACTCAAACAATGAGAGCAGCTGCTTATACTTCTCATCCAAAGCTTCCCTAGCCGCCGGGGATGATTCTGGCAATCCATAGCTCATCATTCGATCAGCAATAAGATCACCATATTTTTGCAAATCTGCATCGCTGCCCTGAGGTTTAAACGAACGCCCAAAGTCCTTTTTAACAAAAGCAAAATTTTCCTCAAACATCCACCTATGCAACCAGGCAAGTCGCAGCAACCCTTCACTGCCCATCAGCTCCATTAAGTGGACGAATATTCTTTGTCTCGGTGTCTTAGGTATCGCTGGCAAATGAGGATATCTCGCTTCCAAATGATCCTGAATTTCGACACTGTCCTGCAATACACAACCATCAGGCGCCATTAATTGCGGAATACGGTGACTACCAGAAGATGGGCGAACTGATTTGCGAAAGGTCGGATCACTAGGCAGACGCTCCACAAATGGAATGCTTTTCTTGCGTAAATAGGCTCGGGTTTTAGCGGTGTAGTAAGACGCGTACGAACCGTAAAGGGTATAGGTGTTTTTCATTTGGAATCTCTAAATGCGCACCCGCAAAATTTCAATAACGGCAGACCACCACATCTCTGGCACTAGGTCGGCGAGAGCGTCTTTACCAATCTAAATCGTCGGGGATAGCGAACTTGGCGTAGTGCTCATAATCGGCGCTGGGCGTTGCATCTTTATTTTCATTGCCGTGAGCGACAATGATGCGCTTAGGGTCACGAGCGGCAATTTGCTCGGCAACCTTCTCATCGACAAAATGATAAATACCGTTGTTGTTAACCACAATAAGGCGGCCACTGCTCAGCGCTTCCAATTGAACTTTCGTGACATGAATTTTTTTGATCTTTTGCCCATGCACAAAATTGTACGGCACTGCTTCGTCATCACTGACCTTTGTGCGTTGATCATTCTGGGCAATTAACTGGCGCACCTGGGCCTGCTTTGCCTTAGCTTCACTTTTAGCGTTGCGCACTTGGGCAATGGCTTTATCTCGAGCGGCTTTTTCGGCGCGTTGCTGAGCGGCCTTAGCCTTCACTTGTTGTGTTTGCGAGGTGGGCTCGCTCTTGCCTTTAGTTTTGTCTTTGGCTTTATCGTGACGTTTTGCCGTTTCCACAGCCCGCCCTGAGCGTTCTGCTTTCTTTGCTTGAGCACTGGTAGCCAATCCGGCTTTTACTAATTGATCTCTAAGGCTATCGGCCACTGTTCGTCTTCTGGCAATAAGGAAGCGCAATTGTACCCATATTACTCGCCGGTAATATAGTTGTTACCTGCGCAAATATGAGGCCGAAAGCGACAAAAATTAGACCGCCAAAATTAGGCCCTTTTTCAGATACTGGAAGCAAGTTTAGGCGTGGGGAAAATAAAAACAGAAAGCTGTTTCCGGAAAAGACTTGGCAAAAAAAACTGGGGAAAGGGTTGGACAGAATAGTGGGCAAAAGAGTTGAAAAAAGAACTAGAGAGCTAATTTGCCTAGCCCCCTTCTATTCTGGGTATAAGATACACCTCGGCACCAACGGGAATGGTTTGGGTCCAATCATCCCTATAGATTTGCCCGTCAATTGATACGGCCACGTCACTGGACAAAACCTCCCGAAGATTGGGAAACTTATCAGCAAGAAATGCAATCAATTGCGCAATTGTCTCGGCTTGAACCTCTAAGGTTGCCTCCGCGTCGTTACCGACGCGGAAAGAACTACTTAAACTAACCCGCATCCAATGCGTCTAATGCTGCCAAAACTCTAGGCGGTGACATGGGCGCGTGGCCCATTCGCACACCTGTTGCATTGGCAATAGCATTACCTACAGCAGCCAGAGGCGGCACGATAGATGTTTCGCCAACACCACGCACACCGTAAGGATGATTAGGGTTAGGAATTTCCAGGATCTGAGTGTCGATGAATGGCAGATCAGAGCACACAGGAATTCTATAATCTAGAAATCCAGGATTCTGCAAGCGGCCATCTTCGCCATAAATGTATTCCTCATTAAGTGCCCAACCAATGCCTTGAGTTGCACCACCTTGGAACTGACCTTCTACATAGTCAGGGTTAATGGCTTTACCAGCGTCCTGCACAACAGTGTAACGAACAATAGTGCTGCGGCCTGTTTCTGGATCAACTTCCACATCACAAATGTGGCTAGCAAACCCCATCCCTGCGCCATCAGCAGTTACTTCGTTGTGGCCTGCAATAGGTCCACCCGTACGACCAGACTTGGCAGCAATTTCGCGCAAAGACAGCTTTGGCAGATTGCCATGGCCCTTGCCTGTTGCCACTGCATGCCCCGCTTCCCAAGACACATCTTCTAGAGGAATACCCCAAGTTTTGGCTGCACGTTCCTTGAGCACTTCTATCGCTTCACGAGCAGCATAGATGGTAGCCATACCAGATGAGAAAGTACCTCGGCTACCCTCGGTCATGTCGTTATGACCCAGTGAAGTAGTGTCGGCTATATTGGCTTTAACGTTTTCGTAGTCGATACCCAATTCTTCTGCAGCAATCATTGCCAGCGAAGATCTAGAGCCGCCTACGTCCACGGTGCCCACTGCCAAATTCACTGTGCCGTCCACGCCAATGTTCAAATCGGTAGAAGTCTGCCCACCAATATTGAACCAGAATCCACAAGCCACTCCGCGACCCTGATTTGGCTTCAACTTAGCGCGCATATGCGGATGAGCTTTTACTGCCTTGAGAGTGTCTTCAATACCAATTGGCCCGTAAGTAGGACCATATGGTGCCAAGGTGCCTTCACGAGCAACATTCTTCAGCCGCAGATCTATGGCTTTCATGCGCAGCTCTTTGGCCAAAATATCCATGGCGCTTTCTACAGCAAATGCAGCCATCGGCGCCGAAGGTGCGCGGTAAGCGGTCACTTTAGGACGGTTTACCAGCACATCCCAACCGATGGATTTATTGTTCTTGATGTCGTAGCAAGCAAACGCGGTCATGCAACCAAGCATTGCCCAATTGCCGGGGAACGCACCACCTTGGTAGCGCAATTCTGCAACTGCAGCAGTAATTTGACCATTTTTCTTCGCGCCAAGTTTGACGTCAATTGAGGTCGAAGAAGTTGGTCCAGTTGCACGGAATACTTCGTCTCTGGACATCACCATTTTGACAGGGCGATTCGCTTTACGAGACAGGGCAAGCGCTACAGGTTCAACCCAAACGTGTGTCTTACCACCAAATCCACCACCGATCTCAGACGATGTAACCTTGAGTTTGGCAATATCTAAACCGAGCAAACCGGCGCAAACATTACGGAATACGAAATGCCCTTGCGTGGTTACCCATAATTCAGCTGTACCGTCTGGATTAACCGATGCCAAGCATGCATGAGGCTCGATATAACCTTGGTGAGTCTGCTCTGTCTTAAAACTATGCTCGATGATCACATCGGCTGCTGCAAAACCTGCATCTACGTCACCATTGCCCATCTCAGTACGACTGCTGATATTCGATGGCTTAGTCGGCTTTGGCTCTACACCACGAGTAAATATGCGGTCGTGGATGATTGGTGCAGTGGGCAACATCGCTTCATCCACATCAGTAACGTGAGGTAGTTTTTTATACTTCACTTCAATCAATTTCAGCGCTTTGGCAGCAGTTTGTTCATCTATCGCTGCTACGGCTGCTACTGCATGCCCGTCGTACAGCGCACGACCGCGTGCCATACAGTTTTCCAGAATATCTGCCATGCCTTGATCTGCGCCAGTGAGGTCCGGCAGATCTTCAAAGGTGATGATCGACTTCACACCCTGCAGCTTTTCAGCTTTAGATGTATTGATTTTAAGAATTTGAGCATGAGCATGAGGCGAGCGTAAAACCTTACCTACCAACTGCCCCGGTGCACTTGCGTCAGCGCCATAGCGCGCCTTGCCGGTTACTTTATCAATGCCGTCGGGACGGTTAAAACGTGTTCCAACAACATTAAACTTTTTATCTACATAACTATTATTGTGAGCCATTGTTCTTCCTGCTTTGAGCTTAAATATTTTCTCTAGCTGCGACCTTTTTTGCGCATATCTTTCGCCGTTGCCTGCACTGCGCGTACGATTTTATCGTAGCCAGTACAACGACACAGATTGCCAGCTAGGGCATAACGAATTTCGCTTTCGTCTGGATTAGGATTGCGATCTAACAACGCTTTCGCTGCGATCAAAAATCCAGGGGTACAAATGCCACATTGCAACGCTGCATGATCAATAAAGTTCTGTTGCAAAGGGTGTAAAACCCCATTCTGAGAAAGACCTTCAACGGTCTCTATTGAGCGACCTTCTGCCTCTACACCCAGGACGATGCAAGAACAGACCAGTCGGCCATCTAATGAAATGCTACAGGCACCACAGTCGCCAGTACCACAGCCTTCTTTAACGCCGGTTAGACCGACACGGTCACGCAACGCTGTCATCAAACTCTCATCTGTTGGACATGCAAATTCAACTGCATCGCCATTAACAGTTGTAGAAACTAAAGTGGATTTACTCACAGTGAACCTCCCGCTCGTTCAAACGCTACTTTTGCAGCCCGCTTAGCCAACACGCCCGCAACGCGCACTCGGTACTCAATGGTACCGCGCTTATCATCAATGGGGTTGCAAGCGGCGCTACAAGCAGCAGCTAACTTATCTAATGCTTTGTCGTCTAACTTGCTGCCTACAATTGCTCTAGCAGCAGCGGCAACAACAATCGCAGTAGGCGCAACAGCGCCAAGTACTACACGCGCCTTCTTAATGACGCCGCGCTCTAACTTCAAACTGATGGCTATACCTACAACAGCAATGTCCATTTCTGTTCTTGGTGTAAAACGCAAATACGCGTCCCCGGAACGAGGCTCTGCTTTTGGCAGCGTGATGGCTTCAATCAGCTCACCTTTCGCCAGTGAAGTTTTACCCGGGCCAATCATGATTTTTTCTACTGGCACAGTACGCTTCTTAAGTGGACCAACCACTACGGCTTTAGCGCCAGCAGCAATAAGTGCAGGAACACTGTCCGCAGCAGGAGACGCATTACACAAGTTGCCTGGTAGCGTAGCTCTGCCTTGAATTTGATCAGAACCGATCAGGTTGGCGGCTTCAACAACACCAGGCCAAGCTTTTTTCAGCCCAGCATGCTCACCTAGTTCTGCGCCAGATACCGCTGCACCAATGGTGAAGCCTTTAGCAGATGATTGAATGTCTGAAATTTTTGGAATGCGCTTTATATCGACCACTAGATCTGGTTCGACTATACCCATTTTCAATTTGACGAGTAAATCCGTTCCGCCTGCTAGAAGAAAAGCTGCGCCTTTCTCTTTCTTTAGCAAGCCAGCAGCTTCTTTCGCCGATGCCGGTGTTTCGTATCTCATTATTACGACCCCCTCCTACCTAAGTTGAATACCCCTAAAACACATTCAGAATAAGATGTGCTTATGTCCCTAATCTACGCCTCGCGTTTTATCAGTATTTTCACCTCACAGTTTTCATTTCGCGCTTTCATTCAGAGGATGAAAGCGCGAAATGCAAAAAGCACAAAATACGTAAATCGTAAGATTGATGATGATAACGAATCTTAATTTGCCGCGATTAGTGTTGAAATACTATCACGCATTGCGCACGATCCAACAAAGTTGACTAACTCCTTTGCGCGAAATATTTCGCCACAATGAGAGCTTCGGTGTAGGAATTAATAGGGCTTCAGAACAGATCTTAAAGCAGAGTTTACGGCCAAAGAAAACGCGCTGATATTGCGCGCTAGGTTATTGGAGTTCTAACAATAGTGCGGTGCCAGCTAAGCCACCGTTCGTTCAACGTCAAGGGGTTATCTACGTCTGCTGAAGAGAGCTATGTCGCTCAGAGCAACTAGGCACAGCAATATTAGAGCCAACAGAAAACGCGGATCAGAGACATATAATTGGCTCTCAACCGGATAGGCAACGGTTTTAGTCAAAGCTGCAACTTTAAAATGGTGTCTACCTGCAAAAGCTGGATTTGAGATGATGTCCATTAAGTCTCTACGACTGCGATACCTAAAAACCGCTGCGCGGTCCCAGACTTCGGCGTTCTGAATGCCAACAATATCCAAAGACGTATGAACTGCTTGCCCGATATAAATCGGGTGGCTTGCGCGCGAAAATAACGCTGGATACATATGCTCCATGTACCTATTCATTATCTGATCACTTGATTCACCCGGCTGCGCACCAGCAACATCACCTGGCGTCTCGTTCATATCAATATTGTTGACCATGAGAAATTGGTTGCCGGTATCCGTCTGCAAAAACAAACGCAATCGACTCAACGATTCTTCATTACGTCCAAGCGCTTGCATTTTCTCAAGATAATGTTCGACCTCAGCACTAGACAATGACCCGTTCGTATTGGTGTACCAAAAGCTGAAAAGCAAATAGCCCAGTAACGGCAAGCCCCAAAGGATTTTTCTCGAACGCATTACAACACCTCTAAAGTCCAGGAACTGATTATGCAGCAGATAGTAATGTCCGTCATTAACTTAAAAAGCCTGGGGAACCTAGCCCAGCAAGTGAGCGCTAGCAGGGATTTTTGCACAGAAACACGACGCCTTTTGCGCTCAACGGCCAGACGCTGTGAAGGCGGAAGAAATTAGCAGGCGGTCAGAGACTAAATTTTTGGCTTAATGCCCTACAGCACCTTTAGGATTGTGCGAAAAAAGAGCCCTAAAATAACCCTGGAGCAATTTCCCACGGGTTTAGCTTGTTCGCGGGCATTGGCGATTAAGACCCAAAAATTACGTTCTTACTCCTTGGAGCGATTCCAAGGAGATTTAGAATCAACGCTAGCGTCTTCGGCAATTTCTTCTTCGCTTTTGGCCTGACTTTCACCACGCATCTTTATCTGCATACCATGCAAAAAGTTACGCAAAATCTGATCTTTGCATGCCCGGTAATGGCGGCTATCAGAACGCCGAAAGAATGCGGAAAGCTCGTGCTTGCTGATGTAAAAATCGGCTAACGCAAGCGTTGCCAAAATGTCTTCAGCCTGCAAATTAAAAGCAATTTTGAGTTTTCTAAAAACGGCATTGTTATTCAGGCTTTCTTCAGGCGCCATTTGCGGCCCATCTTTTTTACCGCGCCTTTGGTTAATCAGTCCGTTCAGAAATGTCGCAAACATGACATCGCTACATTCCTCGTAGTCTGGATCGTCGTCTTTTTTTAACCAAGCGCTTGTCTGAGTCCTCGTAACTTCAACGTCTGCCTCGGCAAACATACCGATCATTTTTTTGTCGTTAAGATCGAGTATGTAACGAATTCTTCGCAAGCAATCGTTAGATTTCACTGTAGCGTAAGTCCTTTTAGCATTGGCGCGGGAGATGGGGCAAAGCCTTAACCGCGCATTCGTCTTTTAATTTCGTATTTCGAGCTCAGAGTTTCTGGGCCTTTTAGCTCGGTAGTCTGGCTGCCAACTTATCTTAGAGCTCAGTGTCGCCAGTTTCGGCGGGTGCTAAAAATTGAATAGAAATTTTCTCCTCTCCGACCTCAATGATATCACCAGAAACGATCTTTTTGCGCTTCTGCAACTCTACTTTACCGTTAACACAAACCTCGCCAGCAGCAACTGCGGCTTTGGCATGCCCACCGCTCTCAGCAAAGCCTTCAAATTTCAAAATCTTGTACAATTCAACGGGTTCTCTCGAAATTTCAACCACGCGATAACCCGCGTACGCTTGTGAACCCGTCTCAACGGTGGGAGGTGCAGTGGTCATAATGTATACCTATTGTGAAAGTTCATTGAGAAACTTCATTGAGAAACTTCATTGAGAAAGTTCAGTGACTCGACAGATGCCGTGACTAAGCGATACCCATATTGAAAAGTGATTTTCTGAGGATTTCAGAATCGTCTGACGCCGATTTCAGAACCAGTGTACGTCATCTGCACAATAGATACGGCGCATTCGAATGCCAAGCTGCAATTAAACTCGGTAGCGCGCTGTTTATCCGCCGGGGCGTCTAAGACTTCTACCTAGGTTTCTGAAGGCGATGTGCATCGAAAATTGGCTCCGCCTGCGCGGATCGATCTAGGCGGACACCGACTAAGGTGTTCGCCCGCTGATTATCAGCCGGGGCATCTAAGATTTCTACCTAAGGTTTCTAGCTAGGTTTCTAAAAGGAATTTGTGCATCGGAAATTGGCTCCGCCTGCTGGGCTCGAACCAGCGACCCGCTGATTAACAGTCAGCTGCTCTACCAACTGAGCTAAGGCGGAGTAGTGTTGGTACGCTCCCAAAGTTACTTGCAGCGAAGCGCGATATTCTAATAGCAATGAGACCAAATGCAAGACCGATAAGGCAGAATTTGTCTTTGGCTTGAGCAATAAGGCTAAGTTTTGCGATTATTCGCCGGCTAATGCCAAATTTGCGAACCGACTCAGCTTTTTCTATCAAAAAAGCGCGTCAATTTGCGATTGCCTCCATCCGCTTGCACGTCTAAGTCTAGCCTCAACCTGTTTCGATTGACCAATTGATACCGCTCTAAAACTCGCAGCCCTTTTGCGGTGGAAAAAATCACCAAATCCGTTTCTTGCCAACCGGCTTGTATTCGCCAGATATCTCGCTCTCGGTCACCCCAAGTTACGTCTCGGTAGGTCCCAGGAATATGTTTCACGCCCATAGAATTGCGGCCTTGTTCTATAACAATTTGGTTGGCGTCAATGATTTGAAAGTCTTGTACGACAAAAGCCAAACCGGAGCCTAAACCTATTCTGCGAATTTCTTCTCGCACAGATAACTTTGGCCTACGACGCTCAGAAGGCGGGCGCGTAAATGCTCTGAGGTCATCAGACGCCCCAGCGTCCACCACCCAGATACCTGATAGTTGTACGGATTTAAGGGGGGTTTGGGCAAGGTCTAGGCCCTGACATCCCATCATTGAGAGTGCGAAAAATACGGCACAGATGGGAATTTTCAGCGTTTTCGCCTCAGTTTTTTGCCCTTTGCAATGCCGCATAAATTGCACCTTTTAACCCAAATACTGGGCTTGAACAGCAAGAATCTGACGCGTCTCACTGACTAAATCCTGCATAATTGTTTCTACACTGCGCACTTCGTTGAAGTAGGCAATACTCTGTCCCGCTCCAGAATGTATCAGCGGTTCAATGTCGTGTTCTTCAATGGCGCCAAGCAGATCACCCACCAAGACATCCTGATAAGGCATTTTTAAGGGCTTCGGCGCATTCTCAGCTTCCCATGCCTGGCTCCAAGCTGTGCGGACCTGTCGAAACGGCTTACCGCTTTCTGAGCGGGTGATTACCGTATCTGCACTACCTGCCTGCAATAATTTATCGCGATTCACCGGATGCATATGGCCTTGATGCTCTGTGGACAACAGCCAAGCAGTGCCCATCCAGACGCCTTGTGCGCCCATAGCAAGCGCAGCGGCAATATGTCTACCAGTTGCCACACCGCCAGCCACTAGCACAGGCACATCGCCCGCAGCGTCGACAATTTGCGGCACTAATGAGTAGGTGCCTATCGGCCCCGTATGCGCTCCGGCATCGTAGCCTTGAGCGACAATTATTTCGACGCCAGCGTGTAGGGCTTTGGGTACGTGATGAGGGCTACCAATGAGGGCAACTGTTGTTTTACCGCGTGCTTTGGCCTCTGCCACAACGTCTGCTGGAGCGCCGATGCCACAGGCGAGCATGTTTACATCGCTATCTAACACAGCGCGCAGTTGTTCTTGTTCTATTTCTTTTGAGCGAATAAAGCGGGTACGCATACCAGGCTCGGTGGCCTCTGGAACTGCAAATTGATCAATAAGGTCGCGCACAAAGGCTGTATGTTCGGGAGGAATTTCTGCCTGTATAGCCTCTCTTGAATTATGTTCAGGCATACCCGGTGGTAACACCAAATCAACCCCAAAGGGTCGACTACCGGTCAAACTGCGAATGTAGGCTAGCTCATCAGTAATTTCCTGCGGAAAGCGCCGTGTCGCGCCATACACCCCATACCCACCAGCATTACTAATGGCGGCCACTGTAGCCATATCATGAGCAAAGCCAAAAATAGGCACATCGATTTCAAATCGATCGCACAATGGTGTCCAAAATTTACTCATACGCTTGCTTCCTTACATTGGCTTTAGCCTAACGTGGAGAAGGCGTAATGCCTAGCCTAGTATCACCCGGACCCTCCTTACCCAAGCTGTATTAGGTGGGTTGCATAAACGGCCACCAAACAGAAAATGAAGAGCAACCATCGAATGGTAAAGCAGCGGCAAAGGAAAAGCTGCGCCAACAGTTTGCAAGTTGTTTGCGCAGTTCTGAGTAACGTCTTTTTGTCCTTTCCTACTGTCGTTGCCTACTATCGTTTCCTTTTACCGTTTTGGGCTGACCTTACCGGGCAGTATCCGGCCCTTATTCCGCGTCAAGATACTTGGCCCAAAGCCTTTTACCTCAAGCACTTCATCCGTACTGCGAAATGGCCCAACTTCGTTTCGATACTTGACCATGGCCTGAGCTTTACGCGGTCCTACCCCTGACAAGGTTTTAGCTATTTCATCAGCACTGGCAGAATTTAGATCAATCTTTTGCTGCTGAGCGCCGGCCTTTTTTGCGGACACCTTGCTTTTCGCTGCATTCTGACTTGACGCTGCGAAAGCAACCTTGTCGGCGCACAGTGCACTGGGTGTTTTGGCAACCACGGGCCTACTTAGGAATATTGAAGAGAGACAAAGAAGAAAAGCTACTGAGAAATACCCTTTGGCTTTGCTCCTGGCTCGGATAGCGGCGTTATTGCCAGCTCTGTTAAAAGCTCTGTGAGAAAAAGTGGCAAACATATATTTCATCCTGATAGTTGTTGAGAACAAAAATCTAAATGAATTTTGGTGAAAACTAAGTCCGATACTCGCCCTTAGAACTGAGGTAATAGACTACGGCTGTGTTGGGTTATAGCTCTTCTAAATGTAGGCATTCACCTGGACTAATTGCCGGGAGACAAACTTTGTAATTTCTGCGCCCCTACCGAAAGATGTAAGAGGAGGGAATTAAGGCAAAAAGCCAAAAACCAAAAGGTCAGAAAAGGTCAGAAAAGGTCAGAAAAGGTCAGAAAAGGTCAGAAAAAGACCAAAAAAAAGGGAAAAACTATTTCTAGTCTTTCCCTATTCGTTCGCTTACCCAAAAGCCTCTAGGCTAACCATCTAGCCTGAGCCATCTGCCTTCGCGCCTGCCAAGTCCTTCAATAGAGCCTCATTGACTCGGTCTCGAAGTTCTTTACCCGGCTTAAAGTGCGGTACATGCTTACCTGCAAGTCCTACAGATTCGCCCGTCTTCGGGTTGCGTCCTATACGTGGCGCACGGTAGTGCAAAGAAAAACTACCGAAACCACGTATCTCAATTCGGTCCCCAGCGGCCAAAGTATTGGACATTTGCTCAAGCATTGTCTTAACCGCAAACTCAACGTCTTTGGCGTTGAGCTGCAAACCAGCCACCCGAGATTGAGCATTAACCATACGCTCGATTAGCTCAGATTTAGTTAGGCTGACTTCATCGGTCATAACTGGACTCTAGCTCTTAGGAACGTAAACTAGGCAAAGCCTAGTCCTCGTCTGCCTGCTGGTTCATTTGCGCTTTGATCAAGTCACCCAAAGTTGCAGGACCTGAACGATCAGTCTCTTGCTTCTGGTGCTCCTTAACAACCGCTCGCTCTTCTTCGATGTCCTTCGACTTGATAGACAAGCCAATGGTTCGGTTCTTGCGATCAATGTTAATGATCTTAACTTCAATTTCTTCGCCTTCTTTCAACACTGTGCGTGCGTCTTCCACGCGATCAACGCTGATTTCTGCTGCTTTAAGTACTCCTAGTACTTCTTCAGCCAGTTCAAGTATCACTTCTTTAGGCTGTACTTCTACAACCTTGCCCATGATTACCGCACCACGATCATGAATCGCTGTGTAATCTGAGAATGGATCTTTATCTAGTTGCTTAATGCCTAGCGAGATACGCTCACGCTCTGGATCAACGGACAAAATAATAGTCTCAATCTGCTCGCCCTTGGAGTATCTGCGAACCGCAGTCTCGCCTGGCTCGTTCCAAGAAATATCCGAAAGATGCACAAGACCGTCGATGCCGCCGTCCAAGCCGATGAAGATACCAAAATCGGTAATTGACTTGATGTTGCCGCTGATGCGATCGCTCTTGTCATGCTGAATGCTGAACTCTTCCCAAGGATTAGGACGGCATTGCTTGATACCCAATGAAATACGACGACGTTCTTCGTCAATATCCAAAACCATTACTTCAGTTTCGTCGCCTACTGAGACAACTTTAGAAGGATGAATATTCTTATTGGTCCAATCCATTTCGGATACGTGTACCAAACCTTCAACGCCTTCTTCGATCTCAGCAAAACAACCGTAATCCGTCAGGTTGGTGATGGTAGCCATCACGCGCGCACCCTCTGGATAACGACGAATGATATTGACCCAGGGATCATCGCCTAATTGCTTCATACCTAGGCTAACGCGATTCTTTTCACGATCGAACTTCAAAATTCGTACGCTCACTTCGTCGCCAACGTTAACCATTTCGCTCGGATGACGAATACGCTTCCAAGCCATATCGGTGATGTGCAACAGACCGTCTACGCCGCCAAGGTCAACGAAGGCACCGTAATCGGTAAGGTTTTTAACGATACCTTTAACATCTTGACCTTCTTGCATAGAAGCAAGTAGCTCTTCACGCTCATGAGAGTTTTCATCTTCAAGAACGGCACGACGAGAAACAACAACGTTGTTGCGCTTCTGATCGAGCTTAATAACTTTAAATTCTAAAGGCTTGCCTTCAAGGTGAGCTGTTTCGCGCAATGGTCGGATATCAACCAATGAACCGGGCAAGAACGCGCGGATGTCATTGACGTCAACGGTGAATCCACCTTTAACCTTGCCATTGATAATACCGATAACAACTTCGCCTTTTTCGCTGGCTTCTTCTAGTTGTTCCCATGACTCGGCACGCTTAGCTTTTTCGCGAGACAAACGGGTTTCACCAAAGCCATCGTCTACAACTTCCATTGCAACCTTTACTTGGTCGCCAATGCTTAAGGTGCAAACGCCCTCTTCATTGAGGAATTGATTTTTGGGGATAACCCCTTCTGATTTTAAACCGGCATGTACTACTACCCAGTCATCGTCTATGTCTACCACCGTGCCGGTGACGATGGACCCGGGTGCCATCTCGATGGTTTGTAAACTTTCTTCAAATAGGTCGGCAAATGATTCGCTCATATAATTGTCTGCCGGGGGAAGCACATAGCTCGCATTGAGATGCTTGCCAAGCCGGCGAAACTCTCCGTTGGTTAGTTAATGTTTAGGCAGTTACTGGCTAAAGCTAAAAGAGCAACCATTGCATATCACAGCGCGCTAGGCACACAGTGCAAATCAATAATCTTGTTTCGAGTTGTAATCAGACCGGTAGGACAAAGAGCATATCTCTCGTTTGCGTATCCCTACGTACTTTCTAACTTTACTTTCTTCTCGAAGCGAACCCTTCCCCCGAAAGCTTTCTTACTTGAAACCTTCCAGGAACCTTATGCGTACCCTTTGGCGACTTCCGCCATAATTGTTTCTAACACCTCTTCTATGGTCATCCGGGTGCTATCAATTATGAGCGCATCAGCGGCGGGCTTCAGCGGTGCAACTGCACGTCCTCTATCCCGAGCATCACGTTCTTGTATCTGTTCGAGGAGGTCGCGCAAATTAACATTCAATCCTTTATTTTTCAACTGCTTATAACGGCGATTCGCTCTTGCTTCCGCCGAAGCGTCCAAAAATATTTTGGCCTTGGAGTGCGGAAATACTACGGTGCCCATATCTCGACCGTCTGCCACTAAACCAGGCGCGCGTTGGAAAGATTTTTGTAACGCTAATATGGCCTCACGAACGCCAGGCAATGCCGCCACTTGAGACGCTGCCACGCCAGTTTCCTCAGTTCGAATAATGTCGCTCAAGTCTTTACCGTTAACGCCTACCTTGTCGCCAGCAAAAGCGATGTGCAAATCTGGGATCATTGACATCAACGAATTTTCATCAACGAAATCAATGCTTTGGGCTTGCGCAGAGGCCGCAACAATGCGGTACAGCGCGCCAGAGTCAAGCAAGTGCCAACCCAATTTAGCGGCCACTAGCGAAGACAAAGTTCCTTTACCGGAACCCCCTGGGCCATCAATGGTAACTACAGGAGCAAGCGGGTCGTGCTGCATCATTTTTCCTCGAAGGGGTACTGAAATTGAAATATCACACTAATGCTCAGTTTAAATTGAAGGTCTCAATTAGACATTGGCGCAAAACGCGTTGTTAAGAAATCATTCTAAATCTGGCGCAAATTTATTTAGCTTACTTTTGCTTCCTGCGGCCTCATTCCGCCTCAGAGGCTTTGCGCTTATTCGCCGCAGCACTAATCTGAGCGATCCCAGATTCACCGTCAGCGTCGCGAATACTTTGTGCCAATGACTGCAGGGCTGTGCTGAAGGTGTCCAATGCCGTCAACACCTCCTCCTTGTTCAGCTGAAATATGCGCCACCAAAGTTCGGGGTTGGCCCCAGCGATACGCGTAAAATCTCTGAAGCCCCCACCGGTTAGCGAAAAATGCTGCTCTTCAACTTGCTGCATAAAGGCAAAGGCTAACAAATGAGGTATATGGCTGGTAATGGCCAGCGCCCGGTCATGGTCTTTGGGCGAGAGCTGGCTGGTCCGCGCATCTAAACAGCGCCATAACTTGAACACGCTTTCTAAGGCTTGGGGCGACGTATTTTCAGTGGGTGTGAGTACCACCATGCAGCCGGTAAATAAATCAGCGCGAGCAGATTCAGGCCCACTTTTCTCAGATCCGCTAATAGGATGACAAGGTACAAAATTTTCCGGCAGGTTTATCTGAGAGGCCACCGCGCTGACAATTGGCCCCTTAACGCTGCCCACATCAAATACCGCGGCTTGATGCTTTGCCAACTTAACAACCCAAGCACTGACCAAATCACTGGGCACACACAGGGCTACCAGCGTCGCATCATCTGGCACCTGACCGGCAATTTCGTCAACCAAGCCGTTATCTAACGCCCACTGTGCAGAAGTCGCGTTGTTTTCAACACCCACTAAAACGCTGGCAGCATCCTGCTGACGCAGCGCGAGTGCTAGCGAGCCACCAATCAGGCCGACACCGACTATGGCAATTTTATGAAAAATTTCAGACATATACCCTCAATGCGCAGACTCCTACGGCAATCAACGCCGGATCTTCGCCAGTGTTGTCAAGAATCGCTCATTCTCTGAAGGCAGACCAATGCTTACGCGAATATGATTGGGCAAGCCATATTCTGCAATAGGCCTAACAATAACCCCTTGTTGCAAGAGTCGTTGAAATGCATCTGGACCAGGCTCACCGCAGTCAAAGCTGACAAAATTACCCGCGGATGGGATATACGAATAACCCATGTCCGCCAGCCCAGCGACCATTTGCTGCATCCCTTGACGATTCATTTCGACACTTTCGCGAACATATTCTTCATCAGCAATAGCGCTAATGGCCGCTGCCATCGCAAGGGCATTCACATTAAATGGTTGTCTAACACGGTTGAGCAAATCCGCAAATTCGGGACTAGAAACACCGTAACCCAAGCGCACTGCGGCAAGGCCATAGACCTTTGAAAATGTACGGGTAAGAATTAAATTAGGGAATTCCTTCAACAACGATACACCGTCTATATAGTCACTGGACGTCATATACTCAAGATACGCTTCATCTAAAACTACCCAGACGGTGGTAGGCACCTGCTGTAAGAAATCTACCAAATCCGCGCCCGGCACCCATGTGCCAGTTGGGTTATTCGGGTTAGCTATAAAAATAACGCGCGTACGTTCATTTATTGCCGCGAGCATGGCGCCTAAGTCTGTGCCGTAGTCCTTGGCAGGAACGGTCATCAAATCACCACCACAGCAGGTAACTGCCAAGCGATACACAACAAAACTGTGCTCTGAAATAATTGCTTCATAACCTGGCTCAACGGCCACTCGCGCAATTAGATCTAAGACATCGTTAGACCCATTACCTAAGGTCAGTTGATTTGTGTCCACGCCGATGTGCTCTGCCAATGCAGCCTTAAGCTCATAGCCGCCGCCGTCAGGATAACGAGACAACTCTTTACTGACCTGAGCGATAGCTTGCTGAACATGCTCTCCCGGACCACGAGGGTTCTCATTGCTGGCAAGTTTAACAATATCGTTAATGCCCAACTCACGCGCAACTTCGTCTATTGGCTTACCCGGCTGATAAGGTTTTAGACCGGCAATTCGCTCGTTCACTTGTGCTTCTATATTCATGCGGGGACCACAGCCTTAGGGTAAGAACCCAACGTGCGCACTTCTAATGCGACGTCTGATATTGCATCAATCACTGATTGAGCGTTGGTTTGCGATTGATGACCATCAAAATCTATAAAGAACACATAGGACCAGTCGCCGGAGCGTGCTGGACGCGTTTCAATGCGCGACAGGCTAATGTCAAAGCGCTGGAAGGGTTCCAATACCCGCAGCAAAGCCCCAGGCTCATTCTTCACCGACACCAAAATTGAAGTTTTGTCGTTGCCGCTGGGGCCAACCACTTGCTTACCAATGATTAGGAAGCGTGTTTTGTTATCAGGGTTATCTTCAATACGCGTAGACAATACATGTAAGTTGTAACGTTCAGCAGCCATTTCACCGGCTACAGCAGCAACACCGGGGCGCACCAAAGCTTGCTTTGCCGCCTCTGCATTACTGGCTACAGCTAAGCGAGGAATGCCAGGGTAATGCTGGTCTAACCAACCACGACACTGGGCCAAACTCTGGGCGTGAGAAACAATTTCAGTAATTTGCGGCGCGGCGCCTTCACTGATGGCTTGCATAAACGCGTGATGGATAGGCAACTCCACCTCGGCGCAAATACGCAGGCGCGTGCTCAGAAAACAATCTAACGTGTGATTAACCATACCCTCAGTGGAATTTTCCACTGGGACGACACCATAGTGAACTGCCTGAGATTCTACTTCGCGAAACACTTCATCAATGGATGCCATGGGCGTTGTATTGGCAAAGTGGCCAAACTGCTTAATCGCAGCGGCTTCGGTATAGGTGCCTTCAGGGCCAAAATAGGCAACGGTCAACGGCTGCTCAAGATTCAAACAGCAGGAAATAACTTCGCGAAACAAGCCGGCTACGTCAGCATCGGTCAACGGTCCCGTATTTTCTGCCATCAGCCGCATTAAGATTTGCGCCTCACGCTCTGGGCGATAAAAAATAGGCACCTCGCTCATGGGTTGGCCCTGCTTAATTTCACCCACTTCTAACGCGCACTGCGCACGGGCATTGATCAATGTCAGTAATTGACGATCAATACTGTCAATACGCTCCCGTAAGGGTTTTAACACCTCATCATCCACGCTCATTTTCGAATTCGCTCATAAAACTGACTAATGCTTGAACGGCTTCCAGCGAAACCGCGTTATAAATGCTGGCACGCATGCCGCCAACACTTCTGTGTCCTTTGAGGTTAAACATACTGCGCGCTTCGGCTTGCTTAACAAACTCCGCGTCCAGTGCTGAATCGGCCAAGGTAAAAGGCACGTTCATAGTGGAGCGATTACCCGCGGCAACTGGCGAGCTGTAAAAATTACTGTTTTCAATGGCGCCGTAGAGTAAATCTGCCTTCGCGTGATTTTGCGCTTCAATGGCTGTAAGGCCACCTTTTTCCTTAATCCATTTGAATACCAAGCCAGCCAAATACCAACCATAAGTCGGTGGCGTGTTGATCATAGAGTCATTGTCTGCCTGCTGAGCATAATCTAAGAACGTTGGCGTAATGTCTCGCGCCTTACCGCAAAGGTCTTTGCGGACGATTACAACGGTCAAACCCGCTGGGCCAATATTTTTCTGCGCACCAGCGTAAATCAACCCAAAGTTATCCACATCTACAGAGCGCGACAATATGTCCGATGACATGTCCACGGCAATAGGCACTGAACTGATTGGGAAGTTTTTAAACTGCACGCCGCCAATGGTTTCATTGGAACAAATGTGTAGCAAACTTGCATTGTCGCTGAGTTTCCAAGCGCTTTGGTCTGGAATATGGTCGAAGTTAGAGTCGGCACTGGAAGCTGCAACATTAACGTTACAATATTTCTTCGCCTCTTTAACGGCTTTCTTTGACCAAGCGCCGGTTTCAATAAAATCTATGGTGTCGCCTGCTTGGGTTAAATTCAGTGGGATGCCCGCAAATTGTCCAGTAGCACCGCCTTGCAAAAACAGCACATGGTATTCGTCTGACACGCCCATTAACTCGCGCAAGTCAGCTTCTGCTTGAGCTGCGACATCGACAAATATTTTGCTCCGGTGGCTCATTTCCATAACCGACATACCGCTACCTTGGTAGTCTGTCATTTCTTCTGCGGCTTGCTTAAGAACTTCTATCGGTAACGACGCGGGACCAGCTGAAAAGTTGTATGTGCGACCCAAGAAAACCTCCAATTAGATTATATTTATCAATAGCTTAAAGCGAGCAGCCCTAATTATTAGGCCGCCAAATGAATTTTTCATCTAGGCTGATTTTGTAGCCTAGGTTGTACGTTTATGTAGCGTCCTTTCTATTGCCACCCTAAAAAGACGCCTAACTAGGACGTCCAAGTAGGATGACCAAAAGCGGTCATCGCAACCGTCGTAGAAACTTACCTATCTACCGCAAAGTAGGTTTTCGGCTACTACTCAGATTCGGTATCTGAATCTTCGGCGGGCGTTGGGCTGTCTGCAACTTCGCCTTCTACGTCACCGGCACCATCACCTTCAACTGCAGCAGCGTTTTCACCTTCAACGCCCTCGGTATCCATTACCAAACTGCCTTCAGCAATACGCCCGACACTGTTCATCAGCTCGCCATCTTTAAGCTTGATTAGCCGCACGCCTTGTGTATTTCTGCCCACAACAGACACTTCATCGCCGCCGGTTCTAACCAATGTGCCCAAATTTGAAATCAGCATCAGCTCATCGCCTTTGAAAACCTGCACTGCGCCTACAAGTGCGCCATTGCGCTCGCTAGTTTGCATAGCAATAACACCTTGAGCGCCACGACCACGAATAGGGAAGTCGGTAATTAGTGAGCGCTTGCCATAACCATTTTCACTGGCTGTTAAGAGATATCCCTCTTCATCAGGAAT
>CAUZON010000048.1:0-21376 GCA_963581445.1 Gammaproteobacteria bacterium | reverse complement strand
GCATTAAGTCCGCGCCAGTAAAATAGTCGCCAACCAAGTATTCCTTTTGCCGAAGATGTTCTGATGCCACAGCAACTTGCTTATTAAATCCTGCTATTGCGGCCTCAACGGCTGCAGGGGCCTGGCCGTACAAATGCTGTAAATCTCTATGTTTGCGCATAACGTACAAAGTATGGGCGTCTAACTCCATTTGAATGAAAGACAACCACTGATTGTAGCGCGCGCGGTCATGACTGCCATGAGTAGGTATAAGGGTGCCGGGTTTAGCATAGGTGTCAGCAAGGTAGGTGATGATGGCTGCGCCTTCGGAGAGCACAAGATCATCGTCCATCAAAACAGGGATCTTGCCCTTTGGATTGATCCTGAGGAATGCCTCAGTATGAGTTTCACCTGTACGTGGCCCAATGAGTTTAGCCTGATAGTCTAGGTCCAGCTCGTGGCACATCCAATGTGCATGCAATGTCCGTGAAGTTGTGCCACCCCAAATGGTCAACATATTCGCCCCTCTATTCTATTTTTTTGTGTCCAAATTCACTCGGAGTAGTACGCAATTTATTCTGCCAGCGCAAGACTTCTTCTTTTCACCAGTTTGTTAGACTGAGTTTTCGTAGGGGATTTTGGTTTAGGGGAAGGTATGAGTCTTGTAGTTTGGTCGTGGATATTTCTTGCGCTGTATATCGGCATGATGTTGGTGTTTGGCATTATTGGTCAACGGAAGGTAACCAGTGGTGATGATTTTGCCACTGCACGTAGTAGTTACGGGCCTATCTTTTTAGCTTTTGCCTTTGCCGCCACCACTGCCAGCGGCGCCACCTTTGTTGGTTTTCCAGGTATTGGCTACGACGCTGGTATGTCAGTGATGTGGTCGGTTTTTCTCTACCCTATGGGTGTTTATACCGGCGTTTTGTTATGTTTGCATCTGGTCAGTAACTCCGGCCATTCTTTTGGTATGCGCTCTATTCCAGAGTATTTAGGCATTCGCTATAAATCTGACGCTGTGCGTATTTTAGTCTCATTGTTCTCACTCTCACTGTTTTTCTATCTGGCCGGTCAGTTAGTCTCGGGCATTATTATGTTTGAGGTCATGCTCGGCTTGCCGCCTTTAGTAGCACTGATTATTACCTCCCTTGTGCTACTTGTTTATGTGGTTATGGGTGGTGCCCATGCGGATATCCTTACCGATGGAGTACAGGGATTTATCATGGTTTTGGTCGGCTTATTAGTCACCGCAATGTTTGTCACCGGTTATGGCAGCGAAGGTGGTTTCAGTGGCATGTTGGACAGTTTGCGCAGCCAAGACGAAAACCTCGTCAAAATTCTCAATCCTGAAAATGTCCTCTACCATTCATGGTGGTCGGTTGTAGCTGTTTTTCTTGCTCACGTGCCGTTAGGTATGTTGCCGCATATTGGTAATAAGCTGTGGGCTCTTAAGGAGCCTTCTCAGCGCAGCATGTTTATTCGTCTGGCCTTTAGCTTTGGACTTATTCTCGGCATGTTGGGTCTGGGCGGCATTATGGCCAGAGCAATACTAGGCGAGGGTGTAAACGGCAATCAGGCATTGATTATGCTCTTTATCGAACTGTTCCCTAGTTGGTTGGCTGCGTTACTGGGCGTCGGCATTCTCGCCGCGGTCATGTCTACTGCTGACGGGTTGGTCGTATCGTCCTCACAAATTGTTGCCAACGACATTTATCGTTTAAGTTTTGTGCCTAAGTACCGTGCCAATCTCAGTGAAGAAGAAGTGGAACGCAGAGTATTAAATGTCAGCCGAATCAGCACTGTAGTGATTATGATTTTGTGCACCATTCTGGCGTGGAATATGTTGGATATGAATGTCACGATCATTGTTTGGATCGGCAGTGGCTGCATGATGGCGGCATTTGCCGGGCCGCTTATTTTAGGTTCGGTGTGGTCTGGTGTGACTAAGTCAGGGGCTTTTGCCGGACTTATTTCTGGCGGACTAACCTTTATATTGGTCTTTAATAGGGCCATTGATCCTGAGTGGTTTGCGCCGGGTATGCTGCAAAATGCAGTGCAGTGGCTGGTGATTGAATCTCCCAACCCATGGTCGTGCGCCGCAATGGGAGAGTTGGTCTCTATTGCCTTCACGGTCATTGTGTCTAAGGCCACCCAGCCTTTGCCAGAAGAGCATATTCAAGAACTGTTTGCGCCTAAAATTAGGAGTGCCTAGACAAGTCCTAGGGCTAGCTGCCATTTTAGGCAGCTAGCAGCAACTTCAAGTTAACGCTCAGTCAGAAGATTTGTTGCGCTCGTAGCGAAGCAACAAAGCAGCACCAATGATTGACCAGACCAAAATAGTCATCCACTCCTGCGGCCATGCCAGTGCGCTGGCACTCCATGGAAAGAACGCAGATAACAGTCCCAGTGACATAAACACCCCACCGTAGCCAACCAAGTTTGGATGACTGACCTTAAACGGTCGTGGCATATCGGGTTCTGTTTTGCGCAGTACCAAAAATGAGATAGCGACAAATACAAAGGCTACGGTCACCGCAAAACTACCGCTGTTGACTAACCAAACTAATATTGTGCGGCCAAACAATGGCGCGACCATAGTTAACGCACCAATGGCCAAAATGCCAACGTAGGGGGTTTTGTGTTTAGGGTGTATTTTTGCAAATACCTTGGGCACATGGCCGGATTCCGCTAGTGCAAAGAGCACGCGGGATGCGCCAACAATAAAGGCGTTCCAACTGGTTAAGATGCCACCTATCCCGCCAAGCACCAATAAGCTGCCTGCCCAAGAGCCACTCCACAAAGCTGTTGCAGCATCGGCGGTGGCCATTTTGGTGGTGGAAAGGGTTTCTGCAGTAAGACCAAAGCCTACAGCCATTGCAATTAAGATGTACCAAGCCACTGCACAGGCCACGGAAAATATGAGCAGTCGACCAATCTTATTTGGTGGTAAGTCTATTTCTTCAGCAGACTGAGGGATAACGTCGAAACCAATCAGCATGGACGGCACCATGATCAAGACAATAAGAATGCCGCTGACTGGCGTGGCTATCCAAGGCTGAGCGTTGCTCGCATCGCCAAATGCAATGGCGCCGCTTATCAAGAGAATGCCGGTAACAACAATAAGCGCGGTGATCACAGCTTGCAGTATTGCTGCGGTGCGAATGCCAAGGTAGTTGACCCAAGTGACTAAGGCGGTGGCTCCAATCCCGATGAGAATAAAACCGAGGTCCACGTCGCTGCCTAACACATTCCATAATGTACCAAGACGAATGTCTGGATATAAATATTCTACTGCTGAGGGCAGGGCGACCGCTTCAAACATGCACACGTTTACATAGGAAAAGAGCAGTGCCCAAGTGCAGACAAAAGACCACCGTGAACCTAGGGCGCGCTGTGTATAGATATGTTCGCCGCCAGCTTTGGGCATGGCTGCGGCCAACTCGCTGTAAGTTAAACCGATTAAGGTCACAGCTAAGCCGCCCACGCAGAAGGCGATAAGCGTACCAATGGTGCCTGCGGCAGTGAGCCATACGCCGGTAAGAAGCACCCAGCTCCAGCCGATCATGGCGCCAAATGCCAATGCTATGACCTCTGGTGTCTTTAGTACTTTGGCAAATTTAGTTGAATCTGTCATACCCGCCTCCCGTGCGATGTTTGATTATTGTAACCTTATCAGCGGCGTTATTAGAGGTTCATTACTAATTCTGCCCGCCGCAACCAACACTCGGGCTAAAGTTAACAATAAGTCAGACTTAATAGTGGGTTATCCGAGCTTATTTTGATGGGCTTGCTACAATCAGAAAAACGGAATCTGCTGTTGGAGCGCGCGTTGTCAAAGCATCTTGAATTTAGCCATCGTCATAAGATATTTGATCTTTATTTAACCGACGATGGGGCTATTGAGTTATACCTAGATAATTGTCTGCGCAAGCGCAGGGACAAAGGCGAGCTTGAGCCCCAATATGTTTGGACCAACGTGGAGTTGGAGTGGGAAGAGCACCACTATATTGAGGTCAAATATTGGTCGTCCACTAGGGTGTTAAAGATCACTGTGAATGGCGACTCTATAGTGGACACAACTTTTTAATTTGCATTGCTTGCTGCCATCAATCTTCGAATATGCTGGGTATACAGCTATCCATTAGGCTGGGCGCGTTCTTTTTATCATAAAGAGTTATGAATAAGAGTTATCGATAAAAGTTATAGATAAAAGTTACAGCCAAGAGATACAACCTATGTTTGCAGAACTTACAAATAGAGACTTGAACGCGTTTGCTGAAGACGGCTATTTTGTTGCCCATGGTTTTTTGTCTGAGCTTGCGCGGGCACAGCTTAAGGCTTCTATTCAAGGCGACCTAGAGCCATTAGTAGGACCGGCAGAGCTAGAAGCAGATCTTGGTTATCCGGGTGCTCCTGGTCACCGTTCGGGCCTAGGTGGTTCAACGCCGCGACGCCTGCTGCACGCCTATGCACGCTCTGATGAATTAAAAGCTTTGGCATTGCATGAAGATGTTGCGCAAATACTGTCGCTGTTGATGGGTACAAACCAAGTGCAATTGTCTCAGTGCCACCATAATTGTGTGATGACAAAGCATCCGGGTTTCAGCAGCGCAACCCTGTGGCATCAAGACATTAGATACTGGTCATTTGATCGCCCTGAGCTGGTTTCTGTGTGGTATGCCCTTGGCGATGAGCTTGAAAAAAATGGCGCTCTGAGTATTATTCCAGGCACACATGTAGAGGATTTTGGTCGTGGGCGTTTGGACCGAAATTTATTTTTGCGCCCTGAGCTAGAAGAAAACCAGAAACTCATTGAGCAAGCAAAGGTGGTGGAGTTAGCTGCAGGGGACGCATTGTTTTTCCATTGTCGACTGTTTCATGCGGCGGGAAGAAACCTTACTGACCAAGTAAAAATTTCGCCTGTGTTTACTTATCATGCGCAAAATAACCAGCCCATTCCGGAAACCAGCTCCGACCGGTTACCCAGCATTATGTTGGGTAATGTGACTTAGATAGACTAAATAAATGCTGTATTTCGGCCCCTTTTTGGTAGTGGCGGTGTTGGCGCTTAATGGACATACCTCATGCAAGAAATTGACACGGATGAAGATGCCTTTTCGGCAGCGATGAAGGATGTTGAACCGTTAAATCATCCCAGCAGTATTGCACCCAAAGCGGGCTGGCAAGGGCCAAGTCAGACACACCTGCAGCGGCAGCAAGCCGCAGAAGACTTCGCTAAAGTCGAAGACGAAAAAAACATGCTCAGTCTTAGCGAAGTGAAACTTCGCGATCCTTTGGAAGTGTTGGAGTGGAAGCAAGAGGGCGTGCAACTTGCGGTTTTCAATAAGCTGCGCAAAGGCGGTTATCTCATTGAGCGTGAACTTGATCTGCATCACAAGACGGTGAAGGAAGCTCGGACATTGGTTTATAACCTAGTTAACCAAGCCAGCGCCAAGAGTTGGCGCTGTGTTTTGATCAGCCACGGAAAAGGCCAACGCAGTGAAACCCCTGGCAAGCTCAAGAGCTATGTCGCGCATTGGTTAATTCAACACCCAATGGTTATCGCTTATTGCTCGGCCCAACGTCAACGCGGGGGGGTCGGATCAGTGTACTTGTTAGTCAAGAAGTCTGCTGTCAGTAAAGAAACTAACCGTGAAATCTATGGTCAAAAGAGCGACCTTTAGACGACTTGTAGCCATGTATTTTGCAAGTCCGCAAGCTGCATTTTAGTCAAGCAGCCCTGAAGCCAAAGGTTGCTGGCGCGGCAGCTAGCCTTCGCAGCGATAAGCCTTAAAGTTTTGCGCGCCATCGTAAGGTTTGCCGTCAGTAACAATTGCATTGGCGTCTAGTTCTACTGCTTTGTTACGCGCTAAAACAATCAGCTCTTCTTTGACACTGCCAGTATTTCGGTTGAAGACAATCTTATCTTTTGTTTGGCTAGATACCTCGCCGACCAACTTGCAGTTAGTTACGTCGTCTACATTGGCTTGGCGCACTTGGCTGCCTGCGTCGGTGAGATTGACAAAGGTACAGCCGCCCAGTATCAACAGGGTCATACTTATGATTGTTGCGGTGGAAAATTTTGCATTATATTTTTTCATTTTGCCTCTATCCATTTTTTTGCCAAGTTTTATGCGACAGTTCTGCTAGGTAACGTCGAGCTGCCAGTTTTTATTTGCGCCGTAGTTTTAGGATTAGCCTAAATTCGACCCTTATCTAATTCTAGAATGCCTCTGCCAATATTCAGTTTCAGCACGTCCGTTGCGCCCTCCGCTAAGCGCAATCCTCTAACCTTGCGATATAAAATGGCTAATGGATGATCCTCAACCAAAGCGGTGCCGCCCACTAATTGAATAGCGTGGTCTACCACTACCCCAAGTGCTTCGGTCGCAAAGACTTTAGTCGCCATGGCCTCGTTAACAATATTCTCGCCTTGATCAGCCAGTCGCGCCGTGCGGTAAAGCATGCTGCGTGCCGCAAAAGCTTGTATGCGCAACTCCGCGTAGTGCCAGCGCACCACATCTTTGTCGCCTCTTGCCTGGCCGCTTTTGTCAGGAGTCTTTAGATGTTGATTAAGTAAATCTAAAACCCAAATCATATAGCCGCATGCTTGGGCGGCAAAGAGTAAGCGGATGTCGCCAATTTGTCGCATGGCCTTAGGTAGTCCTTCACCAGGTTCGCCAATAATTTGACTGGTTGGCACAGCCACATTAGTGAAACTGAAGGCGGCGTGATGGGAGCCATCTAGTGAAACAAATTTATTTTCAATCTTGACCCCGGACAAATGGGTGTCGATAACAATCATTGATGGACCTCGACCTTCCACTCGGACTAACGCATTTATAAAGTCTGCGTCTGCGCCGCCTGTAACATAGGATTTTTGTCCGTTAATAATAACATTGTCGCCCTCTATAACGCCGCGGGTAGGTTCGACATCATCGGGTTCGGTGAAACCAAAACTGCTGCGCTTCTCGCCTGCTAAAAGAGGCTCTAAATGCGAGCTGGCAAGGGGCTGTTGAACGTCTCCCAGTACGCCTGGGCTGGGGCCAAAGACGCTGTCCAGAAAGGGCGGGTTGGCAGCGGCTAAGGTTTCTCTGGCAACACACAGGGCCAGTTGTCCGGCGGCGCTGCCACCAAAGGCCGTGGGCTGAGTCATGGCAAAGAGGCCGGCAGCTTTGGCCGCGGCTCTGACTTGCTCTCGAGCGTCTGCTGCTGGCTGATCTGCGTGAAGTAAAAGATGCTGAGTAGCAAAATTGGCACAGTTGTCACGTAGTTGAATTAATTCGGGGCTTAGCATTTCAGGCATAACAGGGGCTCAAAGGTTTGGGGCAATGGTGAATACAATGATTACCATCATGGTAATGAACATGCCGGCAAAGGTGTAAAGGAGTAGGGATTCCCTCCGCGCATATTGAGAAATAAGCGCTTCTACTTCATCTGGGTCTCTAGTCGCAGCGCTTGAGGTCACCCGATAGCGTGTCACATCACCTTGGCGGGTGGGGATTTTAACGAAGAGTTCTGGCGTTGCATCTAGCCTGCGCGCAACCTCCGCAAAACTCACGCCGGTTTTTTTGGCGATTTGAGTGGGGTGTAGGGCGACGCTACCTGCTTCTAAAAAGCAGTAGTACATGTCGAGAATGATGTTTATTTTGCCGCGGAATCTGAATTGAAAGGGAACTATGCCAAACATAACAGCCGACCTCTCTTTGAGTAGAATATGTAAGGAGTATACCTTAGCTAAGATGCGTACTGGATCAAATACCTTGTAGTATTCGGTAGGCTGTTACTTGACCTAGCATTCGCACGGGCAAAAAAATCGCTCAGTCCTTATGACCCACAACCATCGCGCGTATGGGCCGAGGGTGGCCTTCTGCTGTAAGTGTCTGATCATGCGGGTCTAAGGAATGAACCAGCGATTCAAAATGCATCCATGGCGTACTGCGCTGCTCTTCCAAACTGGTTGTAGTTACATCAATCACATGAATATCGCTGAATCCAGCGTTAGCCATCCAACTACATAAATCATCTACCGTAGGCACGCACCAAACATTACGCATGCGGGCGTAACGGTCTTCTGGGTACAGGCTTTGAGCGCCATCAACCACGAGTGTCTCAATGATACCTTGGCCGCCACTGGGCGCAGTAAGGTCAAAGACTTTGTCTATATGTTCTTGAGGATCACGGCGGTGATATAGAACACCCATGCTAAAGACACGGTCAAAGGTTGTGCTGTTGGGTATTTCTTCTATTTTTAGGGGTAGAACCCAATTGCGCCTGTCTTGGAAGTATTTCTGTATCGCTTGGTGCTGCATGCAAAATAGCAAGGTAGGGTCGATGCCTATGACTTCACCGGCACCCGCTCCCAGCATACGCCAGCCGAAATAGCCGTTGCCGCAGCCGATATCTAAAACCCGTTGACCTTTGAAGCTGCCAAGAGTTTTGCTCAGACGTCGCCATTTCCAATCTGAGTGCCACTCTGTATCGATAAAAATATCACCGATTTGAAAGGGACCTTTGCGCCACGGGTGCAAGTGCATAAGCTGGTCACGCAACAGGCTAGAGGCATCAGCACTCAGGCCAACTGTGCAGCTAACCGCATCAGCTTGTAGCTGAGTGTTTGCCATATTTGGCCCCAGTGGCAGCCCGTTGATGGCCTCAACCCAATGTGGAAAGTCGCCGTGGTTTTCGCGGCGAAAACGCTCAGCTAGTAGGTGTCTTGGCCATTCAGGTAAATTTTCGGGCCAGGCAAAAAGTTCTATCGGTGCGCTCAAGAAGTAGAGAACCTTTTGTAGACTAAAAATGATGCCCAATTAAGGCAGCGAAACCATTGTTTGCTAAGGGTGAAGCCTGCGTCTTGAAAGCGCTGGAGTTGCACTTCCTCTGTATCTACTTTCATCACGTTTTCTAACGCCTGACGCTTTTGGCTCACTTCGATTTCGCTGTAGCCGTTGGCCCGCTTCCAGTTCAGGTGAGTTTCATCAAAAACGCTTTGCATTGAATCATCAGCATTGCAGACTTTTTCGGAAACGATGAGTAAACCATCTGGATGCATTTCTTCGCGTAGGCGAGTGAAAAGGGTCAAGCGTTCTTGGGGCTCTAAAAATTGGGCAACGAAATTTAGTACGACCACCTTGGCGCCTTGTATTGATGTGCTGAGTAAATCAGCACACTCGAACGAGGCCCTGCTATCTGTGATTTGTTTTTTTGCTTCTTCGATCATTGCTAATGAATTGTCCACGCCAATTACGCGAATGTTAGATGCTTGGCTTTGCTGCAAAATTGCCAGGGTAGAAGCGCCCAATGAACAACCAAGGTCGTAGGCCGTTCCTTCATCACCCAAGTGACGAGCGGCAATTAAACCAGTCATAGGAATAATGGTTTCATAGCCGGGTACCGAGCGCCGTATCATATCTGGGAAGACTGCGACCACGTCCTTATTGAAGGCGAAGTCGACGATATGCTGTTGTTTGTCTACATACACATTGTCATGCATCGTTACTGGCCCCCTTGGGTCCTGTGGATGAATCTGCTAACTGGTTGCTATGGTTTATCGCAAAGGTAGGCTGCTATAGCCGGCGGCCTTTACTAATGACACCACTGCTTAATTCAGCGCGCATTTTTACATAAATAGGCGCCTCAATTCAGTGCTAAAGCTCGCTTTGCGAAATAGAGATCGCTAAATTTATGTAGGAATTATTTTTTCCTACTGTGGATTTACGCCGAGCGGTGGTAGTGGGCAATCTAAGGTGGCGCCTACGCCTTTAATGAGGGCAAATTGATTTTGTGCCAACGTACCGTCAGCCAGCGCAGTATGAATGCAGGCATTCATCAGGCTGGCTTTGAGTTGAGGTTTTAGGTCCCGCAGTTTACCCAGCGCATGGTTGAATGCTTCGTAGTCGAAATATTCTAATTTCGTGAAAGTTTTAGTCTTGTTGATCGGTAATAAGTCCCAACCTTCGTCAAAGGCTGAAGTTTGTGCTTGGGAATCAGCTATCCCTGCTGCGGCGATAACGCTGAGCAATAAATGTAGTTCTGGAGCCAAGCGTTTCAATGAGCTGATGTTGCCGCCACTTCGGCTGGGTGCAACAAAGTGACCGTACAGCTCTTTGGTCAAAATGCGGTGCAGTACCCACTCAAAAATATCTACCTGTTGGTCGGCGACTATGAGTTGGTTGGTGATACCTGTGAAGCGTTTGTACTGGCTGGCTGATAATTCTTTCAGACTGGGAACTGCCATTTCTAGCAATGTGAGTTTTTGTTCTTGGTCTATCTTAAGCACCGTAGGCAGCAACTGATGCACATGAGGGGGTACGCCGGCTTCTGCGTTGGCATCAATGAGCGCCAACTGTTGTTTTGCAATTTCAGGATCCGTGGCCACTAGCATGGCGTAAATCAACGCGCGCGCTTCAAAAGTATCGTGTGCGGCGGATAACAGACCTTCGTCTGAGTTATGAATAAGCGCCTGGGCTTGGGCTAAGTTGGCATTACCAACGCTTGCTAAAAGCTCAGATTGGCTAGCCTTTGTCTGTTGGGTTGAAGTGCCTGTCGAACCACTGAAGCCTGATGCAAGGGCTGAGCTTGGCGCGCTGCTAGATGGCTTAGGTTGGCTCTCAGTGGCTGCAAACTTGCCACTCCAGTTTGGATCTAGGGCTTGAATGCGTTTCTCTAGTGGTGGGTGAGTGGACATGAGGTTGGCAGCGAAGGGCTTGATGGCGCCAAAGAACATATGACTGCTTTGTTCCGCCTGGGCATTTTTAATTTGTGAACCAACACTGTGGCCGCCAATTTTTTTCAGTGCGTTGGCAATGCCAGTATTAGAACGGGTAAATTGCACCGCGGCTGCGTCGGCTAAAAACTCTCGCTGGCGGCTGACTGCGGCCTTAATTATGTTACCGAAAAAGGTCCCGCCGTAACCGATGATCAACAAACCGATACCTAAAGCGATGATTCCGCCGCGCTCTTTGCTGCGGCTAAACATTGAACCTCTAAGAAAGCTGCCGCCAATGATGCCTAAAAATAAAATGCCGTGTAGTAATGCCATCAGACGTAGATTTATACGCATGTCGCCATTCAAAATATGGCTGAACTCGTGGGCAACTACTCCCTGTAATTCTTCTCGATTGAGCAGATCTAGTGTGCCCTGATTAATTCCAATAACGGCATCATTGGTTGAAAATCCTGCCGCAAACGCATTAATGCTGTTTTCGCGAATGAGATAAACCGGCGGTACGCTAAGTCCCGCAGCAATGGCCATTTCTTCTACAACATTTAGCAGTTGTCTCTCTTGAGGGTTGCGCGTGTTTTGATGGATCAATATGCCGCCCAAAGATTCTGCTACCGCTTTGCCGCCACCGCGCAGAGATAAGTATTTAAATATGCTGGCAACTGCCACCACGCCGCCCACGCCTAAGCTAATAAAAAACCAGGTCTCCGGCGGTGTTCGCGCAATAGTTTGGGCGAAATTGGTTTCTGGATTTTCAAAGCTCAACATAATGGCTACGAGTAAGTTAGCCATTATGAGTAGTGACAGCAAAGCGGCTACAAACAAAAATGTTAGTTGCTTAGTCTTACTTTTAGCTTGGTCTTGGGCCTGAAAAAAGTTCATAGATTATTGCAAATCATTAAATAGTTATGCCCTTTATTTGCTGACAGTTGCTGTGCTAGAAGGAAATCTTTGGTGCTGCCTGAATAGCGGCAGAATCTTCAAATTCTAACAGTTGAGCATCACTGGGATGACCAAAAGTTGCTGCAACCATTACAGGCGGAAAAGAACTGCGGTAAGTATTGTATTCGGTGACTTGGTCATTGAAGGCTTGTCGAGAAAAAGCAACTTTGTTCTCAGTTGAGGTGAGCTCTTCAGTAAGCTGCATCATATTCTGATTGGCTTTGAGATCAGGGTAGGCTTCCATAACTACATTCAGTCGGCTCATGGCACTACCTAATATACCCTCGGCGCCAGCAAGCTGTTGAATGGCTGCACCATTGCTTGGGTCGCCGGCTGCTGCCGCAAGGCCAGCAGACGCATCATTACGAGCGTTGATAACAGATTCTAATGTTTCGCGTTCATGTGCCATATAGGCTTTGGCGGTTTCTACCAGATTCGGGATCAGGTCATAACGCCTTTTGAGTTGTACTTCGATCTGCGAAAAACCGTTTTCTTGACGATTTTTTAGCGCGACAAGTTTGTTGTAGATCGCCACCAGCCAAAAAGCCAGTACTGCGACAATTACGAGTAATATAATCATTTCCATGACGACAATCCTATTAGGCAGGTAAGGGCCCCATGATGAGGTTAGCTTGGAGAAATGCAACCAGCTTTTATACAAAAGGTCTATTAGCGTGCGGGCTGGTGGTGATTGGTCTCGGTATTTGTAGGTTGCTCGTCATGATTTTGTATTCGTCCGTCGGGGTCTATTGGCGCGGCAGACTGCCCTATTTTAGCTTTTAGTAAGCCGGATGATATTAAGACTTTCTGTCTTTTTAAATAGGTCATGCACAGACAGGAAACACCGATGACAGATAATTTGATGGTGTATTACCCCTATATCAAATTCATTCATCTGTTTTCGATGATGATTTGGGGTATGAGCGCCGTGGGCGCTTATGTTTACTACTTTCGCAGCACGCTATTTGAGGTAAAAAAAGACCCGCAAAATATCGAATTGCAGCGGCGTTTGATTTGGGTCTATGAGCAATTTGATAAAACAGTGGTGCTTGAACACATCGTATTTTCTTTGGCGCTGATCACCGGCTTGTTGATGTTTGTTATGGCAGGTTGGACTACGGATAATTCTTGGATGCTGGTCAAGCTAGTGATTGTTGTCGGCTTTTTTATTCCCTTGGAAGTTTTGGATGTTTGGATATCTCATGTGCTGGGACCCAGAATTTTAAAAAATAGAGAGAGTGATGTAAATAGTTAGAGCAAGGACCGGGCATTGCAATGGAAGTTTCTCAAAACTGTGTCACCTTGGGTGGGCATTAGTGTACCGCTGGTGATTTTGCTGGCGGTGGTCAAACCTGTGCTTTGGTAAGCAAGGCTAGGGTAATCGACGCTTAGGTGTCAGAGAGGCAAGGGGTAGAGGCGCACTAAAAAGTTAAGTGCTCGACCGAATTAATCCGGTCGCGTTTGTTGTTGGTAAAGCTGTTAGTCTGGTAAGCCCAATACTCGCTTGGCAATTACATTCAATTGCACTTCGCTAGTGCCGCCTTCAATGGAGTTGGCTTTAGATCTTAACCATTGTCTGGTGGTGCCTATTTCCTTGGTGGAAAAAGCATCGCCACTCCAGCCCACGGCCTGGGTACCCATAATTTCTAACATGCGCTCATATTTGCGCTTGTTTTGTTCAGTGCCATAGAACTTGAAGATAGATGCCAGATTGCCGTCGGCTTTACCTTCTTTGGCTTCTTCCCCTGCGCGAGCCATAGTCAGCTGAAAGGCTTTGTCATTGATTTCTTGTACAGCCACTTTTTCGCGTATCGCTGGATCTGCAATGCGCCCAGCCTCTTCGCCAACATATGCTTTTGCAATGTCATGTAGCTTGCTAGATGAACCGCCCAAGGCACTGTTGCCACCGATGCCTGAGATCATTTGGCGCTCGTGTTGTAGCAAGCGTTTGGCAATGCCCCAGCCTTTGTTTAACTCGCCGACTAACTGAGTTTTGGGTACTCGAACATCGTCAAAGAAGGTTTGGCAAAAAGGCGAGGCGCCGCTGATTAACTGAATTGGCGACGTACTCACACCCTCGCTGGCCATGTCGAACAAGAGAAAGCTGATGCCTTCGTGCTTGGAAGCCTGCTGGTCGGTACGCACTAAACAAAAAATCCAGTCCGCTTCATTGGCGTAAGAGGTCCAAATTTTTGCGCCGTTGACTAAGTAATGGTCGCCTTGGTCCTCTGCTTTAGTTTGTAGGCTTGCAAGATCTGAGCCGAAGTTGGGTTCTGAGTAACCTTGGCACCAGCGGATTTCTCCTCGGGCAATTTGCGGCAAGTAATGTTTCTTTTGCTCTTCTGTGGCGAACTCCAGCAGCGCTGGTCCTAACATCCAGATACCAAAGCTCTGCAGTGGTGAGCGGGCTTTTATGCGGCCTAACTCTTGTTGTAAGACCTTGTCTTCGTCAGCTGTTAAACCGCCGCCGCCATATTCTGCTGGCCAACGTGGCACGGTCCAGCCTTTCTCAGCCATACTCTCTAACCATAATTTGGAATCTTCATTAGCCCACTGCTGATTGCGTCCACCCCATACGGTTTCTTCTTCTGGCATTGGTGTGCGCATTGATGCGGGGCAGTTGGCCTTTAACCAGGTTCGGGTGTCTGTTCTGAAGGTAGATAAATCGCTCACCGTAGATTCCTTAAGTTTATGTCTTTTAGCTGCCCTGTATTTAAGCAGAGGCTTTCACTTAAGCAAAGGCTTTGGGCTGCTGAAACGTTCCTCTTGGGTTAGCGCTCATGCAAGCTGCTAGTTTGGGACATGGGTTGGCTCAAGTGGACGGTATTCTAATCTTTGTGGCGCTTTGCGGTATGATGGCGCTTGGAAAACATAATAAGGCTGCACGGTCATGGCAGAAGTTTCGGGGGAGCACTTTGACGGTGCGGCGTTTCGTCAAACGATGGGCAATTTTTGTACCGGCATAGTGATAGTTACGGCAAATTTTGAAGGCGCGCCGGTGGGTTTTGCGGCTCAGTCATTTGTCTCGCTCTCGCTAGATCCGCCTTTGGTGGCATTTTGCCCTGGCAAAACCTCTTCCAGTTGGCAAAAAATTCGCGCCAGTGGTGGCTTCTGTATCAATATTTTGGCAGCAAACCAAGCGGATGTTTGTGCCACCATGGCGCAACCTGGCGCTGATAAATTTGCCACGGTTGAGTGGCGTGAAGGTTTTTTGGGTGGGCCCATATTAGCCGGTGTGTTGGCCCATATTGAATGCGATTTAGAAGCTGAACATGATGCTGGCGATCACACAATTGCCGTTGGCCGTGTGCGCCACTTCGAATCTCCTCAAGATCAAACTCAGGGTCAGCCTTTGCTTTATTTCCGTAGCAAGTATGGGGCCTTTTCTGAGTTTATATAGGTGGAGTTTAAGTAGTCAGAGGTTAACTAGGTAGAGTTGAGATAGGTGGCAGTTGCGCCGCTGAATTAGGTGGGCAGCATAAAGCGGTAAAACCCAATGTCTTACCGCATTGCCAGTCTTTAGCCAGCGCTCTTTTTAGGGCGCTAACGCTTCTTTTTTTATGGCGCTAACGCTTCTAGGCACTCCCAGTGTAAGTCGCCAAATACGCCATTTGGATTGACTGGCTGTATGCATACGTGGTCTGCGCCGGCATCCATATGTTCTGAAATTCTTTCCTTAATTGCGTCTACATCACCGTAGGCAAAGGTAGCGTCGATAAATTTGTCGCTCAGATTATCGATATCGTTTTCGTTCAAGCCCATGCGCAACCAGTTGTTACGGTAGTTGGGCAGTCTGTTATAGATCTTGGCCACTGGTCGAGCCAATTCTCGAGCCTTGGCCGTATCGGTTTCTAGAATCACTTTTTGCTCCACACAAAGCAGCGGACCTTCACCCATAATGTCTCTGGCCATCTTGGTATGTACGGGCGAGGTGAAGTAGGGGTGAGCACCATCGGTGCTGTTTTTTGCCAACTCCAGCATTTTTGGGCCTAGGGCCGCGATCAGTGTTGGCGGTGTCTCGGCAGGGGCGAAGCCATTGTACGGCGCGCTGGCCATACGCTCTAGGTATGTACGCATGGTTGCCAAAGGTGGGCCGTACTCTAACCCTCTAACGCCCTCGACTAATGGCTTGTGTGATACGCCTATTGCCAGTGCAAAGCGGCCACCTGATTGTTCGGCCAAAGTTTTTTGTGCCGCCACGGTAACGCCTGGTTCGCGGTTATAGATGTTGACAATACCACTGGCCAAATTGAGCTTTTCGGTATTCGCCAGTAGCCATGCAGCTGATACTAAGGGATCTTTGCCTATAGTCTCAGGCAACCATAATGTGCCATAACCCAGCGATTCCAGCCGCTTTGCTGCTGTTGCACTGTCTGCTGCTGACATGCCATCAAAAAAATACCAGATGCCAAGTTTGCCTAAATCCATAACCTATCTCTCCATTTATTGGTCTTTTGTTAATTTTTTTGTGAGCAGCCAACGTTTTGTTGTTAGTTTTTTGCTGCTTAGTGCCCATCAGCCTGTTATGCGCCTATTTACTCTCTGTTGTTCGATCTCTAAGTCTTTATCTAGTGACTGTTATTTATTGGCCTCTAAAGAGGCCCGGTCGACGTTCGCTGACCGCGCGAATGCCTTCATAAGCATCTTCTGTGGCGCGCAGCCATTGCTGTTCAGCAAGTTCGTGGGTCGTTGCTGTCGCGATCTCGTCAGCCAAACCTTGCCTCATTGTTGCCCTAACTGACTGCATTGCAAGTGGTGCGTTTTCTGCCAATTCTGATGCCAATTGCATTGCTGCGCTGCGCAGCTCATCTTCAGCCACTACTTCGTCCACGAGGCCTAAGAATAACGCTTCTTCAGCGTTAATGCGTCGCCCAGAGAGCAATAATCTGGCGGCATTTTGATTGCCGATTAAGCGCGGTAATGTAAGGGAAATGCCAAACCCTTGATGCAAGCCAAGTTTTACAAAGTTGGCCGCAAAGCGGGCTTTGGGACTGGCAATGCGGAAGTCAGCAACGCACGCTAAGCCAAATCCGCCGCCAATTGCCGGGCCGTGAATTGCTGCAATGATAGGTTTTTTATTTCTAAATAAACGAATTGCTTCAGAATAGAGTTTTTCGGTGGTGTTCTGGAAGCCTTCCTCTGTAAACTCTGGGCTCTGTTCGCCATCCGTCTGCCCGCTGCCAAAGTTGGCTCCCGCACAAAACGCCGTGCCAGCAGAAGTGAGGACGACTGCCCGACATTCAGAATTGTTATCGGCGTGGTCTAAAGCATCAGCTATTTGTTGTATCAAGCTGAGATCGAAAAAATTGTATGGAGGTCGCTGGATCTCTATAACGCCGACATAGTCGCTTAGTGTGACTTCTATATCGGCATATTTATCATTAGCAGTTGTGCCGCTGGTTCCATTGGACATGGTATCTACTTCCTAATTCGAGTCGGGATACTATCAAAGGTTTGCGACATCTGTGACAGGCGAAATTCCAATTAAGACGAATAAAACTAATAACGAGACCAAAGTCGGCTTTTTCTCCGCCTCTTCTTCAAATGCATCAGAAGCGTCAAAAGCATCAGCGCCGCCTGTTACCGAGAAATCTAACCAATACGAGCGCCCATCAATTTGGCAGTTGGCTCTGCCGAGTATTCTCGGCAATTTGAGTTATACCGTTGTCGGCATGGTGCAAACTAAATTTGTTGGTGAGTTGGGTCCACAGGCTTTGGCCGCAGTGGGCGCTGGCCAGCGGGTGATGTTTGCTATGTTGGCAATCTTAATGGCCGTAAGTGCTGGCACCACAGCGTTGGTCGCACGCGCCTGGGGCGCCGGAGATTACGAGGAGGCTAGTCGCGTGACGATGGCGTCACTGGTCTTAGGCTGCGCTCTGTCGTTGGTGGTCGCCACCCTTGGATTTTTCTTTGCCGATTCCCTTGCGGGTGTTTTTGGATTAGATGAACAAACCTTGGCTATGGCCACAGAGAATATTCGGCTCTTGGCTTTTTTCAACGTGGCCTTTGCCGGAATGCTTATTTTGGGCGCTGCTCTGCGTGCCTCTGGAGATGCTTGGTCACCTCTATGGATCAGCGGCGGGGTGAATCTGATCAACCTGCCTTTGCTTTATGCTTTTATTTTTGGCCATTGGGGCATGCCTCAAATGGGTGTTTCCGGTGCCGCTGCGGCTGCAGGTATTGCATTTACCATTGGCTCTCTTGTGCAGCTCATTTTGTGGGTAAAACAAAAGTTCCGGGTGCGCCATGTGGTCAACGGTTGGTGGCGTAAGGCACGCCTGCGCCAGTTGCTTGATATTGGCTATCCTGCGGCCCTTGAACAGGGTGTTTTTCAGTTAGGTTTTTTCATCTTTTTGATTGTTATCGGTAAGAACTATGGCACCGAGGCCTTTGCTGCGTACAATATTGGCGTGAATATTTTAGCCGTGTGTATGACCATTGGTTTTGGTTTTTCTATCGCTGGATCAACCTTGGTAGGTCAGTACCTGGGCGCAAAAGATTTTGAAGGTGCCGCTCGTAGTGGTTGGCGCTCGCTGTGGCTAGCAGTGGTCTCTATGGGTTCCATGGGCTTATTGGTGGTCTCCTTTGCGCAGGAGTTGGCAGAATACTTTATTGGCGATGGTGCGCTGACCATTGTTTACACCGTGCAATTTATTTATGTCTTAGGTGCAATGATGCCGTTGCTGGCGGTGGAGTTTGCGCTTGGTGGTTCTTTACGGGGGGCTGGCGATACGCGCTTTCCGTTAATCACAACGGTACTTGGATTGTTGGTGATGCGCTGCGGCCTAGCCGCGATTGCTGCCTATCTGGGCGCGCCGGTAATCTGGGTATACGCCGCTTTGATTGGTGACTACGTGCTAAAGAGCATCATGTTGATCTGGCGTTTTCGCCAGGGTCGTTGGAAGACTATTGTGCCGACGTCTTATACCGGGCAGTAGAGGCACCTGCATAGTTTAGAGTGAGTTTAAAACGAAGTTAAAGCAGCTACTTAGCGCTTTTTTCGGGCAGCTGCGCGAATAGCTGAAGACGTGGTGTCATTGCGGTATTGGTCTACTGGAACCCCTTGGCAAAGTTGTGCTAGGGTTGGTGGCAGGTCTAAGTCATCTAAGGTGATGAAGGCACCTTCACCACTAATACGACCAAAAACCAAAAATTGAGTCTTTAGATCAGCCAGTGCTTGCAGCGCTTGTTCGCGCAATTTCTCATCGTTGGCATAAAATCTCAGTTCACCAACGCGCGCAAGCGTATCTGTTCCTAAGGCGAACGTTGTGCCGGGAAACGCAGCCGCCTTCGCCGAAAAGTTGCTCAGATTAGTCAACCAAACGTCGTGATTTTTGATTTTTTCAAGGCGCTCAGCGGTACTTAGAAAGTCTATGTCTGGCTTATCCGCATTGCGCAGGGTTAGTTCAAAAGCGCCTTTGAGTCCGGTAATAGACTCGGCGACTTTGAGCATATCCATATGGCCTTGATGTATGGGATTGAAGGAGCCTGGAAGCAATAATTTGCCGTCATGATCTCCAGTGCAGCAAATATGCGGCGATGCTTGAAGCAATGGCTGCCATTGTTTCTGGGCCGCGTGACTGTGTTTTTCTATGCTCGATTTAGGCCATGCATCAGCGTCTTTGCCTGCATCAGGTGAGTCGAGTAAAGCCCAACCAATACTCTGCCAAAATGCCTGAGTGAGCCGCGCCTCTTGTTCCTGCCTAGACTGCTGGGCATCTAACAATAGACTAAATGAGTGCGTGAATTCCGCGGCTTGAATGGCCCAGTGAGCGCGGGTCTGGCCTTTTTTCTCTCTATTCGTCACCAGGCTAGCGCTGGCACCAAAACCAAAATTTTTGCCATCTGCCAAAGTGTGGGCCTGCGTGTAAGCTGCCATAGCCAGCGCCCGGGCAGTAGCCGTTGCCACCGCCTGCTCTGGGGCTTTGCCCAACAATTGAGCCAATGACTTTTCTGCATACGGGACAGTTGCTTCCAAAACAGTGCTCGATGCGCCGGGCACGTCGAGCAACTGACTGATTAGAGAAGCACCGCCACCCGTGATGTAAAACACCCCTTGCCATTCGGAGGCATGTAGTTTGGGTGCTAAGGCCGTCATAAGATTATGCTGCCGCTAGTCAGCTAAAAAAGTTTTAACGCGTTTTACAAAGCCGTCTAACTGATCGTGATGGACCCAGTGCCCAGCTTCAGCAAAGGCTTCTACTTCAAGCTCACAGCTAAAACTCTTGGTGCGACCATCAGCAATTGGGTCAGATGCCCATGACTCTAATCCGCGCACCAACAAAGTGGGGCAGGTGATGTCTCCATACAATGTAGCCATCTCGTCGAATGGCACGCCTATCGGCGCGAAGTTCCTGACGTAGTTGTCGAACTTCCAGCTGAACGTGCCGTCTTCGTTTTGATTGATGCCGTGAATGGTCAAGTGTCTTGCTTGATCTTCCGATAGATGAGGGTTTTCCGTTTGCATGCGCTGGAATGCTTCTTCCAACGACAGATAGCGACGGGGTAAGCGCCCCGACGATTTACGCAGATCATTCATCCAATTGTGCAAGCGCTTGCTTATGGGTTGATTGATACGCTCTTCGATCATTTTGGGCGGTGGTCCCATGCCCTCAATGGCAACAAGTTTGTTGACCTTTTCTGGGTGAAGGGCCGTATACAGTGTCGCAATTGACCCGCCTAAAGAGTGTCCAATAACAGTCACCGGTGACATTTGCTTTTGTCGCAGTAATTGGGCGATGTCATAGACATAGTCAATCTGGTTGTAGGAGCCGCCTTCCATCCATTGGCTGTCTCCATGACCGCGCAGGTCTGGGGCAATAATGTGATAGTCGTGCCTGAATTGCTCAGCCACCCAGTCCCAATTACGGCAATGGTCGCGGCCGCCGTGAATTAAAATCATCGGCGGAGCATCGGGGTTGCCCCAATCTACATAATGCAGGCGTAGTCTTTGTGAGAAGTAAGTATGTGAGGTTGGCCCAAGCATAGAGGTCATCTGAATTCCGTTTTCTTAACTATTCATGGTGTTAGTATAAAACAGGTTGGCCTAATCTGCCTCACGCTTTCACACCCTAGGTCATTCTAATTGGTTCGTGCGCTTGTTCACCTGAGAGCACTTTGATGCTGGATTGCCGCGCAATGACAGCCTCAATTATAAATCCAAAGATTAGGATGAAGGTGGCGGTTATGTGATTGAGCAAATCTAAGCTAAAGCAAATTTGCGCTGCTAGGTAAATGCCAATTACGCGAATAATACTGCCGTAAGCCATACCGCCAGTTTTGCGGCTCATCATGAGGCGACCATGGAAAAAATTTCGGTAGATAATAATTGTTGGCATGAGGCACATTATGAGCGAAACGTCTTTAGCAATGTTGACCAAGTCGCTAGGCAGATCCATGAGGTCTGCCCAAAGGATGTTCGATAAGGGGGTGATGGCAAATGCCAGCATCATCGCGGTGAGCCCCGCAGCTACTAGAGCAAGGAACCTTTTCTTAACTTTTATATCGTCAAAGCCAAAAGTAATGAAAAAATGACGAAATTGATTAGCTGCTTGTTGAAAAATCATGCTGAAATCAAAGGCGACTCTGAGCGCCGCAATAGCCAGTATGCCGTCGGGTGCGCGAGCAACGAAGGCGAAAAGGATGGGCCGACTTAGCGCAAACATGACGCCGGTTGTAGATACCGGAATAAAGAAGTTGAGCAATTCTTTGTAGGTGACCTGTTCGTGCTCG
>CAUZON010000047.1:0-21983 GCA_963581445.1 Gammaproteobacteria bacterium | reverse complement strand
ACTCACTGCCGACCTGTTCAAAAATATACAAATTTACTTGCTGAGCGTATCTTTGTATTTTGTATTTAAACCAAAAAACTAATTATCAATATAGGAGATGAATATGGAATGTGGTTGCGGAAGAAGTCCAACTGGCAAATGTATTGGTTGGCACAACCTCTCTGAAGAGGAGTATCAAGAAAAACTCAAAGAGCATGAGGACAAAGATAACGAAGAGGAATAGATTCTGTTCATGATGAATATTAGAGGTATTCAATGAAAAGAGGGGATACTTCTCTTTTTATAAATGGGATATTATTACGGAAATGAAAATGAAGTCTATTTGTGGTCACTCTAACAGTGAAGGTAAACCCCCCCCCTGTTGAACTCAGTCAGTGACTGTCGAGTGATTGGTGAGCGCGGCGAAAAATTCCAGTTTGCACTACTGCGGCAGCCAATAATCCAAGCCCCTATGGCCGGTGGTTTGAATACCCCATTACTGGTCAGCGAGGTATGCAACGCTGGTGGCGTCGGAAGTTTCGGTTTTGCGTATTCCGGGGCCGCGAAAATTGCTCAGGATTTAGCTGAGACAAAGGCGCTGACATCGGGGCCGGTTAATGCCAATTTCTTTATCTTTGAGCCTGTGGAAATGCCGAGCAAACAGATAATTGCAGATGCTATTACAGCACTATCGGGCTTTTCTCTTGACGACGAGTACACCTTAAGTCTACCCACCGCGCCATTCTTCCCAGATATCACCCAGCAGCTTAAAGCCATTTGGGCAGAGCCGCCGGCAATGCTTACGTTCCACTTCGGCCTGCCTTCACAAGATATTATTCAGGCAGCGCATTCGCAAAATATTAGCGTTGGCGTCACGGCGACCAACGTAGAAGAAGGGTTAGCTGTTGTAAAGTCGGGCGCTGATTTCATTGTGGCACAGGGTATTGAGGCTGGTGGTCACCGAGGAACATTTAGTGCACATGGTGATGACAACGAAGTACCTGTTGAATACTTGGTGCGAGATTTGGTCAAAGCGACTCCCCTCCCAATTGTGGCGGCTGGTGGCATAATGTCCGGCCAAGATATTAACAAGGTCCTAACTCTAGGTGCGGTGGCTGCGCAGATGGGCACTGCCTTTTTGTGTTGCGATGAGGCGGGTACTCCATCGAGTTATCGTGCGATGTTGGTTAGCGATGAGCCGCGGCCCACGCAATTCACCCGTGGATTTTCGGGACGTAGGGCTCGAGGCATTAGCAATCGTTTTATGACGGATATGGTGCGTAAACCAACACTACCATTTCCTATTCAAAACACGTTAACAGGCTCTGTCCGACAGGCTGCTGCTAACAGCAACGATGTTGAGTTTCAAAGCTTATGGGCTGGGAATGGCTATGCGAAAACTAGGGCTATGTCGGTGGCAGCGTTAATGCAGGTGTTACAAGACGAAATGAGTGGTGGTAAATAGTTCTGTGGAATAAACCATTTGCGTCAACAAGGTCGAAAGGTCGTAAAGTTAAGCTTGGCTGTTTTTAATGTCGTGTGTGAGGAGTTTATCCTTTCAGCCACATTCATAGACTCCTAGTAGCATTTGGCGAAATTTTTTTAGGTTTCCTCGTTGTCACTTTCTGCGTCCGCGGCGCTTCCTGTTTGGTCTTCATCTAGGTCCAAGTCTTCGGCACTTTCTTCTTCTTCTTCTTCTTCTTCTTCTTCTTCACTGATCAGAAATTGCAGTGGTCGAATAGGGTGATCTAATTCCAAGCTTGCTGTTATTTCGTCGGTGATGGTGGTCGTAATTTCTATTGCCCTATCTTTAGTAACCATCTCTTGCTGATATTTTGAGCCCAAGGCAAAAAGCTGGTTAGTATAACTCTGTGGTAAATATACCCAGACCTTACCGCCCATGGTTTTGACTTCTTTGTACGCGCTGGTAGAGGGTTGAGGTGGATTCGGCCTGCCTTGGCTCTTGGCGCTGGTGGCGGCCTCGATATAATCTGTAGTTTTTCTTGCACCTTCAATAAAAGTTAAATTAATAAATGCACTACATCTATTCCCCAGGATCGACTTGGTCCTGCGGGCATCGCCGGCGTTTTGTGATGGGTTTAGTCCGCTCTCATAAAAAGCCTTAGCTTTTTTACGCTCACGGGAGTCGTTCATACCTTTAAATAGGCCCATTATTTCGATGCTCTAGTTGAAGATGCTAAGCACATCCTCCAATTATAACAATAACTTGCTGCACAAAGTCACTGTTGAAAACTTCTGCGTTTTCTGAATCGCGAATTTGATATGCCTGTTAATTCATCAATCCACGAAGTTTTTTTGCAGTTTCAGATATGATTTGACTAACTCTTGATTCGCTAACGCTCAAAATAGCGCCAATCTCTTTGAGGTTCATTTCTTCCTGGTAATAAAGGGCTAGGACTAATTTTGCTCTTTCGGGAAGTTGTTCGACTGAATCAGCTAAATTTTTGATCATCTGGTCTTTTTCTAGACTTTCATCAGGCCCGTCGGCTACCTGACTGAATTCTTCAAATTGGTTCGGTGTAGCATCACTGCTTACGATATCCACACCTTCAGCAATAATTCGATCTTTTTCGTAGGTCTCCGTGTCTTTATTAAGTAATTTGGCAACTTCGCTATTTTTTGGAGGTCGACCAAATTCCGTACTAAGAGTGCTTATGGCTTGGCTATGTTCACGCTTGATAGTTATGGCGGACCTAGTGGAATAGGAAATTCGCCTTACTTCATCAAGCATTGCTCCTCTAATTCTAGTTTTCGCGAAAAGTTCGAACGCTATCCCCCTCGAAGGCTCAAATGATTTTTGTGCATGGATTAAACCTTCCATGCCAGCTTGAATTAGATCATCAGTCGCTATGCTAGAAGGCAGGCGAGTACGCAAATGGTAAGCAATTCTTTTTACCAGGGTATAATGCTGGCCAATAGAGATGCTGGCATCTGCTTGTTGCTCTGAATATGCGTCAATATCAGACATAGGTCGAAGCCAGTTAGTTAACTTTTTCAGCTGAGTTTGCAGAAAATTTCGAAGAACCTAGCAATTTAACAATTGATTTAGCAAAAGCTCTGAAATTTGCCGCTGCTCTGCTACTGGGGTGATCGTTAAGAAGGCTCTCTCGCCGCCTAATTATCTGCGAAAGTAAATCATCTTGTACAACAGAGTATAAATAATTAACAGGTTCTTCAAGGAACTGCATGCAAACACGATTCATTTTATTGAAAAGACCATTTCCAATGTCTTGAGAGGCAACCTTGTTGGGAATAACAAAGAGTGTATCGAGACGATTTTTGCGGCTTTCCAGCTTTATCAGCCCATAAGCATCGGCAATAGAAGCCGGCTCGTCTTGCAATATCACTAATCGCGCATGGCAAGCATCCAAAAAGCTCATATTAGAACTAGATAATCCTGCCGCAGAATCGATGATTAGAATATCTAAATTTGGATAGGTATGTAAAATTTGCTCGACTAAAGATTTGGCCTGTATCGCCGTGATGTTTGCTAGAGATTCATTCCCTGACGCACCTGGTATAAGGAGTAGACCGTCGTCATTGCTGACGCTGACTTCGTCGACAGTTTTCTCTCCATTAAACACGTGGCTAACATTAAACGGAGCGTTAATACCCAAAATAATTTGCGAGTTGGCTAAACCAAGGTCTGCGTCCAGCAACGCAACTGTGCGGTTTTCCTTGCATAGGGCTAAAGCCAAGTTCACGGCAATGGTAGTTTTGCCAACCCCGCCTTTGCCGCTGGCAATGCCAATAACAGATGTTGTATTTAGGGATTCAGACATGTCGCTTACAAGGGCCTAAATTAATTAGTGAGGCGATTCTTATTCTTTTCATTAAGCGCTGTGTTCCTGGTTCCAGTCACTCGGCGCGCAACCTGTGACGCAATCAACTTGTGCACCTACTACTTCCAAAGCGCTTACGAGCGATTCGAAGTCTGGTGCTAAATCCAGTCGAGTTAAGATCATAGAGGATACTAGCCACGGCGCGCGCTGTCTCAAATTTTCGAGTATTAGCAGTGAGTTATCTGCTGGGAAACAAACATGGGGTATTAAGGAATTTTGGCTCACCAGGTTAAATAAAGCTTCATCATCAGTAAGTTGTTCAGCATGGCTGTCAATAAAGACATTATGCGTTGGCCCATAAGTTTCCAAGAGCTTTGATAACGCTACCTCATCGGTGGCGTGAAAATAAGCAATATTGAGCTTCTGCGCATGTCGGCTAAGTGCAGGCCAGGATTGTCCTTGTTCTTTTAGTGACCCAGGTTGCGTAAGTGTAATTAGTGCATTGGGTTTGCTTGATGTATTGATTGATGAGGCCAAGTTGTCTGCAATTTGCATGATACAGCTTGTCTTTCCGCTGCCTGGTAGGCCTAGGAAAAGATGCGCGCCTTGCCAGTTTTGTTGTTGTCCTGGGCAAAGCTTATTTAGCCGTTGAATTTGCTCTAGCACATTCTGAAATTGGTCTTCACCGCGCTTTTGAATCAATCGGTTAAATGAAGAAATAGCAGCCCTTGCTCTATCGATTGGCACATTAGCTGTTGATTGATGCTGTAGCGTCTCGCGTAAGTCCGAAAACTCTGACTGTATGGTCTGCATTAGCTGGCGCATCTCACTCATAGAAGCCTCAGACTCTCGGACAGGGGTATGCTTAGGAGCAGAAGTAGATGCAGCAGCTTGGGGGCCGTGCTCGGCTTTAGTGTCGCTGTTTTTCGCCTGGGTGCTTGAACCGCGCAGCGCGGTCCCCAACTGACTAGAAAAACTATCGCTATCCGCTGGCTTGGATGTGTCAGAATTAGGCGCAAAAGGGCTATCATCCGCTGCTTTCCCAACCCTTGGCTCTGTTATATCAGAGTGCGCTACAGCCTTGGATAGCATATTTACTACAGCTGCGGCAGAACTATGTTCGGACGCTTCCTCAGGGGCAATTTCAACAGCGCAAATCATCTCGGTCTTGTTACCTATACGGCTTGTGCTAATGATCAAAGCATCTTCTCCACAGCTGGCTCTCACCTGCTCCATTGCAGATTTAGTGTCGGCGGCTACAAATCTTTTTAGTTCCATAATTTACTCTTGCAAGGATTAATCTTGCTCAATCTCTCGTCGGTTAACTTCAATAGATGAGACCACACGAATGGGTTGATCATCAGGAATTTCGGTATAGCAAAGTACTGTCAAATCTTTAGACGACCTTCGCAGTAGTCGAGCTAGCCAGGGCCTAAGGAGTGGCGAAACGACTAGTACCGCAGGTAACTCTTGTTGTTCCAGCTCTTCAATGGTGTCCCGTACAGACTTGAAAAAGCTCTCTGCTAAAGATGGCTCTAAAGCAATCTCGTCGTAACTGTTCGCACGGCTTACTAGGTCACTCATTAGCTGTTCTAGCTCTGGATCCAGAGTCATCACGGCGAGTTCTTCGTCAGATTCAATGATTTCTTGGACTATTAGTCTTCCAAGCTTTGGTCTAACCAAGGCCGCAAGCTGGTTCGCGTCTTGGGTGCGCCCACTTTCTTCAGCCAAAGTCTCAAGGATGGTGCGCATATCGCGTAGCGGCACACGCTCACGCAGAAGGCTTTGAAGTACCCGAACAACTGTGCCCAAGGAAAGCTTTTCAGGAATAAAGTCTTCAATAAGCTTGGGCGAAGTCTCTGCAATTTTGTCGATTAGCTGTTGGCTTACGTCGTAAGTCATCAATTCGTCGGCATTGTTCTTAATTACCGCGTTGAGGTGAGTCGCAATTACCGTGCTTGAATCTACTACGGTATAGCCAACTGCTTGGGCATATTCGCGTTCAGAGGATTCAATCCATACCGCGTCCAATCCAAACGCTGGATCTTTACCAGCTTCGCCTTGTATTTCACTTAATACATTGCCGGGATTAATGGCCATTTCTTTACCTACAGCAATGGTTCCCATGCCGCGTACTGAGCCGTTTAGCACAATATGATAGGAATCAGGTGCGTTATCCAAGTTGTCACGGATTCTAATGGACGGGAGCAGGAAGCCCATTTCAGCAGAAAGCTTTTTGCGGATCCCTTTGAGACGGTTTAACAGTCGGCCGCCAGTGTCAGAGTCCACCATGGGGATTAGGCCATAGCCCAGCTCTAAGCTGATGACGTCTACCTGGCCAGCGTCATCCCAATCAAGTTCAAGTAAATTCGGGTCTGTTGGCGCTGCGTTGGCATCTGGCCCATCCATAGTGGCTTCGGGAAAGTCTCGAGCTATTTTTTCTTGTTTAGTAATGTAAAAGCCTAGACCCAACGCTGCTGCGCCCAAAGAAAGGAATACCAAGTTGGGCATACCGGGTATAACACCCATAAATGTCAAAATGCCGCCGGCAATAAAGAATGCCAGTGGATTGGCCAGTTGCTTACCGGCTTGTTCAGGAGAAGATTCAGAAGTAGCTACTCTCGTTACGATAATCGCAGTGGCTAGCGAGAGAATAATGGCTGGTAGTTGTGCAACCAGACCGTCACCAATTGTCAGTAGCACATAATTCTTACCGGCTTCAGCGAGAGTTAAATCATATTGTAATAAACCAATACCTAGGCCGCCTACCAAGTTAATGATAAGAATCAATAACCCAGCGATTGCGTCTCCTCGAACGAACTTAGATGCACCGTCCATTGAACCGAAAAAGTCAGATTCTTGAGTAACTTCCATGCGCCGCTGTTTAGCCTCAGCTTGATCAATAACGCCAGCATTCAGGTCCGCATCAATAGCCATTTGCTTGCCTGGTAGGGCGTCCAGCGTGAAGCGAGCGATTACTTCGGAAACACGCCCTGCACCCTTTGTGATTACGATAAAGTTAATGATCATAAGAATTGCAAAGACAATAAAGCCAACAACGTAGTTGCCTCCAATAACGAATTCACCAAATGCAGCAATAACCTTTCCTGCAGCATCGCCGCCTTGGTGTCCTTCCAAAAGAACTACCCGAGTAGATGCAACATTGAGACCTAAGCGCAGCATGGTAGCGAACAAAATAATGGTCGGAAAAGAAGAGAATTCCAGTGTGGAGGAAGTATTTAGCGCGACCATAATGATCAACAGCGCTAACAGGATATTCAGGGTAAAGAAAATATCCAGCATGAATGGCGGTAAGGGTAGAATCAGCATGGTTAGAATCCACACGATCACTACAGGCATAGCCAATGATTGCCAGGGGATGTCTAGTGACAACTGTCGAAGATCTGACAATGTAAAAGAGCTAGAGGCCATTTCGTTTATAAACTCTGTTCGCAGCTAAAAATATTGACGGAAAATGTCGAATTTCCGTAAAGTTACACGGATAGACTGGGTCCGCACGTTAGAAGTGCAGGAACTGTGCCTATTACTGAAAAATCAGTAACTTTCCCGAATTTATTCAAGAAATCCGCCTTTGGGCCGACTAACGTTATGTAAGGGAATCAAAGAAGAGTTCATCATGTATTTACTAAGTTCAGGCAACGCCAATCCTCGTTCGCTGAGAAAGCAGATTTGCCAGTGCGCAGTTATTGTTTTTGTGGCGTCTCTTTTCGTCGGTTGTGCTAGCCAAGGGCGTAATCAAGACGTTTACGGTTTGACTCAGGGTCAGGGTATTGTTGCCTCTGGTTATGCGGTTATCTCTTCTCAACACGGTGATACGCCAGCTCAAAAAAGGCTGATGGCAATCAAAGCATCCAAGTTAGACGCTTACCGCGCTTTGACCGAGCAAGTCTACGGACAGTATGTCAATGCAACAGGTACCATGGTAGACATGGCGATTACTCAAGACCAAATGCGCAGTAGGGTTGAGGGTGTAATTTATGGCGCTAAATTAGTCAGCATTACGCCTATTGGTAGTGAGACTTATGAAACTAAGCTCGCGCTAGGTCAGGGGACGATTAACGAGCTGGTACGCAACTATTTACAAGTTTCGAAGGTCGATAGATCTGTTGCCAGCCCCGGTAGGTAGAGGCAGTTGATGTGAGAACAAAAGCGATGGACAAGCGCGCAAGGCGAATTGTTAAGAAGGCAATAGTCTGCGCTATAGGTCTTGCTTTGAGTATTTTGAGTGCGGCAACCGTCGCCGAAAAATCCTCAGCATCGAGTTCTGCTGATACTGACTCATTGTCGTCTCTGAACCAAATAGACAGCGATGAGCAGTTAGCAATTTTAAAGCAATCCGTTCTAGAATACGCAATGGAACGCAATGCCAATGTTGCCGCTGCTAGTTGGACCGATAATGACGGCGCATTAAACGAAGAAGTTATGATGTTCAGCAACCTTCAGCTAGAGAAGCTGCGCCCGCAGCCATATATAAACCGCTTTGGTCTGAAAGGTACGCGTCTGGTAGAGAGTGACGCTGCAGGTTTGGAGGGCGATGAGCTAAGTTGCTCCCGCCCCGGTGCAAGAAGACAAAGGTTAAAGCTAATGGTGCAACCCGGTCAATCTGAAGACGTCAGTGTGCTCAATCTCATGAGTGACAGCGCGAGATTGATCAAAAAAGACTTTATGCAGGCGGCCCGCTATGGCGCCTTGCAGGATGCAACTATAATAGAACCGAAGGTTACAGGCTCCTCTGCTGGCTCTGACTATCTGAAATATATGGTCTTGGGTGAGGTTGTAACTTCCGATCTCGAAGTGACCGTCCGCATATCCGGCGAAGCTGAAGCAAAAATGCTGGATCGGTTTTGGGTGACTAAATCATCTAGAGGACCCATACGTTTGGAAGTGGAGATCGTTGCTCAATCTAGTCTTGGTGTTCAATTCAGTAAATCCGGCTCAATTCTAGTAAAGTCAGATGCCGCAGACAAAAATGCGCAAAAAGCTTGGCTTAAGTTATCTAAATCGGCAGTAAAAGAACTAGCGCGATGGTCTTCTGATGCGATAACAGCGCTCGGCGCGAGCATTCGCTGCGATACCGGATCTGCTATTGTTATTGCCCACAGACCTAACGGAGGCGTGCTTATGGCAGGAAGAGACGTGGGGCTTTTTTATGGGCAGAAATTTCTAATTATGCCCAGCAGCGCATTGGCCCAAAGGCAAGGATTAGAGCGAGCGTTAAGTGCAATAGGCCTTGCTCAAATTACGCAGCTGAACAATCACACGGCAAGTATCGCTGTTTACGCTGGCCCAGTACCCCGTTCGTACAGCAATATGATTGCTATACCTTTGGCGGCGTTAGCACCGTGAATATATTTAGTAGAAGTAGATCGATGTTAAGAAAAAAAACAGGAAATTGTATGGCTACTGGATCATGGTCTACATTAATGTCTAGATCGATGTCGCTATTGACGTTTGCCCGAGTATCTATTTGTAACTTATTCAGAATCTTGGCCGTGTTGGTATTTGTTGTTGGCTGTGCAACCGTAGAGTCAGAGCCAGAACTTGTTTTGGCGAGCGATGAAGACTCGGTGGAAGAAATCGATGTTGCCGAGTTAGACGCAGCTCTTGCCCGACTAATTAAGGATTTAGAGGCAGCAATAGAAGCGACCAGAGTTGCGGATAAAAATACCGAGAAAGCAGTTCTTGCAGAAGACGGCACTTATCTCGTTAAGCCCGGTGACTACCTAGACAAGATCATTAAGCAGACCGCCGGCAATTCCCGTATTCGACCGTCTATTTTGCGACGAGCATTTGTACGGGCCAATCCTAGTGCCTTCAAACGCTCCAACCCCAATTGGATGTTGGCTAACAGGCGACTGAAAGTGCCTGACGTCGACGACATTAAAAAAGTTATTTTTAAAGACATAGATCCAAGCAAGGCTAGGGCACGCGGCATTGATCCATACGAGGGCTGGATCCAATATCCTTAAGGCACCACTTTGCTTAACTATGCGCCCGTAACTACAACGCCGGTCCCGCCAACTGTTGTTGCCGCCTCCGCGGCGACTCAAGTGCGTATTCCAGCTATCCAAGTACGATTGTTGAATCTCCAGCCCGGTCAAGTGGTAGAGGGCAAAGTTGTCGTTAGTGGAGGTGGGCGTACCTTGCAGGTTAAACAGCAGCACGTTCCGCTACCATCCAAGGCAACTTTGCCGGCTAGTGTCACCTCGCTCAACGAACCCTTAACTTTTAGAGTCAAAGTAGTGGATGGCCAGCAAGTGCTCATTCTCGTACAGTCGTCACCGGCTGTTAAAGCCGCAGACTCCGGCACACTCCGCCCGCTACTTCAAACTGCGCAAACTATTCAGATCAGCCAACAACAAGCGCTTAGACTGGGCGTTGTTTCGGGACAACTTATTCGCGCTAAAATCTCAGAGGCCGGAAGAGGCACTACTCTAACAGTAGTAAATAAATCAATTACGTTACCACAGCGTGTCGGCAAGCCTGGACAGACTCTTGAGCTCACTGTTGGACTGCAGCGGGGCCAACACACGTTAACAACTACTCACAACCCAACCTTGTCCGCGCTAAATTTAAACAGTCAAACGAAGCAACTTTTCGCTACTGCTAAAAACTTATCTACTCTGGAAAATTTGGCACAGCCAGAAAACAAACCGATTGCACATCTGAATCGAGCACAAATGAACCAACTGGGTTTGCGTGTGGGCCAGGCATTGACTGCAGTTGTTAGCCATAGTTCTACAGGCAGTGAGTTGAAGCTGCCCAAAGGATCGCTATCCTTGCCGCCAGCGGTAAAGAATATTCAAGTGACGGTAGCATTGGCATTGGTTCGCCAATCCAGTGACGTAGGAGATAAAAGTATCGTAAGGCACTTTTTAGTTTCGGCAACGTCATCTGCTTCATCTGCTGCGATGATTGCGATCAATCCTAACGCCAGCAGCAATTTAGCCCCCGTGCAAACAAGTACCAACGTGCAGGCAGGGATTCCCATAAGTGCCGGCCAAGCGCAAGATTTACTCAAACAACAAGGCTCAAATATAAAAGGGCAGCTTATTAGTAAAGGTTTAAATACTTTGTTGAAAGTAGGCAACAGACAATTTAATTTGCCCAGAGGTTTTACTCTGTCCGAAGCCCCAGCGGCCTTGGTTGTGGAACGAGAAGGCAATAACTATATATTGAAACAAGCCCAGCCGACTGGGTTTGTCGCAAACAATCTCAATGGAGGCGTCAAAATGTTGACCGCAGAACCCATGAATATGTCCATGCGACCAAACATTGTCTATGTGGAAGGCGCTGCCGCCGGCATGCGCATCAACCCTGAACAAGCCAGAGTGTTAGGGCTTAGAGAGGGTCAAGTCATAAACGCAGTGGTCGCTCAGCGTGCAGATGGTAACTTATTGCTTGTTGGTAATCAGCAATTGGCCATGCCTCCGCGTATGTCTCTGCCCCAAGGAGCAGCCGCGTTTTTGGTTACTGTTGTAAATGGCAACATGGTGCTTAGCTTAGTAGATCCAAGTAGCGCCAATAAACTCAATCAGAGGGCTGACGCGGATGCTCGCTTTGGACGATTATTAGGTCATGCGGGTGGTTTGCACTTGGGGCGACTATTTTCTCCTGGCGTTATGCCGCAAATTTTAGGTTCCCCAGCCAGTGGCGATCTCGGACAAATACTCCGTGGTTTGCTCATGAACTCGCGTGAAATTAATAGTGCTAGCATCCGGCGCTCGTTGGAAAATTTTGGCTTATTTACTGAAAGTGAAATCCGCAATACCGGCATGTTCTCTGGTAATCAGGGCATTAAATCGGCGCTCATCGGGTTACGCGCACTTTTTCAAGGTCGCCAAATGGATACTACTTCAATATCGGGCGCCATAGATGAATTAGAAGCACGCCAGATTGAAAGTTTGGCACAACAGGTTGCGGGAAAAACTTCATTGTCTTGGGTTATTCCTTTCGCTGATCAATGGCCGGTATATATTCGTTTGAGCCAAGATGAAAATCCGGGAAATGACGAAAGCAATTCGCAAAAAACTTGGTCAGTAGACTTAGAAGCGGGCTTAGACGAGCAAACCGCTATGTCAGCAAATATAAGGGTAGATATTTCGAAACAAATTGAAGTGCGTATTTGGCTACCTTCTGCAGAATTATTTACTGCGGCACAGGCATCTAGAGAGGAATTGGTAAATCGATTACGCGAACACGGGGTTAGCTTGGTAACGCTAAATATCTTTCCAACATCGAGAATTCCCATTACTGATGATGTTCCTGATCAACGAGTGGGGTTAAATATCGATGCCTAGGACTAATGATAAACGTGGCTGGAGTAACCCGAGTCAGGGCGATAGCGTCTTTATTGACGGCAATCACAGTGAAAAGAAAGCCGTTGCGCTCATGTACGATCAAGTGCGCGCTCCTATTATAAAAGCCAAGGGTAAAGGCGCTGTGGCATGGCAAATTATTGAGATTGCTAAGCAGCACGGCATTCACGTCGCAGAAGATCCTGTGCTAGCCGAAACGCTGTCATATCTAAAACTAGATCAAGAAGTGCCAGAAGAGGTATATCAGTCTGTAGCCACAGTGCTGTCTTGGGCCTACTGGCTTAAAGGTCAAGTACCTCAAACCCTAGAGTGAACAAAGGTAGTGTCTGGTACGAGTTTGTTGAGAATGATCTCGTGAAGTTGGGATTTGTTATAAATAGGTGGGTTAGTAAAGAGGTTGTCGCTTGCGTTTCATCTTACCCATTTTATCGTAGAGGTTGCTTGAATTGTCGGTACTTCTCTTTGTAAGAGACGCAAGTACGGTTCTTACAACTTCTAACTGCCGCTTTAGCAGTAGATCGTTTCGAATGTGGGCTTCTTTGCACTCGCCGATTAAGTTTCTCGCTTCGTCCCAAAGGGGCTCATTTAGTGCTAAAGACTCAGTTTCGCCTTTTGGCCATGTGCTTTCTAAGTTCTGTAGAAGCTCAACCTTTCTAACTTGCACAGTTTCCAGGTGTTCTAAGTTTTTTTCCGATAGCGCCAAAAATTCTTCTTCTAAAGTGTTTTTTAGAAGGTTGCCTATAGAAATAACCTCAGTTATGACCTCTACGTTGGACATTTAATCGGCGTTCTAGATTAACTGTTCCAACGCTGCAAAATTCTCAGCGATACGGCGGGAATCCAGCGGGAAAGTCCCAGACTCTATTGCTTTGCGCATTTCTTGTACTTTAGCTTCATCGAAACTTGCGGTTTCACCGCCTGCAAGAATTTCGTTGCTAAGTGTAACTTCAACGCTTGCGGAAGGCTCGCTAGCTCTTGAAATGCTAGCACTAGAACCACCATCTGTAGGCGTTGTTGCTTGCTTGGCTGCCCTATTTGCGGCAGCGGCGGCACTATTTGAAGAATTTATACTATCAACCATTTTTCGCTCCTGATTAAGCGTTCATAACTGTCTAAAGGATAAGTCGACTCAAAGCTGAAAGACTTTAGCCATTTTACCCAGGTTAATCAATTGTTTAGCCAATTTACCTACTATTTTGTAGATAGAGTTTTGGCTTTACTAGCTCCTGTAACAATTGCCGATACTCTGCGTTGTCCCTCAGGATTGAGCAGTCGAATTTGCTCACCTAAAAAGCCATCCTCGAGGGCGACTACTTGCGAAGAAATAGCATAACTGAGCCCCTGTGAAAGCAATGCAACATTTTCCCCTCGTCGTATCAATTTACCTTTGGTTAAATCACGCCGGCGTAAAATATCTCCAGGGTGCAGCAGTTTGCTGGCGGCTAAGTTCTCAATGTTATGCATCGAGGTAATGGCATCTCGCGGAAGATTGACCGCGCGCTCTTCAATGTCAAAGGACTGCTTAGTAAGCAGCGTTCCGGCGGGCAGGGCTTTGTTAACTACCAGTACTCTTCTAGGCTGTCGCAAATCTTTTGCTGTCACGATATAGCCTGGCCGCATTCTGCGTGTAGAGAACCACTGCGCCGATGCATCTAATTTGTCTAAGGCACCTTGTGGTGTGCGGTGTGGCGGCAACTGGGTAATGGAGAAATCTTTGGCTGAAATAGGTTTGCCAGCTTCAATTAGAACTCTAGGCGTTAACACGTCGATCAGCGCCGTTTTTATTATCACCTGTTCAGTGGCCTTAGCTCTAATAAAGCGTGACCAGCCGGCCTCAGCACATGCCACATTGACCATGAACGACGACTTCGGCTTTGTTGCAGACGCGTTGCTGGAAAAGGTGAAATTTTTACAGCGAGGAACTTGTAAACGCCGGTCCTGGGTAGCGAATGTATATGCGCCCGTTTGCTCAAATTGCGCTTGAGACCAATCACCGATTTGCGCGTCAAGATTTTTCACCTCGATTGGCGTTTTTGGGGTGCTTGCGAATACGCTAGTGGAAACAACTAATCCTGCCAAAATCATAGCTAATGTTTGAGCAGAAAGCAGAGACGACTTAGGAATCCACTCACGCAGCTGCCTAGTTATTGCTTTCTTTTGCTGTCTCGCTCTCAGTGTTATTTGCGCGTCAATCATCATCACCAATTAGATAAACCGACTGATCTCAGTCTCGTGAATATAGCTATGCAATGAAGGTGCCACCTCTTTCTTTCTAAATGCAGTGATTCATAAGCAAGCGTCTTAGCGGATGGCCTTTGTTTTCCTAGTGCGTACAGCTCGCTCCCTGTGGCGGCCGTTTTTTGCGACTGGTTTAAAAAACAATGATGAGCAAGTGCCGGCAACTCTGTTTCTTTATATAGGCGTTTTATATATCGACTCTGTTGGAACGAGTGAATGCGTCAGTTTTTCTAAAGCTGCTCGATGACGGAAAATTGACAGTCGGCAAAGTTCGTCCGAATGCGGACATGAATCTCCGGTGAGAATTAGCCGCTTTTAGGGAAAAGCCCATAAAACATGCAGAAAACATTAGGTTCCAGGAAAAAAACAAAGTTGGCACAGCAATTGCTTTGTCAATGTTGTGACGGAAGATGACGGATTTAATCCTCATCTTATAAATCGGACGGAAATGATAAAACTTTAAGAAAGAATAAATTTTCTTTTTGGATGGGACGAAAAAGTTAGATGAATATTTTAGATAACGTTTTTGGTGTGCATGAAACCGCAATTGGGGTGCGTCAACGGCGCCTTGGCCTTTTAGGTGAAAACATTGCTAATGCAGACACTCCTAACTATAAAGCAAAGGATATTGATTTTAAGGCTTTGATGAATAACGAACGTTCGATGTCGACGCGACGCACGCACGAGTCGCACATAGACCACATGGGTGGATCTAAAAACGGTTTGGTCTATCGCGTACCAAACAACCCTGCTGCTGACGGTAACACCGTTGAATTGAACTATCAGCAAGCACAATTTGGTAAGGAATCAGCGCGATACACAGCAACTCTGCAATTTCTTGAAAATAGAATTGGTGGAATTAAACGCGCGCTTCGCGGCGAATAAAAAATAATTGAAACGAGTAGGTTAAGAAAATGTCATTACTAATCAACACTAACGTAGCGTCTTTAACTGCACAACGAGCTATCGCAGGCTCTCAAAATGAGTTGACCACTGCAATGGAGCGACTATCCACCGGATCAAAGATCAACAGCGCAGCAGACGACGCTGCTGGCTTAGCGATGTCTCAACGAATGACCGCGCAGATTCAAGGCCTTAACATGGCCATTAAGAATTCTAATGATGGCATCGCTATGACGAAGTCGATCGAAGGCGCAATAGCAGAAGTCTCTGACATGCTGCAGCGGATGCGCGAACTTTCTATACAGGCTGCTAACGGTACGAATAGTGCATCTGACAGAACGTATCTACAAGACGAAGTTAATTTACTTATTCAAGAAGTTACTCGAATTTCAGCCAACACGCGATACAACGGCTCACTGATTTTGGACGGCACCTTTATCAATAAGCAGCTGCAAGTAGGTATTGAGGAGGGTGAACATATTACGTTCTCCGTCGATTCAATCGCCGCAAAACAAATTGGCGCACACACACTTATTGGTGCTGGTATAAATCCAGAAACCCCGGGGGCTACGGCTCCAAATAACCCCATGACAACCGCCGAAGATATTGAAATTTTTGGCTACCTAGGATCGAAGACCGTAGAGTCCTCGTCGCAAGATACCTCTAAAGAGGTAGCGGAAAAAGTGAATCTCTTAACCGCAGAGACCGGTGTTAAAGCATATGCCAAGACTTATGCAGCACTGTCCTCCGGCGACCCAACCGCACGCACATACAACATAAAAATAAATGGCTATCAAACGGGTAACTTTATTATCTCGAGTACTGATGTTGGAGACGCGGTAGACGCAGTCAATAGAATATCTGGTTCTTCTGGTGTGACAGCTAAAGTGGATAACAACAAAGTAGTATTGTTTGATGCAGACGGCGACGATATAACCATCGAAAACACGAAGATAGGAACCGAGTTCGTAGACTTGTTGGTAGAAAAGCTGGGTGAAGATGGCCTAGTCTCGAACACAGTTGGACAGCCTGTACGATTGGGTGAAGGTGCAACCGGAACAAATACGATCGCCACGTTTACGCAAGATGCAGGTACTACAGCTCTCTACAATGGCCAAGCCCATTCAATGACAGATGGTACGACTACGCTGACATTTACAGCCGACGCTAGCGCGACGTCATTAGAGTTGCAAGAAGGATTTAGAAACGCTACCGGTTACGAAAACTTTAAATATGACGTCTCCATAGTTGCAACTGGAGCAGGTACTCCGCCAGCAGACTCTGCTATAACTTATACAGCAAGAGCGCCTGGTATAATTCAGACAGCTGAAATTCCCACGATAATACCCCACGCTAATGTGAATGACGAGGCGGCTACAGCTGCTGGCGTAGCTGGTGCTTCGGCAGACGCTACGCGTGTATCAGGCACGTTGAAGTTTGTCTCTGCAAATTCTTTTTCCGTAGAACAAGCCGGGCCAACAAAGGCAGTTTTTACTCAGGCTCACGGCACACTATCGAATTACAACAGCGCTGCCCATAGTTTATCAGACGGAAAAACGACGTTGTCCATTACGGGTCCAGCTGCCGCGACAACCGCTAATTTGGTTGCACTTTTCCAGGCTGATGCTAACTACGCAAGTTTTGATTACGACATTACTGCAGATAGCACCACCGGCTTTATCTTCACAGCAAAAACTGCTGGTGAAATTAGAACCGCAGACGAACCAATACTTAATGCTGCCACTGCCGTTAACGATGAGGGAAATTTATTAAGACCAACCGCAGGTGATCAAGTTGGTTATTTCAAAGACGGTTCTCAAACCGCCGCCTTAGTAGATTTGACTCAGGTAAAGATCAGCACTGAAGCGGGCGCTAGTGATGCGATTTCAATCATTGACGCTGCTCTCGATAAAGTAGCGCAAATGCGCTCGGACCTTGGTGCCATTGAAAATCGAATGGAACATACGATTTCCAATCTCATGAATATCGCAGAAAAGACCGCGGATTCTCGCTCAAGACTCCAGGACGCAGACTTCGCGCTAGAGTCTGCTCGACTCGCTAAGAATCAGGTTCTGCAACAGGCAGGCACATCCATGTTGGCTCAGGCTAATCAGATGAGTCAGTTAGTAATGGAATTGCTACGCGGATAGTGAATAGAACTACTTAGGAGCAAATGACATGAGTTTAGACAATATTTTAGGCGTGGCCGGTGGTGCAATGGATGCGCAGGTCATCCGCATGAACTTAGCGGTATCTAACATCGCTAATGCAGAAGTAGCGGGTAGCAGTAGTGAAACTGCATACAAAGCCAAACGTCCGGTATTTGAAACGATATTAGCTTCTGAAGTAAGTAGCCGTCGCGGCGAAGTGGAAGGCGGCGTGCGGGTGCAAAGCATTATCGAAGACGATAGCACAACACCTGCCAATTATGAGCCCAGCCATCCAATGGCAGACGAGAAAGGTTATATCTATTCATCGAATGTAAATCCAATGAATGAATTAGTCGAGATGACTGCGGCAGCGCGGTCCTTTGAAAGCAATATTGAAGCAATGAATACCGCGAAGCAGCTAATGATGCGCACGGTTGAAATGTTAAAGAAATAGGAAAAGTAGATGAGTGAATTAAGTATATCTGGTATCCGCACGTCTGCAGACCTTCGAGCTGACGCCGCTGCGCCGAAAGAAGACGACCTAGACAGAAGTGCGTTTTTGAAGTTGTTTACGGCTCAACTGCAAAATCAAAATCCCCTGGACCCTATGAAAAATGAGGCTTTTGTAGCCCAGCTTGCGCAATTCTCAAGCTTAGAGGCAACTACTAAAATGTCAGATTCATTGGACCAGTTTGTAAGCTCTCAGTCCGGTGAAAAAATTATGCGCGGCGCATCGCTTATAGGTAAGAGCGTATTCGTAACTGGAGCCACGATTACCCAGGGCGGCGGTCAAGTGAAAAGCGGATTTGCCAATTTAACAGATACTGCCGATGAGCTGACCTTAAGCGTTATAGATGCCAAAACAGGTCAGGTAGTGAACTCGATGGATCTGGGACCACAAATTGCCGGTGAAGTTTCGTTCGCTTGGAACGGCGGCAACTTTGAAGGTGAACCCGCACCAGCGGGCGAATACTTTTTCAGCGCTCAAGTACGTAAGGGCGATGACTCTCGAGTAATTCCGGTTCTAGGTGAAACTAAGGTCAAGGGCGTGTCTTGGAACGACACCCTCGGACAAGTTCTTGTCGAGATAAGTGACGGCCAAACATTGGCGCTTTCTGAAGTCACAAGAATTTCTGAGTAATTACTCAAAACACTATTAATTGGAGCATAAGTAAATGTCATTTTATACATCGCTTACAGGGCTTAAAGCCGCGACAACAGAACTTGCATTAACCAGTAATAATATCGCTAACGTGGGTACCAGTGGATTTAAAAAGTCGCGGGCCTCGTTTGGTGACATTTTTGCCACATCACCCCTACAGAAATCAACATCGGTAGTTGGACAGGGTGTATCACTGAAAGAAGTACGCCAAGAATTCAGCCAGGGTAACGTAGAATTCTCCTCTAATACTTTGGACCTTGCGATTTCTGGTGAAGGATTCTTCCCACTGAAATCTGCTGACGGACTGACCGACATTTTTACCCGAAACGGTAGCTTTGTACTGAACGAACAGTTCAACGTTGTTAACTCTTCTGGGCAAGCGCTATTGGCAGCGGCAGTTGACTCCTCCGGTAAAGCGGACTTGGACAAGCTCAGTAGACTTGCCATACCAGTTTCAACGTCAGGTCAGGCAACGGAAACGTCGCTAATCGAATTGGCTTTGAACTTGCCATCAGATGCCAGCGTGATTGACGTGCCGTTTAATAGAAACAATCCCAATACCTACAACAAATCGACGGCGTTAAGCGTATATGACAGTGGAGGTAACTCGTACCTTGCTACAATTTATTATGTAAAAACCGCTAACGCGACGGCTAGTTCTCCAACTAACAAGTATCAAACCTATGTATTTGTTGGTGACGACCAAGTTAATCCTGCACTCCAGCAAGCAACCGATAGTAACAGTGAAGAACTGTACGTAAATAAATACGGTGTATTGAAACCTTTCTCTGAAGTGGAAGATTTGTTGGTTAACAGAAAGACTCAAAAATTCTCCCTAGACGACTTAACAGATATACGGACTTCTGTACCAGCGACAATTGAAGGATCAAAACTGCCTAACGATTTGACAGCTGACCAAGGTTTTAATTTTAGTACTTCTGCCTTTACGGCAGTTCAACTTGCTAATTTTATGGACGTAGACGTCGATAACACCGGGAATCCAGTGACTATTGATCTCTCTGAGTTAAAAGCACGGAACAGTGCTGTTACTGGCGTTGAGCTTGCCTCGATCATGCAGAACCAACTTAACGTAAAGTTTGGTGATGAACGCTACTTTGATTTGACCACCGCCAGTAACAGAACTTTTAATATGAACTACACCACCGGCGGCGTAACTACCGCAGTTCCAATTAACCTCGGTACAACCTTCAATACCGCGCCCTTGCAATCTACCGCAACTACTAAAGCGATTGTTGCCGACATACAAGCCAAGGTCGATGCTACGATAGGAGCAAGTAAAGTCACAGTGTCTTATGACCAGGCTCAGCGAAGTTTTAAGTTTTTGCCAACTTCTTCTTCTGACAGTATGACAATTGACGCCGCGTCCACGAATAATCTATTCGGCGCAGCGCCTACAGCGGTGGCTGTTGATGCGTATGGTTTCTATGGCCAAACGATAACCCCAAACGGTGACTTACAGCGAGTTGCAAATGAACAACGATATGGAATCAAAGTTGCTTATGACGGTGCAAAACAAACATTTTCATTCTCATCTGGCTCAACAGGAGACCTCTCTGAGGTGTCAGTTGATTTTTCGGTTCCTGCATATAATGCGGGCACCGGTATTCCAACGGGCGTAGATACTAGCGGAGACGGAGTTGTCGATAAGGTCCTAAGTGGTTTTTCTACGTTTATGGGTTTTGAGGTTACTGGCGCTGCAGACTCTAATTATTCGGTTGCGCCATCTGTATCGGCTTTACGAGGCGTTTCATCGCTACCGGCTATAACGCGGGGCTCGGGTATAGCGGTCAACGTTAATAATAACTTCTCAGTTGACGCGTCGAATAATACGTTCGTAGTCAGCGTGGATGACGTTAAGGGTACTTTGGTACTGCCCACTGGCGCTGGTTATACATTAGATAGCTTCATCGTTGAACTAGAAAAAGGCATTAATAAGTTGGCCTCGGACACTGGAAGCACAGTGTCAGGTGTAAAAGTAAAGTACGACGCAGACTCTAATGGATTGGTATTTACTACTGGCAGCACAGGCACTGACTCATTTATAAAAGTTTCAGGAAGTGCTACGTGGGGCCTTGCAAATATAGCTTCGGGTCGTGGTACTACTACGTCTTGGATCAAGCCGTCCCAATCAGCGGATACCGTAAATAACGTCGCAGTTCAAAAATATATCGATGAATTTGGTGTTGAAACGGCGAGCGCAGATGGATTCTCTACGTTGCCAGAATGGTCACCGATCTTTTTAGATAAGGGCGAATTGACATTCGATACATCTGGTAACTTAGTCTCGCCATCTGGTGGTGCACAGTTGGATACGGTGTTCTTGGCTGGTGGCCGTGGTGCATTGAACCTGACCATTGACTACACAGGCACCACGCAGTTCTCACAAGCCTTCGCAGTTAAGTCGCAATCTCAAGACGGTTCACCTGAAGGTGACTTGGTCGGGGTAGACATTGGCGATGACGGCTTGGTGGTTGCTAGTTACTCAAACGGCTCCCAGGACTCTCTCGGTAAAATTGTTTTAGTGACCTTTCCAAGTAACGAGGGCCTGCGTCAAAACGGAGATAGTTCTTACCTATCATCTGCAAAGTCTGGTGCGGCTACATTTGGTGAGGCTGGTACTGCTGGATTCGGAACTATTCGAGCCGGTGCCCGAGAGCGATCAAACGTCGACCTAACAACTGAACTAGTTGGTCTGATCACCGCGCAACGAAACTTCCAAGCCAATGCTAAGGCGATTGAAACATCTTCTGCATTGACTACGGCCATTATTAATATCCGATCGTAGGTTAATGAATCATGGATAAAGGTATATATACAGCGGTTGCATCTATTAACTCGCAACGAATGCAAGAAACGAACTCGGTTCATGAACTTGCAAACGTTTCGACTTTTGGTTTCAAAAAAGCTTATCAAATGGCTTTGCAATCATACCGCGTAGACGGCGATGGATTTCAAACTCGTTATCTCGCCGGTAACGCAGCAAAAGGCACCGTTGATTTAACCCCAGGTAGCAGAATCGCCACGGGTAATGACATGGACATCTTTATGAACGGATCTACTGTCCTGGGTGTAAGCAATGAGCAAGGACAGACGGCTTTTACACGGCGCGGTGATATCCGACCTAACCAAAATGGTGAACTTGCACTTACGACAGGCCAGCTTGTGCTTAACGAAGGTGGCGTTCCGATCACTGTGCCAATAGATCAGATACTCACTATTTCTGACGAAGGGGTAGTTTATGGAATGGATCCTAACGATGAAACCGGAGCTACGGCAGAAGTAGCCCGCATAATGCTTAGGGACAGCAGTGCTACTCCACTCGAAAAAATGGAAGACGGCTTATTCAAAGCAATAGGTCAACCACCGGGTGATTTTGAAAGTGGTCCCG
>CAUZON010000046.1:0-22078 GCA_963581445.1 Gammaproteobacteria bacterium | reverse complement strand
ATACTCGACTTTATTTTGAGCGCCTGCGATACCTACCACGCGACATCCGGCCAACCGCGCCAACTGCACTGCTACTTGCCCTACACCACCCGAGGCCGCGGACACCACCACCGTTTCGCCAGCCTTGGGCTGACATTGCACCATTAGACCGGAATAGGCTGTAAGCCCTAACATGCCAAGTACCCCGATAGCCGTAGAAATGGGCGCAGCTATAGGATCGAGTTTGCGCGGGTGCATATAACCGAAAATTCCTATGCCCTCGCCACTCAGACCATATTGCTGCCAGCCATTGGTGTTGAATACATAGTCGCCCTCGGCAAAACCTGAAATGCGACTTTTAACCACTCGAGACACCGTTCTCCCATGACAGACCTCACCCGGCAATTCTACCCCTGAACGTCGCCGGCCCCACTGATAAGGATCTAATGACAAATAAACGGTCTCAGTGAGCATTTGGTTTTGCGCGGGCTTGGGGAGATCTTCCGTTACCCATAAAAAGTCTCCTCCTAAAGGCAGACCACCCTTGGGTGTGGCCGCTAGCCGCCACTGAGCATTAAGTTCTTTTGTCATTTTTCATCCTTAGGTTTAACCACGCCTGTATTCAGATCGAGCAACATTTTGCAGCAAAATAGCCTAAGCAAAAGTGCCGAGCAAAACCACTTACAAAACCGACCACAAAAAGCATGCGAATAAAACCGTAAAGCGTCTACTTTTAATTTCAATAAAACCTTTGTATAACAAGTGCACGGAAAGGGGAAAATTAGAGGATTCCAACATGCAAGCAGCAAATATGGCCGAATTGCTCGGCGATTTAGATTTTGATCCGGTAGCACTGAAGGAAAAATATCTCAGTGAACGAGACAAACGCATTCGCGGTGACGGCAATCAACAGTACGTCGAAGTAACAGCAGATTTTTCTCGTTACATCGACGACCCCTACGTAGACCCTGGCTTTACCCGAGACCCCCTATTCGACGAAGTACAGGTAGCCATTATCGGTGGGGGTTTTGGCGGGCTGTTAATGGCGGCCAGAATGAAAGAGGCCGGTTTTGATGATGTGCGCATGATTGAGAAAGCAGGCGACTTCGGCGGCACTTGGTATTGGAACCGCTACCCTGGAGCGATGTGCGATGTTGAATCCTATTGCTACCTTCCTCTTTTGGAGGAACTCAACTACATGCCAAAGAACAAATATTCTTTTGCACCAGAGATTCTAGAGCACAGCAAAAACATTGCTCGGCATTATTGTCTTTACGAAAATGCCTGCCTACAAACAAGCATCACAAATATGACTTGGGAACAATCCAGTCAAAAATGGATTATTGAAACTGACCGTGGCGACAAAATGCGTGCACGCTACGTGGCAATGGCCAACGGCCCACTAAGCAGACCCAAGCTTCCAGGTATAAAGGGTATCAACGACTATAAGGGCCATACATTTCACACTAGCCGCTGGGACTACAACTATACCGGCGGCAACTCTTACGGCAACTTAATCAACCTTAAAGATAAGCGAGTGGGCATCATTGGCACTGGCGCAACTGGCGTTCAGTGCATTCCACACCTAGGCGAATGGGCTAAAGAACTTTATGTTTTCCAACGTACCCCCTCCTCCGTTGATGTGCGTAACAACGGCGAAACAGATCCAAACTGGGCCACCACACTAAAGCCGGGCTGGCAAAAAGAACGGATGGACAACTTCAATACGTTAGTCAGCGGCGGAGACCAAGAAGTGGATTTGGTTGCAGACGGTTGGACCGACATTATGCGCAACCTTACAGGGATCGCTGCAAAAATCGCCAGTCGCAAATTGGGCCGAAAACTGACCAAAGGCGAACGTGCTGAGTTAATGGAATTGTCCGATTATAAGAAAATGAATTTCGTGCGCAAGCGCGCCGAAGAAATCGTTAACGACCCCAGTATCGCTGAAAAACTCAAACCCTGGTACCGACAGTTCTGCAAGCGCCCTTGCTTTCATGACGAGTATTTAGACGCATACAACCGAGACAATGTCACGTTGGTAGATACCCAAGGCAAAGGTGTGGACGAAATCACCAGCAAAGGCCTAATTGCCAATGGCAAAGAGTTTGAGCTTGACTGCCTAATTTTCGCCACCGGTTTTGAAGTAGGCACCTCGTATACACGCCGCGCTGGATACGACATTGTAGGTCGCGGCGGACAAAATTTAAGCGAGCATTGGTCAGAAGGACTGCGCACATTCCAAGGCTTAACCAGTCATGGCTTTCCAAACTGTTTCTTTTTGGGGTTCACCCAAACGGCTATTACAGTGAATGTACCTCACGCCCTCAATGAGCAAGCAAAGCATCTGGCACACATCATAGGTAACGCAAAAAAGCAGGGGCTGCACACCATTGAAGCATCAGCCATAGCAGAAGATGAATACGTTGCAGAAATCCACAAAACCGCAAGCTCTGGCTCTCGGTTCTATGCAGAATGTACACCAGGCTACTACAACAGCGAAGGTCAGAGCGGCAATACCGCCGGTTTTTTCTCGAATATGCACGGGGCGGGACCGGTGAAATTTTTTAAACTTTTGGAAGATTGGCGGACCCAAGGAGATATGCAGGGGTTAAACCTAAGTTAATCAAAAACCATAAGGTTGTGGTCAGCCAGGATTGGCTGCAAGGCAAGGTCTGTGTCACGCACAGACCTATATTTGCTAAAGGCCTGGGGCTCGCAAGACTAGAAACGTAATTAGACAACCGACCAGCTAACCAATAGTTTACTCGCCTCAATACTCAATATCATTTTCTTTTCCACCCCTTCATCCAGATCAACCGAGCACTGATAAACCAATGGTTGAGCCAAAGTATATCGACCGGTGGTCGCTGGAGGATATTGGTTAGACAACAAATGCACCTTAACCTCATAGCGTCCGCGAACCGGTCCACGACTGGCGGGTATTGCAAAAGCGCCCCTTCCCGCACTGGTGAGCCGAGTATACGCATAAGGCTGACCTTCATTTTTTGGCACCAGTGTTATCGAGGCTATGCCTAGAGGCCCACCTTCAACCAGCAACTGCCCGCTAATCGCTAATCTTTTTTGATCAGTCAAAAAACAGTGCCTGCGAAGCCACCCCATTAACAACTTGGGCCATAGCCCCGTGTCCGGATCGCCCACAGCTAAACCAAGGCCATGATCACCCTGATTGAAAATATGCAGTTCAGCGGCGACGCCGGCTTTTAATAACGCATCGTAAAACAATGTTGATTGACTAGCGGGTACAACACTGTCTTGATGAGTATGGACAATAAAAGCAGGGGGTGAACTGGCTGTAACCGCAGTGTCTGTGGGCAAATATTCATCCGCCTTACGCCCTCGCACCGCACCGTTGGTAACCGCATAAACCGGCACAACAAAATCTGGCCGGCTACTTACGTCATCAATTGGATCAGTGGAGAGCGCTTTTTTTCCGACTGGCGAGGCATGGGTAGCTACCGCCAGGGCCAAGTGACCACCCGCTGAAAATCCGAGCATGCCTAGTCTAGCAGGATCTATTTGCAACTCATTAGCATGGTAGCGAATTAAGCGCATAGCGCGCAGGCCGTCCAAGAGAGAAATACTCGAATGATACTTTGTCCCCAAGCGGTAACGCAGCACAAAGGCGTGAATGCCCTGAGCATTCAGCCAATGCGCCACCTGCAACCCTTCATGGTCTGATGCCAAACTACGATAGCCGCCGCCCGGGCAGACGATTACACCGCAGCCATTACCCGCTTCGGCCAAGTGCACACTAAGCATAGGTTGATCTGTGATCTCCACGCCACGGCTCTGCGGCGCAGCACCTGCCCATAAACGAATATTAGTCGACGACAAGGTGTCGTCAATCACTAGGGCTAAGCCTAATGCCTCCAAAGGTGTCTTTATATCTTTCAAAGCCCTCTCCATAAAACCAATGCAAACGCATACCTATGCGCTTGCCATTCTATGGGCTAAAGCCTCCAGAAATCACCAATACTAAAGCTGATTTTTTGTGGCAGACTAATTAGCTATACCTGTCGCAACCCCCTGCAAGTAAAAAATTTAAACAGCGCTATTCTTTACCTGCATCGACAACGAAAAATCGGCCAAGGAAAAAAATGATTCACAACAACGTAATCTTGCGTGCCAAACGCTCAGAGGACATAGGGGAAATCACTAACTTACTCACAGTCCAAGCCAAAGTTTCTCTTACCGAGGAGGGCTGTGAGCGCTTCGAAGTTTATCAATCTGAAAATGATGCCCAAACCTTCATTCTTGTCGAATGGTGGGCAACCCAAGAAGACCTCGATAGACACAAAGCTGCAAAGCAATTTGTGGAAGTTTATATACCCAAAGTTATACCTTTGGTAGAGAGATTTCCTCACCCAAGCAAACGCCTAGTCTAGAGATTTGTCCGCTTAGATGGCAGCCCCTTGACATTTCCGGGCATTATACGGCCTTCTAGAATTCTTTATTTTGCGAAGATTTTAATACGAACCATATAGTAGCAAGGCATTGTTTGTAGGCCGCGTGGTAAAGGTACCCATCATGATATTGTTGAAACTGACAGGGCTAGCAACTGCTGCTCTCTTCATCCTCGGGTGCGGTGGTGGTGGTGGTGGCTCAAACACACCTTCCCCAGCACCCGCGTCCACGCCTGTGGTTGCGCCCACGGTGAGTGCCGACACCGCTGGTGGAACCTTCAACACCGCCCAATCGGTAGCACTAACAGCGACCACTGGCGCGAGTATATTTTTCACCACAAATTCAAGCACCCCAGACAACACATCCACGCGTTATACGGGCGCTATAACAATTTCTACAGACACTGTGTTGAGCTTTCTTGCCATTGGCAGTTCGGGACTAAATAGCCGTGTAAATAGAGAAACATATCTAATTGATACCACCGCACCTATGAACCACGCCCTGGACAGTGCTACTACGGTTATTAGCGCTGCGAATCAAGCGAGCTTTCCTCTCAACATTGAGAATGGTGAAGTGGGCGCAAACTATAGAATTACCATTGACGATACCGATGCAAATACACAAGAAATAGTTAGAACTGGGCGAATCGTCAACGTCTCATCAACATCGATCCAAGTGGACCTTTCAAACTTCGCCAACGGACAAATCAGCGCATCGTTGGTTCTCACCGATGCAGTTGGCAACAGTTCTCCGGCGTTCTTTTTAACACTCACCAAAACCGGCAGCCTCGGGCCATTCAGAGTAAATGGCTCAGTACGCATTTCCCCCGGCACCCAAATTGACTCCGACGTTAATGATGTCACCACCACAGTGATTGCCAATAACTCATTCACAGACGCCCAACAGATCTTTTCACCAGGCATACTTGGTGGATACGTAAATCTGCCCAATTCCGGCGAAAGCGGTCATTTAGATATTTCGGGTGACGAAGATTTCTTTTTTCTTGAACTAGCCAACAACGATCAAATCATCCTGACCATCGGCGACGACAGCGCGGACTTAGACATTGAATTGTATGACAGTGCACGCGCATTAGTTGACGATTCTTTGGGCGTGGGTAACACCGAGATTATTGATGTTACGGCGCCGGGCAACTACTTCATTAAAGTTTTTGCTTTTTCTGGAGCATCTAACTATGTCTTGAGCGTCGGCCAAAGAGCAGCATTGAGCGTCTCGTCTAGTGACGCTGGCCACTCTAGAGGCAGGCCCGACATTATGTCGAGCTTCGATGACTTTGTTCCAAACCAGGCAGTTTTTCAGTTAGACGGCAAACAGCCAATTGCGCAGATGCAGGCAAATCTGAACAACTTACAATCCCTGGGATCAGTCATGGCCAATGTCGCCGCAGATAAGCCGCAGTTGATGAGCTTTGGCAGCACTGAACAACGCGACCGCACGATCAACTCTGTAAATCAGAAACTGAGTTCCAAGCGACTTGCAACAAGTGGTAACACGCAAAAAGATAAACAAGAAACTATTTGGGCGATAAAAGCGTTAAGACAAAGAACGGATATTGGTAACGCACAACCCAACTTCATGCGCTACAGCCGCGCAATACCCGACGACACGTTGTACAACGAACAATGGCATTATCCACATATCCGCCTACCTGAAGCGTGGGATATAACTACCGGCGACCCCAATGTCATAGTCGCCGTCATTGATAGCGGTATCCTAGCCAACCACCCAGACTTCCAAGGCAAGTTAGTTCAAGGTTATGACATGATTAGTAATGCTACCAATGCAGGTGACGGTAACGGCGTTGACAGCAACCCCGAAGACCAAGGTGATCGCAGCCTTGGCGACGGCAGTAGTTCATTCCATGGTACTCACGTAGCAGGCACAGTTGCGGCCGCTACTAACAACAACTCTGGAGTTGCAGGCGTTGCATGGCAAAGCAGCATTATGCCAATTCGCGTTTTGGGCCGAGAAGGAGGCACTAGTTTCGACTTGATACAAGCCATTCTTTACGCAGCCGGCCTTGAAAATGCTAGCGGACAAGTGCCTACGCGACGGGCCGACGTGATCAACATGAGCCTTGGTGGCGGTGGATTTTCTTCTAGTGAGGCAAGCGCTATTACGGCGGCGCGTAATGCAGGTGTCATTATTGTCGCAGCAGCTGGCAATAGCGGCACGTCTAACCAAGAATACCCTGCATCTTACGACGGTGTGGTATCAGTAGCGGCAGTAAATCAATCTAATACTCGTACCAACTATTCAAATTTTGGAGCGAGCATCGACGTCACTGCACCTGGCGGCGATCTAGACGAGGATGCCGACCAAGACGGCACACCAGACGGGGTGCTCAGCACTATTGGTAACGACAGAGGAAGCTCAATCACATACGGGTATCGGTATTATCAGGGCACTTCCATGTCATCGCCCCATGTAGCAGGAGTCGCCGCCTTAATGAAATCGGTAGCGCCAAACCTAACACCTGCAGACTTTGATCGAGTGCTTACTGAAGGAAGAATTAGCGATGACCTCGGCACAGAAGGGCGAGATGATGACTTTGGCTACGGCCTGATCAATGCAATGAAAGCTGTCAGCACTGCCCAAGAGCTGGCTACCGGGACCCTGGCACCGCTACCTACCCAACTGCAAATATCGCCTTCGACTATTGATTTTGGACTAACCCAGTCGCAACAAGTCTTTAACCTCAGTAACTCAGGTGGCGGCACCTTAAACGTCAATAGCGTCACCGACAGTGTCAACTGGTTGTCTATTACTAACAACTCAAACAATACGAACAATTTGGGATCGTACACCGCTAGTGCAGATAGAACCCTTCTCACCCCGGGAAATCACAGCACCAACCTAATCATTCAGTCGAGCCTCGGGCAGAGCATAGTTGCGGTGAATATTCGAGTAAGTACGACTATTTTTACAGCTAACTCTGGAACTCTTTTTGCACTACTTGGTGACCCAGATGACGGCAGCACTATTTTGCAAGAACGACTAGTAACGCCAACTAACGGCAGCTATACCCTTACGTTCAGTTCGGTGCCTACAGGGGAGTACCAATTGTTTATCGGCTCAGATATGGACAACGATGGATTCATTTGTGACGCAGGTGAGGCCTGCGGAGCATACCCAACATTGAACTTGACCGAAAACCTTTCGGTCACCGCCAGCACCCAAGTTGAAATAGACATCAGCTTCGATCAAAGCCGATTTTTCAATCAGCTAAATGTCAATTCCTTTAAGGGGTTTTCTTACAAACCGAAAAACAAAGAAACAAAAAAATAAAGATGATGCGCTTGCAAGTTAACGTACAACAGACACAAATTGACCGAATCCGTGAGATACCCAGGGTAAGCTGGACAAAAACTACCTTATCATTAGTTATTGAAAACTCATTAACTAACTGTCCACTCTAAATTGCGGCCCAACTGACGCGCCGACAAATTTTGGTGCTGATGGTTGTTGCTGGGGGTTCGGCCATACAACCGGCAAACCATCCCCTTCAATCAAACCGCCAACTGGCACCTTGGCGCGATCTAAGGGAAACGCCGGCCAGGGCTTAGTACGCCTACTACCAGCAGCGACAAATACCACCGTAAAAACTCGGCGAAGATTGGGGCTCGTATTAGCAGCAGCTTGATGGACAGTGAAGCCGTGATGCCAAACAACATTTCCCGGATTCACAGACACCCATTCAGGGGCGGCACCTCCTAGAGCAGGATCTGCAAGGATGTCATAGGGTTCAGTGCTGTGAGTTATGTCTACGGGTCTCAACCCGCCAGCTTTATGTGAGCCTGGTACATAGGCCATAGCCCCGTTCTTAAATGACACAGCATCAAATGGAATCCAAGCGCTGATCAAACTAGCATCCCCTATTGGCCAAAAAGTTTGATCCTGATGAGGGTCAGTTTCTCGCCCGCCAGACTCTTTATACAGGGCTTGATCCTGCCATAAATGCAGCCCATCAACGCCGAGCAGCTGCGCTCCAATACCGGCCAAACCTGCATCACATGACAGACCTCTGACAACTTCATTGGTTTCCCACAAGCGCATGCACTGCACGAAGGACTGCTCGTAAGTGGTTTTCTCATCAACTCCGCGAAGGTCGTCAGCTGTACGCAGGGCCACCTCGGCATCTACGGCGCTGGCATAACACTCGAGCCTCGAGGGCGTAAAAACATCTTTAGTGACGACAAAACCCTTGCGCTGAAACTCTTCTACCACCCCAGCGTCTACCGAATAGGGGTACCCTTCCGTTTGCTTATTCATGTAATTTCCCCGCGTAAAATTTCGCCCGGGCAGTGGCCGTCACCTCGCCAATACCTACCCATTGAGCAAAGACCAGTCTGGCATTGACTCTGGGTGGCTTAACTCACCGAAGGCGTTTTGAACCACCCGACGCTGATTATCTAGCCAGCACTTTGCTTCCTCACAGGGTTGAAGCTGGTCCTGACGACGACGCTGATGTTCCGCTAACTGAATGCGCATTCGCTCCAGCACATCTTGCGCGGAGGCCAAAGGACTCAAATCATTCATCTGTAGAGGATCGGCTTGGAGGTCGTATAGCTCTTCCCTGCCATCTAGCCAAATTGCGTAGGTATGCGTCTTGCTCCGCACGCCACGCCATTCAGCGCCATTTTTGAACCAGTCAAAGTACTTAGAAAAATTCATGATAAAGGCGCTTTCTGGTTCCGGCTCAACTTTTAAATTAGATTCATCGCCCCGCCAATGCGCTGACAAATCTTTGCCTTCTATAGAGCGCGGCACAGAAATACCGGCTAAACCACAAATACTTGGAAACCAGTCCACCATACTCGTAACGGTATCTATACGGCTGCCCGGTTCAATTTGGCCGGGAAATCGAATAACTCCCGGCACATGTATCGACGCATCGTATGGGTTCTTTTTGGACCAGGGGTTAACACCTTGCGAACCACCTTGAGTACCATGGTCTGAGGCCAATACTACAATCGTGTTGTTTGCCAATCCACGGCGTTCTAGTTCATCGAGTAAATTACCTAGCATTTCATCGACGGCCAAGATCATCGCCAGATAATGGCGCATCATTTCCAAAGCATTTTCTGTTTGCTCAGTCGGCACATTGGGAGGCAGTGCAAGCTTTTCAGGCAGCGCATCGTAGAACTTTTGCGGGGCAAACTCGAAGGGTGTGTAATGCGGTTGGTGGGGCGAAACAAACATTAAAAACGGATCATCTCCACTTTCCTCCATAAACTCGCGCGCGTAATTGGTTAACCCATCGGTCTCATACCCCTCCCAGCGCTCATAATTCCAATCGTCTTTGTGGACAAATCCATTGAAATAAACCATATGCTGGTTGTAGGCTCGCCAGTATTCGAAACCAAGACGATCGCGACCCTCAGGCACCCAATCCGGGTGTTGAGGCATGCGGTCTAGGGCCGGCCACAAACCGGTATGTAAATGCCACTTACCGATCCACGCGGTTTTATAGCCGGCGTTAGCAAACGCATCAGCAATAGATATTTCTGAGTGACGAGTACGTGTGGTATTAATCAAGTGGCCCGTGGTCTGAGGGTAACGACCTGTGACAAGCATCGCTCTAGCAGGCGTACATACCGGGCAATTGGATATTGCGTTGTCTAGTGTCACACCCTGGCTAGCAAGACGGTCTATGTGGGGTGTGCTAATTTGCTGCGCGCCATATTTCTGACTGTAAAGCGGCAGCGACTGAGCCCGCAGCTGATCCGGAAAAAGCACAACAACATTGGGACGCTTTTGCGTCGCTTTCAAATCTCCCACTTTTACTTCCTCTCCTAAGCGAAAACAGCGATGTTCTCTGGTTTGAGCAAATTGGAGCCCCTTACTCGGTTAATGGGGGGCAATATACAATGACTGCCCTACTTCATATAAGGGGTGATATCCATATTTGGATAGCGGACTGAAACTCCAGCTACGGTTCCATCTGACCAATATGGATCACTTTAAGACGGAAAACCAATAAGTTCGCTCTCTTCTGGTGCAGCATTTTTTAACCACGCAGCAAAGCTAGAAAAGATACCCTGCTCCGGCCAGCCAGTAATTTCCATGCAACGCGGCTTGGCAGTCGCGTAAGAAATGAAATGAGCAACACGAGCGCCTTCATGCAGAAACGCAGTCCCTCGATGAAAAGTGCGCATGCTATCAGCCAAAACTGAACCCGCAGGCATAGTAGTTTTCACCTTGTTTTCGTATAACCCTGGACGATCCTTTTTCTTATGGAAAGCGGGCCAAAGAATTTCACCTTCATAATGTTGGCAAGAACAAACCGCCGTAGGCGGTTCATGAGCGGCCACATCGGTGTGATAGATAAGGAAAGCTGCCTGCCAATAAGCCGGATCTTTTTTTAGCGGTAGCTAAGAGTGTGATTGACGAAGTCCAAATGCATCTCTTGACCTGCGCCTGCGCATGGCCCTTCGCTATTTAACGATTCGTCTCTGAGGCAATAAAAGGCACTTCAGATCAGCCACTTAATTAAACTGAGAAGCGCCAAATAGGATTCTCCAGTTCTTTCACGGGAAGGATTTTTACAAAATCTTCCTTAATGCTGAACACCAAGTTAAATCCTCGCAATAATCTGGAAAAAAAAGGAAGGAAAAGGGAAGAATAAGTGAAAATAAGCTATTGCAAATGAGATGTGGCCCTGATTAACTGCGTCCCAGGTGCAACCGGCACAATCCTTGCCAGACCAATAATTCTCTAAAAATCACACTGTAGGACTACATCACATGAATAACGACCAAAGTAGGCGGTTTATAGCTTACACCATCGCAGCAATAGCCACGGCGTTTGCTGCGTCAATGACCACCGCAGCCTACGCTGAGGACGTCAACACAAATGAAATTACAGAGGAAGTCATAGAAGAAGTCATGGTCATCGGTTCACGCCGTGCGGCCCGGTCCTCTTCCGATACGACAGCGCCGGTTGACGTCATTTCAGGCGAAGACTTTACACGAAATGCAGCCTCAGACGTTCAAGATCTTCTTAGAGCGGCTGTTCCTTCGTACAACGTCAACGCGCAGCCTATCAGCGATGCGGCAACTGTTTCACGACCTGCCAACCTACGCGGATTGTCACCAGACAACACGCTCGTGTTAGTGAACGGCAAACGTCGTCACCGTGGCTCTGTCATCAGCTTTTTGGGCGGCGGCATTGCAGATGGCGCACAAGGCGTTGACATAGCGGCTATTCCAGCTCTGGCACTACAACGCGTTGAAGTATTGCGTGATGGAGCATCCTCACAATATGGCTCGGACGCTATCGCTGGCGTGATTAATTTCGTTCTTCGTGATGATGCTGAAGGTGGCTTTCTAGAGGTTACCTCTGGATCTACTTTCGATGGAGACGGAGACAACTATCGATTGGCTGGCAACATTGGCTTGCCTCTTACCGAAAATGGATTTGTCAATATTACAGCTGAATATGGCGAAACTGATGGTACTGTTCGTAGCGTCCCTCGCAGCGATTCATTAGCGCTAATTGCAGCTGGGAACGCCGCAGCGGCTGATTACCAAACAATCAACTCCTACACTGGCGACGTCGCTCAGTACTGGGGCAACCCTGACGTCGAAGATGATCTGAAAGTCTTCGTCAACGCTGGTTTTGAAGTCAATGACAATATTGAAATCTATGCATTTGGCAACATGGCAGAGCGCGACGTCACCGGCGGATTCTTTTACCGAAACCCAACAAACCGAGGCGGCGTTTACAAAGGTCCCATGGTAGAGCCACTAACTGGTGCTGCGGCGCTAGGATCATCAGCCACAGCAGTCTCGTCTGTCAGAGTAGGCGATCTAGACGGCCTTAACGCTGGCACTTCATGCCCTGCAGGCATTCCATTAACTGGAACCGACAACCTGATACCAGATGCAACGATTCTGGCTCAAGTAGTTGCTGATGCGAACTGTTTCTCATTTGTAGAGACCATACCTGGTGGCTTCGTTCCACGCTTTGGCGGAACAAATGAAGACGCAAGCATAGCGCTAGGCGTACGCGGCGAACTAAACAGTGGGATGAGCTACGATCTAAGTGTTTACAACGGAAGTAATGAAACCAACTTCTTCATCCGCAATACTGTGAACGCTTCTTTGGGACCAAATACGCCACGTGACTTTGTCCCTGGTGGTCAGAAGCAAGAAGAAACTGTTTACAACGCTGATTTTGTCTTACCTGTTATGACAGATTTCAGTCTCTTCTCAGGGGATCAATCTCTCGCATCTGAGGTGAGCGTGGCTTTCGGAGCTGAATATCGCGAAGAAGAATTCAGCCTCTATGCTGGTGATGCGGCGTCTTATGCTCTTGGTCCATTGGCAAGCCAAGGCTTCTCGTCCAGCTCTAACGGCTTTGGCGGATTCCCTAATAGCCAAACAAATTCGCAAGACAGCTATGCGGTCTATGGTGAAATAGAAGCTGATATTAACGAAGCATTAACTGTTCAAACCGCTCTTCGCTACGAAGACTACGATGAATTCGGTGACACTACGGACTACAAACTTGCGGGTATCTATCGAGTTACTGACAGCTTCAAAATTCGCGCGGCACTATCTACTGGCTTCCACGCTCCCACCGCTGGCCAAGCGAACATCACGAACGTAACAACTCAAAACGTTCTTGGCGTTCTTGTTGACCAAGGCACATTGCCTTTGAATTCTGCAGCGGGCAAACTTGCTTCTGCATTCATAGGTAACCAAGGTAACGGAACCCCTACCCTTGGACCTGAAGACGCTCAAAACCTCTCTATCGGTGTTGCGTTCGACGTAGCGGATTCTGAGTGGACTATCGACTTCTACGAGATTGAAGTGGAAGACCGTGTTGCACTTGGTGCAAACATTGACTTCCTAGATGCTTTAAACTTTGCAGGCGGAGGCACTACATTTACAACAGTATCTGAAGCTCTTACCGGCCTAAATGCGAACGGCACTTTAGATCGTACGCAATTCCTTGGATTGGACGACTTAGCTCAATTCCGCTTTTTCGCAAACAGTTTCGACACGCGCACGCGAGGCGTTGATGTTGTTGGACGAATGGGCTTTGATTTTGGGGAAGGTTATTCGAACCTAGTTTTAGCGATGAACTTCAACAAAACTAAGGTTACTAGCAGAGGTGTTACTAACCCAATCAGCGCTGGTCGACAGCAGTCCCTAGAAGAGTTGTTGCCAAGAGTTAAAGGCAACATGTCGTGGAGTCATACCCAAGGTAAAATGCGTGGCTTAGTCCGCATAAATTACTATGGCAGCTGGCAAGACACCGGCAACGACTTCCACGTTAATGATGAAGTACTAGTTGACGTTGAGGGAACTTATACGTTCGATAGTGGTCTAGAGCTTATCGGCGGCGTCAGCAACTTGTTTGATACTTACAATAATGAGAATCCAGGCCAGCGTGGCAGTGGTCAGCTGTACTCAGAGTCTGGTCCTTTTGGTATGAGCGGCGGGCAGTACTACGTCAAAGCTCGGTACTCTTTTGACTAAGACGTTCGTCTAGTTCCCTAGGCAAGAATTTTGTTCTTGCTTAGGGTCTAAAAGAGCAATAATTCCCTCGCTTGGCTATCCATGTGAGGGTTTTTTTTGCCTATAGAAAAGTCAATCGCAACTGTTTACAGAAAAGTAAGAACTGCTGTTACCTGATCACCGAGCGCACTAATAAAGTCAGCAGAGCATCGCACTCCCACACTTTATATCGTTTACGAGCGCCAAAAGATGCGAAACAAAGTGCGCAGCGACGCTTAGTCCTCGGAGTCACTTTTCGAGGAACTCGAGATTCAGCAAATTACCGGTTTTACCACAAACCTCGACCACCTCCGTGTGCCTTAAACAATAGGCCATTTACTGAGCGAAGTTTGGATTCTGCCTGCCGGCTTCTGCATAGCGTTTTCATGAACTGCCTTATGGACACCGAGAAAACTTAACTTGGCGCTAAACAGCCCATGAAGAGCGACTTTAAGGTCAAAACTATTAAAAGAAATTCTATTCAACACGCGCCTATGGCGTACGACACTGGTAAACATTTTTCTCACAGCCGTGTCTTTCCTTAGTTTATCCGCACAACCCGCATTTGCCTTATAGCAGGTAGATCCTGAACTGATCGAAAAAGTAGACACCATCGGCACAAGAAGTACGCCAAGGTGAGTGGGTCAATGAGTGGCAACGGTTGACCTTATTTCTGGTGACGAATTTACTAACCTAGGCAGCCGACTCACGCTGATAAGAGTGACAAACAAAAATGCCCTGTATACAGGGCATTTTTTTGACCGGCGCTTTTGCAATGCCGGACCAGTTTATTAGCAAGCATCCACCGACACTTCACCCGTCTTGTCAACTGCGATAAGAATTGTCCTGCTTGTCTAACATTCTAATCAAAGCCGGCCAAGCCAACCGTGACGAGCGGCTAGGCTTATTTGGCTTCACCCGCCCATAATCCCTAAGCATCTTTGCCGCGCTTTCTTTGGTGTGATGCAAATCTGCTCCGCTCGCCATAGCATCCACCTGCACCTTGCAGGCGTTTTCCAAAATATACATTTGATAAAATGCTTCGGCGACCGTAGAAGCACAGGCAAGTAAACCGTGGTTGTGCATAATCATGGCGTGTTTATCTCCAATGTCCCGACCCAATCGCTCACATTCGTCCTCCGCACCCACAGCAACGTCGTAGTCGTGATAACAAAGGTTGTCCATCACCTCACTGGCCTGCTGGGTTAACGGGAGTAGCCCACACTGCATGCAAGAAACGGCCATGCCGGCTCTAGTATGGCTGTGCAGCACAACATTCACATCTGGGCGGGCCATCAGCACAGCAGTGTGAATAGCATGGCCAGCGTCGTTATATTTGTGCTCGCCGCTGATCACATTGCCTTGAAAATCCACCTTCAGCAGAGATGACGCCGTAATCTCATCAAACATCAGCCCATACGGGTTGATTAAGTACTGATCTTCAACACCCGGCACTCGCGCTGACAAGTGCGTGAAGATCAAATCTGTCCAACCGTACTTTACAAACAATCTGTAACAAGCGGCTAAATCCGTCCTGACCTGCCACTCTTCGTCACTGATACCTGCAATTGCTGTTATTTGCTCAGCCACTTATATTTCTCCCCATAAATCAAAAATTAGACGCCAAAGTTGCTAACTGCTGTAATGCCTAGTGACTGTATAAGTGCGCATTTCTCAACATATAGGCTGGACCATGGACTTCGTTAATTGCTGAGTTTTCGCCGTACAAGCGTTCTTTTTGGCCGCCAAAGTTTTCCCTGTTGGCACCCAGAGGCGCAAGCTCAGCTGCTTTTTGTTGCGCGAGTTTAAGCAATCCTTCTACAGGTGCCACGCTCTCAACTAGCCCCGCTTGTAAAGCTTGAGGCCCAGCCCAGCGATGCGCTAGCTGTACCGTCTTGTGGAATACGTGCCGGGGCATTTTATGGCGAAATAGCGCCAGCTCCGGGCTAGGAATAGACATACCAATTTGTATTTCATTGGCGCACATAAAACCGCGATCCTCTCTCATCACCCGAATGTCGTGACACATGGCGGTCATAAACCCTGCACCAAAGGCGTGGCCATTAACAGCACAAACAGTAGGTATGGGCATCGTCATGAAGCGCGCCATCAAAGTCATAAACTCCGGCCCAAAAGCTTTTCTATCGCCGGCGGCAGAAAATGCCTCAGGATCTTGTACCCAATCTAAATCTAGACCGTTGGAGAAAAATTTCTCGCTAGCGGAAGCCGTGACTAACGCTGCTGCACCAGTAGATGCCTCCACTTCATCCAAGACCTTGGCAATGGCGCGAACAAAGGTAGTGTTCCAGCGATTTTCACCGGCATTTAGGGTCATAGTAAACACATCGTCCTCTCTCTCTAAATCAATCATCTTTTCCCCTTGTACGTCTTCTGCATGAGTTTTATGACAAACGATTCTGTCTGCTTTAGTTGAAGCCTTCAAGTCAGATTGTTGAGTGCCCCAATTACCTGATGGTTTAAAGCCAGAAATTCCCTTGAAGTCGGTGGCGCCATCTGGGCAGAATCACCGCTTAAGCAATTCAAATGAGCACCGACTATGACAATTAAAGTTTATGACTGGGTGGCATACCATGCAAACCAAGCTCCTTCTCGCTTGGCCTGCGTCGATCTTTTTTCTGGCCGACAATATACCTATGCACAGATGCAGGAGCGTACCGCTAGACTGGCCAATGGCCTCAGAAAACAATACGCCATTACCAAAGGTGACAGAGTTGCTGCGCTGACCAACAACACCTCGGACTGCCTAGAGCTAGAGTTCGCATGCATGAAGCTTGGCGCCATTTACGTGCCGCTGAATTGGCGGCTCAGCTTGCCAGAGCTGGAATATATTGTCGGCGACTGCGCGCCCAAAGTACTCATCCACGAAGACATTTTTACCGATACAGCTAACGCTCTAAAAGCCAAGGGCATTGCCCCAGAACTGCTCGACCTCAGAGCAGACGGCCAAGCCTCTGAATATGAGGCGCTTATAGAGGCAGCCGGCACAGACAACCCAGAGATTGATCTAGACCACGACGACCTTTGGGTCATTATGTATACCTCAGGCACTACGGGTAATCCCAAAGGCGCGATGATCACCTATGGTATGACCTTCTGGAATGTCATCAACTCCTTAACGCCTCACAGGGTCTCAGAGGATATGGTTAACCTTGTGGTACTACCACTGTTCCACACCGGCGGTCTGAACTGCTACGCCAACCCAGCAGTACATATGGGAGGCACCAATATCATCGTCCGTAGCTTTGATCCCGGCGAATGCTTAAAGTTGCTCTCTGACCCAGAATACGGTGTCACTCATATGCTCGCAGTGCCTACCAACTACCTGTTTATGAGCCAGCACCCGACCTTTGAACAAAGCGACTTGAGCAAAGTGAAAACATTCGGCATTGGTGGCGCGCCCACTCCCAGAGAAATGATCAATACTTACGCCAAGCGCAATATTGGCCTCCAACAGGTTTTTGGCATGACCGAAACCAGCCCCTTGGTGTCGGCGCTCACAGCAGAGAACGCAATGCTAAAAATCGGCTCAGCAGGTCTGCCAGTGTTACATAACCAAGTTAAAATCATGACGGAAAACGGCGAGTACGTGAGTACGCCGGAAACCGTTGGCGAGTTATGGGTAAAAGGCCCTAACATCACACCCGGCTATTGGAATAAACCAGAAGTGAATGCAACTGCATTTACCGATGGCTGGCTACATACCGGAGACGCCGCCTATCTAGATGCCGAAGGGTTTATCTACATCGTCGATCGATGGAAAGACATGTATATTTCGGGTGGCGAGAATGTCTATCCTGCTGAAATAGAAAACGTCATCTACCAATTACCGCAAGTAGGTGAAGTCGCAGTTATTGGTGTGAACGATGAACGTTGGGGTGAGGTTGGCCAAGCGATTATTGTTGTTAAGTTTGAGCACTCTTTAGATGAGGCAACTGTGCTAAAACACTGCGCCGATAAACTGGCTAAATTCAAACAGCCGCAGTCGGTGAGATTCATCGACGAGATACCGCATAATGCCACCGGCAAGGTATTGAAAAGAGAACTTAGGCTGCAATCGTAAAAGCACTCTAAATCTGTTTTCGAGATAAGTTCAAGACTCGTTAAACATGCTCTAATGTGCGTGGTCCACGCACAGCATAAAAATAATAAATATCGCTAAATATCACTAGGGAGTTCTCAATGATTCGTTTTTACCATGCCCCTGGCACCCGAGGCGTAAGACCTATTTGGCTATGCGAAGAACTAGGGATCGACTACGAAGTAGAGATGATTGAGTTTACCCCAGAATTTAGAGCCACAACTGCATGGCGCAAAATAAGCCCGCTGGGTAAGGTGCCCGTGCTGGTCGACACTGCAAACGACCTGCTGATGTATGAGTCCTGCGCAATGGTCCAGTATATTCTTGACTGTTATGGCAACGGCGAATTGCAGCCACAAACAGGCACTCCCGAACACGCAATTTATCAGCAGTGGAACTGGTTTGCTGAATCTACCTTTGCGCGTCCATTAGGCGAAATTGTAAATCACAGCAGAGAATTTCCAGGCGATAAGCGCGTACCTGCTGTCGTTGCAGAAATGCAAAACCGCGGCGAGCAATGTGCTATCGCTGTTGGCGACGCTATCGGCGATAACTCCTTCATATTGGGCGACGAGTTCAGTGCTGCGGACATTAACCTTGGCTACTCAATTATGCTCGCCGAGAGGTTTTTACCTAATGGATTACCCGCGAGCATCAAGCCTTATTGGCAAAGGCTATCCTCGCGGTCTGCATTCATAAGAGCCACTAGCTAAATGTCTAAATGCTATAGAAACCACTTAGGGCGAAAAAAATTAACGCTAAAGAGCAGAGAAGTTGGAGTAATGGAAATGACAGAAAAAAAAATTGCAGAAAGCCTCGGTTCAAATCGAGCTACAACCAAAGCTCACTGGATGCCGTTTACAGCAAATCGCCATTTTCATAAAGATCCACGCATTATTGTAGCAGCAGAAGACTGCCACTTTATTAGCGACGATGGGCGGCGCGTATTTGATTCGTTGTCTGGACTTTGGTGCTGTGGCTACGGCCACAACCGACCTGAAATCACAGCAGCTATTACCGAGCAACTAGCCACCTTAGACTACGCCCCGGCATTTCAATATACGCATCCAGGTGCTACCACGTTAGCAAACCGTTTGACCGGTATGGCACCTGGCAATCTCAACCATGCCATTTTTACCAATTCTGGTTCTGAGTGCGCAGATACAGCGTTGAAATTAGCACGAGCCTATTGGCGAATAAAAGGTCAGCCCAGCAAAACGCGTTTCATCGGCAGAATGAAGGGTTACCACGGTGTTAATTTCGCCGGCACAAGCCTAGGCGGCATTGGTGCCAACCGAAAACTATTCGGCCAACTGGGTGACGCTGACCACTTGCCCCATACCTTGCAGCCAGAGTTTGCTTTCACCAAAGGTCAAACTGAGCAAGGCGCAAGCTTGGCAGATCACTTACTGCAGTTGATCACTCTGCATGACGCTTCAAATATCGCTGCGGTAATTGTTGAACCTATGTCTGGGTCTGCTGGCGTTATTGTGCCACCCAAAGGCTACCTACAACGGTTAAGAAATATTTGCGACGAGCACGACATCTTGCTCATATTCGACGAAGTCATCACCGGTTTTGCGCGCACGGGCGAACGCTTTGGTGCTGATACTTTTGGTGTAACACCAGACATCATGACCGTGGCTAAAGGTTTAACCAATGGTGCAATTCCTATGGGCGCGGTGCTCAGCTCAGCGCCCATCTATGAGGCCTTCATGGCCATAGAAACACCGGAGCATATGGTGGAGTTACCTCACGGCTATACCTATTCCGCTCACCCGGTTGCCTGTGCTGCTGCCAATGCCGCACTGAACGTATTTGAGAACGATAATATGGTCCATCGCGCAAAAGCGCTGACCCCGGTGCTGGAGGAAACACTGCATAGCCTGCGTGGCACGCGCCATATTGCAGACATCCGCAACTTCGGAATGGCAGGCGCAATTCAACTTGCCCCTAGGGACAACGATCCAACAATTCGGCCCTTCGAAGTGGGCGTGCGCTGCTGGGAAATGGGCGTATATGTTAGGTGGGGGGGAGACACATTACAATTTGGACCACCGTTTACCGCCTCCATAGATGACATAAAATCTATAGCTGAAGTTGTCGGCGAAGCATTAGAGCAAACGAGCTAGCTAGGTATTCAGCTGCGCTCATACGAACCAGCCACCAGCGCTTCAGATTTAACGCTCGTTAGTCGTTGCTGTAATTTGGCGCCCTCTTTCTCTAATCGATCAGCGATTGGTTGGATATTGATCTGTAAACCGGCTACTCATGTGCTGAAAACCGGGTGGGCGAGACCTCGGCAGGTTATACATGAGGGGCAAATTAACCCTGTTCAAACTTAGCTAGACCAGCGTACCATCCATTCTTGAGCATGGATTAAATTAAACTGTTTAACCCTAGCCGCAGCCAAACAAATCCTTGCCAGCAGGCACGCGGCATTTACTTAGGAACTTACTAATATGCGTTTTTTAATTATTCTAGCCGCGACATTATCCTTTAATGCTTGCGGCCAACCCGAACCCGGCCAATCACAGACCACTATGCCGGCAGCAGCAACCAGCCCTATGGCAGAATCCACTGCAACAGAGGCAACGAATGAACTGTCAGCAATTTTAGCCGCTCAACCTAACGCTGTCGTTGCACGATATGTTTATCGGCACCCTGAGGAAACCCTCAACTTCTTTGGCATAAAGCCAGGCATGACCGTTGTGGAAGCTCTCCCTAGCGGTGGTTGGTACAGCAAATTGTTGTTACCTCACCTTGGCACAGAAGGTCAGCTCATTGGAGCAAACTACCCTAATGATATGTGGCCTTTGTTTGGTTTCTTTAGCGAGGAGCGTATTGCCAAACTTGCTACCTGGACCACAGACTGGCCAGCAGGCGCTCAAGAATGGCGCGGTGAAAACGCTGCATCCGTCTCAGCTTTTGAATTTGGCAAAGCGCCAGAAAACTTTAACGGCACTGCGGACGCGGTACTGTTAATTCGCGCGCTGCACAACTTAGCAAGGTTCGAAGACCAGGGCGGATTTTTAACCACAGCAATTGCAGACAGCTATAACGTGTTAAAGCCAGGCGGCATTGTTGGTGTGGTTCAGCACCATGCGCCAGACAACGCAAGTGATGAATGGGCAAACGGTTCTAGAGGCTATCTAAAGAAGTCTTTTGTCATTGCACAAATGCAAGCGGCTGGCTTTGAGTTTGTTGCAAGCTCTGACGTAAACGCAAACAGCAAAGATCAGCCTACAGCCGAAGACATAGTTTGGCGTCTGCCACCATCTTTGCGCGGCGCCAAGGAAGACGCAGAACTAACAGCTAAAATGCTCGCTATCGGCGAATCTAATCGCATGACTTTGAAGTTTAGAAAACCTGTTTAACTGCAATATTCTAATTAAAGGAATTTGACGCAAAGGCATTGGTGACAGAACAGCTCCCAATGCCTTTTTCAACTCTCAACATCTAAACGGCTCTAATCAGACCTATCGGAAATACTCTGTGGAACTCACAGCCATCTGGCTAACACTTAAACTGGCATCTATCACCACCCTGATATTGCTGTTTTTGGGAACGCCACTTGCATGGTGGTTAGCTCATAGCACCAGCAAGCTTAGACCCGCTGTTGAGGCAATAACTGCAATGCCCTTAGTCATGCCGCCTACAGTCATCGGTTTCTACCTTTTGCTACTCTTCAGTCCAGAAAATCCCGTTGGGCAATTTTGGTTACAAACCACCGGTACCACGCTAACTTTTTCTTTTTCCGGGTTAGTAGTCGCATCTCTTATTTATTCACTGCCCTTCATGGTGCAACCTTTGATGAATACTTTTGCCCAGGTTGGCAAAGGACCTATTGAGGTTGCTTACACTTTGGGCGCAAAACCTTGGGATGCATTTTTAAACGTTATTTTGCCGCTTTCATTTAGAGGTTATATCACCGCATCAGTGCTAACTTTTGCCCATACTGTTGGAGAATTCGGCGTAGTGTTGATGGTTGGCGGCAACATTCCAGGTGAAACACGACTGGTCTCTATCGCCATTTACGAAGAGG
>CAUZON010000045.1:0-24521 GCA_963581445.1 Gammaproteobacteria bacterium | reverse complement strand
TTGGGTTCAAAATTTGTGAGCTGGTAATTCGCCGGCTCTCAAGTTTGAAATTAGCTGATTCATGAATAAATTAAGATATTTTTGTAGAGCCGCAGCCGGCTATGAACAGTGTGAGCAGAGTTCAGATTAGGATAAGCATAATATATTCGTCATCTTGTGAAGCACAAATTACTATACCGCAGAAAGTGGAATGGCCTAGAGCAAATTAAATAGGTTCCATTCAGGCAGAAGAAGTAGAAATTCTAGATTGGGTTTACTTAGTTTTAGAAAAAATAATGGGTACCAGTGCGGGTACTTTTTGGAAGATGAAGCGAGAATATTTCATAACCCATTGATTTATATAGGTATTTATATATTAAATGGCGGAGCGGACGGGATTCGAACCCGCGACCCCCGGCGTGACAGGCCGGTATTCTAACCAGCTGAACTACCGCTCCGCAGCGACCAAGCTAACTACACATATGTAGCTAACAGGACTTGGTGGGTGTTACAGGGGTCGAACCTGTGACCTACGGCTTGTAAGGCCGTCGCTCTACCAACTGAGCTAAACACCCGAGTATCAGCACTCTCTCGAGGTCGCGTATGTTACCTTTTCCAGCCTCCGTGTCAATTAGACTCGCACATACTCGGCACTTTTTTTGCAATAAGACGCCTAGGCGACTTAACAACAACAACTTACGCACTTAACACCACTCCAAGCTGCCTTAACATTCTAATCAAACTGGACATCCGGCATCGCAACCTTTGCCATCGCCGACTTCTACGGCTTGTATTAACAGCGACTAATGGGCTTTGGCCAGTTCAGCAGCACGCTCTCCAGGTAAATATAAACCGCTATATCTTTGTCTACGGCGCTTTTATCACGCCATCAATGGCGATCTGTAGGCTATTTAGATCAGTGGCGCCATCTTGTCAATCAACTTTGCTAGCTCGGGCTTATGCTGACGAATTTCATCAGCGCTTAGGCCATGAAGCTCGTGGGGAAACACCAACCATTCATCAGTTTCATGAAGGTAGTAATCAGGCGGGCCGTCTGTTTTGTTATTTTTAGGTTTGTAGTATGGGGTCGCTACGCGAATCTCTGGGGTATTCTTCTTACAGGCTGCTGCTAGGTCATCAATGGCTTGTTGAATGGACAAACCGGTATCATGCACATCGTCCACGATCAGCAGCGAATCTTCTGCCTCTAACTGGCGAATAATGTAGCTAAGACCATGCACCTTAACTTTTTTGCTGCGCTCACCAATGCCGGTATAGGAAGAGGTACGAATGGCAATATGGTCTGACTCAATACCCAGGACATCCAAAAATTCCTGTACCGCAATGCCTATAGGTGCTCCGCCACGCCACACACCAACAATATAATTAGGGCGGTAGCCGCTTTCATAAACTTGCCAAGCCAGACTAAATGAGTCTTTGAGCAGTTGTTGGGCTTGAATGTAATGTTTTTCCATTGATTATAAATCCGGGGTTGAACCTTGTAACGGGGGCCAATATTAGCTTAATCGTTGCTTGGCTAATATGTGCCTGCACAAGGATTAAGAGTCATTAGCGAATTAGGTTTTTAGTCTAGAAAGTAACAGACAATAAAAAACCCGGACCAAGATGCGCTCGGGTTTTTTGGCTAAACTCAGTGGCTTAATACCAGTGGTTTGAGTTTAGAATTCCATTAGGAATCGTGCCATAAACTGACGCGGTCCAATCAATTCATCGCCAGTTGCACCAACGCCAAACACGTCAGTGAAGCGTGCATTAACACCATCTTCATCCGTCAGGTTCTTAGCAATCAGCTCTACCCGCCAGTCTTTACCTTCTGGACGGAAACCAACAACTAGGTCGATTACATCGTAGCTTGGCACTGTGTCCGTTACGGCGTTATTAAAGATACGGTGCTTGAACTCGCCTCTATAGGTGTATTGCAAGCTGCTGTTCACTTCGCCCGCCGTAATATTTTTGTTCCAGTTCAGCGCAATATTACCGGTGAACTCTGGTGTTTTAGCCAGCTCATTACCGTTTACATTTTGCACTGCTGCAGAGCGCGCTATCTGAATTTCGTCACTGAAAAGGTTGAAGCCTTGTCCAATCAACGCGTTACCTGCGGCTTCTGACTGCACATTATCTAGTGCTAAATGATCGGCTGTAATTTCAGTGTCGAGCCAAGCCAGACGCACGTCTAGAATCACTGAGTCTGATAAGAATGCAGATAGCTCAAGCTCTGCACCGAAGATTTCCGACTCTGGAATGTTGCCCACACCACCTTGGAATACTTCTGGGTCAGTTGCCTGATACTGGAGACCTTCATAGTTATAAAAGAAGGCTGCTGCGTTGAAACGTACGCGGCCATCGGCCAAATCTGTCTTCAAACCAATCTCAAAGGAATCAACAATTTCTTCGTCGAAGGTCGGCAGTACGACAACTGGCGCCACAACAGATTCGAGACCGTAAGTCAGGTTTGAACCACCGGGCTTAAAGCCGCGGGTGTAAGAAGCAAAGCCCATGGTGCTTTCGTTGAAGTCATGTTCTACAACCAAACGTCCTGTCACCTTTTCGCTATCCATCTCAATGATGTCAGTGCCTGTTCGGCCAAAGAAGTTAGTCACAGAGCTATAAACTTCGTCTTGGGTATAACGCAGACCAAACACGCCGCGCCATTCATCGTTGAAGTTCCAAGTACCTTGGCCATAGACAGAAGTCGAATCACGCTCAGGCTTAGAGTCAGAAATAAAACCGATCTCAGCGGTGGGGTCAAAGGCAAAGACCTGGGCAAGGGTGTAGGGGGCAAAGGTGCCGTCGAAGCTAAAGTCCAGCAATTCGCGAATGCTGATCTCTACTTCTGTATCTAAATAAAATACGCCTGCTACCCAGTCCATTTTACCAAACAACGGCGCACCTGAAATCAGATTAATTTCTTGCGTAATGGTCTTCTGCTTGTTGGTCTCTGGAACGTATACGCTAGGCAACTGGGCGAACGGTGCAAGTACAGCAAGGTCGTTGCGATCGTTGTCTCGATTAATCAGCACGTCATCACTCTGATAGCTGGTCAGCGACTTAATTGAAAATGCCTCTAGGTCCCATTCCAAAACTACGCTGTAAAGCTCAGCAGTTAGCTCGTAGTCTGCGCGGGAGTCTTGACGCAGTTCGCGTGCATTTAGTGTTGGATCTAGCAGGCCTTTTTGTGCGGCGCCGTTACGGTCTTCGTCAAAAATTTGTGCGGTGAAGTTGGCGCGGAAGTTATCGCGTGGTTCGTACAACACACGAACACGAGCGGAGGTGCTGTTCGCGTCGTCCAGATCCTGGCCCAAGGTTAGGTTATCAGTGAAGCCATCGCGAGTATTTGAAATAACTGAAGCACGCACTGCCAAGGTATCGCTTAAAGGCAGGTTGTATGCAGCGCGTGCTTTGAACAAGCCATAATCGCCAAGGGTAAGGTCTGCTTTACCAAAAGAGTCATCTAGTGAAGGCGCTTGGGTAATGACGTTAATCGCACCACCCGTGGAGTTTTGGCCAAATAGCGTACCCTGAGGACCTCTCAGTACTTCGATGCGCTCCAAATCCAAAAAGTCGGTTTGTAGGGCGAAGGGTGAGGCGACATAGATACCGTCTAAATGATAGGACACTGAAGGGTTTGCAATGGCATTCTGGTTGGCTTCATTGCCCACACCCCGAATAGTAATCACTGTTTTAAAGCCTTCGTTCTTCGCAATATTCACACCTGGGGCAATGGCGCTGAGGTCTACAAAAGAGCTGATCTGTTGAGTGTCTAAATCACCGCCATCGAGTACGGTAATAGCCTGTGATAAATCTTGCAGACTTTCACTGCGTTTTTCAGCTGTGACCAACACTTCTTCAAAAACAAGCGTGGAACTTTCGGCGGAAACACCGCCAGAGAGCGTTGCAGCAATTAGAGTGGGGAGCAAAATACGCGAAGAAATCATACTAGTGCCTTATATATAGTTATGTATTACTAGGGGTTTTATTCGCTCGAAATGAGTCATCGACTACCTTTCTAACGAAAAAAAGCACCGTTGCGGCGCTTTGGAGCGCGGCATTTTAACGTTTTACTGTGTGATCTGACAATATTTATTGGAGCACAATTGGCTTACCGGCAGATTAAAAGTCGTTTTTGTGTGTTTGCTGAGATGCACTAGGAGCCTTAATTAGCCTAAGGGCAAATTATCCAAGCAAATATTAGGCCGTCAGTCTGATATTTATCGTTAGATTACTTTGATCACGGTAAATTCGCTAGACTCAATAAAACTAGAGTAAATATAACTGCGGATAAATGCCCGCAATCAAACCTATTCGCCAGACGAGGCTTTGTCGGTATGATAACGCGCTTAAATTTAGCTGACACAAACTAGAGCAGTACAAATTAGACTGTCAAAAGATCAACGCGTACAGCAAAGGGCCGTACCCTACAATTTACCCAGAACGGAAGTACTTCAATGAATGCATTGCTTGATCGAATATTTAAACTGCAGGCCCACGGCACCAAGGTAAGTACTGAGGTGATCGCCGGCATGACCACTTTCATTACCATGGTCTACATCATCTTTGTTAATCCGCAAATGATGGCGGCTAGCGGTATGGATCAAGGCGCAAGTTTTGTGGGGACCTGTTTAGCTGCAGCGCTTGCATGCTACGTGATGGGGCTGTATGCCAACTGGCCCGTGGGTATGGCACCAGGTATGGGGCTGAATGCATTTTTTACTTACACCGTTGTCGGCGAAATGGGTTACAGCTGGCAGGTGGCTTTAGGCGCTGTGTTTTTGGCCGGCATTCTATTTGTCATCATGAGCGTCACACGTATGCGGCGTTGGATGCTAGACAGTATTCCCTTCAACATGCGCATTGCCATGGGCGTCGGCGTGGGTCTGTTTGTGGGCTTTATTGGCCTTAAGACTGGAGGCATTATTGTGGCCAGTGACGCCACCTATTTGTCCCTAGGCGACCTCACCAAGCCCGAGACCTTTCTCGCCGCCTTCAGTTTTTTATCTATCGCCATTCTATCCATGCGCAGGATTCCGGGCGCCATCATTATTGGCATTCTGGGCACGACCATTATCGCTCTCGCACTGGGTCTTGTGCAGTTTAATGGCCTAGTTTCTGCGCCTCCCAGCCTTTCACCCACCTTTTTGCAACTAGATATTCTCGGCGCACTAGACGTCGCAATGGCCAGCATCATCATTGCTTTTTTATTCGTTAACTTGTTCGATACCGCAGGCACCCTTTTAGGCGTGGCTAGTCGCGCTGGTTTAATTGATGAAAACGGTGATGCCGAGAATATGGATCGCGCACTTAAGGCGGACAGTAGTTCCAGTGTAATGGGGGCATTTTTTGGTTGCGCGCCCGTGACCAGCTACGTGGAAAGCTCCGCCGGCGTTGAAGCAGGTGGCCGCACAGGACTTACAGCAGTGGTCGTGGGTACGCTGTTTCTTTTGGCTATCTTCTTTTCACCACTAGCGGCAATGGTCCCCGCCTATGCAACTGCGGGCGCGCTTATATATGTTGCTATCTTAATGCTGGGTGGCATGGAAACCCTTAACTGGTCAGACACCACCGAAGTGCTGCCCGCCATGGTGACCATTATTTTGATCCCACTAACGTTTTCTATTGCTAACGGCATAGCACTGGGTTTTATCACCTATGTAGCCGTCAAACTTTGTACGGGCAAGCGCACTGAGATCACCCTGGGCGCATGGTTTTTGGCAGCAATTTTTCTGGCAAAATTCGCCTTTATCTAAGCGTTAAAAGCATCGTTAGCAATCGAGCTTAAAAAAGCACAGCGTTGGCATTTGGGCGTGAGACTAATGCCCTCCCTCCTAGATAACCGATTTGGGCTTCCTTCAAGCTGGCTGGAAGCTGACTTTAAGCAAAACTTTTTGCACCAAGTTTTGTGTACACTGGGTTTTTAAACATTGTCTATACGAGAGCGGGATATGGGTTTTATTAGGTCGTTTTTTGTCTTAGCCATTAAGCTGATTCTTTTACTTGCATTGGGCATAGCGCTGTTTTTGTATGCTATGAAGTCCGCTGACGGCCCCTGGGAAATAGTTCAAGGTGGCCCGTTTACTAGTGGCGAGTTAGTCAGCGAAGAGCCTAGTTGGTCTTTTCTTAAAAACAAAGACACAGTGGAGTTTCAACTCCTTGAACCAGTGAGTTCAAGAACCACTTGGATCATGGAGCATGACAACCGCATATTCATACCGTCAGGTTATATGCTCACCAACTACGGCAAAATCTGGAAGCAATGGCCCATTCATGCTAACAAAGATGGTCGAGCAATTTTACGCGTTGACGGCAAACTCTATGAGCGCGATTTGGTGCGCATTAAAGATGATCCAATTTTGCCTTCGATACTGGCAGAACTGGGCCGTAAATATGCAGGTGGCGCGGCCATGTCGGCTGACGAAGTGACCAGCGGTTCGCTGTGGATCTTTGAACTAGTAGAGCGGTAAACATGAGCGCACAGCAGCAGGATCAAAAAGAAGCAGAAGAAACAGAGCAAAAACAACGCCAAGCCCTAACCGGCCTGCGTATCCTTGACTTTACCCAAGTCCTAGCCGGGCCTTTTGCTACTCAGCAGTTGGCGCAAATAGGTGCCCAGGTAATCAAGATTGAACAGCCTGTTACCGGAGACATGACCCGCGGGCTGATGTCTGCTTCTAGCGATGGCATGTCGCCCTCGTTTTTAACCTGCAACTTGGGTAAGCGCAGTTTGGCCATAGACCTAAAGCACCCCAAGGCTAAAGAGGTGATCTTTAAGTTGGTGAGTCAAGCAGATGCAGTGGTGGAGAACTTTAAGCCGGGCACAATGGAGCGCCTAGGTTTCGGTTATGAAGCAATTAAGGCCGCGAAGCCGGATATTGTTTACGCTTCTGTGTCTGGCTTTGGCCAAGAAGGACCTAGGGCAAGCCAGCCAGCATATGACGGCGCTATCCAAGCGTTCTCCGGCATGATGAGTATCAGCGGTCACCCTGAAACCGGCCCTGCCCGCTCGGGTTATTTCTCTGTAGATATGAGCACAGCGCTGAACGCGGCGTTTTCTATTACTGCGGCACTGTTTCGCCGTCATGTTACTGGCGAAGGCCAGCGCATAGACATTTCTATGCTGGATACCGCTATGATGATGCAGGCTCCACAGATGACCGCCTACACGGTCAATGGCGTATTGCCTGAACTGTTGGGTAATCAGTCGCCTACCAAACAGCCTACCTCTAACGTATTTGAAAGCTCGGACGGTTACGTGCAAATCATTGCCATGAAAGAGCCCCAGGTTGAAAAACTCTTCAAAGCGCTTGGTCATGCTGACCTTTACGCAAAGTACTCAGATCCTAGCATTCGATTGAAGTGCACGGACGAGATTAACGCTATTTTGCATCCGATTATCGCTGCACAAACTACCGCCCATTGGCTGGAAGTATTCAACGAGGTCGGCCTGCCCGTTTCGTCCATTCAGAATTTGGCAGAGGTTGCGGCGGAAGCCCAGTTTGATCACCGCCTCACCTTTACAGAGATAGATCGTCCAGGCGGCGAAGACAGTGAATGCGGTAAAGACAAGGTACGCGTAGTGAGCGCCAGCCATGTGGCTAATCCTGCTCCGCCAACTGTGCAATCGCCGCCGCCTAGGCTGGGTGCGGACACTCAGGATATTCTGGCTGAACTGGGTTATAGCGAGGCTGATATTCAAAATATGAGAAGTGAGCAGCTGATCTGAGCCGGCTTACTTTACCCGCGCCCTGTTAAGCCTCCCTGCCACCCCCTTCGCCTGGCACTTCATTAGCCCCCCCGCAAAGCAAAAAAAAAGCAGATCCAGCCTTACGGCTTGATCTGCTTTGCACAGCTAATGAGAACTCTTTTTCGCTCTCTTAGTTTTTTGTTTAGCTCTTTTTTAACTCTTCTTTATCCCTTTTTCAGGTCGGGCGCATGGTGGGCGGGAATTGCGCTTTGGGCATTGGCTTCTTCAGCCATTGCGGCAACAGCGCGCTCGTTACCCATAATCTTTGCCATAACCGCTTCACCAGCTCGGTCAAATACACCGCGATTTTCAGTAACAAATTTTTGCGACTCGCGGTATTGATCCAACATGCCGTTGATCTCTGGAATGACATATCGAGCAACCATATCCCAGCTTTCAAAGGTGTCTTGGCGGTTGGCCCAGTCGTGCACAAAGCCCACTACAGTACCGTAGCCCCCGGTTAGCTGAATCATCTCGCGCAACGCCGCAATTAAGTCATCGGGGGTTCCAATAATGGAGCCACTGCCTGGCTGAGACGCCATTTCTATAGCTTCATCGGGAGAGTTATAAGCGTCGACACCAGGGCGCATCAAGGTGCCCACGGTGTATTCGTTGTGCCAGCGGAACAGACCATTTTTTGCCTGCTCTTTAGCCTTCTCTTTTGTCTCTGCAATATGCCAGTTCATCACCACACGCCAATTATCGCGATTTACCGTGTTGCCAAACTTAGCAGCTGCGTCCTCGGCAAAGGCCCACTGAGTAGACAGCGCCTGTAAACCTGCTGTGGTGGTAGAACCAATTGACAGTACACCTGTGCCGTATTTACCGGCCAAGGTCATCCCGGACGGGCTAATCATGGAGGCAACAACCAACGGTAGGTCTTTTTGCAGTGGCAGCAATTGCAGCGCCGCATCGTTGAGTTCAAACCAATCTGACTTATGGCTGAAACGCTCCTCACCTCTTAAGAGTTTTTGAATGACACCAATGGCTTCATCTTGACGGTCGCGCTGCAGCATTGGGTCTATGCCCAGGGTATGTGCATCCGAGGGTAACGCCCCGGGACCAGAACCAAAGATGGCGCGGCCTTGGGTCATATGATCTAGCTGCACAAGTCGCTGGGCCACATTAAAAGGGTGATGGTACGGCAGTGAAATAACCCCTGTACCCAACTTAATGCGGTGAGTGCGTTGACCGGCTGCAGCGAGGAACATTTCTGGGCTGGCAATTGTTTCCCAACCGGTTGAGTGGTGCTCGCCACACCAAAATTCATCAAAGCCAAGCTTGTCTAAATGCTCGGCAAAATCCAAATCACGTTGAAATTGTAGCGTTGGATGTTCACCGATGGGATGATGGGGTGCGACAAAGGCACCAAATCGCATATTCGTCATAGCTCTCTCACTTTTAGTTCAGCAAATGAGTATAAACCATTTCAGCCAAACCTCGCCGTACCACCCGCCGAGTATCATTATCACTCGTAACAAAAATGCAGCGGTTCGTGAATTTATTGCAATTTCCGCATAGCACAGGGTTACCTTCTCAATCATATTGTCTAGAATAACCAGCAGTTCGCTAGATCAATTCAGATGACGCGAATATTTTACAAATTGAGTACGAGATATATATGGCTGATACGCAGCATCACAAACTTATCGTTTTGGGCTCTGGCCCTGCAGGCTACACAGCTGCCCTTTACGCAGCCCGAGCGAACCTTAAGCCAGCACTCATTACCGGTATAGAAGTGGGCGGTCAGTTGACAACAACCACTGAAGTTGAAAACTGGCCCGGTGGCCATGCAGAGCTACAAGGCCCAGAGCTAATGGTAGAAATGGCCGCGCACGTGGAGCGCTTTGACGCTATCACCATATCTGACCACATTCACACCACCACGCTGAGCAAAGACGGCTCACTGCATACGCTGATTGGCGACCAAGCCACTTATACCTGCGAAGCACTAATTATTTGCACCGGCGCATCTGCTCAGTATTTGGGTTTAGAAAGCGAAGAAGCGTTTAAGGGCAAAGGCGTCAGCGCTTGCGCTACCTGCGATGGCTTCTTTTATCGGAACCAAGACGTCGCTGTAGTGGGCGGTGGTAACACCGCGGTGGAGGAAGCCCTTTATTTGGCCAACATCGCCAAGACCGTATACTTGGTGCACCGCCGAGACGAATTACGCTCTGAAAAAATTCTCCAAGATCGCCTATTCGCCAAAGAGAACATTATTCCGGTTTGGAACCACCAGCTAGATGAAGTATTGGGCGACGACATGGGCGTAACCGGTATGCGCTTAAAGGGCAACGACGGCTCTGAGCAAAGTATTGATTTAACCGGCGTGTTTATCGCCATTGGCCACATCCCCAATACTGACTTGTTCAAAGACCAAGTGAATATGGAAAACGGCTACATCAGCATAGCCAGTGGTTTGACAGGTAATGTCACAGCCACCACAGCCCCCGGCGTATTTGCTGCCGGAGATGTTGCAGACCACATATATCGTCAGGCTATTACCAGTGCAGGCTTTGGCTGCATGGCAGCATTGGACGCTGAGAAGTATTTGGATGCTAAGGGTTGATTAGAACATTACGAAAAGGTTAGAACAGGTAAAACTTAAGCTTGGAGAATAGACATCTCCAAGCTGGGTTTCAGTTTTTGTACTAGCAGCCCTTGCAATAAAAGCTATACCTGTTTTACGGCAATCTGCTCAGCAATCTTCTTCGACCAAATCTTTGGACCCTCAATGTGCACAGACTCACCGGTGGAATCTACGCTCACTGTCACTGGCATATCTTTAACTTCAAACTCGTAAATGGCTTCCATGCCCAACTCTGGGAATGCCAGCAGGGTAGATTTGGTAATGGCCTTAGCCACCAAATATGCAGCGCCTCCCACAGCGATCATTGAAACCGCCTTGTTATCACGGATGGCATCTATGGCAATCTGCCCTCGCTCCGCCTTACCAATCATGCCGGCAAGACCCGCTTTCTCTAGCATGGTGCGTGTGAACTTATCCATGCGCGTTGCGGTAGTAGGTCCTGCTGGGCCAACAATTTCATCGCGCACGGGGTCTACTGGCCCAACGTAATAAATAATTCGATTGGTAAAATCTACCGGTAAGGGTTCGCCTCGATCAATCATGTCCACTAACTTCTTGTGCGCTGCATCGCGCCCGGTAAGCATTTTCCCGGACAGCAACAACGTATCCCCAGACTTCCAGGTATGTGTCTCTTCGGGGGTCAGCGTATCTAAATTCACCTTCTTAACATCACTGCCTAACTCAAACTCAATCTCGGGCCACTCAGTCATATCTGGGGGCGTGAACTCCGCTGGCCCTGAACCGTCTAAAGTGAAGTGAATGTGCCGTGTAGCAGAACAATTTGGAATAATCGCTACCGGCTTGTTCGCAGCATGAGTTGGGTAGTCTTTGACCTTCACATCCAACACAGTTGTTAAACCGCCCAAACCTTGGGCACCAATACCAAGACCGTTGACCTTCTCAAACAACTCCATACGCATCTCTTCAAGATGGTTGGACGCGCCGCGCTCCTGTAGCTCGTGCATATCCAAAGTTTCCATCAAGGACTCTTTGGCCATCAACATGGCTTTTTCCGGCGTGCCGCCAATGCCCACGCCCAGAATACCCGGTGGACACCAGCCAGCGCCCATTGTAGGTACAACGCTGAGGATCCAATCCACTACGGAATCTGAAGGGTTGAGCATGGCAAACTTCGCTTTCGCTTCGCTGCCACCGCCTTTAGCTGCTACTTCAATTTCTAGCTTATCGCCGGGGACAATTTTGGTGTGAATTACCGCAGGGGTATTATCCTTGGTATTCGCCCGCGCGCCATCTGGCTCAACCAATACAGAGCCACGTAAAACGTTGTCTGGATGGGTATAACCGCGACGCACGCCTTCATTAATCATGTCGTCTAAAGACAGCTCAGAGTCCCATTGCACGCCCATGCCAACAGACATCAGCACGTTAACAATACCGGTATCTTGGCAGATAGGCCGTTTACCCATCGCACACATGCGCGAGTTCACCAACACTTGAGTCAGCGCACCTTTCGCTGCTGGAGACTCCTCTCGTTCCCACGCACCGCGCATGGCTCGAATAAAATCGGTTGGGTGATAATAAGAAATGAACTGCAGCGCATCTGCAATGCTTTGAATAAGGTCTTCTTGCTTAATAATGGTCATCGATTACTCCGTACGATCCAAAAATAAATTGATGCCGACACTATTTTTGCCCTTAATCTAACAAGGCCACTAGCCCCGGCACTTCACAAAATTGTTCTACATCCGCTTTTTTGCTGACATATTGGTTGCGGTTGGCACCGGCGCACCAACTGGGCATGACCATAGAATAAAGGCCACTGCCTCCCGCCATGAGCAGCAGTATATCTTCTGGGTTGGTAAAGCACTGATAAGTATCGCTCTTTATGCGCGCGGCAAAGTTTGCTGAAAAATAGCTCAACTGCTCGGTTGGATAATGGGTCAGTTCCCACAGTTTGGTAATAATGGCCTGCCGATCCAAACCATTGTCATGCAGGATTTTTGCATGCTCTGGGTTAAGTACAACCACCGCGCCACCACCGGTTAACACCGCATTATTGGTCGCCATATTGGCTAAGCCGATGGCTAGCACTTCGAGCAATTTGTTAACGTCTTCTGGGTCGTCGGCGTCGCCACTGTACATGACTGAGTGAGGGGCTTCTGCGCCAATCACCGTGACTACAGTATCGTCCGGGGCAAAGCCTAAATCTGTATGCATAGGTGCAAAAGGTGAATGCTCTTCATCCTCTGCCAAGCAATAGGTGAACTTACCGGGATGGCCCAACAGCGCCATGTCCGATTCTCCCGGACGCGCACCACCAATGTTAATCATGCACAGACGCAGCGCACGACCGATGCTGGCGTTGGCTCTGTGCCCAGGACCCAGCGCACCAAAGCCTGAGGCCACTGGACCACAACTATGCCGACCAGGGCCGTTGACCAAAATCAGCGGCGCCGTGCAATGGGTTGTGGATTGCATTTCGGCTAAGTCAAATAGCGGATCAAGTACCGCATTAACCGCGCCCATAACAATGGGCATGTGGTCGGGCAAACAACCCGCCATAACTGCTGCGGTGGCTACCTTGCCCACTGTGGCCGCACCATTCCCGGGGCCCATATTGCCCAATTGTAAATCTGCATCCAGTCCTGTGGCCAAAACCAAAGCTTCAACCCTTTCCGGAGTTGGAATAACCACTGGCAGACCATCTGTGCAGCCTGCCTCGTGCAACATTTCTAACGCCGCACTCTCATCAATCGCTTGCATCAGTTCAGTCATTTTTTAGACCACCAATAATAGCTGCCACCATAGACTCGGCCACACTGCGCAAATGCGCGCTGCCAGTGCCCGCCAATGGATGGGGTAGTTGAACTCTTGGAAATGAGGGCATGCCCAAAGCTTGAGCAACGAAGTTGCCCTGGGGCCAAAAGTCTTCAGTCACTAAAGAGACCGCTGGGATGCCTAGTCGAGCTGTATTAATTCCGTCACGCACGGTGCCGGTAGTACAGCTGCCTCAGTGCCCGTAGGCCGCTACAACAGCCTGGCAACTTTTGCGTATGTCTTCCAGCATGCTCTGCGGAGCTGGGATAGAGGCATTGCCCTTGTTCCAAACCTTAATTTCAAGGCCCGGTAATTGTTCTTTAAACACGTCACCAATGTGACGCAAAAAGTTCTCCGAATCTGGAAAACCATTGGCCAACAAACCTAGTGTAATGCCCCGGCCTTCGTTGGCGGCTACATCGCAGCTGAGCTCATAGGTCTCTTCACTTTGAGATTTCTCCCCTCTTGGATCATGAAAACTAATCATAATTCGCCCCTAGTTCGAATGTGTGGATAAACCTTGTAAGGTCAATATCAACCCGCTTGGGGTCAAACTTTCCTCTGCAAACCTCCTGCTCAGAGAAATGACCGTATGCGACATAGTCTACTCAAGCTGACGCACTTTTGCTGCACAAACAGTACACTGAGGGTCACAGTGAATCAGCATTACGCAGAGGATAAATCATGTACAGAAAAGCCCTTTCTCACAGCCTATCTAAACTCGGATTTGGTCTCGTATCTAAGGTTGTATCCACCGGCACATTAAAAGCACCGCTATCTACCCGCTGCTGCGCAAACAAAGCGCTGATAAAACTTACCCTTGCGAGCTGTATTGTGGGCTTAAGTGCCTGCGCCGAGCCGCCAAAAACCGGCGCTGCACTGGCGCAATCCTTGCTCATTATAGACACCCACATTGACGTGCCCTACCGCCTAAAACTGTCCTACGCAGATGTCAGTCGCGCTACAGACAGCGGCGACTTTGACTACCCCCGAGCCATAGATGGCGGTTTGAACGCACCGTTCATGTCAATTTACATCCCGGCCAAAGTGGATGAAGCCGGTGGCGCATTCGCTTTGGCAGATGAGCTGATAGACGACATGGAAAGTTTGGCAGAGTCAGCACCAGACAAATTCGCCATTGCCACGTGTAGTGATGACCTACAAAACCACTTTGAGAATAACCTCATTTCTCTGCCGCTAGGCATGGAAAACGGCGGACCAGTGACTCAATCAGAAGAGGCCCTGAGACATTTTTTTAATCGAGGTATTCGCTACATTACGTTGGCGCACAGCAAGTCGAATAAGATCTCGGATTCGTCCTATGACACAAATGAAGCTTGGATGGGCCTTTCACCCTATGGCAAAGAATTGATCACGCGTATGAATGACCTCGGCGTGATGATTGATGTCTCACACATATCCGACGCGGCTTTTGAACAGGTTATCGAAATCAGCAAGGCACCGGTTATTGCCTCGCACTCCTCACTGCGCCACTACACCCCCGGATTTGTGCGCAATATGAGCGACGACATGGTGAAGACGCTGGGCGCAGCGAAAGGTGTGATCCAAATAAACTTCGGCACCAACTTCTTAACAGAAGAGGCGCAAATTTATTCCAAGCAGCGACGTGAAGTGGTGATGGCTTACATCGCCAGCGAAGGCTTGGCACAAGATGACCCAGCGGTGAAAGCTTTCGCCGAGCAATACAAAAAGGACAACCCCTACCCCTTTGCCACCACCAATGACGTGTTAGATCACATCGAGCGAGTGGTGGAGCTGGCAGGCATAGACTCGGTAGGCATTGGCTCAGACTACGACGGTGTAAGCGACTCATTGCCCCTAGAGTTGAAGGACGTCAGCACCTATCCAAACCTTATAGATGGTTTGTTAGGCCGAGGCTACAGCGAGGCAGACATAGCAAAGGTACTGGGCGGCAATGCGCTCAGAGTCTGGCGAGCAGTAGAAGCCTACGCCGCGAGCCAAGGCACTGCGAAGCAGTGCAGAACCTAAAAAACGCCACTGCGAAGCAGGGCAATGCCTAAAAGACCGCCTCTGGTTTCAAAAGTCGAACTTAAAAAATACCACTGAGAGGAGTGCAATGGTTTGTGAGGGGTGAAAGGCGAATTGTTGGCGCTACTCGGACACCCCACCACCATCCACCACCACCCCTTGAGTCAGCAGCTCTTGGATGTACGCCTCTTCTAGGTCAAAGCTGCGAAGCACTGCCAAACTGTCCGCGCCAATGTCCGGCGCTCGTTTGGGTGCCTTCTTGGTTTCCCCAGCAATATTAATGGGACTGCCAATGGTCAGCTTATAGTCTTCTCCGGCATCGCTTGTTTCAACAATTATGCCATTGGCCCGTAACTGCTCATCTTCCAGCACTTCGCTCATGGTTTGCACTGGGCCGTAGGTAATACCCTGAGCATCTAAACGACTACTCGCCTCCAAATAGGTCAGTTTGCTAAACGCCGTAGCAATAGCCGCTTTAAATTCTACTCGGTTGCGCATAGCCAAGCGCACTGATTCAAATCTCGGGTCAGACAACCACGCTTGGGTGCCTAATGCAGCGCACAACATTGGATACTCTCTGCCTGTATTGATCATGGTCAACACAACGTAGCGTCCATCTGCAGTTTCATAGCAACCAGCGAAGGGATTAACCCAGCCGGTTTCTTGCCTGTGGGTTGCCAGGTCATTGCCTGCAATGACACCTTGCAGAGCCATGCCGTTTGCCCACACGCCATTGGCCGCTAACGAAGTAGAGACTTTACTGCCCTTGCCCGTTTTCTCACGCCGATATAAGCCACTCATAATGGCAGCGAATAACGCTGTAGCAGTTGAGTGATCGCCCATTCCCGGCGCCGGTGAAAGTGGGGTTTGGCCGGGTTCGCGAACAAATTCCATCATGCCAGAGCGCGCCCACCAAGCGGTGACGTCAAATGCGCGGCGCTGACTCTCAACTCCCTGGTCGCCATAACCACTGATATGGGCAAAAATCAGGCGTGGGTTAATTTCTTTCAGACGTTCATATTCAAGCTGGTAACGGCTTAACTGGTTTTCTAAAAAATTGGTGGTCATCACGTCAGCGCCCGCAACCAGCTTGTGCATAAGGGCCTGCCCCGCATCACGACTAAGATCTAAGGCCAAACTTTGTTTATTGCGCGAGGTTAACTGCCAGTGGTAAGGCACGGGATAGAGCCCCACCAAACCGCGATAGCCGTCACCGGTAGGTGGTTCAATTTTGATCACGTTAGCGCCGTAGTCCGCCATGATGGTGGCAGCGCCGGGGCCGGCCAAAAATGTCGCTGCGTCTATGACGGTGATGTCGTCTAAAAAGTAATCCATAGCTCTTTCCCCTTTTCTCGTTACGCATTCACACTACGTGCTTGCCGATACTCTCTTCCCATAAAGAGTTATAACGCGTTATCAGCCGCTAAAACAAGCGCACGCGAGGTCACCCAACCACACTCAGCCAACCCGTCTTTGCGTAGAAAAGCCAATTCAAGCGCATTTGCCTGCGCCAAGCCATCGCCATATGGAACAAATGTAATGGACTTTTTAGCAGTCGTTTTCGTGCATGGCCAGCACGCTGAAATTACCTTGGCCATCAATCTGGATCGTAAAATTAATGGGTGCGCAGCAAACAAAGCAATCTTCTATGTAGTTTTGCTCGCCGCCACTGGTGTCCACTACCAACTCATAGGATTCGCCACAATAAGGGCAAGTGATATCGGTGGATTCAGTGTCATAGTGCATTGGCGAACGCCTGAGTAAAAGTGTGCTCGTAAGCTAAACAGAACTAAGCAACGAGTAAAAGAGACTTTGCTTGTTGAAGCGAGTTTTCTCATTTTATGGAGGCTAACGGTAATGTACGAGAAGATAAATAAAGTCGCCGTAGCACTTATAGAACTGACCTTTTGCGTGCTAACGTTGCGCTCTTTTTTCAGCGCGCTTTTTCAAGGCACTTTGAGAGGCATTCTTTTTAGATGCCTTTTGGACGCCTTTTTATAGCCAGCGTTTAACTTTTAGAATTATTAGAATTAACAGGTAGTACTCATGTCCGAATTACCCTTTTGGTATAACACCGCAATGGCGGAACCTTCAGAATATGCAACAGTTAAGGTAGATGACATAGACATTGCATACACCACCTGGGGCCAAGTCGGTAAGCCGGGCATTGTGTTAATCCACGGCAGTAATGCTCACATGGAATGGTGGCGCTTCACCGCCCCCTTCTTAACGGACAACTTTCGCATTGCGGCCTTGGACCTATCAGGTAACGGCAACAGTGGTTGGCGTGAGCGCTACAGTGGCCAGGCCTTTGCAAGAGAAATATGGGCCGTTTGCGAGGCCGCCGAACTGGGGTCTAAACCCATTGTTGTCGGACACAGTTTTGGTGGTTTTGCAGCATTAGAGGCCGCCCACTACTTTGGCGAACAGATGACCGGCGTGCTATTTATGGATTTCACCGTGGCGCCAAAAGCCGAATACATTGAGTGGGGTATGCGGGTTGAGCGCGAAGGCGTAGAAGCTGGTCGCAAGCTGCGTGTGTATGAAGACAAAGACACGGCCCTGGACCGCTTTCGCTTTATCCCTGAGCAACCCGGCGTGCATCCTGACGTACTTAGACACCTTGGTCAGTACGGATTAAAGGAAGTGGAAGGGGGCTGGACGTGGAAATTTGACCCGGGCATATTCGACTATATTGAAATGGGTAGCGATCAAGAGGAAAAGTTTCGTAAGCTCACCTGCAAAACCGGTCTTATGCTTGGGGAGCAAAGCGAAGATGAGGGCGCGTTCTACGGCGAACAGATGCTGGCTATGATCGACGGCAAAATGCCCAGCATTACCGTACCGGGCACCTATCATCACCTGATGTTCGACCAACCCATTGCCGTGGCTATGGCAATGAAAATTCTGTTCCTTGAATGGCTGGTGGCGTAAAACTTCAACGCGTATTCAGAGTCCTCTTGACGGGTCTTGGCGGGCCTTTAGACCACTTTTAAGAATAGTTCCTTAACAAAGGCCTTTGAGAAACAACTCTAAGGCACCTCAGTTTCTGATCCATAACGCTCAGCCAGTTCCGCGCGCATCTGGACGTGGGTCTCCCCGTCTAACTTATAAAGGCGTGCCAGCAAAATCATTGCCGCCATCAAGACTATTGGCACAACGGTCATCAAGTTCAAAATCATTTCTAAGGTTTCAGCGGACTGGGGTTGGTTGGCCACATAACCTACCGCTGCAAGCGCTGTAGCAACACCTGCGCCACCCAATGCCTTAGCCAACTTCTGAAAGAAGCTGGACATAGAATAAACCGCGCCGTCTGCACGTTTACCAAAACGCCACTGCGCATAATCTACAGTGTCGGGAATCATCGCCCAGCCCAAAACTGCAATTGGCGCTCCTCCTAAGGCCACAAGACAACCCCAAAAAATCACCCACATAGGTGTATCTACTGGCGTGAAATAAAAGCCAATACTGGCGAGTACAGTAAACAGCGCACCTATTTGAATGGCCCCTGCTTTGCTGAAACGTTCCGCCAATTTAGGCACAAAGACTAAGCCGATAAACATGGTGGCTAACGTGGCGCCAAAAAAAGTGCTAATCAGATCTGGCCTTCCCACATTGTAGGAAAAGTAATAAACCGTCACAGTTTGTCTAACGGTAAAACTCAGCATACCCAACGTAAAAAGCGCAATCACAATCATTAAGGGAGGATTATAAAAAACTGCACGAAAGCTGTCGTTAAGTGACAACTTCTCATCCACAGGCGGCTGAATAACCTCGCGCGTATTGAAAAAAGTTATCAACAGCAACAAAGTTGCTACCAACGCAAATGCAGTCATGACTGCCGCGTAACCGTCTGCCGGGCTTGCAAACCCTTGCACTAATTCGGCAACCCCCACCGAAACAATTACCGCGCCGGTAAAAGCAAACGCCATACGAAAAGTAGATAACTTTGTGCGTTCTTGGTAGTCGTCAGTTAGAGATGCCGTTAGTGCAGAATATGGAATGGTCACCACTGTGTATAAAATACCAAACAAGGTATAAGTGGCGTAAGCCCAAATCACTTTGCCGCTCTCATCTAAATCCGGCACGGTAAAGGTAGCAACGGTAATAACGCCTAATGGAATGGCACCAAACAAGAGATAGGGCCGCAGGCGTCCCCAACGAGTGCGGGTACGCTCGGCGATAGCGCCCATGAGTGGATCAGTAACCGCATCGACTAACCGCGCCACCAAGAATACCCCGGCGGCAGCGGCGGCGCTGATACCCAGCACATCAGTGTAGAAGTACAAAAGATAAGTCAATGTCGAAATAAAATACAAGTTGATGCCTAGATCACCTATGGCGTAACCCAAACTGGCTTTTAATTTCATTGAGCAATGATTCCTTCCTGTTTTAACTGTTGAATTTCTTCATCACTTACACCTAACGATTGCAGGACCGAGCGCGAATCCGCCCCAGGATCTGGTGCGCCATGATCTAATTGCGATGGATGCGGAAAACTAGATAAATTAATAGGGGAACGCACCAGACCTAAATCACCCATTTCGGAGTGCGGTGCGTTAACCGCCATAGCCAAGTGTTTAACTTGCACATCCTCAAACCCGTCCGCAATAGTGTTGATGGGACCACAGGGTACGCCTGCGTCATTCAACCGACTGACTAATTCTGCCACCGAGAACTGCTGGGTGAGCAAATTCATATCCGCTTTGATCTGCTCTCTGTGCCGAGTTCGAGCACCCACACTGGCATAGTCTGGATGCTCAAATAAGGCTTGAGCCTTTAGCGCATCGCAAAACCTTTGCCACATTTGTTCTCCAAAGGCGGCAATATTTACGTGGCCATCTTTAGCTGTAAAAGTACCCATAGGCACCTGAGTTGGATGATCGTTGCCCTGCTGGTCTGGCACCTCACCACTCATGGTGTAACGCGCGCCTTGGAAATCTAGTTTGGACATCATGGATTCTAGCAGTGACGTATGCACCCACTGCCCTTCACCAGTGCGCTCTCTGTGCAGCAGCGCAAGCAATATACCCTGACCTAAAAACATACCTGCCGAGGTATCTGAAATAGCCACTCCCACACGCATAGGCCCCTGACCAGGCTCGCCGGTCACAGACATAAGTCCGCTCATGCCCTGAATAATTTGATCTACCCCGGGGCGCTTGCTGTAAGGGCCATCTTGACCGAAGCCAGAAATGCTGGCGTAAATGATTTGGCCATTGATAGCTTTTAGGGTTTCGTAATCTACGCCAAGCCGATACTTCACATCGCTGCGAAAATTCTCCACCACCACGTCGGCATTTGCTGCGAGCTTATGAAACAGCCTTTTACCTTCGGAGGCTTTTAAGTCAATGGCTAATGAGCGTTTATTGCGATGCAGATTCTGCTCGTCAGGACCGCGCCGTCCACCCGTAACAGAACTGCCTTGAGCATCCTTACACGGTGGCGGTTCAATTTTAATGACATCCGCGCCCCAATCAGCAAGCAGGCGCACAGCCATGGGCCCGGCTCGCGCAATGGTTAAATCTAACACTCTAATATGTTTGAGCGGTCCATCCATGTCTACTGATCAACTCCCTGATCGTTGTGTTACCCAACCGTTAAAAACCAATAACCTGCTACTTACGAATTAGGCGGCCAGGCAGCGCATCTGTGGCTTCGCCGCGCACATAGGTGACTTCGCCAGAAACTATTGTGGCCTCATAGCCACGCGCCTTTTGTTGTAGGCGCGCACCACCCGCAGGAAGGTCGTTTACTATTTCAGGCAAGCCCGCGTGCAGATTGTCAAAATCGATAATATTCAAATCCGCTTTCATACCTAATTGCAAAGTACCGCGGTCATATAATTCTACGGCTCTGGCAGTGTCTTGGGTCTGACACTTAATCAGCGTGGGTAGGTCTATGCCCTCGCCCCTGCTACGGTCGCGGCCCCAATGGGTAATCAACGTAGTAATAAAACTGGCGTCACAAATAGTGCCTACATGGGCGCCACCGTCACCTAAGCCCATTACCGTGTCTTTGTGCAAAATCATATCCCGACAACAATCCAAGTTGTCGTCGGCATAATTGGCAAATGGTGTATACAGCAGACTATTGCCCTTGTCTTGCAACAGCGCATCGTAAATATAGGACCAAGGATCTAGGCCACGCTGGGTAGCCTGGGCATACAAACTGTCCTTGGGGTCTGGCTCATAGTTAGGCGGATCGCTCATAAGCCAAATTTTTCGCCCTTCATCCATCAAGTCATACAATCGAGCAAAACCGCGACCAGTTTCTTCGGCCAATATTTTTGCTTTGCGGGCCGGATCAGCAAGGGCCAAACATCGTTCGGCCAACGGCAGCTGACCTAGTTCAGTAAAGGAGGGCCTCGTAGTAAACGGCGCTAGCGTTGTGGTTAATCCTAACAATACTCCAATTGGGCGCGGTGCAACTTGGCCACGCATAACCAAGCCGCTGTCGCTGGCTTGCTCAATTTTACCCAGTATTTTGCGCCAGCCATGAGGACTCAGGCCTTGAGCCAAGGAAATAGACATAGGTCTACCCGAGGTGTTGACCATTTGCTTGAGCAGTGAAAATTCGCCCTCCAGGTCATCAAAATCCGAGATCATTTCCATCACCCCGCGCCCGGCTGTTTTTAACGCGCCGGCCATACCCAACAACTCGTCAACTTCAGCTTGCAGGGTTGGCGTAGGCTCGCCTCTAGAAGTACGGTGATTCAGCGTGCGCGAACTGGTAAAGCCTAACGCCCCGGCAGCCATGGCTTCTACCGTGAGCTGGCGCATCTGGGCTATGTCTTCAGGTGTAGCCGGGTCACGATCAGCACCGCGCTGACCCATAACATACACACGCAAAGCCGCGTGAGGTATCTGAGCGCCCACATCCATATCAAACTGGCGCTTCGACAAATAGTCCATATAGTCAGGGAAGCTTTCCCAGTCCCAGCTCAAGCCCTCATTCAGCGCCACACCGGGAATGTCTTCCACCCCTTCCATCAGCTCAATCAGTAAGTCGTGGTCTGTGGGCCGAACGGGTGCAAACCCCACACCACAATTGCCCATAACCACAGTGGTCACACCATGATGGCTAGACGGCGACATGCGGTTAGACCATGTGGCTTGGCCATCATAGTGGGTGTGAATATCAACAAAGCCAGGAGCGACAATGGCACCCTCTGCGGACAAGGTTTGCTTGGCCTGGGTGATAATGGGGCCATCAGTGCTAATCTCGGCGATTTTACCGTCGCGGACACCAATGTCTCCCGTAAATTCTGCTGCGCCAGTGCCATCAATCACCCGGCCACCGCGCACAATTAGATCTAACTCTCTCATATTTTTCCCGCTAACTCTTTTGCACTAGTTTTATCACACCTCCAACGGGATAAGTACTAGCCACATACACTTGTACGTCTGATCTTGGCCGGGAAACAACGCAATCGCCGTGAGGCTTAAAACCAACAGCTACAAACAACGCGGTCTTGCGTGAGAATTTTGTAGCGGCTGGCACTGGCAGATCGTCGGCCCGCTAACTCGAGTTAGACTGAAAATGATTAGGGCGCGGCCGAGATTTTACCCAGGACGCTTGAATCTTTTCCACGCCCAAATTTTGCGCAAACTTGGTCAGTGTTGGCCGCTCTCTGACCAACTGCATTTCAGATGCCGCCCAGCCACAAGGGGTTTGCGCCACTTCAATATCCATCACAAAAAATTGCCGAGTTCCCAATTGCTCTGGCATTAATACCCCATAGTCTGAAAAGGCGTCGTCACTTGGAAGAATGCGCTTGGCATTGCCATACACGCGCAAAATAAGAGGCTGTTCGGCAAAAGTGCACCACTTGAGGGTCACGCGCGGCTTACTTTGCAAGTGGGCGTAGGTTTCGTTACCCCTGCCAGTTAGGCTCATCCAAACCAGTCGTTTATCATCCAAAATTCGCAGGCTGTCCATGCCTTTGGGTGAAACATTGATAGGACTATCCGCATCGGCTGTAGGCACAAAGAACATTGACTGAGCGTCAATAAAAGCCACATGATCTGCGTTTAATGCCTTGAAATACTCGGCCATTATTATCACTTGGTTTGTATTTTATCTATGCCACCCAAGAAGCGGCATTGCCCCATAGTTACTGAGCAAGCAGTTGCCGCCCATGTACATCTCAACAAATATCAAGTTAACAATGCCCGTGATCTTCGGCTAGAATGCCGGGCCTGCCTAATCAGCCATTGACCCCTGGTTTACGCAAATCCAGTCAATGTGCGGCCTAGCGCAAACAATAAAACTTACAAATTGGTGTGCCGTGGGCCTCCGCCGACGACACCTAAATAACAGCTGGGGAGCGTTATTCATGAGCATTGAAGTTAAGCATTTTTTACCTTATTCACCTGCAACCATTTGGGCTATTGTTGGTTCGCCCGGCCGCGTAGATTGGGTTCCTGGAGTTGAATCCTGCGAGTTTGACGGCGAAGTAAGACGCTTCAAAATGGAAGGCGCTGGCGGCTTAGCAGAGCGCATTGTGAGCCATGACGATGCACAAATGTTTATGGAATATTCAGTCATAGAGTCCACTCCAGCACTAAAATCACACCTAGCCTCGATTAAGCTCAATGCTCAGAGCGAAGGTGAAGAAAAAGGCACTGAATTTATTTGGCGCACTGATGTCGCACCCGTTGAAGTGGCACCATTCATTAAGAAAGGTATGCGCGGCTCGCTGGCATTGCTTGAACAAATCTTGGCAGCTGAAAACTCAGCCTAGCGCTTATTGGTAAACGCAAATTAGGCGTTGCCAAAAATGGGCTCTCTGCAGACGAAGATTCACGGAAATCTGTCGGACGTCGCTTGTAACCGGCGGCCTATCCCTAACAAGCAAAAGTTGTTTTTGCTAAAAAGGCAAAATTGCCCAACTGAAATAGGCATGATGCTAAAAGGATCATCGACTGATGATTCTTTGTGTAAGCCACTCAGCAGAAAGCATAGAACGCAAATGAAAAGGCAATTAAAAAGACCATCAAACAAGACAGCTAAAACAGCTTTGCGACAAAACATAACGCCCGGTGCGGGGGCCACGAATGCGGCAACGAACCTATGTAGATAAGCTGGGGCGTGGGTGGCATGCAGAGCCTGGAGCTAGACACACCCGGCGAACAGTGCATCTTTATGGACAAAGAAATTGTTAGTCTTGCAAGCATCAAAGCCGAGCTAGCGGTGGACCCAACAATAGACGATGAAGCCGAGCGTTGTCGCCTATATACGCGCAACTCCCGCGGCGAGGAGTTTGTCAGAGCCGAATACGACGCATTGGGTGGTGGCGTTTGCACAGAAACAGATCCTAGTACCCCTTCTAAATTCTGAGTTCTGAGTTCTGAGTTCTGAGTTCTGAGTTCTGAGTTCTGAGTTCTGAGTTCTAGCCAATAG
>CAUZON010000044.1:0-24994 GCA_963581445.1 Gammaproteobacteria bacterium | reverse complement strand
ACTAAAGCAAATAGTAAGGCTAATTGATCCCAAGCCTGAATCTGTTTGGATCGACGATCACCCAGTAAAAGATTACCCACTGTCACAATTGCGCGCTCAAGTTGCCATGGTGCCTCAGGATCCGTTTTTGTTCGCGGAACCCCTTAAAGACAACCTGACCTATGACGACCCCAACAGAATGCTGGAAAAAATTTGGCAAGCAGCGACTTCAGCAGATTTAAAAAGCACTATCGATGGCTTCCCGGATAAGTTGGATACACTTATTGGTGAGCGCGGGGTCACTCTATCAGGCGGGCAAAAGCAAAGAGCAACATTGGCACGAGGCCTCATACGCAATGCACCGATACTCATTTTAGATGATTGTTTCTCAGCGGTAGATACAGAGACCGAAGACCACATCCTCAGCGAACTGAAACGACTGCGTAAAGAGCAAACTACACTGTTAGTTTCCCACCGTGTGAGTACCGCCAGGCATGCGGACAGAATCATCATTATTGATCAGGGCGCAATACTCGAGATAGGTAGCCACGAGCAACTCATTGCACAACAAGGTTACTACGCAGAACTAGAGCGCGTTCAGCGAGAGGGTGCCGAAGAGGACGACCTCGAAAGACTAAGGTTGAATATGCAATGAGTACTGAGAACGCAAAAACAGAACAGCCTCAGCAGTCTGAGTCGCCGAGGCCGGACCAACGTAACTACGCTATGTTCGATGCAGATATTAGCGGCGCGGTACTGAATATGAGTCTGCTGAGGCGGCTACTGCACTGGCTCAAACCCTACCAGGGCGCACTATTCCTCAGCACTGCACTCGTATTGTTGGCGTCCACACTCCAAGTGATGCTACCCATTCTTATATCTCTAGTTGTCATTGACCATATTATCCAAGGCGACAGCTCATCGGACACGCCAGACTTTGGACTAATAGAACTCAACACCTGGGTTGCCAACAGCCTAGACCTGCCGCCACTCATTGCAGCTTGCGCCCTTTACGCGACAATACAAATTATCTGGGCATTCGTTGGTCATGCCCACCGCATGACACTCATCGGTTCGGTAATAAATGGGCTGCGCGATTTACGCTTGGACTTATTTCGTCACTTGGAAACAAGACCCTCCTCTTTCTACGACCGGGTTGCAGTAGGTCGGGTTATGACACGGGTAACTAACGATGTAGAAGCCCTTTATGAACTCCTTAGGGGCTTGGGCACACTCATCGGCGAATTTGTACCCTTCTTCGTTGCTCTTGCCGTGATGTTGGCAATAGACACACCGTTAACGCTAATGTTATTACTCGCTCTGCCCCTATTGGCACTGGTGACTTACTACTTTCGTCGTTCCACACGATTTTTGTTTCGCCAGGTCCGGCAAACGCTGTCTACATTGAATCAGACACTACAAGAAAATTTAGCGGGGCTACAGGTAGTACAAATCTCTGACCGTCAAAAATTCAATCTAGATCGTTATACCGACGTCAACGAAGACAACCGTGCTTTTGAGCATAAATTGGCCAGGGTAGAAACCTTATATGGGGCGTTCAATGAAAGCCTCGCCCACATCGCTATAGGACTCATTCTTTACTACGGCGCAAGTCAGGTAATGACCATGACTATGAGTATTGGTGAAGTGGTTTTGTTCACTCAGTTTGTTGGCATGCTCTTTCACCCTGTCGTCGTTTTGGGCGAACAAACAAATATATTGTTCCGCGCCATGGCCAGCGGAGAACGAATTTTTCAAGCCCTCGACTGGGATGAAAAAATTCACGAACCTGAAAATCCCGTGACCCTGCCTAGCAGGCTCATTGGCAAGGTAGAATTTAACCAGGTCAGCTTCGCCTACGACCCCGCTATGCCCATCCTTAAAGACGTATCATTCACCATTGCCGCAGGCGAAAAATTAGCCATTGTAGGACCTACTGGATCCGGCAAGAGTACCCTCATCCGCTTGTTGGGTCGGTTTTACGACTTCGCTGATGAGCAAATTTTCCTCGATGGCATTGATCTAAATCAAATTCATACACGAGACCTGAGAAAACGTGTGGGCGTGGTACTACAAGATTTTCATATTTTTTCCGGCTCAATTTACGACAACATCGCTTTAGGCAATCCTAATGTTACCAGGGCCAGAGCAATAGAAGCGGCGAAAACCGTTAACGCGGATGACTTTATCAGCGCGCTACCTGAGGGCTACGATTCTGCCCTAACGGAGCGAGGCCAAAACCTGTCCCAAGGACAAAGACAATTACTGGCCTTCGCTCGAGTACTTGCCGCCGACCCTGAGATATTAGTACTGGATGAGGCAACAGCTAACATAGACACCGAAACTGAACTACTCATCCAAGATGCATTGGAGCGTCTGACACAGGGACGAACCTCTATTATCATTGCTCACCGCCTGCAAACCATTCAGGAAGCAGACCGGGTATTGGTATTGGACCAAGGGCAAGTTGCTGAGATTGGCAACCACGAAGAGCTATTGGCCGCTGAAGGTCTGTATGCAACCCTGCATGCTTTACAATTTCAAAGCGAAGAGCGCGATGAGCAATCTCAGTAAGAATTAATTTCGAAAAAATTCAACGACGATAAAACCTACTTACACATTCATTCGGAAAGAAACTTGAGCAAAATCAAAAGCGGCGACAAGTTCGAAACTGCCCAGGGCTTTAGCGCCATAAAAAATGGCATGAAGAGCGGTAAGAACAAAAACAACGAAGTGCTGAACACTGAACGAAAACCACCTTGGCTGAGAGTCGGCATTGGCGGTGGCAAGCGGTATCAAGAAGTACGTGCAACCGTTAACACCCATAAGCTCGCAACCGTATGCGAAGAATCCCATTGTCCAAACATTGGCGAATGCTGGAACCATGGCACCGCCACCATCATGCTAATGGGCGCAACGTGCACCCGCGCCTGCCGCTTTTGCGCAGTAGATACAGGCAACCCCGGCGGCTGGCTAGACTTGGAAGAACCTGCAAACGCAGCTAAGTCTGTACAACTCATGGGCCTTGGTTATGTGGTTTTAACCTCGGTTGACCGCGATGACTTAGATGATGGCGGCGCGCAACATTACGCCAACTGCATTCAAGCAATTAAAAAAGCCAATCCCAATACAGCCGTTGAAGCCCTCACCCCAGATTTTTCTGGGAACGAGAAAGACGTCGCAGTGGTGGCCAATTCTGGCCTGGAAGTATTCGCGCAAAACTTAGAAACCGTCGAGCGCCTAACCCATGTGGTTCGAGATCCAAGAGCCGGTTACCGTCAGACATTAGACGTATTAGCTTACGCCAAAGAAGCGAACCCCAAGGTGCTGACTAAATCTAGCCTTATGCTGGGCATTGGTGAAACCGACGAGGAAATAGAGGCTGCGCTGCAGGATTTGTACAAACACAATGTAGACATCGTTACCCTTGGGCAGTACATGCGCCCGACCAAGAATCACTTGCCCGTTGACCGCTGGGTAACTCCAGAACAATTCGAACAGTTGCGCGAATACGGACTAGGACTTGGTTTTATGGAAGTGGCTTCAGGTCCACTAGTGCGATCAAGTTACAGAGCAGACAAAGTCTTTGCGAAGAATAATCTCGGTCTCAGCAATAAAGACATGATATCTGTCGTACAACTCTAAGTTGTGCAGCTTTAAACAGGCAGATCTAAAGTACAGCTTTTAAAAATTACACTGACGGTGGCCCACACCGCATCAATCAAGGAACTTTGATGACTGATCTAGAAAACGCAGGCTTTTCTAACACTGATACCAACGCAAGCCAGTTGCGCCTACTTGCAACCACTGACTTCGAGGCCTTTGCGAAAACACTCAGCGACGAAGATGGCGAATGGCTTAAGCGCCAAAATTTTTCCTGTTCACCAGGCCAATTCGCTTGGCTGCAAAATGGTCAAGTCATTGTAGGCTGGGATGGCATCGATGATTTAAATACTTTGGGCCATCTGCCATTGGCGCTACCAGAGGGAATTTACAAAATCGACAGTTCAGTGGCCGATTTACAACTTATTGGTTGGGGTATGGGCTGCTATCAATTTCAAAGGTACAGCAAAGCTTCTCGCAAACCCGCAGCCATGTACGTGGATGACGTAGAAAAACGACAGCGCGTAGTGAATTCAGTATTGGCAACGTTCTTTACCAGAGATTTAATCAATACCCCCGCCCAAGATATGGCACCTTCTCATCTACAAGCAGAGGCCGAGGCATTGGCTGACCAGTTTGGCGCGTCGATAAATGCCACCGTTGGCGATGCATTACTGGACATGGAATGCGGCGCAATTCATGCAGTAGGCAGAGCGGCAGAAGACGAACCTCGCCTGTTAGACGTCACTTGGGGTGATCCCTCTCACCCTAAAGTCACCATTGTGGGTAAAGGTGTCACCTTCGACAGCGGCGGTCTCAACATGAAACCTTCCGGCGGCATGCGCTTAATGAAGAAAGACATGGGCGGCGCAGCCATAGCAATGGGCCTAGGCTACCTTGTAATGGCACAACAACTGCCCATCCGCCTGCGCTTATTAGTGCCTGCCGCAGAAAACAGCGTAGCGGGAAACGCCTTTAGGCCCGGCGATGTGTTGCACACCCATAAGGGGCTCACTGTTGAAATTGATAACACCGACGCCGAAGGCAGATTACTTTTATGCGACGCGCTGTCCATTGCCAGCGAGGAAAAGCCCGAACTTATTGTCGACTATGCAACCTTAACCGGTTCGGCTAGATCTGCGGTAGGCGCGGAAATAGGCGCAATGTTTTGTAACGAAGACACAGTTGCCGAAGGTATTGCAGCCAGCGGTGTAGAGCAGGACGATCCGGTATGGAGAATGCCGCTGCACGAAGGCTACGACTACATGCTGAAGAGTAATGTAGCGGACTTGGTCAACTCCGCAGCTACACCTTACGCCGGTGCAGTCAGCGCGGCACTTTTTCTACAACGATTCGTTGACGACACACCCTGGGTACACTTCGACATAATGGCATTTAACACGCGCAACCGCCCTGCACGGCCTGAGGGTGGCGAAGCAATGGCTCTGCGCAGCGTCTATGAATATCTGGAAAAACGCTATGGATAAGCTTAAGTCACTGGAGGGTAGCCCCAAGGGCACCGAAGTCGCATTAACCGCCTTCCTCGACAACGTACGCTTCAATGAAAGCGGACTCATCGCGGCTATTGCCCAAGATAGTAAAAGCCAGCAAGTGCTTATGCTGGCTTGGATGGATCGCCGTGCCATTGAAGAAACATTACGCGATGGCACCGTTACCTATTACTCAAGAAGCAGACAAGCCTATTGGAAGAAAGGCGAAACATCCGGCCATACCCAGCGTTTGGTCAATATGAGTTTTGACTGTGATGGCGACGCAGTACTGCTCTACGTAGAACAAACCGGCAAAGCCTGTCACACCTTTAGAGAGAATTGCTTCTACCTAGAAGTGCAAGGCAACAATGTTGTTGTCACCGCAGATCCGGGTTAGCTGAGCACGCCCAAGCCGATAGATCTCCAACGGTTACTGATGCGAGTTATAAAGCACTAACCCGCTGAACCGCTAGCTATAACCATTAATGCTTCTTTCGGCGCCTGGAAGAATTTTCAACACAAAGGCGACCTCGCCCCACTTCTCATGTATCTCTGGAATCACCTTCTGCACCAGCGCCATGTTTTGAACATATTCGCCGTGCAGTATGGTGCTCACTCGGTTGGTGGTCGCCGCCCCCTGACTTTGCGCATTGAGACGTGCCAACAAATCATCTACCGCTGCAATGTAATCGTTGTGTAGCGGGTAAAGGGTGATTTCTATAACTACCTGCATGGGTGTTCTAAACGCCTCAATGAATAAGGTTTAACTTCGACAAGGCCAAGGGCTAATTATCATACCCGCCCGGCCCTCTCAATAAAGAGCAGGCTAACACAGCACAATTTGCGCCCTTTTTTGGACAAACACACCGCCCATCAATTTGGGCTTGAATAAGTTCACATTCTCTCCTAGCCTAGGTCAATGAACTTTTTAACTCAAACTATCACGTATCTGCTGATTGTGAATCTGGCCCTACCGAGCGCAGGCTGCCAATGTTTGAGTGATAAAAACGCAGCAATGAATCATAGCTCAGACCATGTGAGCATGCATGAGCCGACGCATACCGAACATACAAAAATCCACCACGCCAGAGTTAAAAATAGAGCTAAAGTTCAAGTTCAAGTTCAACTTCAACTTCAACTTCAGGAACATAGCCAAGCCCTCGACCCCGCTCAAACTAACACCTGCTTACAAGAAAACTGCGCAAAAGACACCACCGCTTTGAGCGAGGTTGTAGCCCCAAGTCACAATGCATTATTCATTGTTTGGCATGAAGATGATCAAACTGAAGGCGAATACACCGCTCATATTATCGCCCTAGCCTCTTTTGATATTGCCAGGGCACCGCCGGAATTTGCACCACCGGATAACCCGTCAAACACAACCTTTGAATCTCCTCTCTCCCGCTTTGATCGCCTGATCATCTAGCGCTGCGCCTGCGCCAACTGCTCTATGTGGGTAGTGGCAATCTCAATTCTGTAGCCCGTTTTTGTACCTATCAATTAGCTGCATACGCCAAAAGCACCTCCAAAAAAGGAAGTGTTTTATCGAATTGACAAAGGTTTAGATGTGAAGAAAAAAAGTATCAGAGCGAACTCATTGCCTTGGGTTAGAGCCATGCTGGTTATCGCTGCGACAAGCAACATTGTGGGCTGCGCTAACTTTACGACAAACAGCACTCAAAGCACTGCAAAAGGCACTACGAAGGACATTACAAAAGACACAGCGACAGCACCAGTAGCATCAAAGGGCCACCGCGAACTTATCGATAATGGAGCCCCTTTGACCGCCGATAAAGCTGTTCAGATAGCGCTCACGAATAACCAAAACCTAGCGGCGGTTTACGCAGAACTTGGTTTTGCTAAAGCAGAGGTATTTTCCGGAGCGCGAATAAGAAACCCGCTTTTGTCGCTCAGCCAACTCGATTCAAACGCAGGCATTGACCAGATTATTTGGGGCATCAGCGTGTCCCTAACGGACCTAATCACGCTGAAGTCGCGAAAGAAACTGGCCGCAACCCAGGCGCTGGCCATTGAGCAAAAGGTTAAAGCCTATGCAATGGCTACTCAAGCTCTCACCTACCAGAGTTACTATCAATACCTGGCAAGGAAGCAACGGCTTCAAGTATTCCAAGAAATCAGCGCCATCAGCGACTTAATCTTAGAGACCACCCAACGCTACAGTGACGCCGGTAACGTTACGGCTTTGGAATTGGCTGAAGCAAAAATACAATCCAGCGAAGCCAAGCTAAAATTAATTGATGCCCAGACGGCAGTACTCACAGCTAGAACAGAAATGTCAGAAGTCTTAGGCATTCGCGCCAGTCAAAAATGGCAAATTGCAAAGCAGCTGCCAATACCCAACACGGCAAACCTTTTCCCAGCAGAAAGCGCGCTCGGAAAAAGTTTTACAAGAGACACTTTGCTACAACAGGCGCTAGAACAGAGATTAGACCTAAAAGCCGCGCAAACGGAAATTGCAGCGCTTACATTACAACTTAAAAGACATAGTTTAGAAAACAAGGTGGGCGGTATAGCACTGGGCTCTGAACGCGAGCGCGAGTCAGATGGCGAGCGTTTAACTGGCCCTAATGTGGAATGGGAAGTACCCGTATTTTCTCAAGGCCAAGAAGACCGGCTAAGAATTAGCGCAGAGTTAGAGATCGCTCAAGCACAACTTAAGCAACTCACACTGGAGCTAGACAACCGCATTGCCCTCGCCCTGGCAGGTAGGGACAACTCCGCCAGCAAAATCAAACAGTATCAAAACCATTTGTTACCCGCACAGGCAAATGCAGTAGCGCGTACCCAAGAAGAACAATTCTTCATGTTGATCGGCGTGTTTGAACTTTTGCAGAGCAAAAAGCATCAATACGAATCCCTCTTGGGTTATATAGACACAGTGGAAGCATATTGGCTAGCCAATACCGCGCTGGCAAAGGCCGTAGGCGTATCGCCCAAGGTGTTTACAGATGGATCTAATACAGAGTCATTGGGACTAGAGAACTACTTGCAATCAAACAAGGACACTCAAGCGCCCAAGACAAACCACAGACACCATCACGGTATGCAAGAGCAGCAACCTGCGCAAGCAAAGCCTAAGCCTAAGCATGCCATCCATAAACACACGTCACACGACCACGCTTCACATACGAACCAGACACAATCAGCGAGTGCAAAACCATGACATCTAGAAGAAACTTTTTAGGCTTTAGCGGTATGAGTGCAGTGCTTTCAACCGTAGCAGCCACTTCTGCACAAGCTAAATCTACCGCCACCCCAGCAGAAGCAAATCAGGCGAATAAGGCGAAAGAGGAACTGGGCTACAACCCTGTGCGCACGCCAAACGGCTGGACACTGCCCTACACCAAAAAAGAAGGTGTGAAAGAATTCCACCTCATCGCAGAGGAAATTGAACACGAATTTGCACCGGGCAGCACGGCCAAATGTTGGGGTTACAACGGCACCACACCTGGCCCCACCATCGAGGCAGTGGAAGGTGATCGCGTGCGAATACTCGTCACCAACAGTTTAAAAGAGCACACCACCGTGCATTGGCACGGCCTCATTCTGCCCAGTGGCATGGACGGCGTAGGCGGACTCTCTCAACCGCAAATTGCACCGGGCGAAACCTTTGCTTATGAGTTCGACTTAAAACAAAACGGCACTCATATGTATCACCCCCATGCAGACGAAATGACTCAAATGGCATTCGGCATGATGGGCATGTTTATTATCCACCCCAAAGAGCCGGAACCCATAGACCGCGACTATTGCCTGCTGACCCAAAACTGGGCAATGCACCCGGGCACCTATCGCCCAGACCCCTCCGTCATGGTGGACTTCGACCTCTGGTCTTTTAACAGCAAGGTGTTCCCGGCCATAGAGTCCATAGTCGCCCGCACCGGCGAGCGAGTGCGCATTCGCATTGGTAATTTATCCATGTGGAATCACCCGATACACCTGCACGGCACATCGTTCAATGTCACCGGTTCAGACGGCGGTCGCTGGCCGAAATCAGCTTGGCGCAGCGAAAGCACTGAAATCGTCGGTGTGGGTCAAACCAGAGACATAGAATTTGTCGCCACACCCGGAGATTGGGCATTCCACTGCCACATGTCCCATCACACAATGAACGCCATGGGCCACGGTATACCCAACCCAACAGGCGTAAATATGCGCGGTCTAGAACGAAAAATTCGTGACCACCTACCCGACTTTATGGCCGTGGGAGAAAACGGTATGGCGGAACACCAGCAACACATCGACGCAGGCCATCACCCCGGCCCAGCAAATACACTACCCATGATGACCGGCAGCGGCCCTTATGGACCCATTGAAATGGGCGGCATGTTCACCTTGGTTAAAGTACGCGATGACATAGCGCCGAACGATTTCAGCAACCCGGGTTGGTATAACCCGCCAACCGCTACAATCGCGAAGAGAATCAGTAGCAACCCGAGCTATGGCAATCCACCGCGAAAGCCAAAGTCAGGCTAACAGAACTTTGGCGGCTACTTTTCGCCCCCCCAGTAACCTATACTGCGCGCCTGTTTTGTAGTCCTTGGGCCTTCCTCCGCGAGGGCCTCACAATGGACGCATAGTCGTTGCAGGCGCGCTTGGCAGAATTTTAAAACCATGACGCCGCGCAACGCTTTCTTTCGTTAAGTAAGAGATTCGCGCCGACCATGTCAGATATTTATTTTCACAACACGCTCAGTGGTAAAAAAGAAAAGTTCGTGCCAGCGGACCCCAACCACGTCAGTGTCTATGTCTGCGGACCCACGGTTTACAACTACGTGCATATTGGCAACGGCAGGCCTGCGGTTGTTTTTGACGTGTTGGTGAAACTGCTGAGAAGCCAATATACGAAAGTCAGCTATGTCAGCAACATCACGGACATCGACGATAAAATTAATACTGCCGCCTTGGCGAACAACGAATCTATTGTTGATCTAGCGGAGCGTTTTTCCGCTGCTTACCAAGAGGACATGGTTACCCTAGGCGTTACGCCACCAGATTTAGTGCCTAAAGCCACTCACCATATCGTTGAAATTATTGAAATGATTGAGACTCTGATCTCTTTAGATAACGCTTACGCGCGTGACGGCCATGTGTTGTTTCACGTGCCGTCAGACCCTCATTACGGCAGCCTTGCGAAGCGCACCCTAGAGGACATGATCGACGGCGCTCGCGTAGATGTTGCGAGCTACAAGAAAGATCCCAAGGATTTTGTCTTGTGGAAGCCCTCTACCCCGGAGCAACCCGGTTGGGATAGCCCATGGGGGCGCGGCCGCCCGGGCTGGCACATAGAGTGCTCGGCCATGATCAAAAAGCATTTGGGCGACACCATTGATATTCACGGCGGCGGCGCAGATCTAACTTTTCCGCACCATGAAAACGAAGCTGCCCAGAGCCGCTGCGCTAACCAAACCGCAGAATATGTCCGCTACTGGTTGCACAATGGGATGCTTACCTTGGGCAGCGAAAAAATGTCTAAGTCCGTGGGCAATGTATTGACCATACGCAGCCTTGCTGAGAGTCACTCCGGCGAAATTCTGCGTTACGCCCTACTGTCTGGACAATACAGGTCTTCACTGTCCTGGTCGGATGATCTATTGATTCAAGCGAAATCAAGCTTAGACAGCCTTTATCAAACCCTTCGAGACAATGGCAACCATGGTGAAACCAGTAATGATTTTGCCATCCTTGAGGGTAGCGACTACCCTCAAGGTGTCATTGCTGCATTGTCTGACGACATGAACACACCTAAAGCTTTGGCGGCTATGCATGAAATTTCTGGCCAGTTAAGACGCGCTGAAACTGATGCTGACAAGCAAACCCACAGACAAGCACTACTCGCCGGCGGCTGGTTGCTAGGCATATTAACCCGCAACCCTGAAGCCTATTTCACTGGTGCAGATCTTGCTGGCGATTCATCCGGAATAGATGCAGCCGCCATTGAGGGCTTAATCGAAGATCGCAAAAATGCCCGTAAAGACGGTAATTTCGAGCGAGCTGATGAAATTCGCGATGAATTGCTAGCCAAAGGTATTGAGCTTGAGGATTCTCGAGAAGGCACGCGCTGGCGTAAGTTGTAGTGTATAGCGTTGCGGTAATAGGCGAGTCACCGGCTGCGCATATTGCGGCACTGGCCAGCAGAGTGGCGGGCTTTGCTAAGACCAAACAATTTGCATCACTCAACGAATCAAGCGCTGACGAAAATTCTGTGCACTGTATTCCTGCCAGCGTCAGCAGAATTATCAACACACTGTCCCCATCAAATATAGAAAGCATTGGTCTATGCCCTGATCGGGAACAAGTTAGGTTGGGCCGTTCAGCTTATTTACTTTCCGAACTGCCGCTAGGCAATTTCTATCTAGAGCGCTATGGCGCGCCACTGGTCAACTGCACGCGCAAGGAGCTAATTGAATTGTTCGCCCAACACGAAGCCTTCGACCCTAGTCCGGCAAAAAAATCTTTGCAAGAAATTGAAGCCGACTACGAGCTAGCAATATTGTGCGATGCAACTGCGGTAGAAAAACCGATTCAACAAGACAGCGTTGGTGGGTTCGACATATATACTGCAAACGTCGCCGATGAACATTTACTGCGCAACGCCAATGTAACTTGGATGGGTAAAGGTCAGGTTATATTACAGATATCTAGCCAATCTTATACCCACTATACTTTTATCACTCATAACCAACTGCCGTTTGAAGAAGTGCATTGGCATGGAAGTTTAGCGCCTGCATTTGCCAACAAAAGCTTCACCCAAACATTTAACCCCCAGCACCACACCATTGCAGAGCATTTTCAAGATGGGCGACGCGCCTACCTTGGCGATGCCTGCTATGCCCCACACCCCAACTTCTTGGAGTCACAAAACAGTGGTATCGAAGACGCTTGGGTGTTGTCACGGATGATGGAAAACTACGAAGAAGATATTAGCGATGGGCTAAGAGAGTACGAGCGCTTCCGCCGTCCTCGCGCTGTGCGGGTTGCTAAGGCAGGTCACCAGCGCCTTGATTTACTGACACTGCGGTCAACAAATTCGCGTTTTTGGGGTTATGTCAGTCAGGCACTATCTACACGTTTTTTGCCAGAAATCGCTATGCAAAAACAGGACTGGTTCCACCAACACAATGTGATCAAGGGCTTTCGTTAAAGAGGTTTGGTTAAAAAGCTTCTGCTAAGGTGTTTTCTCTCCTCGGCTCAACTCTTGCAGCAACCGACTTTTAGCACCAAAGGTCTTACTCAAGAATTGCATCTGATCGCCCAAAATGCGCCCAGAATTAATCAACGCCAAATATTCAGACAAATTGGGAACATAAGGTAAGGCAAGCAACTCCAGCGAACAATCATCTAGCAGCCTACTGCCTTTGAAGTGATTACAGCGACGACACGCAGCCACTACATTCTCCCAGTGATCGGCACCACCTTTAGAAACAGGCAAAACATGGTCGCGCGTTAAATCAAAGTCCGCAAATGGCTTTCCGCAATACAGGCACATGTTGCCATCACGCCGAAACAACGCGGGGTTAGAAAGAGGCACCACCATCCCGTCCCGAGACACCACCCGGCCGTCACAAGCAATAATGCTGTGAATAGTCATTGTGCTTGTTTCGCCGTCTAGGCGCGAATGGCCGCCACGAATTGACAGCAACGGTTGACCCACAGTCCAGCTAACGAGCTCGCGGGCATACAAGCACACGGCATCTTGCCAACTGACCCACTCTACCGGTTGCCCAGCAATGTTGAGTCTAAGAATACGCGGAATCCGATCAAAATCAGATATTGTCGCCAGCATCTAACCTCCTTACGAGTTACCAAGTCCTATTAGCTTTATTTGAAGCTGTAGAGAAAATAGGACAAAACTTAAGCCCTGGCAAACAAATGGCACTAAAAATTTCCGATGCTGCCGAATTGCTGATCATGTTTACAACCCAGTAGTTCATCCTTTACAGCTGCCTACAACATCGGCAGAGTGAACGAATGAAAACTCAAATTTTGCTTTTATCTCTGACTACAGCTTTACTCTTAGGCTGCTCTAGTACGGGTAGCAAAAATACTGCTTCCGCTAACGGCGGCGATAACAATGAACCTCAAAGCTGGTTTTGCGAAGGCGCGTTAGACAACGATTCCGAGGATTGGGCTTGCCTAAAGCTAACTAACCAAGAGATTGCTCAGCGCACCGCAGAAAGCGAACGACCAAAAACAAAAGAAGCAAAAGCAGAACAAAAAGCCAAAGCAGAAGTGCCGCTGGCTGCAACAAGCGATCTACCATTGGTAGGGTCTACAACCGGCTATCAAACCAACAAATCGATCCGCCCTGTAGCAGAAGAAATTCCAGCCATTGACGCTAGCACCCCATTATATATTTCATTGGCCTATCAACCCGCAGTATCTACTTCTCTATTGGAACTGCCCGAGGCATTTTGGGCGATACAAATAATGGCGCTACAAGACGAAGATGCTTTGATTAGGTTTGTTGCAGACAAGCAGCTCGTTGGTGTCTCTAGGGCAAAAATAGCGTCAAAAGGACGACAATTTTATACCCTGATCTTAGGTGTGTATGAATCAAAATCTATCGCTGAGGAAGCATGGGCAAGTAGGCCGCAGTCCATTTCGTACCTACAACCCTACTACCGTTCTTTGGTTTCCCTACAACGCGCCATCCGCAATGGCGAAAATTTATAGCTTAACCTAGTGTCCAAAACGCTAGGAAGCGCTAGCCACTTGCATTACTTCTTATTCAGCAAGTGAGTTGTGTCAGCGCAGTTCTTGCTTGGACTAATGGCTTGATAGGAAGGACGGCTGCGCAGTCGTGCAAAGTAACCATGCACATTGGTAAAGCTGGAAGTGTCCATGCCATCTACCTCTAGTACCATTGCCACAGACATCATGGGCACATCCGCAAGGCTGAATTCGCCGCAAAGATATTTTTGCTCGCCTAAAGCCTCTTCCAGAAACGGAAAAATCTCTCTGAAAAGTCCATCACGGCCTTTTTGCATAGCGCTTTGGTCTCTTTGCCCTTCTGGAGACCACCAAGGCATCCAAATCATTGGCAAAAACTTGGAGAGCACGCCTTCATCGGCATAGTTTTTAAGGGCGCGGGCTTTAGCACGCAGCGCCACATCCTGCGGCAGCAATGGTGCGTGATTAGACTTTTCGTTTAAATATTCATTGATCACCGTGGAGTCATAAACCGTCAGATCGCAATCATCAATCCACGGCACTTTACCCAGTGGATGTTTTGCAAGCACCTCTGGCACTTTCTTCCATACATCGCTAGGGCGAACGCCAACCACCTGATAATCAATAGACTTTTCTTCTAACACCACCTTGGTTTTGCAGTCATTGGTCGAGCGCAACGTGCCGTACGGGTAATCTCGTTCCATTGTATAAAGTGTAATCATTTAGCGTCTCCCAACCCTCGTTTACGATATTGATATAAGTTTTCTACAGAAAAAATCACCACCGCGAGCCAGATCATAGAAAAAGTAAACCAGCGCACAGCAGGCACAGTTTCGTCATACAGGAATATGGCCAATATCAGTGCACAAGTGGGCGCTAAATATTGCACAAAACCAAGTGTGGTCAAAGACAAACGCGTTGCTGCAGCCGCAAAAAACACCAGGGGTATCACAGTAATCACGCCACCTAGCGCCAAGCTCGCACCGTCAAAAATTGTCCTTGTGCCTTGATCAAGGGAAAGCAAAATTAAATAGCCCAAGGCTATGGGCAAAACGAGCAACGTCTCAATAAATAACCCCACCACTGCCGGAACGTTGACCTTCTTACGCAGCAGCCCGTAAATACCAAAACTCATTGCTAGCGTTAAGCCCAGCCATGGCACACTGGCTTGCACCACCAATTCTGTAGCTATCCCAAAAGTTGCCACACCAATGGCCAGCCATTGCAAAGGTCGCATACGTTCTTGCAAAAACAGCCAGCCTAATGTGACGTTGACCAATGGATTTATGTAATAGCCCAAGCTGGCTTCAGAAATTTTCTCGGCCTGAATAGCCGTAATAAATGTTAACCAATTGATACTTAGGGCCATAGCTGTGGCGACGAGAATTGCCAACTGGGACTTTGTCAGTTTCCAAACCCCCGCCCATTGATTGGTTAGGCCAAGCAGCACTAGAAGCAACGGTATTGCCCAAACTATGCGGTTGGCCAAAATTTCCAAAGGCCCAGCGAATCCTACCCAAACAAAATAGATAGGCGCTATACCCCAAATACCGTAAGCACCTATTGCGAATAGCAAACCCTTTTTGGTTTCACTGGAGGACTCAGCCGTGCCTTCTTGGGGCTGGGGTGGCGAACTCAAAAGTGGTCTTTACGCTTACGGGTCTCGGCAAAAACTGCTACGGGATCTGCACCACTTAGCCCAATGGTGCTCTGTAGGTCAGCGCTTGTAGCACGCACAAACGGGTTAGTCGCCCGCTCTAAACTGATGCTCGTCGGTACTGTTGGAATGCCTTGGCTACGTAGTTTGGCAATTTCTTCAATCCGCGCTTGCAGGGCCAAATTATCAGGCTCTACTGTTATCGCAAATGCTGCATTCGCTTGAGTGTACTCATGGGCGCAGTAAACTGTGGTGGCATCTGGCAGAGCCATCAGCTTTTCCAGACTCATCCACATTTGGTCTGCGGTGCCCTCAAAAAGGCGACCACAGCCCAAGGCAAATAGCGTGTCACCGACAAATGCCACGTCATCTTCCTCGAAGTAATAGGCAATATGGCCTGAGGTGTGTCCGGGCACTTCTATGACCTTCACCTTAGTCATGCCCAATTCGTATAAATCGCCCTCAGAAACCTGCACATCAATACCGGGAATCCGATGCGCATCGTTGGCCGCACCAACAATTGTACATCCCCATTGCGCCTTTAACGCTTCATTACCGCCCGCATGATCCGCGTGGTGATGGGTATTTAGGATGTGGGTCAACTTCCAGCCCTTTGCTGCCAAAGCTGCGTTTATAGGTGCTACTTCTGGCGTGTCTACACTGGCGGTAGCGCCGGTGGCATTGTCATGGACCAGAAATCCGTAATTATCATCAAGACAGGCAATCTGCAGTACTTCAATAGACATAAAATTTCCTCTAAAAAGAATAGGTTACTGGTTAAGTGCCAGTAGAGTAAATGAACACGTGCGCGGATCAACCGCCACATCAGAACGCTTGCGACCAACTTCTACGGTGCGTCTAGCCCGCAACATAAAACATTGTCCCGGGCGCATTAATGACCCTAAAAAACCGACGACCACCAGCCTTCAACAAAGCAATTTTAAGCGCAGTTCTTGAAAGTGACGCGCACTTCTTTGCTGGCCTCAATTATCGCAGATCCAACGCCAAGCCGACACAGTATTAAAAAGCCCAGCGCCAAGGCCACAACACTCATATTCAGTGCGCGCCTGCCCTAGGCCTGCAGAACAGTGTATTCTAGCGTCTATACAACAACGCCTACACAGTCGTCAGATAGTACCTGTGCGGTTACAAAACTAAAGATTCAAGACGCTACCAACCTATGAACAAAGTGCTGCAAGAAATTGTCGATTTGCTGAATGTCGAAACCATTGAAGAAAATCTCTTTCGCGGTCAAAACCACAATACAGAGCACGTATTTGGTGGGCAGGTGCTGGCTCAAGCATTGGCTTCAGCCTACAGAACCGTCAACCTAGAACATGAACTGCATTCACTGCATGCCTATTTTTTGCGTGCCGGTGATTGGACCCGACCTATCCTCTATGAAGTAGATAGAATTCGCGACGGACGCTCCTTCACCACCAGAAGAGTTGCCGCAGTACAAAATGGCAAAGCCATTTTCACCTTGTCCTGCTCATGGCAACGCCGCGAGGAAGGACTCAGTCACTCCCAACCTATGCCAGATGTTCCCCCACCAGAATCGCTACGCGGAGACCTAGAAGCTTATGAAGCCTTAGCTAAAGAGCAGCCAGATATTGCTCGATTTAGCTTTCGCTTTAAAGCCATAGAATCCCGGGCTGTGGAAAAGATCCTGATGACCGATCGTGACGGTAAAGAGCGTCCGCCTATTAAGCATACCTGGCTTAAAACTCGAGACCCACTGCCAGACAACCCCGAAGTGCACTTAGCGCTGTTAGCCTACATGTCGGACCTAGACTTTATGTCAACGTCAATGCTGCCACACGGTCACAATGCCAGTAGAGAGTCAATTCGAGGTGCCAGCTTAGATCACGCCATTTGGTTTCACCGTCCCTTTCGCGCCGACGAATGGCTACTGTTTGCAAAAGAGTCGCCAAATGCCAGCGGCGCACGCGGCTTTGTTAGGGGTCATTTCTTTAACCGAGCCGGCGAGCTAGTAGCCACAGCAGCGCAAGAATGCCTTATACGGCCTGTTGGGAAAAATCGCGACAGACTAGCAGCACTTGCGGCCGAAAAAAGTTAGACGAAAAGCGATCTAAAAAAGGCCGTTAGGCCCCTAAAGCAAGCAGAAAATTGACCACAAAAAAAGGGCGCACATTGCGCCCTTTTTTATCATCAGCCCTAAAGACTCTCTTTTAACACCACTTCTACAAACTACAGTGCTTCAAGAATTGCCTCCGCCGCACTGACTTCTAACTTTCCTGGCGCTTCTACAGCTAGCTTAGATACAGTTCCATTGTCAACGATCATGGCATAACGCTGTGAGCGTGTACCTAGACCGAAACCGCTGCCATCCATTTCCAAACCTAGTGCGCGAGTAAAGTCGCCATTGCCGTCACCGACCATAACCAACTCTTCAGCGTTGGCGTTATCGCCCCAAGCACCCATAACAAATGCGTCATTTACCGATAGGCAAACAATACTGTCCACGCCTTTTGCTTTAATAGCGTCAGAGTGAACAACATAACCTGGCAGGTGAGCCATTGAGCATGTTGGCGTAAACGCGCCAGGCACTGCAAAAACAACAACCTTTTTGTTTGCAAACAGATCGTCTGTAGTTACTGGGGTTGGCTTGCCTTCTTGCATTGTATGCATAGTCGCTGCGGGCAGAGTCGCCCCTTCTTGAATCGCCATGTTGTATCTCCTTTAGCACTAAAAATTTCGAAACCCGATTGTGAGCGCAGCCACAAAATGGGTCAACTATTCATCTTCTCATGATCAGCCATATCAGTTAGACAGGGACTATTTCCACGCAAATTGGGGTTGTTCAAAATGCGCTACCCGGGTGTCTAAACCCTTTAGGCAGACTTCGCGAAACTGATAAATAAGCGCCGCCGTAGGCGTTGCGATAGCTTCTAAACCCACTGGCATGCGCAACACTGGGTGCTCGCTGCTATCTACCACATCCAATTTAGGTGCATCTTCACGCATAAACTCTGCCAATGGAATGCGGTGGACACTGGCCACTTCATCTGGATTAAAATCCATTTGCGCACAGGTGCCTGCCCAAACCACCACTGGGGTCATGACAAAACCAGAGCGTGTGACAAAGTCATCTAAGCAACCCAAAATTGCTGTTTCGGGCAAGTCTAAACCCACTTCCTCGTGCATTTCACGCAATGCAGCCTGGTTGATCGTCTCACCAGGCTCTACCCTACCACCCGGAAACGCCCATTGACCGGGGTGATTACGCAGCTTTTCGGAGCGCCGAGTGAGTAACAAGGCTGCATCATTGGACCAAGATTGAGGCTCATCAATACCGGGTATATCAGCGCCCATACCTACATCTACAATGGTGATAGCCACTGCCGCCGAGCGTAAATCCGCTTGGGTCGATGTGCGTATAGCAAACCGGGCCAATTGCTCGTCAATAGCATTTTTCAGCTCGTTGCCGCACTCATAAATCATTTAAAAACTCGCATTTATACATACAGCGGCTAAATACCTTTGAACTCTGGCTTACGCTTGCCTAAGAACGCGTGCAACCCTTCCTGACCGTCAGGTGTATTGACCAACCCTGCAATCGCTCTGGCTTCCAATTCCATTTGGGTCTCTAAGCTGTGATCAAAGCTGCCATCCAATAACGCTTTCACCTGCCCAAATGCCTGAGTAGGACCTGAGGCAATCTTAGTCGCTAATTTCTGCGCCGCAGCCGTTAATTCATCCGCTTCAACAACACTGTTTACCACTCCCCAATCTAACGCCTCCTCGGCATTCAATAGCCGGTTAGTCAACATGAGTTCTCTAGTTCGACGGTCACCGATCTTGCGGGGCATATAGTAAGTAGAGCTGCCGTCTGGAGATAAACCGGCATTAGTGTAGGCCATAGTGAACACCGCTTTACTGGAAGCCACCGCAAGATCCGCTGCCATAACCAGCGAAAAACCTGCCCCAGCCGCAGTACCATTGACCGCCGCAATAACTGGTGCGGAGTTACGCGCCAAACGGGACAATGCCATGTGCAAGTCACCCGTCATTTCCATAATTAGCCTACGAGCGCCTTCACCCGCAGCGGCAAAAGCACTCAAATCGCCGCCCGCACAAAACATCTTTCCAGCACCGGTAAGAATTACCGCGCGAACATCAGCTCTTTCATCAACCGCCAGCGCCACTTGGTGAAGCTCTTTAGCCATTAGCGGTGACATGGCATTCATTGCATCAGGTCGATTTAAAGTAATAGTTGCAACGTTTTCTGTTACCGAAAAAGTAAGTGTTTCGTAGCTCATAAAATCTCCCAATTCGCTCTGATTATTATAATTCGAGAAACATCCTACCGCTTAACTTAGCGCGTCGAAACCAGTAAGCTTTAGCACCTCAAACCTAGCGCTCACGGAGAACTAAAATGGACATAGATCTAAGTGGTAATGATCTGGCCTTCCAACAAGAAGTACGCGAATTTTTAGCCGCTAATGCCTATAAAAACGGCACAGACTACGCCGAATGGCGCCTCAATTGGTTTAAGCTGGCCCAGGAAAAAGGCGGCTGGGATGTCACCAAGTGGCCGGAGAAATTTGGTGGACCAGGATGGAGTCCTACTCAGCACTATATTTGGGAGCAAGAAACAGCAATCGCACAAACCCCTTGGGATCTGCCCTTTGGTTTATCCATGCTGGCGCCAGTACTGATGAGTCATGGTAACGAAGAACAACAGCAGCGCTTTTTGCCAGACATTCGTGATCGTAAAGTGAATTGGTGCCAAGGCTATTCTGAGCCCAATGCCGGCTCTGACTTAGCCAACCTAAAAACCAAGGCCATACTCTCAGAAGATGGCACCCACTACACCGTTACGGGTACCAAAATTTGGACCACCCTTGCCCATATTGCAGATTGGATTTTCTGCTTAACCCGCACCAGCGACTCAGGAAAGAAACAGGAAGGCATTACCTTTCTACTGATTCCTATGAAGCAGGCGGGCATTGAAGTGAAGCCCATCATTACGCTGGGCGGCGCCCATACAGTAAACATGGTCCATCTTACCGATGTCAAAGTACCAGTAGAAAATCGCGTTGGTGAGGAAGGCAAAGGCTGGGGTTACGCTAAAGGTTTGCTGGCCCACGAAAGAACTGGACTAGCCGGCATTTCAAAGTCACTGGCAGCGCTAGAAAACTTGCGTAAGCAAGCCAGCGAAGTGAAACGCGGCAATGGCACATTACTGGACGATCCCAGCTATAGAGCAAAATTAGCCGAGCTAGAGATCGATTTGTTAGCCACTGAGTTCACAGAATTGCGTTCATTAGCAAGCGCGGCAAACGGCGCTGAGCCAGGGCCAGAATCCTCGATCCTCAAGCTCAAAGGCACAGAGATTCAGCAGCGTATCCAAAAATTGACAGTGGAAGCTGGTGGCATTTATTCAGCAGCGTGGGGACCAATGCCGGTTGGCCATCTGTTCGCTCGGGGCGGTATGCAAGGCTACTTGTCTAGTCGCGCTTACACCATTTATGGCGGCGCATCAGAAATACAAAGAGATGTTATTGCAAAAAACGTTTTAGGCATCAAAAAGTCCCAAAGCAAGTAGCGCTTAGCATCCCAACAAATATAGAGAGAACATCTAGTGAATTTCGATATTTCATCTGAACAACAAATACTGCAAGACAGCGTTGACCGTTTTGTGCGAGACCACTACGACTTAGATAAGCGCCAGCTTTTGGTCTTAACCGAGCAGGGTTTTAGCCCTGACAATTGGCAGTCTATGGCAGAACTTGGCTGGTTGGGTGTCAGCGTGCCAGAAGCGCACGGTGGCTTTGGCGGCAACGAAATAGACACCATGATATTGATGGAAGCGTTTGGTAAAGGCCTAGTTTTAGAGCCATTTTTAGCCAGCACAGTTTTGGGTGCGAAGGCTATTGCAGACGGCGGCAGTGAAGCGCTTAAAACCGAAATGCTACCAGGGGTTGTAGATGGCAGCCGCCAGCTGACATTAGCCTACGCCGAAACGCAATCGCGCTTCGATCTGGAGGACATCATCACTCACGCCAAGAGCGATGGTGATGACTATGTCATCAACGGTTATAAAAGCATGGTTTCACATGCAGGTAGCGCCCAACAAATAGTGGTCAGTACGCGCACCAGCGGCGGTCAGACAGACAAGGATGGCATCAGCCTGTTCCTAATTGATGCAGATGCAGCTGGCGTAGAGATAACGTCGTTTCCCACAGTAGATGGTCAACAAGCCTCCGAGATAAAATTCGAAGGTGTCAAAGTGTCCAGCGCAAGAATATTAGGCGAATTGGACAATGGTTATAGGTTACTCAACGCACTGGCCACGGCAGGCATATTGGCCCTAGCCGCAGAAGCTGTGGGCGCAATGGAAATACTCTACAAAGATACCGTTGCCTATACTCAAGAGCGCGAACAATTCGACCACGCACTGTCAGACTTTCAAGTGCTGCAACATCGCATGGTGGATATGTTCATGGAGTACGAGCAGTGCAAATCACTCCTCTATCGGGCAACGCTGGAAGTTGTACAAAACAGCGTAGGCGCGCAGCGTTCAGTGCACGCGTTAAAGTATTATGTGGGTAAAATGGGCACGTTCATCGGCGAGAATGCGGTACAACTACATGGCGGCATGGGTACCACTGAAGAGCTTAGAATAGGCCATTACTTTAAGCGTTTGCTGGTCATCGATGCGCAGTTTGGCAACTCAGATCACCACCTAGCCCTGTTTGCTGCATAAGACCCATCACTTGAAAGCATTGCGAGAAAAATTTTGATACAAAGGTTAATAAGAGACCCGCTAGTTAGCTTTTTATTTGCTGGCACACTGCTGTTTTTTATTACAGATTGGTTTAGCAGCGAAGATGATGCGTACCAGATACAAGTAACTACAAATGAGGTCCAGCGCCTCAGCGATCAATGGTCGCTGCAAATGCGTCGCCCGCCAAATAAACAAGAGCTAGACGGTCTCATAAGTGCCTTCGTCAAAGAAGAGATTTATTACCGCGAAGCGCTAAAACTAAATTTGGACGCCAACGACACAATAGTGCGCAGACGTCTGGTGCAAAAATTGACTTTTTTGACAGAAGACATAGCCACTAATGAGCCACCAGCAGTCGAGGCTTTGCAAAGTTTTTATACCAAGCAGATAGACAAGTACATGGAGCCTGCCAAGTTCAGCTTTGCCCATCGCTACTTTTCTTCGGACCGCAGGGACAACAGCCAAGCCGCTGCGTCTCAAGCATTGACTGATACGACCATAAAGGGCGACCCCTTTATGCTACAAAAAGAATACGCGCAGCGATCAAAGCGCGACGTTGGCAATCTGTTTGGACGTGACTTTGCAGAAAAATTGGCCGAGCTACCTACCAGCGATGAGTGGCAGGGACCGCTCAAATCAGCTTATGGTTGGCACGTGGTTAAACTATTAAATGTTGCTCCAGAGAGAGTTCAGCCCTTTAATGAGCTGATAGAAAAGGTTAGAATAGATTGGCAGCAAGCCGAACGCAAAGTGGCCAATGAAGGCTATTTTACCAACCTAAAAGCCAAATATTCTATTACCTACCCAGCAGAACCTGCCGCTTCCAGCGCCAACTAAGACTGCGAAGCCAGAATGAACCCACAGCAAACCAAGCTCCGACCCACTTCATCATTGAAAATCAAATCCCATGCAACTATCAGAAACACGCTGTTCGTTTCAGTATGCATGTTGGCCACAGTGCTACTTAGTTTTTATGGCGGCAATCTACACGCGGATGAAGTTAGGCCCGCCTACCTAGAAATTGTTGACGTATCTGACTCACAAGATACTGACAACCCAATCAGCTTTGAGGTTCTGTGGAAACAACCCGTAGTTGAAAACCGCAGACTGCCGATTGAACCGATCTTTCCTAATGATTGCCAAATGCACGAAGTTGGACCACCCAGCATAACCTCCAGCGCACTCACCCACCGCTGGCAAACAAACTGCGAGCTTGATCAAGGTGACATCTCAATTAAGGGCTTGTCTACCTCCATCACTGATGTGCTGTTACGTTTTATTGAAAGCGATGGCACGGTGAATAACTTTATATTGCGCCCCACTAACCCAAGCATAAACTTAACCACACCCAGCACTACGAGTGTGGGCTACTTGGTCATTGGTATTGAGCACCTTTTAGCTGGCATCGACCACGTGCTTTTTGTCATTGGGTTAGTGTTATTTATTCGCAACCCATGGTCGCTGCTAAAGACCATCACGGCCTTCACCGTTGCCCACAGCATTACGCTCGGCCTATCCATTTACGAAGTGGTTTCCCTAAAACAAGGCCCTGTTGAAGCGGTCATCGCACTGTCTATTATTTTCCTAGCCAGAGAACTGGCGCAAAAGCCCGAACAACGCTCTTTGCTCACCCAAGGACAACCTTGGTTAATGGCTTTCTTTTTTGGCCTACTACATGGCCTAGGCTTTGCTGGCGCGCTAACCGACATTGGACTGCCTGAAGACGCTATTTTAAGCAGCCTTTTGTTATTTAATGTGGGTATAGAAATTGGCCAACTGGTGATTATTGGCCTGTTCCTTTGCATAGCCTGGCTGTGGCAAAAACTCACCCAAAGATTTAACCTACACGAAGCGTACCTTTATTCCGCAGCCGCCTATGGCATGGGCATTAGTGCCACCTTTTGGACCATAGACCGAACTTTAGTGCTGCTCTAAATACGCACTCGAATCGATATCAAACACCTGGGAGGGAAACATGATGAATTCAAATGCAATCAAACTACTAAGCACCTTAGCGGTTAGCGTTGCTATCAGCGCATGCAGCCAAGCGCCTGGGCTTTCTTTCCCAGACAGCTTTCGCCAAGCACTAGAAACGGCAAAACCTGGCGATGTCATTACCGTTCCCGAAGGCACATTCGCCTTTGACAGATCTCTGATACTCAACACAGACGGTGTCACCATTCGTGGTCAAGGCATGGAAAAGTCTATTCTCAGTTTCAAAGGCCAAATTGCAGGGGCTGAGGGATTATCTGTAAGCGCCAACGACTTCACCATTGAAGACCTCGCCATTGAGGACACCGTTGGAGACGCACTGAAAGTCAACGAAGGTAATAATATCGTTATCCGTAGAATTAGAACTGAATGGACCAATGGTCCCGATGTAAATAACGGCGCTTACGGTATTTACCCCGTACAAACCACCAACGTTTTAATTGAAGGTAACGTTGCAATTGCAGCGTCCGATGCTGGCGTCTACGTCGGCCAGTCAAAACAAGTTATCGTTAGAAATAACCGCGCAGAATTCAATGTTGCCGGTATTGAAGTTGAAAACACCATTGGCGCAGACGTTTATCAGAACGTTGCAAACAATAATACCGGCGGCATTTTAGTTTTTAATATGCCGAGTATTCCTCAGCGAGGCTACGCAACCCGCGTCTACGACAACGACGTCAACAATAACAACACAGCCAACTTTGCAGCGCCTGGTACCGCGGTATCAGGTGTACCCGCAGGTTCAGGAATAATGGTCAACTCGAATGACCAAGTAGAAATTTTTAATAACCGTATCGCCGACAACAACACTGCCAATATTTTGAT
>CAUZON010000043.1:0-25159 GCA_963581445.1 Gammaproteobacteria bacterium | reverse complement strand
AGTGAAGCGGTTCAGGATATGGTTGAGCTACATTCAGCTTTGGGTCAGGGCCCAGCGGTTTGGGTAGGCCATGATTGGGGCTCACCGGTGGTTTGGAGTGTTGCATTGCATCACCCTGAAATAGTCCACGCTCTTGCCAATTTATGTGTGCCACTAGGCCTTGAGGCCGGTGTGGATTCGATTATTGAGCATGTTGATAGAATTATTTATCCGGCAGATACCTTTCCCATGGGGCAGTGGGAATATCAGTTCTTCTACAATGAAAATTTTGCTGCAGCCCAAGCGGAGATGGAAGCGGAACCGCTAAAGACAGTGAAATTATTGTTTAGAAAAGGCGATCCGGCAGGCGCAGGGCATCCGGCTTCTACCGCTTACACGCGCATAAATGGCGGCTGGTTTGGTCCTGATGGCATTCCTGATATGGATATAGATCTTGATGTTATTTCCCCGACTGAGGCAGGTATTTTTGCCGAAGCCTTAGCTCGAAATAGTTTTTTTGGACCGAGTTCTTGGTACGTGAATCACGAAAATAATGCAGCGTTTAGCGCTAAGCTAAAACCTTCCCAGCCCATCACTAAGCCCGTGCTGTTTTTTCATGGCGAATATGACTATGTCTGCCAAACCGCCACCGGCACACTTGCTAATCCCATGCGTGCAAGATGTTCAGACCTAACAGAAATTTATGTTAAGTCCGGTCATTGGATGGCCCAAGAGCGACCAATTGAAGTAAATTCAGGACTAACACACTGGCTAATCAGTAGCGTTGGCTATTGGCCAGCAACTGAGCATTCTTAGCAGCCACAGTCATTTGATAACCCTCTGTGGGCTTACAAAAACAGTGCCTAAGCGCAGATAGAGCAAAAAGAGAAGAGCGAAAAAAGACAAAATTATGCCAAATCCGCGACCAGAGTATCCAAGACCCATATTGCGTAGAGATCGATGGCTGAATCTGAATGGCCAGTGGGACTTTACCGCAGACCCGGACGGCGTGGGGGTGAGTGAAGATTGGCAAAACCGGCTTCAATGGCCAAGCACTATCACTGTGCCTTTTGCGCCAAACAGCTCTGCCAGTGGCTGTATCGTTGATCCAAATGTGCAAAGGGTTTGGTATCACCGCACTTTTAGCAACCCGAATTGGCAAGACGAAGACGTCATACTTAATATCGGTGCCTGTGATTTTGTCACCACAATATTTGTCAATGGTCACGTCGTGGGCAGTCATATCGGCGGCTACAGCCCCATCAGCGTAAACATTACCGCAGCGCTTACTGCTGGAGAAAATCATCTCGTCATACAGGTAAAAGATTCAGGGTCGTGGCAGCAGCCTAGAGGCAAACAAGCTGGTAACACGCGCTGGCCAATAGACTACGACCCAATCATTGGTATTTGGCAAACCGTGTGGTTGGAACCGGTTCAAGCCACGCATATTGAAGTGCTTAACTACGCTTTTAGCATGGCTGAAAACAGGTTAGCACTAATTATTAGTTTGAGTGACAGTTTTGATGGTGAAGTGCAGGTAACCGTGGCTAAATCGCAAATACTCGGCAATGCTCAGGCGCCAAATACCAGCAAGGCGGATGCCGAAGAATATTTCGTATGTCAGAAAAGCCAGCAGCGCTCCGAAATTAAGACCGCATTGCATATTCCTGCCCCTGGCCTTTGGTCGCCAGATTCCCCGCAACTTTATACTGTGACCATTGTGCTTTTATCCAATGAAGGCGTGATAATAGACGCAGTATCAAGTTATACCGGTCTACGTGAAGTGAGGGTGAGTGACGGCAAGCTGTGCTTAAACGGTGCCCCCATTTACTTACGCGGTGTGTTAGACCAAGGTTATTTTCCTGAGGGTTGGTATACGCCAATAAATGATCAGGCCATGGTTCGCGATATACAGCTGACCAAACAGCTGGGTTTTAACTTGGTCCGTAAGCATCAGAAGGCAGAGGATCCAAGATATTTATATTGGGCAGATCAGCTTGGCTTATTGGTTTGGAGTGAAATGCCATCAGGGCGTATTTTTTCCAACAATTTAGTTGAGTCGCTAACCCGTGAGTGGACTGCCTTAGTGCGCCGCGATCAGGCGCATCCCTGTGTCGTTTGCTGGGTGCCATTTAACGAATCCTGGGGTGTGTGGCATCAATCATCGCGGCCACAACAACGCGCTTTTGTAGACGCAATTTATCACTTAACGAAAACCCTGGACCAAACTCGCCCAGTTGTAGCAAACGATGGCTGGGAGTACTCCTCTGGAGACTTATGGACGCTGCATTTATACGACAGTACTTCGAAAGATCTTAATAACCGTCTAAACGCCATACAGCGTAACCCCCACACAACAGTTTCTGACGACGCCAACAGCAGAGTGGCCACTTTGCCAGGCGCTGATCCATCCGGTTTGCCGATATTATTGACCGAATGCGGCGGGGTCGGTTTTACTCAAGAACAACAGCAAGAAGAGCACTTTTCTTATGGTGCTTGGCCCGTTAGCGAAACAGAGCTATTAACGCGAATAGAAGACTTAAGTCTGGGTTTATCTAAGCTAGATGCATTACAAGGATTTGTCTGGACTCAACTCACGGACGTTCAGCAAGAGATTAACGGGTTACTGTATTTTGATCGTCAGCCCAAGCTGCCTGTGGCACAGCTCGAGCGGATATTCTCAGCTATTGGCGAACAACCTAGAGACTAATCATTGCGCTTAGTCCTTTGGCTGCAGCCAGAGCTAAAAGCAGAGCCGCAACTTTAGACTACGCTACTAAGACTGCGCCTCTGCATAAGTGATAGAACACTGGCTCAGCTTAGCTATTTCGTCCTTGCTAAAACCCAGTTCCTGAAGTATCTCGTCATTGTGCTCGCCCAAGCTGGGCGTATGCGCGTGGATATTACTGGGCGTATTAGAAAACTGCGCCGGTGGACGCGGTGAGCGAATTTGCCCAGCACGTGGGTGCTTGTAAGTCCAAAGCGCCTGCATGGCTTTAATTTGCGGATCTTCGGGTATTTCATGACGCATATTGATGCGAGAGTAAGGCACATCGTTTTGCTCAAAACGCTCGCACAAGGTATCGGTGGTCAGTTGGCTATAACCTTGGTTCATCAATTCGTTCAAGGTTTCACGGTTCCTTGATCGAGACTCAAAGTCTTTGAAGCGCTCATCGCCAATAAGATCATGCAATCCTAGCGATGCAAAAGTGCCATCTATTTCAGCTTGTTGAACCGGCATTGCTGCAATCCAGCCATCTTTGGTTTCGCGCATAAACATACTGTGGTCACCGTCCGGCACGGTTTCAACGCCATCTTCCAGCAACGTATAATTCGGCATGGTATCGGGCCAGAGAAAAAACAAGCTGGCGTCCAGCATAGACAATTCTACGCGTTGGCCCTTGCCAGACCGCTCGGCCTGAAAAAGCGCCGCAACAATGGCTTCTGCGGCGGTAAGAGAGGTGATCTTGTCGCACACCAGGTTATTGACCATTGCTGGGTCGCCTTTGGGTTGCAGGGTGGCAAAGCCGCTGATGGCCTGAATAACAGCGTCATAGACGCGGCGCTTGGCGTAAGGACCTGTAGCACCCACGCCATTAATCGACGCATAAACCAGCTTTGGCTGGGCCTCCTTGAATTCATCATAGCCAAGGCCTAATCGGTCCATTACGCCGGGGCGAAAATTTTCCATAACCACGTCAGCGGTGGCAATGAGTTTACGCGCAATCTCCAATCCCTCGGTGGTTTGTAGATCTAAACAAAGAGAGCGTTTATTGCGATTCATTGCCGTGAAGGGACCTGGCATACCATTACTCTTTGGCAGTCCACCACGCATCAAATCCCCCTTAGCAGATTCAATCTTAATCACTTCGGCGCCTTGATCTCCAAGTATTGAGGCCGCGATAGGCCCTGAATACACAGCAGTAAAATCAATGACGCGAACCCCTTGAAGAGGCCCCGTTGCCGCACCGCCCAAATTTATCCGCTCTGTCATTTGTAATTCTCCCTAAGATGACAAAGGTTTAACAAAGTTTTGCAGACAAGCCCAGAAAAACCGCCGATAAGCCCGGAAAAACTCAGAAAAACATGCGCAGAATGAGGCCCACGAAGTAGGTGTAATGCTTGCGGTTTATCGGCAACTAAAAATTAGTAAACAAGTAAGGGGGCTGGTCGAGGTGAGCTATATTTTCTGAAAGGAATTAGCGCACAGGGCCTAGAGACGCTTTATCCGAAAAGAGAGGTGACCAGATACACGGCGAAAATGCCGAGAGCAAGGAAGCTTTTGAGGTCGAAATATGTCTTTAAAACGGTCATGAGATTAAAATATAGAAATCTGCTTAATTTAGGAAATACCAAAAAGCGCTATGGTTATAACAAAAGTAGTTATAAAGGAATTTATGCCCGAATCATGCAAACTAGCGGCCAGAGGGCCCTGTTCTTATAGGGATTTTTAGCTCGCTTCTTGTTCGGTTTTAGACTGGCTGTAGTGCCGTACCCACTAAAGATATAGCACAAGGGCCAAGGCTAAGGGTGCCACTATAATCCATAAGCCAACACCCAGGCCGATATTGCGCATAGACATTTGGCTCAGTGTCTGGCGATTTATTTCTAGTCCAATCATGGCTAATGCGATGACCAAGAGGGCTTTGCTCATCAGGCTAATATAGCCGACAACAACCGGTTCCAATGGGATAAATCGGCTGACAACGGCCATACCAACAAACAGTAAAACGAATGTGGGTACGCGAATTTTTGCCTCGCGGCGTCGGTATATTAGGCTCACGGCAAATGCCAGAGGAATCAGCCATAGAGTTCGACCAAGCTTTACAGCTGCCGCAACTTGCGCCGCTTCATCGCCATAAAGAGACGCTGTGGCTATAACAGAGCTGGTATCGTGTATTGCTAGCGCGACCCAAGCGCCAAACACTTCCTGACTAAGACTCAGCTGAGTGCCGATATAAGGAAAAGTCAAAAGAGCGATTATATTAAGTAAAAATACCAATGCGGTGGCCACAGCAAATTGTTGGGGTCTGGCGTTAATGAGAGGCGCAAGGGTGGCAATGGCCGTACCCCCACAAATAGCGGTGCCACTGGCAAGAAGTGTTGTTTCTACCTCATTAGAGCGCAGCAGTTTGCCCATCAATAAGCCCAACCCCAGAGTACCTAAAACGAATACCGCAACAATCACACCGTAGTCTGATGACATTTGCATCAAACTGTCGATACCTAAGGAGAATCCTAGCAAAACAATGGCCGTTTGCAGGCTAAGTTTACCGATTGTGCCGCTATTCTTGATTGGATTTACGTCTATTGTTAAACGCAAGGCCAGCGCACCAAGCAGGGCGTAAGCAGGGTTTTGAAAATAGATGCCAAGTACGATAACCAACAACACGCCAAGCCATACCAAAGCAGATTTTTGCCTGTGGTTTTGTGCCGTGTTTTTATCTAGCGTTTTATCTATTTTTTTGTTCGGGTCTTTAGATGTTTCATCCACTGCCATATTTGACGATCCTCTCCCTCTCCTGCAATCAATCCCATAACAAATAGCTGTTGGGGATAGCTTTTTTTGTAGTGATCACATCATCATTATTATCAACAGCTATGGACCACTATTCTGGTGGTAGCGTGTGCCTAGGCGGTGACAGGGCTAAGCGCCCCTTGAGTCCTAATGCGCACAAAAAACAATCCCAGAATGATCAAGTTTATTACCCCAACCCCGGCTGCGTAGCTAAAGGACCAGTCGTAATTACCTGTTGCATCAAACAGTAGGCCGCCAACCACGCCACCGGTGCCCATACCAATCCAACCAAAAAACGAGGTTATACTCATAGCCCTGCCGGAATACCGCGCGGACACCATGTTTCTGGTACAGACCAAAATGGACGACATAACACCGGAGTAGGTGAAACCAAAAACGATAGCCAGCAAATACAAACTTAAATCGCTTTGAAAATAGGGGAACCAAAGCACAGAAATTGTTTGTCCGGCAGACATCAAAATATAGCCGGGCAGCGCGCCAATGGTGTCGCCAAGTTTGCCGCCAACAATACGTCCAAAAGCGCCACTGAACATGAGCAGGGTTAGTACGGTCGTGGCCTCATCTAAAGTGCGCCCATTATCGGTCAGCAGGGGCACCAAATGCACGATGGGAACCGCCATGCAGTTACAGCAAAAAATAATAGCCATGCTGATCCAAATAATTACCTCGCGCTCGGACAGGGGGAAATCACGCACTTCCACCTCAGGATTATTGCGCGCCACTTCTCTTAGCGGTGACTCTTTGATTAAGAACGCAATGGGAAAGGCAATGCAAAAATAGACCACTGCACTAATGACATAGGTGGTCTGCCAACCATATTGCTCCAATGAAATTGCGCAAAGGTAGGGCACAACACCTTGTCCTACAGCACCGCCTGAAGCCGTAACACCCAGTGCTAAACCGGGTTTGTAGGTAAACCAAAAACCCACGTTGGCAAATAGGGGTGAAGTCACCATCGCGTTACCGAAAGCGCCAAAGAGGAAATAAAGCCCATAAAATTGATAAATAGACTGCTGACCACTCAGTGCAAAAAGACTGGCAGCCATAGCAATTGCGGCTACAAAACCAAAGTAGCGAGTGCCATATTTATCCGCGATATAGCCCCACAAGATGCCAAATATGGCAGAAGAAAAGGAGATTACGGTATAACCTAGCGAGGTCTCGCCGCGAGTCCAGCCAAACTCGGCAGAAAGGGGTTTTAGAAAAACAGAAATTGTGCCGAGGGTGCCAAAGGCAAGAGCGCTTAGGATAAACACTGCAAAAACCATAACCCAGCCGTAGGCAGGGTCTTTTGCCGACGTTTGTATTTCATTTGCGATCATTAGAGGTAAGCGCCTTGGTAAAATTTGCGCAATCATCATAGCCCAAAAAATGACGGTGTTTTGAAAAGGTTATACGCAATTTGCTGACTATTTTTGCGCTTGAAATTAGCCTTTTCGTACCCGTAAGGCTGGGTCAAGTGACTGAACTAAAGGGCATTACTTGTGCGATCGGCAATTGACAATTTTTCTTGGTTGGGTTTTTGTAGCGGCGTCATACATTTCAGAGTTCTAAGATGCAAGATCTGCCAAATTCCACAGAAGTCATCATAGTCGGTGGGGGCATTATCGGGTGTTCTATTGCCTATCACTTAACCGAGCTTGGTATTTCAGATGTGCTTTTGCTCGAACGCAAACAGTTAACCAGTGGCACTACCTGGCATGCAGCGGGCCTAGTTGCGCAATTGCGCGCGTCGCAAAACATGACCCGGCTGTCCCAATACACCACAGAATTATTCGCCAACCTTGCCCAAGAAACTGGCCAAGAAACCGGCTACCAAAGAACCGGCTCTATCTCAGTAGCGCTGCATGCAGAACGGCTTGAAGAGCTGAAACGCCAAGCCAGCATGGCCAATGCGTTTGGCGTTGATTGCGAGATGGTAGATAAATCCTTCGTCAATGCACGATGGCCAGAAATAGATACCACAGATATGCAGGGTGCGGTTTATCTGCCAGGAGATGGGCAGACCAATCCAGTAGATACAACACTGGCGCTTGCCAAAGGGGCGCGTAGTCGTGGCGCAACAATTGCTGAACAGACCACCGTTGATCGCCTAGCTATTGAAGACGATATTGTTGTGGGGGTTTATCTGGAGGATGGCACGCTGATTCGCGCTAAACAGGTGGTCATAGCGGGTGGTATGTGGTCGCGAGATTTCGCCAATCAACATAACGTGAGGCTACCTTTACACGCTGCCGAGCACTTTTACCTTGTTACCGAGCCGATACCAAGCTTTGCAAAAATGCGACCAACCCTGCGCATGCCCGACGAGCAGGTCTATTACAAATATGACTCCGGCAAACTGTTACTCGGTTGCTTTGAGTTAGAAGCTAAACCTTGGGGCATGGACGGCATCCCCAAAGAGTTTTGTTTCGACTCTTTGCCAGAAGATTTCGCGCACTTTGAGCCCTTATTCGAGAAAGCACTCAAGCGTATGCCTGCGTTAGCAGACGCAGGCATTAATCTTTTCTTCAGTGGTCCGGAGAGTTTTACTGTAGACGATCGTTATCTGTTAGGCGAAACCCCTGAAGTTAAAAACCTATTTGTGGCTTGCGGCTTTAACTCCATTGGCATTCAGTCATCTGGTGGCGCTGGTAAGGTTTTGGCTCAGTGGATGCAGCGGGGCAAACCGCCTATGGATTTGTGGGACGTAGATGTGCGCAGGACTTTTCCCTTTCAAAGCGATGGTAAATTCTTGTACGAGCGGACCAAAGAAACGCTAGGACTGCTCTACGATATGCATTGGCCGTACCGACAATACGCAACCAGTCGCAATGAACGGCTAAGTCCGGTGCACGAGGCGCTTGTGCAAAACGGCGCGGTATTTGGCGAATTAGCGGGATGGGAGAGAGCTAACTGGTTCGCTCTGGGCGAGGAAACTACCTACAAATATACTTACGGTAAGCCCAATTGGTTTGACGCCTGTCAAGTTGAGTGCGATGCAGTAATGAATAATGCGGCGCTGTTTGACCAATCGAGCTATCCAATCTTTATTGTAGAAGGCCCCGAGTCACTCGGGTTACTGCAATGGCTTTCAGCCAATGACCTGGATGTTGACGCCAATCGAATTGTTTATACCCAGTGGTTGAACGAGGATGCAGGTATTGAGGCTGATGTCACAATCACTCGATTAGCGACGGACAAATTTATGGTGGTCAGTGCTTGCGCGTCAGAGCTACGGGATGGCTACTGGTTAAATAAACACAAAAGTAATTTTATTTGCAGCGTAAAGCACGAATCTGAATTTGTGATACTTGGCCTTATGGGCCCGCAATCGCGGGCCATTTTGGCAGAGCTTCTGGATGGGTCAGACCGGCATATAGACGAATTAGCCTATTACAACTCGGCAGAATACTTAATCAACGAGATACCCGTTAGAGCCAATCGGCTGAGTTATGTGGGTGAACTGGGTTTTGAACTTTATGTCCACCGTGAGCAAGTCTTAGCACTTTGGCTAACCTTAATGGATGCGGGTAAGTCATATGGCCTGAAACCCGCGGGCGTTCACGCCATGAATGCCTGTCGAATGGAAAAGGGCTACCGTCATTGGGGACATGATATTTATGATCACATAAACCCTTATCAAGCGGGGTTAGGTTTTGCCGTGGCAATGGGCGGTGATGACACCCTGGAAGCCCAAAACTTTCTTGGACGTGGAACCCTAACGGGCACAAATGGTGTACAAAAGAGGCGATTAGTTTCTTTAGCGATCGCAGTGGAAGGCGCACCATTTATGATTCATGACGAACCGATTTATCGAAATGGCGTTCAAGTAGGCTTAACAACCTCAGCTGCTTGGGGACACAGAGTCAATAAGAGCCTCGCCATTGCCGAACTCAATAGTGATACTGGCGTGAGTGCTACTTGGCTTAAAGAGGGTGATTTTGAAGTGGAGGTAGCCATGAAACGCTATCCAATAGACGTGCAGTTCGCGCCATTTTACGACCCTAAATCCGCAAAGATGAAAGTTTGAAGGTGCCACAAAAAAATCATTTATTACTAATCAGCTATTAACAGAAGCATTGGCATTCAGCTATATTGCTGCAGCCTAACAGGGGAAACTTTACACATGTTGCCAATCAAATTATTTGGAAGTCTTAGCATCGCCCTGGCGCTAAGTCTTAATTTAATCTCTGCACACGCCGAAATTAAGCGTACTCACACAGGTAAACCAGATTTGTCTGGTACATATGATACCGGCACGCTGACGCCACTGAATAGACCAAAAGAATTTGGTGACAAGCAGTTTATGAGCACTGAAGAAGCGGCAAAAGTGCAACAGCAGATGGCCGCGCGCTACGAAATTTTTAACCGTGAGAGCAGCGCGGATCGCAAAGCTCCCGTAAAAGGCGGAGACGGAAACAATACAGCTGGGGCAGGGGGCGTAGGCGGCTATAACGCGTTTTGGGTAGATCCCGGCAGCGACATCTTTGAAATTGACGGCAAGTTCAGAACCTCGATTCTTTACGCACCCAAAAATGGCCAGCAACCGAAAATGAAATCCGCAGCATTAATGCGCAGCGCGGCAATATACGAAAGCTTTAGGCACGACAACGACGGCACCGCTTCCTGGTTAGCGCGTAAGGGACCCGGTCCCTTCGACGGACCTGAGAGCCTAGCGCCCTCTGAACGCTGTCTCATTAGTTTTGCGGCAACAATCCCTACAATTCCTAGTCTGTACAACAACTACAAGCGTATTATCCAGACTGATGAGCACGTAATGATTCTACAAGAGATGGTCCATGATGCGCGCATTATTCGCATAGACTCGGAGCACACCTCTGCCAAAAACAGGAAATCTTTAGGCGACTCCATCGCATATTGGGAAGGCGATGTTTTAGTTGTAGAAACCAAGCACTTCAAAGTACCCAGTGGACTGTTTGGTGCAGACGAAAACCTAACGGTAACCGAGCGCTTTAGTCGTATGGAAAGCGGTGATCTGCTCTATGACTTTACGGTGAAAGACCCCACGGTATGGGAGAAAGCGTGGAGTGGCGAGTACGTTTGGTCAGCGAACAATAGTAAAGTTTATGAATACGCATGCCACGAAGGAAATTACGCTATGGGAAATATTCTGCGCGGCGCAAGGTTGCTTGAAAGTGAGTGGGAAGGCGAGCGGAAGTAGTGCATTATTTACTAGAGGATATCGTTTGCTGCAATCGAACAGGCAACGTGTAAAACACGCTGCCTGAGTACTTCTCAATAATCAGTGATTAAGGAGAGATTAGCTTAGCAACTCGCGCCTGGTTTTTTGCGATATTTGCTGCGTTTTTGAGAATACCTTCTCTGCGCTTCATTATATCATCTGAATTTTTTTCAATCTTAGTGCGATTGGCTTGCATCGCCTTTGTCATTGCGTCCATTTTCTTAGAGTTTGCAGAGGCATTGACCTTAATCGATTTTGCACGAGCGGCATTCGCCTTAATTCTCGCTGCATTTTTTGCTGGTGTTGGATTGGTTTTGGCAAGGCTACCATCTAAAATCTTGTTGTTCTCTGCAATTTGACCATCGTTAAATTTAACAATGCTCTCGTTGGCTTTCATGATGGTGCTGTTGATGTCGATTAACATTTCGTTGACCAACACCATCTTTTCGTTAACGTTAAGCACTGCGCTATTTAGACTAGAGCGGTGCTCCAAAAAGTCTACATTGGCTTCGTTAACTAAAGACTCTTTGTAGTTTGCTTCTACGTCGCTATCTGCCTCAAGCGTAGCCAGGATAGCTTTTCTATTTCTAAAAACGTCATCTGTATTTTGGTTTGTTAACTGTCGGTTGCCCATGAAGGCGGCGGTGTAGTTCTTTAAAATGCCCGCTCTATTTTCTTCAACGATTGATCGTGATGCGTAGGCTTTTGCTCTATTTGAAGTGACTGCGGCCTCTACTTCAAAAATTGCTCTACGGTTTTTTTGAATTTTAGTTTTATTTTGCGCTGATGTAGCCATGAATTGAACTCTCCGTAATTTATAATCTTTCACCTCTAGCGAGCGATCTTTCTAGTGCTTGCCGTCAAGCTAATCGGACCATTTGCTGAAGTGCTTTTTTTAAAGGCGCTTTCGCCATAGTGTTGTTTACCTGTTTTTTCAATAGAAGGCTAGTTTTAATCAAAAAGCGAAAAACGTCCATCTATCGTTAACTCGACGACCCAAGCTTAAAAAAAGACAGCTCAAATTGAGTTTGGGCTAAGTTTAGGGACTGATTTTTACACCAGATACTTTTAGGGGGGGCGAAGTTTGCATGAAACGTAGGTCGGTCCGACTAAGTTCACCCCAACCAATAGCTTTTGTTGGGGCGCTGATGAAGTTAAAGTTTGCTCTGAGTGTCCAAGCGCGCAAGGTCAGGACGAGAGCCAAAAGCCAATGTTGCAACGCGACAGAGCTTTAGCGTTATCTTAGATGCGTGCATCGAAATCGATCTGTCTATCCAACTGGCTGCGCCCTTTTGAGGCGCAACCGGGCTTATCCCTAGGTGCTTAATCTTGACCCATTGACCATGTTTTGCTGGCCTGACGTGAACGCTCAAATTCTGATTTTGTCTCGTCTACCTTTCTTAAAGGCAGACTTCTCTTGATTTCCTGAACTTCTGGTTGGAAGCGTGGCATTGCGTTTTGAGCGTTAGCGGCTTGTTGCATGTCATTAGTCCTTGAGTTGATTGAATCAGTTTTTTGTATGAGAGAACATTAAACAGCCAGATCAAGCTGCGGTATATGGAATAATTGAAAACAATTATATTCCAACAAGGAAAGTATTGATGTACTTCATCAAAAAGAGAAAATTCAAATCTGCCAGCCAAAAAGCTGCTGACTAACCCGCTATGTCTACCGATAAAACGATCCAAAAAAAACGATCAAAAAAACGCTTAGTCGCAAATGTTGGCTGTCTATGCGCCCGCCATACATTAACGATACCTTGCCTATACAGGCAGTTCGGTAGTGTCCTTAATGCTCTCCATAACAAAGCTTGCTGAAACATTAGTTAATGTCAGTTCACTGGTGAGACGTTTGTAAAGTCGATCATAATGGGCCATATCTTTGACTACTGCGCTTATCAAGTAATCCAACTCGCCAGAGGTTCGGTATACGCCGAGAATTTCAGGGAAGGCCGCAACAGTTTGTGAAAACTTGCCTGTCCATTGGCTGTTGTGGTGGGCGGTCTTTATTTGAATAAATACCTTTAAATGAAGGTCAAGTTTCGCAGGGTTGAGTAGCGCCACACGCCGCTCAATAACGCCAGTTTGCTCCAGCTGCTTTATTCGCCGCCAGCAAGCATTACGCGAAAGATTCACGCTCTCGCTGATTTCGTCCAACGACATATCAGAGTTTCGCTGAAGTAAGTGTAAGAGTTTGAAGTCGATTTTATCCATATCCCAAAAAATAGCACTTTGTTGGGATAATTGCACCGCTCAGGGCTCTATTGGCGGAAACTTTGGGATCGTTGTGAAGTCATAGTCGTCTACTATCACGCTTTCAACAAACGAAGAGGGCACCATGTTTACACGAATATTTTTGAATCACCCGAGATCTTTAGACGAAAATTTTTACCAGCACATGGTTCTTGCCCTAGATTTTGCTGCCGCTCTGCTAACAGCCGGGGCTGCGGCCTTGATACATGCCTTTATTCCTTGCCTGTTCGAAAAGACCGCTAGCAATATCATTTCTCGGCTTCACGAACGTATGAACAACAGGGCATAAAGTGCCTTCTCACAGACTCTTAATAGGCAAATTATTGTTATCCTTGCGCGTTAAAGACGATGCTAGATCCTTGAAATTTGAGGGGCTATTTGGATCGTTACCAATGCCTAAATAGGGCTACGCATTCTACTAGATGAAATTGTAAGGACTAGCAATGAGCGAACCTCAACAGACTATCAATCCGTACGAAGGATTTAAGTTACTTCGTGAGCATGCGCCGGTCAGTCAGCTTGAGGCCGATGGCCCCTGGCAGGTTGCACGCCACGCTGATGTAAATGCAATTTTGCGCGACCACGCAACGTTCTCGTCGGATGTCTCAATGCAGCCTCAAGAAAAGCGCGGCGCACCGAGTATGCTGTTTAGCGACCCGCCTGTGCATCACCGGCTGCGCAGGCTGGTCAGCGTAGCGTTCAAACCCAGCCAGATCCAACTTCAAGAAGAGCAGATTCGGCTGCGATGTAACGAGTTATTGGACGCTATTCCTATTAATACAGAGATTGATTTGGTTAAGGCACTAGCTGCGCCATTGCCAGTAATGGTTATTGCCGAAATGCTGGGGGTAGAAGATGGCGATATGGCTACCTTTAAGGCTTGGTCAGACGAAATTTTCAGCAATATTGGGGAAATCCTATTTGGCACGCCGAGCCCAGAATCCGAGCGCGCTGCTGAAGAAATGAATACCTATTTTTTGCAACAAATAAACGATATTCGCAACAACCCGAAAAATCACTTGTTGGGCCAGTTAGTCGCCACCGAGACCGAAGACGGCATATTAGAAGATGAGGAGCTATTGAGCTTTTGTCGGCTTCTTTTGATCGCCGGCAATGAAACAACCACCGGGCTGATTACAGCCTCGGCGCGCATCTTTCACGAAAAGCCCTATGTGTTAGCTGAACTAAAACAAAAGCCCGAGCTGGCTGCTCCCTTTGTTGAGGAAGCACTGCGATTTTATTCTCCGTTCTCTGCCACCGTCCGCCGCACGACCAAAGACGTCGAGATTGCAGGGCAAAAAATACCGGCGGGGGAGTTAGTAGTACCATTAATCGCCTCGGCCAATCGAGATGAGCAGGTGTTTACCGATCCTGACACGTTCAAACTGGACCGTCATTCTAACCCCCACCTTGCAATGGGTTTTGGCATTCACTTTTGTCTAGGCGCGCACTTAGCTCGCTTGGAGGGCAAAATTGTGGCAGAGGAAATGGCTCGTCGCTTCAGTAGCGTGACTCTGACAAACCCCAAAACTGCGACAGTGGGAGATTTGGGTGGCCCGAAAGAGCTGACAGTTGTGGTTCGCTAATGCGCACCGTCGGTTAGCCGGGATCAGTGGCGCCGTTTGAAGCTGCCATCTCGGTGTCTAGCTAATGATAAATAATCAACCTAGCCTCTTGCGAATCTTCCTGATAAAGCTTCGTTTTTACTTTTCTTGTACACCAAAATTTGGTCTAGTTGGCCTCGTCCTCAATGCAATTCGCGCAACTGGGCGCGGTATAGCCACCAACTTTTGTTTTCCTGCCCCACTATTATTCAACAAAAGCCGCCAAGCATTTGTAGACATGCATAGGTAAGTAGCTCGGATCACCAATCTCTGCATGACGTTTAGTTGAAAAAAATTTCTCGGGCAATGTGCTCCTTCCCCAGATTTTTTCGAACGCTCCTCAATTACAAGCACATAAAGGTTTGCACTTGGCTCTGCCGTTAACGATTAGCTTACTTCACTTTTAAAAACCTCTAGGCCTTGGTCACTAGGGCAATCATCGAGACAATATGACGCGTCTCGTGTATTTTTTTCCTAAGTATTTTTTCAATAACACACGGCAGGGCGACTATGGGATTAACGGTAAACGGTGTCGAATGCCAAGTTGCATCTGGTTGGAAAAATGAGAATCTTGTTACGGTGCTGCGCGAGCATTTCGGGCTACCTGGCAACCGATTCAGCTGCGGTATTGGTCAATACGGTGCCTGTATTTTGCACGTCGATGGCGCGCCCATTATGAGTGATCGCGCGGTGGTAGATTATAGTTTCAGTATCGCTTTCACGATGATGTTTAAGGATAAAGCATCGTTGAATGCATATAATGCTGAGCCTTATCACAAAAATATTTCAAGCGAGGTTACTTTGCCGCATGTTGTTCGAGGCCTTTTCTACGAAGGTAAAACTCTGTAGATTTTTTCGCTGGTTGGCCACAGAAACGGGCCGGCTTACTGAACAAAAAGACAGGTCTCACTGTGCGTATTTAGACATACTAGTAACTTTCTTTTAATTTACTTCTATTTTATTTGGCCCTATTTAATTAACGTAACGGGAAGCCGCCATGACCGATCAGAACAAACCGCTTGCAGGTATCAAGGTCCTTGATCTAACGCAGATTTACCAAGGTCCTTATGCAGCGTTTCTATTTGCCATGGCCGGCGCTGAAGTGATTAAAGTTGAACCCGTAGCGGGCGAGCGGCTGCGCGGTGCTGGTGGCGCTAAAACGCCATTGTCTTTCGCCATGCTCAATTCGAATAAGAAAAGTATCACGCTTAACCTACGTGATGAAGAAGGCAAAAAGCTACTTCGTAGCCTGGTCAAGGATGCCGACGTTTTACTCGAAAATTACGCGCCAGGTGTCATGGATCGGCTTGGCGTGGGTTGGGAAGAACTAAAGCAAATTAATCCGCGTTTGGTGTATGGCTCTGGAACCGGATACGGACTGTCAGGCCCAGACATGAATTTACTTGCCATGGACCATACCATTCAGGCGGCCTCTGGATTAATGAGCGCAACCGGGGACGCCGATTCACCGCCCAGCAGGTCTGGTGGGGCACCGTCTGACATCATGGGCGGCATTCACATGTATGCCGGCGTGCTCGCGGCTCTTCAGGGGCGTAACGTCACAGGCCATGGGACTCGGGTTGAAGTTTCTATGCTTGAGGCAATGTACTTCACGCTGGCTTCTGAATTCAGCATCCTTCACGAAACCGGCGAAACCCCTCCGCGCAATAGCGCTAGGTCGCCCTCAAATGTCTGTCCGTACGGACGCTACCCTTGTAAGGATGGCTGGATTGTCATTATATGCGTTGCCGAAGCACATTGGCACAGCGTACTTGATGTGGTTGGCAGATCAGATCAAAAAGATAACCCAAATTTTCGTAATTCGATGTCGCGCAAAAAACGCGAACACTTAGTGGATGCCATGATCAATGCATGGACGGTTGAGCGCACGCGTGACGAAGCCTACGAAGAACTGCGCGCTAATCGCGTGCCGGTTGCGCCGATCAGAACACTAGACGAGGTGCGCACAGATCCACACCTACATGAGCGTGGCATGCTGCAATATAAAACTCATGATCTTATGGGTGAGGTGATTTTGCCAATAAGCCCCATACGTTTTTCTGCTTACGATTCACCGGTACTTGAGTTTTTTCCGGAAATTGGCGCCGACAACGAAGCTGTTTATGGCGGTCTCAATTTAAGTCCAGAAGACATCGCCAGTCTAAAGTCGTCGGGTGTTATCTAGCTGGCATTATGCTGGGTATCTTGGTTCAGCGCAGCCTAAAGGCGGGCGAGCAACCGCCATTGGCAGCTTAGGTACATATTGTTGAGCTCTAATTCAGAGCTGCGCCGAAGAAAAAGTAGACGCGTTGGATTTTGTCAAAAGGCCCCTTAAAAGCGCTCTTAGTGGAGCTCTGTCATGCAATATTCAACGCCTGAATCCGACTTTTAATCCGGCTTTGACGCAGCCTTTGAAGCTACCTTGCGTGCATAGTTTCGGACAGTTTCTTTGTACTCGTCTTCAGTCAGCGCCCACTGTTGTAAATCTGCGTCTGCCCAACCCATATTCATCCCAGGGGCAGACCTGCCTAATGCCGAGGTCATTGACCGAGTCATTGCTAATGCCGCAGGTGGCACAGCCAGCAATTCATCTATCAAGGTTTGAGTTGTCGTTTTTAAATCACCGTCCGAGGCTACACGTTGTGCCCAGCCACTTTGCTTCAATTCAGCTGAGGCCACTTTTCGCGTTGTCATAACCCAATCTCTGGCTGTGGGTAACCCCACTTCTCGAGCCAATAGAGGCGTACCGTTCCACACGTTGGGAATACCTAAGGCCAGCTCTGGAATGCGCAATACAGCATTTTCTGAGATGACTCGAAAGTCACAGGCTGTACCCAACAACGCGCCGCCACCGACTATATGACCCTGCATGGAAGCAATAGTCACCTGCGGAATGCGTTCCATTTGCTCCAACACACGCTGCCAGGTAGCAGTGCGGTTGCGCCGAGTAGACCAGCTGCCTTCCACCTTTGGGTAGGATGTCGTTTTCAGATCTGCCCCAGAACAAAAAGATTTTCCTTCACCAGACAGTACCAATAAGCGGACGTCTGGGCGCTCAATCAGGTCGTTAAGTGTCGCTGCAATGACCTGCCGAATTCTGTCATTCAACGCATTCAGTTGCTTTGGACGATCGAGCACCATGTGCACTACGTCGGCGTCATAGATAACTTTGATACCTTTGTTTTCAGACATAATTATTCCAAGGTAGGTAAGGGCATTGGGTAGGTTTGGTTATTGAACTGTGCTTTACCAGCATTGAACCAGAATTCATCTATAGCTAAATGAACTAAGGCGTAGAAAAAAAATTTTACAAGCGTCGTAAATGCTGTGTTTGGTAGCAGTAAAGTCGTCTCCAAGGAGTTGACGTCAAAGAATAAAAGATATGGTACCCGGACCCGGACTTGAACCGGGATGGCCGTTAAGCCGAGGGATTTTAAGTCCCTTGTGTCTACCAATTCCACCACCCGGGCACACGCGTGCATCTTACCGAAGAATTCATCAAATTGTGATCCTTTGATGCAAATTTATAACAAATTTTATTATTCAGCTGTTGGCCAAAAGGTGAATTGGCCTGGCAGCACATAGACCAATGCAGCGGTTAATACAAATCCTGTCAAAATTCCGCTGAAGATGAGAATTATGTTTGAGAACTTTAACCTGCCGTCTGGTAATTCATTCAATGTGGGCAAGGTCTGCAAGCTGATAAAAAAGGAGACACTCATTAGGCCCGATAGGCAAACTAGCATTAACGCATAAGCACTGGGCAGCGCAGTCTTGCCGGACACCAACGCACCCACCGCAGTGAAGGCCAAACCACCTATAACCGCTAAATGATGCAAGCTGCGCCAATGCTTAGACAGGAGGGGCGCATAAGCGGCCTTATCTAGATTTTTTACAGCTAATCGAGGCACCACAATAACGGCAAAAATTAGCGCCCCTAAGTAACCACATAACAAGCAGATAAAGGTAGCCATTGCATAGGCTTCACTTAAGTGGTACATCGAAATTCCCGATTAAATCTAGACCTTTCAACGCTACAAGATTTAAGGTCAAAGCCTCGTCAAATACTTGGACTTTTAAAGCTTGGCCACCACCTAAAACTGGTTTTTCCATAAGCGCTTTTTAGACACTACCTGTTCAACTAAAAATTACAGGTAAGAAAAACAATAAAGAGAAATATAAAAAGCCACTCGATTCAGATACAGCAATGAGAGGGAGAGAAGGGAGGGCAAAAAAGAAGAGAGAATGAGGGGAAAAACGAATGCTTTAGTCAACATCTATCTATGCGCCACCCCAGGCTAAACGGCCTTCATCGTGGTGAAAACTTTGGTTTACTTGATCCAATGCACCAAGGCTCTTGAGTAGTGCTCTCGAGTAGGACGCTTTGCCCGGGCTTTTTGAAGACTCCTAGCCCAGGCTCGTAGTCAAGGCGCCTAGCCAAGTGCCAAACCAATCGTCAGCTCGTTGCTTAATCAATTGCGCCCAGTAGAGGCCACTGATTAAGAGAGTGAGAACGTCCAATTGTAATGGGTGGCATCAAGCCTAAAGGCAGGTTTTACACTGGGCGTCCAAGAATCGTCACCGCCCACGCCCATGTGATAGCCATCAAGATAGACATATATCCCACCATCAGCGACTAGGTTATGGGTATGCAGCGCTGCAGCCAATTGCGCTTGACCATATTCGCTGACGCTGAAATTAAACTGTCCTTCTATATGAAGGTCTCCCAAACTCATTCTACTGACATCACAACGGAGGCCGTTTTCTGACGGAAAAATGTAATTCGTATGCATAGATTTAGTCGATTGCTGCCAAGTGCCCAAGTCAGCGCTGGCCAATCGATCGGGGTAGTTTTCATGGGGCCCACGACCAAACCAAGACACCTCATCAGCGACTTGCGTCGAGCGAAACTTTGCCCCCACTCTGGGTAGTGGTGGCATGTCGCCGTCGACGCTCACATTAACGGACACGGTCATTTCACCGTCGGAGGTGAATTTATGCTGCCAGCAGGTTTTGATTTGCAGTTTGTCATCATGATAATGCCCATGATCCACTTCAACTAAACCGGCCTGATGGTCAATGCGAATGTCCAAACATCGGTGCTGAAAATTAAAAATCCCTGCATCTTGCCACCGTGCGAGCCACGAATATTTATCTGCATGACCGGCCTGACTGGTGCCAATATCGTTGTCTAATGGCGCGCGAAAAAAGTGATCTAGCAAAGGCTCCATTAATTGCTCTGCGCCGTTCTTAGTCCAGCTGTCGATCAAACCGCTGGTGCGGTTTAGATGCCAGATATTCGGCCCCGCAGCTATCACATATGCGTCTAAGCCATCATTAATCCCAACGTACTCGGGTAGGGGTAGGGGTAGGGGTACGGTGCCAAGCTGAGAGGGCACTGCAAATTGCCAGCGCGCCACTTCGTGCCCAGTGTCAGACCAAACTGTTCGGTTGATTTGGGTAATCCATACATTTAACCAACAGGGCTCAGTTACTTGCGGAAACGCTGCTCCTAAATGAAGCTTCTTGGCCGTTCTTGGCGTCAAATCAAGGACAATACTGTCCTGCCCAAAGGTGTGGTTTTGGGTGACAAATTCCCAGTGCAATTGTTCATTGTCACACGCTCTAAACAGGTGTTCACTGGTGATCGACACAGCAACCCCTTGGTTTTGGTGAAGGCGTGCAATAAAGGGTTGCTGACAGCGCTTAGCCTCAAACAAGGTTGGGTGCGGCGTTCGGTCAGGGAAAACCAAACCGTTAATGCAAAACTGACGGTCGTTAATTTCATCCCCAAAGTCGCCGCCATAAGCCCAGTAGGGTACGCCTTGTTCTGTAGTTTTATTCAGGCCTTGATCAACCCAATCCCAGATAAACCCGCCTTGTACGCGCCGATGTTCGCGGAACATATCCCAGTAGTCAGAAAAATTACCTAAGCTGTTGCCCATGGCGTGGGCATACTCGCAGAGAATGATCGGGCGGTCTTCATTGGCGAAGCCTACCCATTTATTCAAGGAAGGCTTATTCCCAAGGTCTGGGTGTTGCAGAGTCTCGGAGTCAGTTCGGGCATACATTGGGCAAATAATGTCAGTTGCATAGGTATCTGATCCGCCGCCCTCATATTGAATAGGTCGCGAAGGGTCTATGCGCTTAGTCCATTGATACATGGCGTCATGTACTGCGCCATAACCCGACTCGTTGCCCAAAGACCAAAGAATAATGCAGGCGTGGTTAAAGTCGCGGGAAACCATTCTTGTCATGCGCTCTAAGAATGCATTGGCCCACATCGGGTCATTGGCCAGCCGGCTCATAGGGGTTACGCCATGGGTTTCTATATTCGCTTCATCTACCACGTAAAGCCCAAGGCGATCACATAGCCGGTAGAATCCGGGCTGGTGGGGGTAATGTGAGCAGCGTACGGCGTTGAAATTGTTTTGTTTCATCAACCGCAGGTCTTGTTCAACCAGCGCCAGGCTCTCCGTATGACCTGTTGCTGGATCATGCTCATGCTTATTCACCCCGCGCACCAAAAGCGGTTGTCCGTTGACACAAAGTTGCCCAGAAATAATCTCTATTGAGCGGAAACCCACATTATAGGCCTCAGTCTCAATGGGCTGTTTTTTTGCGTCTAATAGCGTCACGGTGACTCGATAGAGGTTGGGGCATTCAGCGCTCCATTGCTTGGGACACGGCACCGGTATGGACATGTGGCCGCGATCGGCATAAGCGCCTTTTTCGTCTATATGGCCCGTACCCACTGGGTAGCTTTCCCGCAGCAGTGCTGGTTTAGACAAATCGTCGATATCGTACAAAGCCACAGTAACAGAGCAGTTTTCTGCACTTTCAGTTTCAATCTCAAGTTTCAGCAGGCCTTCTTCATAACGATCGTCCAGCGTCGCGGTGGCGCGTAGATCCGTCATCCTCGACCGTGGTTTTGCCAGCAAACGAACCGAGCGGTAGATACCACTCAAATTCCACATGTCTTGGTCTTCCATATAGCTGCCGTCACAACGGCGAGTAACCAAAACACTGAGGGTATTTTGCCCTGCGACAATGCAGCGACTTAAATCGAATTCTGCCGGCAGGCGACTATCTTGGGAGTAACCTACCCACTGCTCATTACACCAAAGGTGGAAGGCACTATCCACACCTTCAAATATGATCCGAATTTGTTCCTCACTAGACCAATTTGAAGGCATTGAAAAAGAACGCTGATAGCAACCCGTTGGGTTTGCATCGGGCACAATAGGCGGGTTGCACGGAAATGGATACTGCACGTTGGTATAGATAGGGTGATCTAACCCTTGCAGCTGCCAGTGTCCAGGCACCGTCATATTTTGCATATCCGGCAACTGGGCCGGCCAAGCTGCGGGTACCGCTTCAACACTATCAAACAACGCGAATTGCCAAGTACCATCTAACGATAAAATGGCGTCGCTTACGGCATCATTCTTCGCCGCATCTTCGTACCGCCAGCTAGACAGTGGCGTATGGGCGGGCATTCTATGTTGCGAGGTTATATCTGGCGTCTGCCAAGCACGTTGAGTTTTGAAATCCATAAAAAGTACCAAATTTGAAAAACGCTTAATAGTAAAAGCCGGTGCAAGCGAAGCCGCCGAATATACCAAGTCTCAGCGACTCTTGGCATGCCTTAGATGAATATACGCGAGGCGAGTGTAGGGCAATTAGGATTGCGCTCAAAGCTCACCTCAGCTTCGCCTACCCACAGTTGTCGCGTAAATTTGCCTCTTTATGCAGTTAGCGTAAGCTAGATTGTGTACAAGGGTTGTAGCGAAATTGATTTAAAACATTAGCTAACAGCCTGAGCCGATCCCTTAATAAGCCAGAAGAGTGTTCATGACCGACCAAACAAAATACCCATCCTTAAAAAACCAAACCGTCTTTGTTACTGGCGGTGCGACGGGTATTGGCGCGGCTATGGTCAGGGCGTTCAGTGAGCAGGGGGCAAAGGTCGCATTTGTTGATTTAGATGATGAGGCAGCGAAGACCTTAGTCACTGACCTAGAGCAAAGCACCGGCTTGTGCCCTTGGTTCAGGCAACTAGACATCACCAATGTCGTTGCTCTCCAGTCGGCCATTCTCGACGCAGCGGCAGCATTAGGACCATTGCAAACATTAGTCAACAATGCGGCCAATGACATGCGTCATGCAGCAGCCGATGTCACACCCCAGAGCTGGCGTAACATTATGGCCATTAATCTGGATGCTACATTCTTTGCTGCCCAAACCGCGGCTGAGTTGATGGCTAAGCCGATGACCGAGCACGGCGGCTCAATTATTAATTTCAGTTCTATTAATGCGCTACTTGGCCCAAGCAATATGCCCGGTTATGTAGCGGCTAAAGCTGCGATCATAGGATTGACCAAATCTTTGGCCAAAGACTTCGGTGACTCTAACATCCGCGTGAATGCAATCTTACCGGGGTGGGTGGTCACCCAAAAACAACTGGATACCTGGCTAACCCCAGAGGCAGAGGCTGCATGGATGGAGCAGGTGGCTTTACAAAAACGCTTGTTGCCAACGGATGTGGCTAACCTCGCTCTATTTTTAGCTGCCGATGACAGCGCAATGATTACCGGCCAAAGTTTATCTATCGACGGTGGTAGAACATAAATTCGACAACCTTGGACTGTTCATTGCCTGTCGATTGCATGCGTGGTTGCTCACTCGTCTATCTTGAGAACACTCACATTACGTCACCGTTAGACGTGTATTTGATGAATAGTGCCTTTCGTGCAGAGGTAAAAGAAAGGTAGTTAGAGTATTATACTGTGGCCTCAGGCCTTGCTTAACGTTGACGCCGAATTAGTTTCAAAAACTATTGGTTAGCGCCAGACAGTTCGGTCTGCACAATAATGTGGTTGAATTAGAAGTAAAATGGGAAGGAATTCAAAACCTCTTCAGATCCGCCACATTATCAAAGCGCCTAAAAAATAAAGAGGCTTTTAAAATGCAGCAACACCTAAAGAGGGTTTTGCAAAAAATGAGTTGGTACCCAGAGAGTTAGTCACTACCGTACTTAGGAATATTCTAAAGCCTTAGCTCACGTCACCCGTAGCTTTCCACGTCTTTTGAAGACTGTCAAAGGCACAAAAGTGTCTACCCTTTTGTCTACCTCTGAGGGGGAGGCAGGAGGCCATAGGGCTATGCTGGGTAGTAACGTATTGGTAAATATTTTAAAGACTGTAAATATTGTAAATCTTGGCAGTACGTTGAGGTGTGGTGGTAGGGAAGAAAAGGCTATTGAGATGAACAAAACCTTTTATGTTCTAACCTAGATTTTTTAGGCTATGTAACCAAAGGTCACTAACCCTACATAAACTAATCTAACAAAGTACTTAAAAATGAATTGGTAAATTATTGTTTTTATTGACTATTTTAAATATTTAGCAGCCCTTTAAGACAACCTTTATATAACCGTAAGTTATATAAGATAACTTTTTATAACTTTTACTTGACAAACCTGAGATCTGGTGTTTCCTATTATAAATAAGTAACAATATGGTTCGCTTAAAAGTCCTTTTAAATCTAATTTATAAAATATATTTAACAACTAGTTAAAAATAGTTTGGTTAAATAGAAATCTCTTTTCCCTCTGCTTCTGAATATTCACAATATTGTGCATAACCTTCCTGTGAGCGCAGCTTACCCACTAGTTACAGCAGATCTTGTACCTCAACTGGATGGTTAACCTTGATAGGGGTTAACCCAGCAACGGTTTTTTAATGGTGGTAGAGGCAGATAAAGAGCCTCACCTTATTTAGTTATATATATAAATTAGTTGGTGAAGGCAGGTAGGTACTTGGAAGCCGTTCCATAGCTTAATTCTCAGCGCGTGTGCGTCGAACCCAGATAAAATTGCTGCGGCTTATGTATCGCCGTTTAAATATAAAGATTACACATGCGATCAATTGGGCCAAGAAATTGATTATGTTGGCCGACAAACTACCAAGCTTTACCAACGTCTGAAGACAGAAAGAAAGAAAGACAATTGGCAAATGGGCCTTGGTCTCGTTTTATTCTGGCCAACATTATTTGCTTTAGAGGGTGGAGATGGGCCTGATGCTGCAGAGTACGCTCAACTTAAAGGTGATTTCGAGGCTTTGCGACAAGCCACTGTCAGAAGAGAGTGCAGCATGGACCCCAGACTTAGCCCAGAAGAAATAATGAAGCGCAGAGCGGAAGAAGACGCGGAAATGGCTAAAGCCAAGAAAGACTGAAATACAACATTTTGTTCGGAAGTGGGGTTTGCTTAGGGCAGGATCAGAATAAAGGTTATTTCTAAGTACATAGCCCTTTGGTTGGAGAGTATCGCTTTCAGTAGGTCCCCTTTAGCGTTGGTAAATTGATTGATTTGCTTCATCTTTCTTTACAGGTCAGCAGGGACACCGTTCCACTTTAAAGCTATCAAAGTTAGATGTAGTTAACCGTAACTCAGGCATGAAAAGCCGCAAAAAGCTCAGATCTCATAGGCCGCTATCCCCACACCACACCTCAACGTACTGCCAAGATTTACAATATTTACAGTCTTTAAAATATTTACCAATACGTTACTACCCAGCATAGCCCTATGGCCTCCTGC
>CAUZON010000042.1:0-27610 GCA_963581445.1 Gammaproteobacteria bacterium | reverse complement strand
CGCTTGGCTTTTTCAATGACCATCTCGGCAACTTGTACGTGGCGTGAGGGTGGCTCATCAAAGGTCGAGGCCACTACTTCGCCGCGCACAGAGCGCTGCATTTCGGTTACCTCTTCCGGACGTTCATCAATGAGAAGTACAATCAGTACCGTTTCAGGATTATTCGATGCAATAGATTGCGCAATATTTTGCAGAACTAAGGTTTTACCTGCTTTAGGCGGCGAAACTATGAGTGCTCTTTGGCCTTTGCCGACAGGTGCTACAAGATCCATGATCCTAGCGGTTAAGTCTTCAGTACTGCCGTTACCACGCTCTAGCTGTAGTCTTTCGTCAGGAAACAGAGGTGTAAGGTTTTCAAATAGAACTTTATGGGTTTTGCTGCCGCTTTCGCTGAAGTTGATTTCATCTACTTTAAGTAGCGCAAAGTATCTTTCGCCGTCTTTAGGCGGGCGAATTTTTCCAGCAATGCTGTCACCGGTACGCAGGTTAAAGCGTCTAACTTGACTTGGAGATACGTAAATATCATCTGGCCCAGCTAGATAGGAGCTGTCAGCCGAGCGTAAAAAGCCGAAACCATCTTGAAGTATCTCTAGCGTACCTTCGCCGTAAATATCTTCGCCATCTTTTGATTGCTTGCGTACTATCGCCGCAATAACTTCTTGTTTGCGTGATCTGCCAACATTTTCCAAACCCATCTCACGAGCAGTCTCCATGAGTTCTGCGACAGGTTGGCGTTTTAAATCTGAAAGGTGCATAGGCATATTAATATGAAAACCGTAGTAGTAGTGATGTTGTTTGAGTTTTCCGCATTGCTAAAGCGAATGCACAGGGAAATTAGGCGTGATAAAAATAAAGGGGATCTGTGAGATTTGGTGCTCGAAAGTTATTTCCAGTACTATTTCTGCGGCTTCTAATACTTACAAATCTGCTGCATTTCTCTTGCTCTAGTCTAGTGACTTCAGGCTGGGGGTCAAGGAGTAAAAACAATCTAAATGATATGATTTTTCGCCTATGACTGCAGCTTATTTGAGAAAACTTGAGCCTAAATTGCTGCCTTGCTATAGCTTTTGGATAATTTCTTACCCGGCTATAAAACGCTGCCGCAAAATGTACCTAAGTCAAGCCCACTCTGCGAACGCCTTTATGCCATACCCACTTTAGATATTGCTGTCCAAAAAAGCCTGTAACTGAGACTTGGAAAGCGCGCCTACCTTAGTCGCTTCTACCTCACCATTTTTGAAAAGCATAAGCGTAGGAATACCTCTAATACCGTACTTCGGCGGTGTTGCCTGATTAGAATCAATATCCAATTTGCATACCTTGATCCGATCAGCGTATTCACCTGCAACTTCGCTCAAAATTGGTGCAATCATTTTGCATGGTCCGCACCATTCAGCCCAGTAGTCTACCAGAACTGGTTTATCTGAGTTAAGAACGTCTTCTTGAAAGCCGTCGTCACTGGTATGAACGATATTGTCGCTCATGTGAGCCCCCTAATATTTTGAAAAAGAAAATTGTAGCACCGATAAACTATACGTGTCCCGCTAAAGCCGCTACTGACAGATAAATGGTTGCTGTATTTTTGTCTCAGTGCCCTTTTTTAGTCGAGCAGGGTTTTATGCCTTAGACTGGTTTTACAAACTGGGTTTTTAGCTTGGTTCCGCCTGGGAGATGAGCCATTGCTTGCTGAAGTAACTCAAAATGCCATCTGCTCCGGCGCGCTTGAAGCATAGCAAGCTCTCGCCAATGACTGCCTCGCCTAGCCAACCTTGCTCAATTGCGCCGGCATGCATAGCGTATTCGCCACTAACTTGGTAAGCGAAAGTAGGCACTTGGTATTTGTCTTTGACCCGGCGTAAGACATCTAAGAAAGGCATACCCGGTTTCACCATGACCATGTCTGCGCCTTCCTCAATGTCCAAGCCCACTTCATGAATCGCTTCTTCAAGGTTGGCTGGGTCCATTTGATAGGTTTGCTTATTGCCGCCACCTAAGCTGTTAGTCGAGCCCACAGCGTCGCGAAAAGGCCCATAGTAAGATGACGCGTATTTTGCTGAGTACGCCATGATTCGCGTATTTATAAAACCAGAGTTTTCCAGCTCATGGCGTATAGCGCCAATTCTGCCGTCCATCATATCTGACGGCGCAATAACGTCTGCACCTGCATTGGCACACACACTGGCCTGCCGGCATAAGGCCTCTACAGTAATGTCGTTTGCTACATAGCCACCGTCATCCAAGATGCCGTCTTGGCCATGGGTGGTATAAGGGTCCAAGGCCGCATCGGTAATAATGCCAAGTTCAGGTACCGCTGATTTAATCGCTTGTACCGCTAGTGGAATAAGACCATTTGGGTTGTAGGATTCAGCGCCATCTAATGTGCGAACATTGCTGTCTACATTCGGAAATAGCGCAATAGCCGGTAAGCCTAGATCATAGAGCATCTTCGCTTCTTTCACTGCAAGGTCGATGGACAGGCGCTGGATGCCCGGCATAGATGCAATATCTGTGGCCTGATTGTCGCCGTCGATAATGAACATTGGATAAATGAGGTCATCTGCACTTAGCTGATTTTCTCTAACCAAACGCCGCACAAAATCTTTTTCTCTGTTGCGGCGCATTCTGGTTTGTGGAAACGTTCTCATACAAATTCCTCTCTTTACCTAGCGCGCTGGCTAGTTAACACATCTCTCTGATGCGGCAATTTTGCGCGACCTTCAAATATTAGTTAATACTCTCTAATTCCGCACTGGCAGCTAACCAACCTTCCTCAGATTTATCGACCTGTTTGCGCAAATTTGCAGCTTTTGCCAATAAATCATTCAATTCTTCTGCTGGCATTTCATCATAGGTTTTTTGGTCTGCCAAAATATCCTCAATGGCCTTCAACTTAGTGTTGCTGCGCTCCATTTCCTTCTCGAAATTACGCACACTTTTGCGTAACTCTGTCAGCGAGGCCCTTGCCGCCGCACGTTCCTGGCGTTGGGCTTTCTTTGACCCCGCAGTCTCTTTGCCGCCGCCACTGGCTGAGCCGTTTTCAATTCTTGCAGCTGTGTAATCCTCAATGTCACCATGGTAGGTAGTCAACGTGCCATTTTCTACCAACCAAAGCTCATCCACAATTTTCGCCAAAAGACTTCTGTCGTGAGCTACGATAATGACTGCGCCGGTGTAAGCTTGGAGCGCCAGTGCTAAGGCGTCGCGCATATCCAGGTCGAGGTGGTTAGTCGGTTCGTCTAAGACGAGAACCGCGGGTTTCTCTGAGGCTAAAACAGCCATAACAAAGCGGGCTTTTTCGCCACCGGAAAGGCTCTTAATGGGCCGCTGTATCATTGGCAAGTTGAAACCCCAGCCACCAAGATAGTCTCTACACTGTTGTTCTCTAAAATCAGGCCTGACGTCCATCATTGACTCGTAGGCAGTAGCAGACATATCTAATGATTCGAGCTGGTGTTGAGCAAAGTACCCAATATTTGAGTGAGTGCCTTTTTCAAGCTGTCCATTTAGTGGTTTTAGGTCGCCAACAATAGCTTTTAGCAGCGTAGATTTGCCCGCGCCGTTTGCACCAAGTACGCCAATTCTTGCACCGGGCAGTAAGGTTTGCCCCACTTGTTTAAGAATGACGGAATCGCCGTAGCCAAGATCCATTTTGCGAAAGCTGAGCAGTGGGTTGGAGACTTTATCTGGGTTGCTGAAGTTGACACGATAATCTGAATCTACGTGCAGGGCAGCTTGTGTTTGCATACGTTCCAGCGCCTTGATCCGACTTTGCACTTGTTTCGCTTTACTCGCGGTAGCGCGAAAGCGGTCGACAAACTGTTGTATATGACTGACCTGAGCCTGATGTTTAACTGCCATTGCCTGTTCGCGCTCTAACTCGTCGCTGCGTTGGCGTTCAAATGATGAATAATTACCTTTATAAAATTTGCCCTCAGCGCCAGCGAGGTAAAGTACCTGGGTGACGGTGGCGTCGAGAAAAGCCCTGTCGTGAGCAATAATAAGCAGGGCGCCTTGGAAGCGCTTCAACCAAGTCTCAAGCCACAATATGGCTTCAAGATCTAAGTGGTTAGTGGGTTCGTCTAAGAGCAGCATGTCGCTGGGCGCCATTAAAGCTTGGGCAAGGTTTAGGCGAATACGCCAGCCACCGGAAAAGTCGCGATAAGGTTTTTTGGCTTCTTCGTCGTTAAAGCCTAGGCCATATAAAATTTCACCGGCGCGTGCCTCAGACTGATAACCGCCTAGATCATCGTACTGAGTATAAAGATTTGCCAGTTTTACTGGATCCTCAGTATTGGCAATCGCCTTTTCGGTTTTTCGCAACTCTTTGTGTCCGTCAATAATGAACTCTATGGCTGGGCGATCATTGATCTCCACTTCTTGAGCCATATAACCCAACTGCCAGTCTTCGGGGAAATCTACTTCGCCGCCACTGGCCTCGAGTTTCTTTAACACTAAGTTAAAAAATGTGGATTTACCTACACCATTGCGACCGACAACGGCCACCCTTTGGCCGGGGTAGACTACAAGGTTTACACCGTCAAAAAGCACGTCATCGCCGCGCTCGAATTTTAGATCTTGTACACGCAGCATCGGCTAATTTACTTCTTTCCTAGTTGGAGTTTCAGGCACTAATAAGATTTGGGTCGAAATCGCCAATGCGAATCTTCGAATGTTTTTCAGAATTTCTACGTGCATCGTCTTTGATGAAACGCAAAGACCCTGCAAAACCAGTCTGCAATTTGCTAAATTAGGAAACCTTGGCTTGCTTGGGGTTGGCACGAGTTGCTTTTTTACCTGCTTGGATTGGGCGAGGTAGCTCACGTCTACCTGATGTTCTTCTATCTATCCAAAGCATAATATCTCGCCACGCAGCATACTCTTCGCTTGCCGCCGTGTTCTCTCTCATCTCCAACACACCGACGCCAGTTTCCGCAGCACTCACGTACGCTGATGAATCTCTTAATTCAGTAATAACCGGAACATCCAGGCAGCGCAGAAAATCTTCTAACCGTCGTTGGTTGGCTGAACTATTTTGCGCTCTGTTATAAATCACGCCCATAGGTCTTGGCGTGGCGCGCATTACTCTGTGAGTCATTAAGTCAGCTACAAAGCGCTCGCCGGCTTTGATGTCCAATGAAGATGACAGCATTGGTATGAGGACAAGATCGCTGGCTTTGAGCGCTTCTTCGAACAAGCTAGCCTCAGTATGCCGACCAGTTACATCCATAATAATAACGTCTGAGCCTTGATCAATTTCTTGAGCGATTTGCTTGGCTAGCTTGTCGGCTGAATGATAATTGGCAACGGTATTAACTTTAGGTGCTAGGGCATCTCGCTCCTCGGCCCAATGCAAGCAGCTAGCCTGACGGTCACAGTCTAATAGCGAAACCTTTAAACCCTGATTGGCAAACGCTACGGCAAGGTTGGTAGCAATAGTTGTTTTGCCACAGCCGCCCTTACTATTGGCCACCAAAATCTTTTTTGTGGTTCCGCTCATACTTAATCCCTGCACCCCCGACGCAAATGTTCGGGGTGTTATTTTCGACTCTTGTTCCTAGCGACGGGCCCAAGAGCTGCTAAAGAGTATTACTTAATACCTTGGCGAATTTGCATGACGCAGCCAAAGAGCAGAACCATAAAGCCCGCAAATAACCACGCCGGAATGCTCAATCCAAGCAATGACCAGCTCACCTGCGCACAGTCTCCAGTGCCTGATGTCATGGCGGAAAGTAAGTCACTCAGTGGAAATGACTCAATCATATACGCTAAATCAGGCCCACAACTTGGCACCTGATCCTTCGGTAAATTTTGTAGCCAGATTTGGCGTAATGAAAACCCACCGCCGATCAGTGCAAAAAACCCACCGATTAATGGGTAAATGCCCCAGCGCGGGCTATGAGCTAGGCTTGCGTAGGCAGTTAAGCCCACTAAGGCAAGCCAGATTCTTTGCATCATGCATAGCGGGCAAGGACTCAGCCCCATGGCATGCTCCATAACCAAGCCAATGCAGAGTGAGCCGCCGCTGACTAGGCATATAGCCAGCGCCCATTGTTCAGATTTCCAAGATTCCAGCATCAGATATTAACCACTACTTTTCCAACGGCCCGTCTTTCGGCCAGGCAATTAAGTGCTTGTACGTACTCTTCTAAAGCGTACTCTGCACCGATAAGTGGGCTGATTTTGCCAGCCTCAAACATAGACATAATTTCTGCGAAGTTTTGCGCATTATCACCCGGAAAGCGGGCTGAAAATGCGCCGTAAAATACGCCGACTACTTGGCAGCTCTTTAACAGAACGAGGTTTGTAGGTACGCGAGGAATATCGCCGCCAACAAAACCTACGACCAAAACTCGCCCGTACCAATTTATTGAGCGCATGCACTGGTCAAACAAAGGGCCGCCGACCGGGTCATAAATTACATCAGCACCCTTGCCGGCGGTCAACGCTTTAACTTTATCTTTTAGTTCGCCGTCACTGTAGTTGATCAAATCATCAGCGCCGGCAGTTTTTGCAACAGCTAGCTTTTCGTCTGTAGATGCGGCTGCTATCACCCGCGCCCCCATGGCTTTGCCTAGTTCTACCGCAGCTAGACCTACACCGCCTGCGGCGCCAAGCACCAAGAGCGTCTCGCCAGGCTGTAAGTTTGCCCTTTGCTTCAATGCATAATATGAGGTCCCGTAGGTTGTGCTGATACCAGAAGCTTGAGCAAAGCTCATTGAGTCAGGCTTTGGCTTTAAACCCTTTGCCGAAATGGCTAGTTTTTCTGCAAAACCGCCATGGCCTGATCCCCCAAATACAGCGTCACCGACTTTCCACCCGTCAACATCAGAAGCCACTGCACTGATAACCCCGGCTATCTCGCCACCGGGCGAAAATGGGAATTCAGGCTGAGACTGATATTTACCTTCAATCATAAGCACGTCGGGGAAGTTTAGAGCACTCGCTTTAATATCAACTATTACTTGACCTGGCTTTAATTCCGGCTCATTAACCTCTTCAAGTGTGAGGTTTTCGGCAGGGCCATAGGACTTACACAATACCGCTTTCAATATATTTCCTTGCTTTTAGCAACGGCAAAACATGCTGCCGTTCAAAAAATAATTTTCTGGGTGCGTAGGGTAGTCTAAGAGGGGCTAAATGTGGACTGAAGTTTGCGTCATATTACCGTAAGTCAATTTACGGCACTCAACACGGATGCCTGTTAATACCTGCACTGTGCTTTTTGGGGCCTCTTTCTGACCTAAAGTACTCATGTCGCTTTGTTTAAGACCTCTATCGGCTGGGCTTGATTACAAAAGTTCATGCCAACTTGCAAGTTGTTGTTCAAGTTCAGCGTAGTACAGGTGAAAATCTGGGAGTGCAGATTCTCGCAGCGAAGCTGTGCATTCGTTAACCTCTTCAAACCACGCCTCCCGGTTCAGTCGCTGTAATACTGAACCCAGACCGCGCTGAATATTTTCCCATTGATCATAATTTGCAAAAAGATCGCGCTGCCGCGCGTATTGTAAAAACCGTTGCCCGTGAGCAGGCAAAAAATCCTCGTACTCAGTCAATGCCGCGTAGCATTTCGCTGAAAAAACTTTCTTAGACTCGTCGTGAAAAGCATCCCAACTTATGGAAAGAAAATAATCGGCTAGCAAGTCTACAAAGATTGGCGCGTAGCGCCTGTATTCTGAGGGAAACCTTTCGCAGGTTGTTTTGATCGCTTGCTGGGTGTTTGAAAAAGCATCAATTCGGCGGTGCAGCCGCACTCCTGCTTGTAGCGCTTGCGGCCAGGCGTGGTTTACTGGGCCTTTGGTGAAGTCAGCAATAACAGCGCCGGCGAGTAAGCCTTGGCGCATTTGTAGGTCAACTCGCCAATGCTTAGCGGCGTGGTCTGCCAATACACAGTGGGCCAAAAAATTCATCCTAGATTCGCTGAGTCAGATGTTGCTGATCGTAGGCCTGCATCATCGTACGTCTGGGCTCATGGCAGCTTTATGTATTCTTTGAGGAATTCGCTAAATGACACGCTTTCACTGGCTTCAATGGCCGCTTGGCGCTTGATCGAATCTGCAGCTTCCAGTGTCATTGCCTGTGATTCCTCCGCAGACAAAGTTGCTTTGAGAAAATGCTCGTGATGTTTTTCCGCTTGCTCTAGGGAAAATTTGGAGAACGAACCTTTCATACTAAGAGCAGCAAGGATTTTTGCCGACGGCGTTTGCTGTGCAGACACTATTTTGCGCACTTGCTTACTCAAGCTTTGGCCGTAGCCTTCGCTTTTATGCGCAGTATCCAACAGCTGACTAATAGGCTCACATTGAGTTAACAACTCGTTTGCCCAGTCAGCTAGCGCTGTCATTTTGCCATCGCGCTCTAAGGTTAATTCCGGCTTCCGGCCTTTCTCAACAACTGCGGCTTGATTGCGATCCATGCGCGCAGTTTCTTCCCGGCTATCCTCTGGGCTGTCTGCCAGCAGACACAGCAGCAAAAATGTATCAATAAAACGTATTTGCTCTAGGTTGATGCCCATTGGTTCGAAGGGGTTAAGGTCAATACAGCGCACCTCGATATACTCTACACCCCAATTATTTAGAGCCTGCAAAGGTCGCTCACCCGATCTAGCGGTGCGCTTGGGTCTAATAGTGCCGTAGAACTCGTTCTCTATTTGTAGGATTGAGTCGTTTAATTGCTGGTGTTCACCGCCAGCAGTAGGCTGAAATTGCGCGTACTCCGCATGACTTTTGGTCAGGCCTTCGCGCATGGATTTTGAATAAGCATCCAGCGAGTTATACGAAACGTGCATTTCGCTTTGGGCGTCGCTTTGATAACCCAGACGACCCATGCGCAAGCTGGTGGCGTAAGGCAGGTAATAGGTGCCTTCATTGAATGGATCTAGGCGGTGATCAAGGTTTTGGATAAACGACCTGCATACTGCCGGTGAAGCGCCGAATAAATAAATCAGTAGCCAAGACCACCGGCGAAAGTTTCTTATCAGACCAAAATAAGCCTGTGTACGCTGATCTTGGTCATGCACGCCCAACGCACTCCATAACTCATCCGGCAGGGAAAAATTGTAGTGAATGCCAGAAATCGTCTGCATTAAGCGGCCATATCTATGCCCTAGGCCACGTCTATAAACGGTCTTTGCCTGGCCTATATTGGAGCTGCCATATTGCCCAAGCGGGATAGTCGCCTGGTCGCTATGGAATATGCAGGGCATACTACTTGGCCACAGATGCTCGTCGCCAACATTTTTGTGGATGTAAGTATGTACGCGGTCTAACTCCGCCAAACAATCTTCGGGGCTGGCGTGGACGCCTGTGATCAACTCAAGCTGAGCTTCAGAGAAGTCTGTAGTGATGTTTTTGTGCGTTAGCGCCGAACCCAACGCTTGGGGGTGGGGTGTCTTGGCCAGCCTGCCATCTAATGATATACGCAAACTTTCTTTTTCAATGCCTCGAGTCAGCAGACTCAAACCTGAATTAGTGCGACCAAGGAGTTTTAGTTTCTCTGGGTTCAAATTCATATCTCACGCGCCCCTCTGACCCAAAAAGACTTTTCAAGATGCTCAAAATTTCTGAATCTAAAATTCGAAAATTCCAGTTTTAACTGAAAGATCTGACAATGGGTCCTAACTAAGTGTGTTAGGTAAAAACCCCCAAAAAATCCATACTCCAAAAGCCAAGAAGCAGCTAACTGATACCGACTGAGCACTAGAAAAACACTCAGTCGGACTCGGCGCTTTAGTTAGTAGGACCTGCCGCCACAATTGAAGCGGCAACGTCGAACTTCTTAAAGTTCTCAACAAATTTTCCAACAAGCGAGTTGGCAGCATTGTCGTAGGCGACCTTGTCAGCCCAAGCCTCTCTTGGGTTGAGCAGCGCATCTTCTATACCTGCGACCTTGAGTGGTATTTCTAGATTAAAGCCAGACAATGTTTGGGTTTCAGTGTTTTCCAGATCACCATTTTGAATAGCTGCAATAACGGCTCTGGTGATTGGAATGCTGAAACGCTCACCAACACCATAGCTACCGCCAGTCCAACCAGTGTTTACCAGATAAACGCGTGAACCAAATTCTTCAATACGCTTCATCAAAAGATCCGCATAAACGCCCGCTGGACGTGGGAAGAAGGGTGCACCAAAACAGGTTGAGAAAGTTGCTTTGTAAGCTTCTGTAGAACCAATTTCTGTAGAACCGACCTGGGCTGTATAGCCCGAAAGGAAGTGATAGGCTGCAGCCTCGCTACTGAGTAATGAAACAGGTGGGATTACACCACTCACATCACAAGTCAAAAAGATGATATTGCTAGGCTCACCGGCTCTATTTTCCGGAACTTTCTCTTCTATGTTGCTACGTGGGTAACAGGCTCGAGTATTTTCGGTAAGAGAACTATCGGTGTAATCAGGGTCGCGATTTTCATCAATAACAACATTTTCTACAATTGCGCCAAAGCGAATTGCATCAAAGATCACTGGTTCGTTTTTACGCGTTAGATCGATGCATTTTGCATAACATCCGCCTTCAAGGTTGAACACGGTACCTTTACCCCAGCCGTGTTCATCATCGCCAATCAATAAGCGAGTTGGATCCGCTGACAGGGTGGTTTTACCCGTTCCAGACAAGCCAAAGAATAAAGTAACGTCCTCAGCTGCACCCATATTTGCTGAGCAATGCATCGGTAGCACGTCTTTTTCAGGAAGCAAAAAGTTCTGTACGGAGAACATAGATTTCTTCATCTCTCCGGCATAGCGCATGCCAGCTATCAAAACTCTGCGCTGGGCAAAGTTAATCATCACTGTGCCGTCGCTATGGGTGCCGTCGCGCTCTGGTTCACACTGAAATAGTGGCGCGTTAACCACCTGCCAAATTTCTTTGTTATGTGGGTTGTAATGTTCGGGCGAAATGAACATTGAGCGGCCAAACAAACTGTGCCAGGCGTATTGGGTTGTTACTTCAATGGGTAAGTAATGCTCGGGGTCGGCGCCGACGTGTAGATTAGAGGTGTAGGTCTCAGTTTCACCGAGGTGAACTTGGACTCTATCCCAAAGATGCTCGAACACTTCTGCTGTGATCGGCAGGTTTACATTGCCCCAGTCGATAGATTCAGAAGTTGAAGGTTCGTCGACGATAAAGCGATCTTTGGGTGAGCGGCCTGTACGAGCGCCGGTTTCTACAACAATAGCGCCGTTGCTTGCAAATTTGCCTTCGCCGCGAATGACTGCGCGTTCGGCTAAGTCGGCTGTGGTCAGATTATTGTAATTCTTAGGTTGGCCGCTGGATCCGTGTTCTTGAGACATAGTATTCATGTGTTTGGCGAAAAAGGGGCCGAATTATGCCAGAGGATGAGGGGTGGGGAACAGTCGATAATTGGCTTTTGTAGGTATTTGATGACTTTTTGTCGGTTCGCATGGGATTTATTAAGCCTCGCGGGCCCTCTTATAAAAAATATTCTCTATAAATCTGTCCTTAAAGACGGTTGAAAATTCGTAGGTTGCATGATTTGTGGCTTTGCCAGAACAAGAGTTAGGCATTTCTTCTAATGTAAAATTGTTGAACTTTCAGAAGTGTCGTCGTCTTTACTTGCTGCAGCTTGCTCGGCTAATTCGTTAAGCACTTTGGTGGCGCTTGCTCGGTCGTAGCTGTAGCGATTGCCACAGAATTCACAATCAACGGTAATTTCGCTTTGCTCCTCAATCAATGCTCCAAGGTCGTTGCTACCGAGCATCATTAAAGTGGTATCTGTCTTCTCTCGACTGCAAGTGCAGCGATAAGACAACTCTCTTGGTTCATGCAGCCGGCAAGGGTGCTCGTGGAAAAGTCGATAGAGTAGGGTTTGCGCATCAAGCTGGCTTAGTTCTTCATCGGTCACCGTGGCGGCTAGGGTAGTCAGCGTATGCCAGGCGTCCAGCGCAGCGTCTATCTCAATTTCTGTGGCCTGAGGATTATTAGGCAGTCGCTGCAGCAACAGTCCGGTCACAGAGGGTGACGTTGCAGACGAGTCACTGGCAAAATTCAGGCAAGTTTCAAGTTGTTCAGAGGTAACAAAGTAGTGTTCTAGGCATTGGGCGAGGGTGTCGTATTCTAGCGAAACAAAGCCTTGATAGGGCTGCATACCAGTTTCTTTATCTGGGATTAAAGATAATGCCAGTTGGCCATTGCCCAACCATTGAGCTAATGGTTGTTCGGTAACTGTTTCGTTGTCTGGATCTTGCAGGTGCATAATGCCGCGCAGAAAAGCTTGGTCCTTACACTCGGCTAAAGACCTTAATAAATCGCCGTCACCGCGTGACTGTAATGTCACTGCGCCTGAGAATTTGATGTTGTCGGCGACCATCGCCACTGCTGCCAGCATTTGGCCGAGCATTTCATGGATAGGCTTTGGATAAACTCTAAATTGGGTGGCCTCGGCCAGAGAGGTTTCCAAGCGCACCCATTGACCTCTGATGGGGAGGTCTATAAAACTAAATCGGTGTAATACGTCCATACTGGGCATCGCTACTAAAAAATTTGGGGCGAATGTGAATAGGCTGCATTATTCCGTAGCCACGCAGCGGGGGCTAGGCATTTTGCAGTTAAACCTAATTGTTTTTAAATCGAGCGCTTATTCTTCGTCATTTTGCCAACTCTCATCTAAAGATTTGAGCTGAGTTAATGCTCGCCTGTCCTTTTTATTAGGACGGCCACTTGGCACTGTTAAGCCCGCTCGCTCCATGCGGCGGCGACTAACAGAAATTTCTCGCAACTCTATGCTTTCTGGGGTTTCGGTATACAAGGCCTGAGCAACAGTTGCAGAGCCACGATGCTCGGACAGTGCCTCAACAACGATAGTTTGCAGCGTAATGCCTTTGCGAATGGCCAGCACCTGACCGACACGTAGTTCTTTGGCTGGTTTTGTGCGCTGGTCATCCACATGAACCTTGCCACCTTCAACGGCAGTTTTTGCCAGCGAGCGGGTCTTGAAAAACCTTGCAGCCCAAAGCCAACGGTCTACCCGAATACCACTCATGACAACCCCGTAATCAATTCATCGCAATCGTGTACCGCCGGATGCACGGTTCTTTCTCTTGGCGGCTTCTGCGAATCCGAGTTCAAAATTGCCCAATTTTCGCGGATACCAAACTTGGCTGCAGCATCTAAAACGCGGGGGGTGTCGTCTAAAAATAGAGTCCGTGCTGGGTCGAAAGGATGTTGCTGTTGTAGAGCTAGCCAAAATTCTTGCTGCTCTTTAGGCACGGCAAAGTCGTGACTAGATACTATGCCCTGAACATAGTCGCCAAGGCCTGTTATTTGGTGCTTCAAATCAAAGCCTTTGCGGTCTGCATTAGTTGCAATATACGTTTGCTTGCCGCTGTTTTTGAGCCATGTGAGAAAGTCCTCAGCACCAGGCAGATATCCAATATGCGACGTAGCTGATTGGTGTAATTGCAGAATGTCTAACTCAGTGAAATCGCTCCAGTAGCCAAAGCTATAAAATGGCATAGTACCCAGCAAACTAGACATATGCTGGCCTAGTAGTTGTTTTGCTTGATCGAATGGTATTTGTCTTGCCTCCGCTAAAGCCGTAGGAACGATATGGCTCCATACCTGATTGTCATAGTTAAGGTCTAATAACGTGCCGTCCATGTCTAAAAAAACGGTATCAATACTGTCCCAATCTAAAGGTGGTGTTTGTTCTGCTGAGCTGGCCTCGGACATGTTGGAAAAAGTCCTTTTCTTGTAGTTAAGATGTGGATTGAAGGTGCGAAGCTAAGATACTTTGGCTAATTATTTTAAACGGCCTACTTAGATGTTTGGGCTTAATCTCGAATTTAGTCGGATTTGTAGGCCTTGGACGACTTATAATATTCAATCTTTTTTATTCAATGTGCACTAACACAATATGCCTTTACCCAAAATAATTAAAACAGAAACCTTAGCTGCCACGCGTTTTTTTAAAATTGAGGCTATGCATCTCGAGTTCAGTACCGGAGAGCAGAGAGTTTATGAACGCTTGCCCGCCGGTGTTTCATCGGGGGTCATTGTTGTTGCTATTAATGAAAACGACGAACTAATGCTTATTCGCGAATACGCTGCGGGTTTTCATGAGTTCCAGTTAACCTTGCCAAAAGGCGCGGTGGATCAGGGCGAAACACTGGAAATTGCAGCGGACAGAGAGTTGGCCGAAGAAATTGGTTTTGCCGCTCGTGAGATTGAATTTGTTAAACGTCTTTCTATTGCGCCAGGGCATATGGGCTATACGATCAATGTTATGTTTGCCCAAGACTTGTACGCCAAAGTTTTGCCTGGCGATGAGCCCGAGCCACCAGAGCTGGTGCTTTGGCCGTTGTCGCGCCTGGATGAATTACTGCAATCAGATCAATTTAATGAAGCGCGGGCAATTGCTGCGTTAACATTGTGCCAATCTCGCCTCGCAGCCGCTAATGCGACTCACAAAATTTAAGAAGAAAATTATGGATGACCAACGTTTAGAAAAAATTACTGGCCAGCTTGTAGATATTGTTGCCGCTGCTGGCTCGGTTATTCTAGAAGTTTATGAAACAAACTTTGATGTGCAGACTAAGAGCGATGATTCGCCGCTCACCGTCGCAGATTTGTCGGCGCATAAAGTCATTGATGCAGGCTTGCAGGAGCTCACACCGGACATTCCAATTATCTCTGAAGAGTCTGTGCCGCCTAGCTATGCCGTGCGATCACAGTGGCAGCGTTACTGGCTCGTAGATCCATTAGATGGCACTAAGGAATTTGTAAATCGCAATGGCGAGTTCACGGTAAATATTGCGTTGATTGAGGGCGATACGCCCATATTCGGCATCGTTGGCGTGCCATTTCAAGGCAAAGTCTACGTTGGTAACGCACGTAAGGGAGAGGCCTACTTGCTGCATGAAGGCGCCAGAACAGACCTCAAACCGCAACTGCGCGAAGCAGACGAAGCGTCCTTAATTGTGGTGGCGAGCCGTAATCATGGCGGCGAGAGACTGGAAGCTTATTTGAGTGAACTGGGTAATCGATTTTCAGATTGCACCAGAACGCCAGTGGGCAGTTCATTGAAACTTTGTGTGTTGGCTGAGAATAAAGCCGATATTTACCCTCGTTTAGGTTTGACCAGCGAATGGGACATTGGCGCAGCCCAGGCTGTGCTTGTTGCAGCAGGTGGTGGTGTGTTTACTGAAGATGGCGAACCTTTGCGCTACAACACTAAAGAAAGCTTGTTAAACCCTGAGTTTTTGGCCGTAGCCGACCGTGAATTTCCATGGCTCGATCGCTTGCCGAACTTTCCAGCAAAAGATTAGGGGTTTCATCGGGTTTGCGGCTGATTCGATTAGCCGGCAAAAAGGCCTACAGAAAAGCTTGGCGCTAGTCTTGTAAAAAGCGCGGAGAGAGGCGTGAGGAGAGGCGCAAAGGGTGGTTGGTCTCATCCAGCCCGACTGCATACTGTGCATTCGCCCTGCCAAGGAAAAAAACACTGTAGATATATACAGCCTCGGCTGGTGAGGTAATCAAGAATACAGAAAAATTCTATAAAATAAACTGCTAAAAAATGAAGATATTGTGAAGAAAAAATTATCGTTTAATCACAGTACCTTAGCCTTTAAAGCTAGGTATTTTTTCAAGAATGTTTGCCGTGCAAATGGGTAGTTTAAATGACGAATGTAAATATTTTTGCAAATTGTGCTTTACCTAGATGTTAATTACATTACGGGTCTAGAGCTAAATTGACAGGTAACTTAGCTATGAAAAATACGCTCAACAGAACTGAAAAAAGTACCCACAGCACGGCTGGCAGTACTACTAAAAAAAGAAATAGATAACCATGCAGACAGAATCAACAATAAATGTGGCGCAGATTTTTTCTAGTAGATCCGAGATCCTCGCGGGTTTAAAAGGGGCTCACTCTGCGGTGGCGGCCCATTCTAGCTGGGCGGAACAACACAGTCGTCTGCACGACGAATCCTTCTCCGCCATTGTTGCAGCGGGTATCCCACGACTATTTTTACCCAAGAGCTTGGGCGGGTTTGAAACAGACCCGGTGACCTGTGCACTGATTTGCGAGCACTTGGCTGATAGTGATACAGCCGCTGCATGGCATGTCATGGTTTTCAATGCAGCAAAGTTAATGGCTGCTAAATGGCCGCAAGAAATGGTCGAATTGCTCTGGGCGGATAACCCAGATCTGTTAGTTTCAGCAAGCGGTCATACACCTATGCAGGGCCGGAAAACCGCTGATGGATATATTGTCAGCGGTACTCAGCGTTTTGTCAGCGGCTGTGATCACGCCACTTGGCTTATGTCACCCATGCTGGTGGGAGGCGAAATGCATACGGTTGTGGTGCCTATGAGTGAATGTAAAAAGTTGGATAACTGGGACACTTTGGGTATGCGCGGGTCAGGTAGTACCGATGTATTGCTGGATGACATATTTGTACCCAATTTGCAGGTGGCCCCGCCAGCAACGCCAGACACGCCCAACAATCTACATTTTCGCGGCCAGCTATATCTTTGCCCTTCAAGAATTGTTTTTGCCACCTATGTGCCTGTTGTATTTAGTCTTGCTAGGCGAGCACTGGAGCAAGTAAGTGTCTTAGTCGCGGATAAAACTCCAGGCGGTGCTGCTGGTAAAGTGCGTGATAAGAACATTGCTCAAGCGCACTATGGTAAAGCGCTGGCGAAATATAGCGCAGCTCGACTGATGTTTTATGACGCTCTGGAGAACACTTGGGATAAAGCTGGCGCTGGTCATGAAGCAGATGCGTTAGACCGTGCTGATTTGTATTTGGCGGGCACCCATGCAGTGCAAACCTGTGCAGAAGTTGTTAGGCATGTCGCGGACATTGCCGCAACTGCAATGATTGCCAAAGGCTCGGAACTTGAACGCATTAGTCGCGACATGGAAACGCTTCGACATCATGGCTTTGTTAACGAATCACGTTACGCCAGTGTCGCCCAAGTACATTGGGGTGTCGAGCTCGACTATCCGGCGATGCTCAGATAGTCGAAGTCAGATCTTATTGCTATCTTCATTGCCATTTCTGTGGTGGCTCTTTGACAGCTCTTTGCAAGCTCCGAGGGAGTTCTCCGAGCTAGCAATAAACTCTACCGGTAGTTTGTAGATAAAAAAATAGGTAAGCAGATCATGGTCTCTAGCGTCACAACTCCTTCAACGAATGGTGCAGATCAACCTGCACATTATGTTATTTACGGCGCGGGCGGCATTGGTGCAACCATTGGAGCGCGCTTATATCGACAAAACTTTAAAGTCACGCTGATAGCCCGGGGTGAGCATGGTCGTGTTTTGCAGGAGCACGGTCTGCATTTCGTAGCGCCAGACTGTGATGAAATTCTACAAATTCCTACCGTCCTGCACCCGCAGGAACTTATTTTTGATGACAGCGTAATAGTGCTTATGTGCATGAAATCTCAGCATGGACTGGTTGCGCTAGAAGATTTGTCCCAAGTAGCCCCTGCGCATACGCCTATTGTTTGTGTGCAAAATGGCGTTGTTAACGAGCGCCAGTCTTTACGTTTTTTTCCTAACGTGTATGCAAGCGTTGTCATACTTCCAGCGGTGTTTTTACAGCCGGGTTTAGTGGTTAGCCACGCAGCAAATAAAGGCGGCATATTAGATACGGGCCGTTACCCTCAGGGTTTGGATAGTTGTGCAGAAAAGATTAACGCAGACTTAGAGTCCGCAGGCTTCAGTGCGCGTCCAGATGCCCAAGTGATGCGGCAAAAATATGCGAAGTTGCTGATTAACTTGGCCAACGTTTTACAGGCGGGCTTGCATGACGCAATAGATGCCAGAGACCTTTCCTTAGCGCTGCGCGATGAAGCATTGGCTTGTTTGGCAGCGGCAAATATAGATTGCATGGATAAGAACGAGGCCAAGCGTCGGCGTGACGGCGTAATGCTAGACACTCATGTGCTTGGCCATGATCGCTCAGCGAGCTCCTCATGGCAGAGTATGCAACGAGGCACAGGCGATATTGAAACCAATTATCTAAATGGCGAAATTGTTTTGCTCGGCCGCTTGCATGGTGTGGCTACACCTGCAAACGAGGCTTGTGTGGCTATGGCTACTAAAATGTTGGCGGAAAAGCTAGGCCCAGGAGCGTACTCTGCGGATTGGTTGCGGGCTAAAGTTGCTGAGTTTTCAGGGCCTTAAGCTAAATATTTGTGCGGCAGCACGCTCGTTTAACAGAGCCGAAACAAGGGGGTAATAGATGAGTTTTTATACTAAACGTAGACTGGCTTTTGCCACTCAAGACCTACAACAACCTGTACAACTACTGCGTGGGCTTGTAGCAGGGCACGCTGGTGCATCTCTCTGGGGTATATGGCATGGAATTTTTGGCATGGCATCGAATGAATTGATGTTAGTCACTGCCCACGATGATCACAAAGATGACTTAGACCTACCAGAAAATGTTCGTGTGTTAGAAGAGTATCAAGTGCGGGCAACGGCTCGCCCCACAGATAGCGCGCCACTAAGCCAACCAGGAATTTATGTTTTTCGTGACTTCTCTTTGGACGGCAAAGACATCGAAGAAGTGGTGGCTTTGTCCAGCGCTGCTTGGCAAACCGTTTGAAACGGGGGGAACTACGCCGCTCAACCTATGGGTTTGTTTGCGCCGCAAACGCCGGCGCCCAACTGCGTCATGCACTTGATGACATGGTATCCGGATTTTACTTCTTGGCAGAACTCTCGTGAGTCAGGCCCCCAAGCACTGCAACGGTTTGCAGCGCGTAGAGCATTAACCTATTCAACAACAGCCGTGGCCACCCGCCTAGATTTGTCTTAGCTGCCTTTGGGGAAATTACTTCAGGCTGGCAAGCCACTCGTCGTCAGAGCCTTCATTAATTGAAGCAAAAAGAGGTGTGGTTAAATAACGCTCACCAGTGTCTGCAAGCATGGTCAAAATCACGCTACCCGGCTCTGCCTGTTCAGCAATTTTTAGTGAAGCGGACAGAGTGCCGCCAGCAGAAATGCCGACAAAAATACCTTCCTCTTGGCCAAGGCGTAACGCACAGGCCATAGATTCGTCTTCGTTCACTGTCACAATGTGGTCGGTAATTTCTTGATTTAAAACCTCTGGTATAAAGTCTGGGGTCCAACCTTGGATTTTGTGGGGTGACCATTCGCCACCAGAAAGCAGCGCTGCTTGCTCGGGTTCTGCAGCGACAATTTGCAGTGCCGGTCTGGCAGCTTTAAGCGTTCTTCCCGCACCAGACAGCGTGCCGCCCGTGCCCCAGCCAGTAACCCAATAGTCCAGGCGCTCGCCAGCGAAATCTGAAAGAATCTCTGGGCCAGTAGTGCTGGCATGATAATTAGGGTTAGCTGGATTTTTGAATTGGTTGGCCATAAACCAGCCATGCTCGGCGGCTAATTCTTCCGCGCGCTTGACCATGCCGGTGCCGCGTTCTGCCGCAGCGGTCAAAATAACCTTGCCACCCAGTGCACGCATCAGCTTGCGCCGCTCAATAGAAAACGTTTCCACCATTACCGCTACAAATGGATGCCCCATAACGGCGCAAACCATGGCGAGGGCAATACCGGTATTACCAGAAGTGGCTTCAATAACGGTTTGTCCTGGCTTCAGCGCGCCGCTGTCACGAGCGTCTTTAATAATTGCATAAGCCAGGCGATCTTTAACCGACGCCATAGGGTTGAAGGATTCAACTTTCACGTATATTTCTACATGATCAGGGCCAAAGCGATTGAGCTTGACCACCGGGGTGTTACCTATGGTTTGTAAAATATTGTCGTATTTCATAGCAAGGAACTCCGTGTTTTTATTCTGAATGTTGGTGGTGTGTGAGGTTTCTAATGTGGGCGATCAGCACAAGTACTACACCGACTACGGTAAGTGGAATTTCCCAGTGTTCGCCCATTACATGGATCACCGCTAAGAACATGAGCGTGAGTCCAATGCCGCCCAAGGTAAGGGTCAAAATACTTTTTTCGCTTTGGTAGCCGCGCCACAATGCCAGCATACTTATGGGCACAGCAAAGGCCAATAGCAGCCAGTGGGTCATTGTTTCCGTGTCCGCAAGCCAGCTGTTAACGGATGGCATGAGCAGCAAAGTGATAGGCACAGCTAAGCAATGTATCAGGCATAAACCCGACAACCATATTGCTGTACGGTCTAATTTGGATTTATTTGCGGTTTCAGGATTCGACACTTCATACTGCAGGAGTTAAAAGTGGCTAAGCTAGCGCTTAGGCTCTCAGCATGCAAGGTGCGTTTGCGTATATGATTATGCGTGTTTGCTATTTGCGTCAATTCTAACGCCAAGCATGCGAATTTTTTTAATAGCCCTGTGGCGTAACGAGAAAGAAATAATTATGCACGATAGAACCCGGTGGGATGCTCGTTATCGCGAAGGCGCTTATGCTCAGCGTCCGTGGCCCAGTGATTTTCTGCAGCAAAATATTCGCGCGGTGGGGAGTAATAATGAGCAAAGTCCCGGCCGGGCGTTAGATCTTGCCTGCGGCGCCGGTCGTAACAGTGTCTTCCTTGCCGATTATGGGTTTGCCACTCAAGGTGTAGATATTTCCGCAGCCGCCATTGCCAGAGGCGCGGCCTACGCAACTCAGGTTGGTGTGAAAGTGGGTTGGGTTTGCCAGGACTTGCTTGCCCAAAGTAATGCGGCGGACCCACAAGCTGTATCGGTGAACCCAAACCCAATAAATGATTTCGGGCAATTCCAGCTGATTATTCTGTTTAGGTTTGTCGCTCCTGGATTACTTACAACACTCATGAACCATCTGCTCCCCGGCGGGCATCTGATGGTAGAAGAGCATTTGCAGCATGATTTTGGCGAAGAAATAGTTGGGCCTCGCAGCCCTGCTTTTAGGGTGGCGACCGGTGCACTGTTGGCAGAGGTAGCAGCAAGCACCCAGCCGTATGATGTTATTGAAGACTTTGCTGGAGCAATAACAGAGCCCAGCGGCGACAAAGCTGCCGTGTCTAGGTTGTGGGTTCAGCGCCCCCCCCCCCCAGGGTGAAGCAAGTTCGCACGCGCCATCATGCCAAAGAACATTTTGCAGAAGCAATTTCCGCCTATCGAAATAAGCAGCTTAATGCGATGCTCGAAGAATTATAAACTGAGGGAGATCCCAAAATGAGCGAAGGACAAGCAATTATAGTTGAGCGCAAAGGGCGCGTGATGGTCATTACACTGAATCGACCAAATGCAATGAACGCCATCAACGGCGAGCTGTCTAACGGTCTTTGGAATGCTATTAAGGAATTGGATGCTGATGATTCGTTGGTGGCGGGCGTTATCACGGGCAACGGCCGTGCGTTTTGTGCGGGAATGGACCTCAAAGCGTTTGCTCGGGGCGAAGACATTGGGCCATTGAATGAGTTCGTCCGCACGGGCGCGACTAAGCCACTAATTGCCGCAGTAAATGGATTCGCCCTGGCGGGTGGCTGCGAAATAATGTTGACCTGTGACCTTATTGTCGCCTCAAAAGGTGCCAAGATCGGTATTCGTGAAGTCAAAGTAGGACTTTTTGCCGCAGCCGGTGGTGTTTTTAGACTTCCTGCCCGGGTTGGTTACGCGAAAGCTATGGAAATGGCTTTGACTGGAGAGCCGATCACCGCCGAGGACGCATTGGATGCGGGATTATTAAGTGCCCTAACCGAACCCGGTGAGGCTTTAGATGCAGCGCTTGCCCTAGCAGCACGCATTGCAGAAAACGCTCCGCTAGCTGTTGTGGCATCCAAAACTCTGGTTCGAGCAGCATCTATGGGCATTGAAGAAGATAAGCTTTGGGAAATGCAGGTGCCTTTGCAGAAAAAGGTCTTTAGCTCTAATGATGCCAAGGAAGGCCCAGTAGCTTTTGCTGAGAAGCGTGCGCCTAACTGGACCGGAAGCTAGTAAACAAATAGCGGGTCAAGTTAAGCGCCTAAGCAGCGGAGCAGTAGTGCTCCGCGCTCTATATCGCGGTATCCCGCGTGTAGTGACAAACGTTACTGTGCGTTTGCCTCAGCTATTGCCTCTGCCTCGCGCCATACGCGGATAAAATTGCCGCCCCAAATCTTCTTTATTTCCTCGGCACTATAGCCTCGTTTCAGCAGTCCTATGGTCACATTCAAGGATTCACTGGCGTCTTCATAGCCGGGTATGCCGCTGCCATGATTAAAGTCAGTCCCAATGCCGACGTGGTCTACGCCAATCCGCTTGGCTATGTAATCTAAATGGTTGAGCATGTCTTCCAAGCTAATTGGGCCGAGTAAGCCGCTGACCTGAGTGAGAAAGGTTTTCTTCACCTGGGCATCGTCTATCTCCCAATAAAGTTCGAAAGGGTATAGGTAGTCTTCGTCTATGTTGGCTTCGCGGCGCACGGCTCTAATGTTTGCATCCATTTGCGGGTTAGAGGTGTCAAAGAGGTAACCTCTGAAAGGCGCAACATGCACAACACCGCCGGTTGCAGCGATGCGGTCCAGCTCTTCATCGGACAGATTGCGACTGACTTGTGTAAGTGTACGAGCATTGGAGTGAGTGGCGACCACTGGTGTTGTGGAAAGCTCAATCGCTTGCAGCGCTGCCTGTTTCGACAGCTGTGAGATGTCAACAATTGCGCCCAGTGCATTGATCTTTTTTATGGCAGCAATGCCTAGCTCAGATAATCCGCCATGTTCCGCCGTTGCCTCGCGCTGGTCGGTAGCGGCGTCGAACAAGGGTCGTGACGAATCCGCAAATGCGTTGTGGCCCATGTGGGTCAGCGCAAATAAGCGCACTCCATCGGCATAAAATTTTTCAATGGCCGAGGCATCTGTGCCAAGAATCAGGGCGTTTTGAAAGCCCAGCAGCAGCGCGGACTGGCCGGCCTCATGAGCGCTGATCAGCGCATCTGGGGATAGCGCTAAAACAGTATTATTTGTCGTATCCGCTGCCATGGCTTTAACCACGGCCAGCTTTGCTGCCGCGACCTTTTGCGCCGCCGCATAGCCTTCCGGGGTTCTGGGGCCTGGGCTCACGGCCACGGACATTACGACTGCATCTAATCCACCCACTACCATCTTTTCTGGCGCCACTTTGGATAGTCCATCTGCGCCCACATAAGCGGAAGGTTTGCCCGGCATCTCAATGTCTGCGTGGGCGTCCAATGTCAGTGCGGATGCGTGTATGGCTTGGGCTTCTAAAAGAAGCGCTTCATCGTCATTGTTTGTTGCAGACGTGGCATCGTTAGCTGTTGAGCTGTCGTTGGAACAGCCGGCTAAAAGACTAATAGATAGGAATACAGTGCTCAGAAGTATTTTAGCAGCTTTGGCAGAATGGCGCATAAATTTGCTCACAGTAGTTTACCGTATAGACAAGAATTCACCAGCCTAGCCTAAGGGCTGCGTATAGGCCAACGTGGTTGTTGCCTCATTTCGCACGTCTAGCCGGTCGCGCCTTAAACCTTTCAATGTAAAAGCCCGCGGTGAATTTACGTTGGTGACACCATTAGTCTATTTCCGCAGGCTAATTGACGCTAGGATGGACGTTTTAGCAGGGGCATCCCCATGGAACACATTCCTACAATTGATTTTGCCGCATACCAAAAGGGTGGTTTTGCCGCCATTGATCAGCAGGCTTTAGTAGAAGCGTGTGAGGACCATGGTTTTTTCATTCTAACCAATCATGGCTTAGAGGATTTGGTGACCTCTACTTTTGCCGCATCGAATGAATTTTTTGCCCTGCCTCGGGAAAACAAGACAGCAGTCTATAGAGACGAAAGTAATCCTCTGGGCTACTACGATCGTGAATTGACTAAGCAAAAGCGCGATCAAAAAGAGGTATTTGATTTTAAGGCCGGTGGTCATCTCTCTAAAAATCCAGAAAGACTTACACGCTGGCCTGTCCAGCCCGACGGCTTTAGGCCCGCGCTAACAGATTTCTTCCAATCTTTTACCCAATTGTCTGAAGCCACCATGGGCATGGTGCTATCGGCACTTGGTATGTCTGATGCGGAAGTGGCTGAGACTATGAACAAAGGCTTTGGCGAACTGCATTCCAGCGCCGCTCGGCTTAATTTCTATCCGTCCGCTGACCCAGTGCCAGATTCAGAGCGCTCAAACCTAACCGGTTTGGGTGATATGGCCTTGCATCATCACACCGATCCGGGCGCGATCACCCTGTTGTTGCAAGACAACCATGGCGGTCTTCAAGCCCGTTCCAAGAAAGATGGTTGGATAGACGTGCCGCCGGCAGATGGCTCCATTGTGGTGAACATTGGCGACGTACTGCAAGTGTGGACTAACGATCGTTGTACGGCTGGCGTACACAGAGTACTGCCTGTGCATTCAGCCCAAGGCCGTTACAGCATTCCGTTCTTTTATCAGCCCGCAGTGAAAGCGGTGATTGAGCCTTGGGTAGGTCAGCAAGATGTTGCTCTATACCGTGCTTTCTCATGGCAGGAATATATTCGCGGTAGGGTTACCGACAACTATTCTGATATTGGTGAAGATGATATTCAGATTGAGCGGTATCGGGTGGCGTAACGCTGCCCGCGCAAAATAACCTCTCTGCCAACAAGGTAGCTGAGAGATTTTTCTTCGCTTGAAAACCTTTGAGTATGCAAAAATATAGTCACCTGCTGTTCGATCACGATGGTGTGTTGGTCAATACCGAGCATTTGTATTACGAGTCCACACGCCGAAAATTAGCGGAGTTAGACATAGACCTGACCTTGCCAATTTATATGCAAGTTATGGTTAACGGTTCTGATGTATGGGAACTGGCTCGAGTGAGGGGTGTCTCTGAAGAGGTCATTGCTTCGCAAAGGTTGCAACGTAACGCGCTTTATCAAACGTTGCTCGGCGCGGAAGATTTATCCATTGAGGGTGTTGAAGAGGTTTTAGTTAAGCTGAAACAAAAATACTCAATGGGCATAGTCACTACCTGCAAAGGTGCAGACTTTGCCTATATACATGACCACTCCCCCAACAGCTTGAGTATTGTTCCCCATATGGATCTTGTTTTGACAAGATCAAGCTACACCAACAGCAAGCCGGATCCAGAACCTTATTTGACCGCGCTCGAGCGTTTTTCCATAACACCAGATCAGGCACTGGTGATAGAGGACTCTGAGCGTGGGCTGCGTTCCGCAGTGGCTGCCGGCATTGATTGCGCGGTGGTGGAGTATAGGTTTACAGCAAGCCAAGATTTTTCAAAAGCGACCTACCGAATAAAGAACTTGTCAGATTTGGTTGTTTTGCTAAAAGGCCTTGAATAGGTAGGGGCCTTTCGTCGAAGACCCAGTCTAAAGGTGATTGTCGCAGGCAGTATTAAAAGTACTCGGGCTCAGGTGCTAGGTTGACTAGTAGTACGACCATTACCAAAACAAAGATTGCGATAAAAAAGCCGCGCCAGAGAGGGTTGCTGGGAACGGCTGGTTGCGTTGTCGGTTGTGTTTCAGGCTGCGTCTTATGCTTTGCCAAAGAAGGGTTAATGTTTTTCTTGCCCGTTAACATGGGTTTAATCAGGTTTTCTTTTTTGCCGAGCAAATACCAAGTGATTGTAACAAGGTGCAGGGCTACTGCCGCTAACAAAATATTAAAGTTGGTGTGATGTAGCCAACCTAGGTAGTCAGCGAGGCTGTTTGAGACTGCGCTGTTATAGGGGCCAGCATAAAAAATGTCGTCGCTAATAAATAGCCCGCTTACTGCCTGAGTCATGACCAACGCCAGTAGTACGACGCTTGCCCAGCCACCCAGTGGCCCGTGACCAATATGACTGATCTCACCCGGCGGGGCCTTTTCCTTGAGTTGCCCTAGCGCGCGGATAATCGCTTTTGGCCCAGTTAGAAAATTATTGAAGCGTGAGTTGGGTGTGCCCAGTAAACCCCACACCAGTCGAAAGCTAATTAGCCCTAGCGCCGTGTAGCCAAATAAAAAGTGGGTTTCTGTCCAGTCGAATCCGGCTTCTGCGGTGATCCAAGATCCCACTAGACTCAACGCAAGAGCCCAGTGGAATAATCTTAGGGGCAAGTCCCAAACCAGCGTTCCGGTGGCTTCTGGTTGTGATTCCTCTTTTGTCGAAGAGACCTCTTCGGTAGAAGAAACTTCTTTAGGCAAGAGGGGGAGGGACATGCGCTTAGATTAGCCTTTAGCTATCGTCCTTTTTGCGATAGTTGTCATGACAGCTCTTGCATGAACCTCCCAATGCGCCAACTGCTTGGGCTGTGGGACCTCTGCCTTGGCTTGCAGCAGCAGCTAATGCAATTGCTCGTTCCGCTGTTGTGGCAGTCTTTTCATTGAAGTCGGCTTGGTTTTCCCAGATGCCATCCTTTGCGCCAGACTGCAGGCCACTTGCGCGGGTGTCCGTGGCGAAAAGATCTTCAATCATAGGGGCGAGCTGGGCCATTTTTCCTGCATTGTATTCCACAACCGCAGCATCAAATGGAATTTGGCCTTTGGCCATACCAACTATGGGTCCAAAGTAACTGGCCATAACCTTAAGTAAACCTTGGCGCGCATCTATTGCTTGTTGCGCGCGTTCCTCGGCGCTTGCTGCGAAAAGACTGCTGCTGAATACAGTAAGAAGAGTGAGTAAAATGATTTTGCTAAACATATTTTTCCTTTTTTAGTTATAGAGTGTTAGAAAGTTAACGAGTTCAAATGATCTGATTGACAAACAAGCCTTACTTTGACTCTTTGCCAAACACAATACATCCAGACGCACCAAACATGCCACCCACACCAAGGCAAAGCGACACGTTTGCGTCCTTTACTTGAGCAGGTGCGGTGCCGCGAATTTGTCTGACACTTTCTTGTAATGCGTACATTCCGTACATGCCTGAATGCATATAAGACAGACCACCGCCGTTTGTATTCATCGGTAAACTGCCGCCAGGTGCGGTATTTTGCTCCCAGATAAAGTCAGCGGCCTCGCCTTTTTTACAAAAGCCCAAATCCTCTAATCCATAGATTGGCAGGTGGGCAAATGCGTCATATACCATTAGGTGGTCTACATCTGCGTGAGTGATGCCTGCGTCGCGCATGGCAAAAGATCCTGCAATTTTGAATGCTCTAGAGCTGGTTAGATCGTCCATTTGACTGATCATGGGCGTTTCCACGCTTTCACCGGTGCCTAGAATATGTGCGGGCGGTTGAGGGAAATCGGCTGCTCTTTCGGCTTTAGTTAAAATCAAAGCGCCACCGCCATCGGTGACTAAACAGCATTCAAGTAAGTGAAATGGGTACGCTATCATTTTTGAATTGAGCACATCGTCCACGGTGATCTCATTTTGAAAGCTGGCTCTTGGGTTCATTGACGCCCATTCCCTTTGCACAACCGCAACCATGGCCAGTTGCTCGTGGGTCATGCCGTAATCCTTCATATAGCGAAGTACCGGCAGGGTGAACATTGTCGGTGGTCCCGTGGGTCCAAACGGCATTTCAAACTGCCCTGCAAGAGAGGCCGGTGCCCTTGGAAACCCGCCTCGGCCAACACCAGAGCGCCCACTTTCGCCATGCGTAATCAGTACAGTTGTACATTGCCCACTGGCAATAGCTGCCACCGCATGGCGGACATGGAGCATAAAGGAGCAGCCGCCAACTGAGGTGCCGTCTACCCATGTTGGGGTAATGCCGAGGTAGTAGGCCAAATCTGTAGGTCGCTCGCCGGCCGTTGC
>CAUZON010000041.1:0-28699 GCA_963581445.1 Gammaproteobacteria bacterium | reverse complement strand
AGGGTTTGGTGCTGACGGCAGGAAACAATTCCACCTCAGGCCACCATTTTAAATACTTTAAAGTTTTTAACTCCCTGATCAGCTTAGGAATTTCCTAAAACTGGTTCGCTGGAGTAGACAAAATTGAGAACATTAAAGCACCCTTCATATACGTTCCGTAAAGGTGGCGTTTACTATTTTTCAAAACCAGTTCGAGGAATTTATACTAACGATTCATTGCAAATGCGATTCAGTAGCCATCGAATGGCCGCGTAAAAAAGTACTTTGGCAGTTAGAGTGTTGCTGTAATGAGTGCAGCACGAGGATTCAATATTTACATGCAGAGAAAAACGGCCCTAAGCCCCCAGCGCATCAATTACTTGATGACATTTGGCTCAAAAACGATTTTACGATTCTCAAAGGTTTAGAGAATATTGGCGCCTTCAAATTATCGCCGACAGGCCGAACAACTTGTTTATATTGCTCTAAATGTGCAACTGCTCTGCTTGCCGATCACATAATTTATAAGGAACTCGTGGTTGCTACCCAAGTACATAATTTTATGAATTTTGATGGGTTGAGGAATGCCACGTTTTTAGTGCCACAAGCACCATATTTGATGCGGGATCTGACCTCAGACCAGAAAGACCTATTACCTCGATTCGAAGGTTCGCATGGCGCATTGTATGAAGGAGTTTCTGACAGCCTCGTAGAAGTTTTCCCAGAACTTTATAAAAGGGGTGGTACTGGAATTATGAATGCGCAACGCTTAGCTGAGATTACTGGTGTTTCCTATGTGGAAATTTGAGAAGCCCCACAACCAAACCTTAGAGTAGAGCCAACCCCTAATTGGTTTACAACTTCAAAACCTCTCAAAATGTATGAGCTTACATCTGTATAGGTAGCTAGAGGGTATGGTCACGTGCCTCCCCTAACCTGAAAGACTTCATACGTTTAGTAACACTGTATTTGCTAGTTAAGCGAACATATTGACCACAGTCCTCTATTCTTAAATACTCCTGAAACAATAAAAAAAGGAATTTTCAATGCGATCTATAATATTTGCTGCAACCATTTTAGTGTTATCTCTGACTCAATCTGCGTTTGCGGATGGACATCCTACGATAACCGTTCCCTCTGAATCTTTTTCAGTGAAGGGAAAGATGATGAATCTCGAACTCAGCGACACCGGCGGTGTGATCACCGTTGAATCTGTAGGCGGAAGGTATGGAAGAATTTTCTTAACCTACAATATGTCCGTAAATCCAAATTTCGATTCTCAAGGTGCGTTCACTGGCAGAGGAATGGGCATCAGTGAGGAAGGTGTTAGGCAAGGCGGTAGTCGACAAGGTGTTTGGACGCGCGAGGGAACTACAATTACTTTTCTTTCGCTGGATGATGTTTCGGACGGAAACCAGAACCTTTGTAAGTCAGTTTTAGATATCTCCACTGGAGAGTTTGAGATGACTTTCTACGCTATGTAGAGTAGAGTCTAATTAGAGGCCTAGAACTCCTAGGCCGCTCTTTCCTACCACCACACCTCAACTTATTGCCAAGCCATGATAACCACTCATTCCCTAAAATTTACAAGCTTGCCGCGGGTTAAACTCATTTTATTGCAAAGGGTATTACGACTTTGAGTATGGAGAAATCTTGCAGTACAAAACCTTGAAAGAGCCAGGTAAAAGAAGACAGTTTTTAAGTAGTCGCCTAGATTAAAAAGGCTGACGATTTTTATCTATCGCTAGCCACTTAAAACTAACTCAGATCGCTTTTTTTAATTCATGCGGACCACTTGATAATCAGTACCCGATGCCGATGAGATAAATATTCTGCCCCCCATTCCTGAATGGTTTAAGCAGTAGTAATAGATCGTTTCGGGAATTCCGCTCAAGGGCACAGTGAACTGCAAATAGGCTCCAGCGTTTCCAGCATTAGCCACATATTCGACGTTTGAAGAGTAATCACTGCCCCCACTATGCACACCATTTTCTGACGTAGATAATCTAATTGGGTGAGTGGTGTTGGAACCATCGCTCTGGAGAAAGCGATAGGTTTTCCCAGCTTCTAGCGTAACGTCTGGGCTTGCGCTTCCATTTATATAGTATTTATTGCCGCTGCCATATCCGTTATCTCCTCGAGCCACGGTTACATTAATCTCGAGAGGGGCCTCAGATGAGGTTTCTGCAATATCGATTACCTGGATCGTAACTGTCTGAGTCGTTGACGCTGATCCATCGGTCACCACAACTTCTGTCTGATACGAAGCCTTCGCTTCAAAGTCTGGCGCTGCTAAGAACGAAAGCACCCCAGTTTCGCTATTGATCGTCAAAGCATCTGAATCCCCGCTTCTCAGAGAAAATGTTAACTGGTCAGAGTCTCCATCTGTCGCATCAACGGTAATAATGGTCTTCTGATTTTCATTCACTGAAACGGAGAGCGGCAAATCGATAAAAGAAGGAGCGACATTGGAGGGTGTCAAAGTACCTGCATTCGACGCGCTAGACGTTGCTAGTGTCGGAGAAGACCCGTACTCAGACGCAGATCCTCCTCCGCAGCCAATCAAAAACGTCGACGCGGAGATTAAGAAACATTTTAGAGCGATAGACATGGAAACACCTTTTAATAATTTCTTACAGGGTATGCTTCGGTCGCGCTTCGTCTAATGAATTAAAGTCGTCATTTCGTGAAATCGAATTTTTGTCTAATTTCTCTAAGGATAGATATCTATACTCAACCTAGACAAAAGGTCTGGCCTGAAACATCTGGGTCCCTCGCTTTTCCCCACACCACACCTCAAAAGCCTGCCAAGCCCTGGCAACTTCAAAACCTCTCAAAATGTATGAGCTTGCCTATATGTGGGTAGGTGGGGAATGGCCACCTGCCTCCACTATAAGCGTCGGGACTAACTTTCTATGCTGGGAAATAATTTCAGATTTTGGTATCTTTCTATTCACTAAAAAAATGGGACGAATTATGAGACTAGTAACTCTTTTTCTAGTGAGCCTTCTTTCGGGAATTTCCTATGCTGGCGATCACGCATATTCAGTAAGTAACGAAACGTTAGGGGGTAATCCTTTCGTTTTGATCGCCAGAGTACAAGTAAAAGAAGGAATGGTAGATCAATACCTAAAGATAGCGGACGCGGTTGATGATGCAGTGGAAGAGACAGAACCGGGTATGCTACTTCACAACTTTGACGCAGATCCTAATGATCCACTGGCATTTACATGGACAGAAGTTTACAAGAATAGCGAAGCATTCTTGTTGCACACTGCGAATGAGCCAGTTCTAAAGTACGTTGATGGCCATGCTGAATTTGGCGAGGGTTTTGCTATCGAAATTTATGGCAATGTTAGCAAGGCGGTTCTCTCCAACATCACTGAGCTAGGGTTTCCACTTAAGCACTTCAAAACGACAAGGGTTGGCTATGCTCGTCCTTCGTTAACTGATTAATCACAGCTTATGCAACATATCGACAGCCAAGAATCACTCTGCGTGCTTAAGCAAAAACCCCTTATAACGCTATCGGGTGAGACTGAGTTTTATCTGACACTCTACCAATGAATTTTGACCGCCGTGCGGCAGAGCCAAACTGTATTTGTACATGTAGTGATCTTTACAAGAGCGATATCAACTCACCTGTTAAACTCGGTTGCAAAGACGCTGAAGAAATAATGTACGACCAAAGCACACATTTTCGCTGCGAACTGTGCCGCCCCATTATAGAACGTATGATCTCCAAGGCACGAGAATAGCTAATGCAATACGGAGAAGCAGACACCACTTATAAGGCCGTCGGCTGCGAAGCAGGCATCCGGCAGCTAGTGGACTATTTCTACGATATTATGCAGGCCAGCTACCCTGTCATTTTTTCTTGGCACCCAAGCGACAACAATGAAAGCCGAGACAAATTGGCACGTTTTTTAAGTGGTGGATGGGTGGACCACGCCGACACAAAGAAAAATATGGTCCTATCAACCTTCCTCATGCACACGCACACCTAGTGGTGACATTGAAAGAGCGAGACCAATGGCTCGACTGTATGAAAAAAGCGCTAGAACGGATGGCGTACCCAGCAAGCCTACAAAGCTACCTTATAGAGCAACTGACCGTGCCTGCCGAGCGAATCAGACAAGTGTCTACGACGACGACCGAAGGGACCAACCAAATCAAAGATTAACCGGAACGTTCCAGTGCTTGCGGAGAGACCTCAGATCAATGGGCGACCTTAGATACACCAAAGGGCGTTGAGCCGATGCTGCATATTTTGGCTTACGCTGACCATCAACTTCTCGTTAGTTTGTTCGATGTTCTAGATTAGGTAGACCAGCAAATTCTTATTAACGATTTCCAACGCTGACCGTCAACATCATGAGTCCCATTTATCTTCAACCCACGCACTCGTTAATGTTGGATTCGACCACCCACTAAGTCCAAGTAAAAGGTTTCCAGCGATGTTCGATCTGACCTTTGCGAACAGCCAAAATCTCGCCGAATTGCAGCATCACGAACTCGCTCTGCGTCGGCCGGTAAAAGACATAATCGTCTACATTCACGTCCACCGCGTCAGACGCGTTGAGCATTTCTTGATTACTACTTCTGCCAAATAGCGGATTAGTTAACAGGCCTTCTGGAGAAACGGGCTTGGCTTGCCAATAACCACCATAAACAAAGATTGTTCGCGCTCTATTTGGATCCCAAAAGCTTTGCGCTTCGCCAACCCAGTCAGCTCCCGCTGTCCATGTGCCTGCGGAAGATTTGAGCACAGGAGTTGCTATATAGAGTGCGGGTCGATGCTTAGCTAGAGACGGCAGGTCAAAATCTAGCGGCTTAAGGAACCCGGAACCAATTGAAAGTTCGTTGGCAATGCCCTCTACATTGCTCCACAAAGTGTAGGTGGGGCTGCCAGCCGCATTGAGGGTTAGATCATTTGTGCTGTTCGTCTTGGCGCCATTGGCAAGCGCAACGTCTAACATTTTTTGGTAACGCTGCTGAACCTGTTGGAACTCTTCCTGCTGCCCAACTATGAGCTCGGGCATTTTCACCACATGGGGGTCGTAGCCCATGAGTCCGTTAAAAGTAAGCTGCGGCGTTTGCTCTATCGTTTTGAGCATCTGCTGAAGGACTGCAGGGTCATGAACCCCGCCGCGATGCAGACCCACGTCTAATTCAATATTAATGCGCATGGGTACATTTTTTGTCTGCGCCAATGACGCGTATTGCGCTAACCGTTCTGGCGTATCTATAAGCCATTGCAATTGGGTAGTTGGGTCGAAGCGCTTTAACGCAGGTCGGTCATAAAACCTTGCCGCCGCCGCAACCGGCATAGGTTTGCCAAACAGAATATCTGACTGCGGGTTGCCCATTGCGCCTAGAAACGGTTCATGAAACGCCATCAATTTATTTGAGCCGGACAAGTTACTAACGTAATCAATGAGAGAGGTACTAGGGACAGACTTAGCAACAATGCGCAAATCTCGCCCGCCCAGTGCGCGACTGACCTCGCGAACATTATGATCTAACGCATCTAGATCAATAATCATTGTTGGGCGTCCTTCGCCATTGTGGCGCAGCACATTATTTAGCTTGGTAAAGTAGTCGTTGTGTCCGCCTGCGCCTAATTTACTCGGACGCATAGCGAGCAGCGCAGCAGCGCCGCCAAGGGCAACGCCACCGAGAAGCAGAGATCTACGACTAGGCATGAGATGACCCTCCTAAACCAAACAAGTGTTTAAGGTAGCTGTTAAGCATTCGCCCTTTGGGATCAACCCTTTCACGCACCGACAAAAAGCCCTGCCAATGCGGGTATAAGTTCGAGAATTCTTGCGGGCCCAAAGTATGCAGTTTGCCCCAATGAGGACGGCCTTCGTACTTCTGAAAAATAGGTTCTATTGCGGCAAAATATTCAACGTAGTCTTCGTCAGCAAATTGATGCACCGAGATTGAACAGCCATCGCGCTGGGAAAACATACTCAACCAAACATCATCTTGCTGAGTGTAGCGATACTCGATAGGAAAAATTACGGGTATGTCTTTTTCTACAATCGTTGCCAGAATTTCTTTCAGACATTCAGGGCCTGCTTCTGCGGGCACGGTGTATTCCATTTCACGAAAAGGCACTACTCGGTCATGGGCTAACACTGTATATGAGGGACCAGACTTTACGGTTGCCGCACCGTCCGCTGCCGAGTCGATGATCTTTTGATAAGCGAACTTACCAACAAGGGGTAGAACGCCTAAGCTTTGGTACGCATCGCGAATTTGAAAAATTGCAGTTGGATCTTCCTCGCCCGCACTTATCAATGGCGCGGATGGATCCACTTCATTGGTGCGCACCACTAAGGCCATTGAAGTATGGGGAAAGGCAAGAAATTCAAAATTACGATTTGCAGCTTTCTCGTTTTCAATATTTTCTAAAATGCCGTCTAACGGCTCAACTGTTGTCCGCTGTTCTAAACTAAACGCTGGCACCGTGCGTATTTTCACTTTGGTGATGACACCGAGCGCTCCAAGACCGCACCGCGCTGCATGAAATAACTCTGGGTTGCTGGCGTTGTTGCACGTCACCAAGTCACCAGATGGCGTTGCGATAGTCAGCTCTTCTATCATTGAAGAAAGAGAACCCATGGTCACACCACTGCCGTGGGTGGAAGTTGAAATGGCTCCGGCAATGGTTTGGTAATTAATATCTGGAAGATTTGTTAGCGCTTGGCCTTGAGCATCTAGCGCTGGACCCAGCTGATGCAGGCGCGTACCTGACCAAACCTCAGCAGTATTCTGCTCTGCATCAACGCTTATCAGACCGTTCAATAAGTCTGTGGATATCAGCGTACCGTCAGTTGGCACAACCGCGCTAAAGGAATGTCCCGCACCCATCGGACGCATGCTGCCACTGTTAGTTGAAGTCATAAGCGAAACCAGTTCTTCTTCGCTTTGCGGCGCAATTCTGTGGGCGGGCTGACAACCCTGATTCTTTGCCCAGTTCATCCAAGGCAGCGGCTTCCCTGTTTGAAAATCGTAATCTAAAGAGGCTGTTGGACCCATTGAGGCCTTGCCGCACCCAGATAGCCCCAAGGCAGCGCTGGCGCCTAGCGTACCGAGCACTGAATTTTTGATGAGTTTGCGACGATTGATCATTGTGTATTCGCCTCTCGTAAAGATGGGCTGGGGGAGGAAACTGGAGAAGAACTTGGAACCAATGGAGCAAGACCACTCATGGTTGCTACTAAGTTGCGGATCTCGGCTTCGGTGCAATACCCGCAAGTGCCCAGCGGCGGCATGTTGCCAATGCCCACAATCGTGTTGCGCACTAATCCTTCAAACCCACCTTCTGTTTCAGCGGCACGGCGCCGCCACTCGGCTGTGTCTCCCATCACCGGCGCACTGGTTTCTGCACGGGCGTGGCAATAAGCACAGATTTGGGTGTAGGCATGTGACTCTCGTGTGGTGAGTTCAACGGCTTGAGTACTGGCAGTTGAGGCAAGAAGCACCCACATTGCAAAAACTTTCATGTATGAGCAGACGCGTCTGCGTTGTGGGCCTTCCATCATTCTCACCAGTTAAATGTTGACGCTGGACTATAGGGCTATTAAAGAAAGGGCACAAACATCACTCAGAGCCTAAATATAGACATCTTTCCAGACAAAGTTACGCGCACTGCTACAAACACTGGACCTTAAATCTACATGTCGCCTGGCTAATATAGGGTTAGAGCGACAGCAAAAAATTGGCGCGCCAACCGTGTTCGATGCAGTAGGCGAGTGCAATGACGCCAACCCAGTAGCACGATCTCTTCCGGAATGGAAAGTGAATGGCACATTGAATTGGGGCTTGGATCAGCATAGAGAATTCTTGTTGGTTATGTATGTGAGCGGGGTAAATCACAACTTCACCGGTGGCTCCACATTCTTCGCAGCAACGGCGGCATTAGCGCACGGCCAAGTCTTTGCGGATAGATCCCTAGATTCCTCAGTGGACTCGTGGGTAACAGCTGATGCTCAGTACACCTATTCCTTCGGTGATCTTAAGAATCTTTCCGATGCTTCAGTCACGATAGGCGTACAAAACTTGACCAATGAAGAGCCACCCTTCGTTCCTGTTATCACAAGTTACGACGGTACGCTCGACGATCCACCCGGTCGCTAATGGACACTAAGAGTAAATGCTAGCCTCTAATTTCGAGCGGCAAGTTAACTTCACTTAGCCGCGACTGGTTCGGGGTTTTTTTTGCATCACTTTTTAGCAATACTTTGAAATAAACGAATTTCTCTAATTAGCACGACAAACTCGAGCTGCGGTATACGCCAATCCTCCGCGCAGAGGTGCGCTACAAAATACCATCATACTTCTGCTAACCTCGTACCCTTATCAAAAGGCAGGACAACAGCGATGTTAGTCACCCTCATCACACCAGTTATTGGCGCTGAAATCAGCGACGTGTCTTTAGCCAACCTCAGTCCAGCTGAAGTGTCGCAAATAAAAGAACTGTTTCTAAAGCACATGGTGTTGGTGTTTCGCGACCAAAAGCTGAATCGAGAACAACATAAAGCTTTTGGGCGAAATTTTGGTGAGCTGCATATTCATCCCTCCAAACGCAACGCCGGCAATGGTGGTATGCAGCGTGACGAGCGCCGTGATCAAAACAAAACTATTGAGAATAACGATCCTGCGTTTTTTGTTATCGACACCAAGCCCGACGCCAAACAGAGCAATGGCGAGGCTTGGCATTCGGATGTTTCTTGCGAAGAAATCCCCCCGCTTGCATCACTCTTATACGTGACTAAAACTCCAGAGAACGATGGCGGCGATACCATGTTCGCCAATATGTATGAGGCCTACGACGCGCTGTCTGATGACCTTAAGAATTTACTCATGAATAAATCCGCCTTTCATGATGGTGAAATAGACCTGCGCAACTACGGTATCAGGCTGAAACCGGGTCAGGTTTACCCCAAAGCCAGCCACCCGGTTATTCCCGTGCACCCTGAGACCAATCGACCATATCTGTTTGTGAATGGCAGTTTTACCTCGCATATAGAAGGTATCGCAAAATGGGAAAGCGACATGCTGCTGGAGGGATTGCATAAGTTCGTCGCCGCTAGCCCTAAGTTTCAATGCCGTGTGAAGTGGACCAAGAACACCCTCACCATGTGGGACAACCGATGCGTGCAGCACCATGCCATACGTGACTACATAGGTTATAGCCGCTACGGAGAAAGGGTCTCCGTGCTGGCCAAGCACAGACCTCACGCATTTTTACCAGCTAAATAGACAGTCTCATAGCCTACTCCCTTAGATGGCTTTCAGCTTTTTTTACGGATGGTGTTTGCGACTCTAAGAAGTAGCCTTCAATCCGGCCAAGGGGATTGGCAGCTTCTGTATGAGCACCTAAATTTGTTAACTTGGCTTAGTACCTTGTCATTCGTGTATATCCCTACGCAAAATATTTCTCCGCACTTTTGAATTTTTCGGCAAGGTACGGCTAAGATAAGCATCCCAGATCATTGAGCTAAATATGCAAAACTCTCTCTTCAGAGGCCTTAAAGTCATAGACTGCGCCACCGTAATCGCCGCCCCCGCAGCTGCAATGATCCTCGGTGATTTTGGCGCTGACGTGATCAAAATTGAGCAACATGGCGAAGGCGACATGTTGCGTATGTTGTCCCATATCCCCACAACCCCTGAAGCTGGCAACGAGTGGTTTTGGCAAATGGATGGTCGCAACAAAAAGGGCCTATGCTTAGACCTCAAGTCCGCCCAAGGCATGGAAGTTCTGCACAAATTGGTGACGCAGTGTGACGTGTTTATCACTAACTACCCAAGCGGAGTGCGGGAGTCTTTGGGCTTAACTTACGACGACCTAAAACCGAAAAACCCGAATATGATTTACGCCTCGCTCACCGCTTATGGAGAGGAAGGCCCCGAGCGTAACCGCAAGGGTTTTGACCAACTGGCCTACTGGGCTCGGAGCGGTCTTATGGATCTTATGCGCGCACCCAATACACCCCCTACTCAGGGGCTACCCGGTATGGGTGATCACCCAACTGCCGTGGCACTTTATGCCGCGATTGTTACCGGCTTGCTGAATAGAGAAAAGACCGGTCAAGGCGGCATGGTGCATACCTCGCTTTTGGCCAATGGTCTATGGTCTGCCTCGGGCATTGCGCAGGGCGCTATGGCCGGGGGCGATATGACCGCGTATCGAGACAACAACTTAGTCAATGGCGCCATGATGCGTCCCTACCAAGCCCTTGATGGCCGCTGGCTGCAATTCAACATGATCCGCAACGATGAATTATTGTCCTTGCTGTTGGCTGGATTAGATTCCATTCACCTGCTGGCGGACCCAAGATTTGGCGACCCCGAGGAAATGTGGGCAAATCGGCAAGCCTTTGGTGATGAGATTCAAGCCGTTGTAAGCAGTCAGAACTCAGACCATTGGCTGGAGATATTCACAGCTTTTGAAGTGCCGGTGAATAGAGTCGCCACCATTGAAGAAACCCTATTTGACAAACAAATTGTTGAAAACAAAATGGCCGTTAAACCCAACATAGATGGCGTTGAGATCCCACTCGTTATTAATCACCCGATTAAGGTGGACGCCATAGAGCAAGCAACTATGACGCGGGCGCCTAACTTAGGTGAGCACAGCGAGGAAATACTCCGAGATCTTGGTTACTCGGAAGATGCTATAAAGACACTGCGCGCTGACGGCACTATTTAGCCTAAATCAGGCTAGCTTAGATCAAAGCTAGCGCTCAGTTAGCTTAGAATTAAAAAGTTGTGCTAGAACAACGAAAGGCCTAGGGCCACTCACAAACAGGACGTCGGTATGAGCAAGCTCACAGCAAATTTTGCACTCTTAATCACTCTCAGCTTATCTCTTAACCTATCTCTCCTATTGGCCAGTCTCGCGCAGGCGGGCGACGCGCAAAATGCAGCCACCAATAACGATGACTGGGTAGAGCTATTTAATGGCAAAAACCTAGATGGGTGGACTGCCAAAATTGTCGGACAAATTTTAGGTCAAGACCCACTTAAAACCTTTGTTGTAGAAGATGGTCTGCTGCGCGTAAATTACACTAATTACAAAAAGTTCTCTGGCCAGTTCGGTCATCTGTTTTTTGCAGAACCCTACGCTCACTACAAACTACTTATTGAATACCGTTTTGTCGGCGAACAAGTAAGAGGCGGAGCTGGTTGGGCTAAGCGCAATAGTGGCGTCATGCTGCACAGCCAAGACCCAACAACCATGTCTTTAAAACAAGACTTTCCTGATTCTATTGAAGCCCAATTTTTAGGCGGACTGAGCGACGGCAAAAGCAGACCTACTGGAAATATTTGCAGCCCTGGCACAGAAGTGGACCATTTAGGTAAACGGCTGAAGGGTCATTGTCAGGCTTCTTCAGGCGATACCCTTGATGGCGACCAATGGGTCAGCATTGAAATGATAGTTAAAGGTGCGGAGTCCGTTGTGCACTTGGTCAATGGTATCGAAGTAATTCGCTATGGCAATCTTCAGTTAAGTAAGGGCTCCCCTAACGCCAAAAAGCGCCAAGCGCTGAACGGCAAAGCTGCAACGCTCACACTTGAACAAGGCTTTATTGCGCTACAGAGCGAATCTCACCCCATAGATTTTCGCAGAGTTGCCATTCAAAACTTAGCGCAATAACTTTTAAACCCCTAACTGCCCCGCCATTCCTCATTCAATTCGCGAATAAACTCGCCCACTGTTTGAGGTCTCTTGTTCGGATCTTTTTCTAAACAAGACAAGCAAATTTGTTCTAGCCGCAACGGCACATGCTGTTGGGAGGCCTCGCTTGGGGGGGTGGGCTTGTCTTCCAAAGTGCTGCGCACCAGGTCGTCCATGGACTCGCCAATTGAAGAATTTGCTCCCGTGAGAATTTCGTAAAGCACCGCGCCAAGGCTGTACACGTCAGTACGCCCATCAATATCTTTTGCGCGGTTAATCTGCTCAGGCGACATATAACAAATGCTGCCCTGCAACTTACCGCGACCGGTCATTGTGGAGTCATCGTCACTTAGATCAAATTCAGTGTAGGTCGATTCACTGTCGCTGCCATCTGGATGCCAAACTTTAGCAAGCCCCCAGTCTAGCAACAGGACCTCACCATAAGGCCCAACAAGAATATTGTCTGGTTTTACGTCGCGATGAATAACCCCCATGGTGTGCGCGTATTGCAGGGCATAAGCTACCTGCATCAGCACTTCCACCATTTGCGCCAGTTCGTACCGTTCACGATAATCTAGCACCTCGCGCAAGGTATAGCCGTGGACCAACTTCATGGTGAAGTAATAGTGCCCCTTGGTGTCGCGCCCTAGTTCATAGGTAGGTACGGTATTGGGGTGTTGCAGCAGGGCTGAAACTCGCGCCTCACGCAAGAGACGCTGCTGTTCAACGGGATCATCCGCCAGCTCTGGGCGCAGCGTTTTGTAACAAACCAACCGAGACAGGTGTAAATCCTTACACGACTTGATAAGCGATTTGCCGCCTTTTGCAATAGTCTTGAAATAGGCATAACGCGTTCCAAAATTAACGCTTTGTGGTAACGGAGCGTCAGTGTCTTTAAGATAGACCTGAGATTCAGCCAGCGCTGTTTTACCGCTTTTATCGGAATCATGGCGTTGAGGAAATCGATTCATTATTGGTCCAATAGCCAAACATTTTTCATAGCTTACACCCGCTAAAGTGCTGGGTGTAGGCGTGATTAACCCGTAATCCGAAGGCTATTAACGCTGCTTGTACTCATAAGTTGACGCATCGCTAACAAACATTTGATTGAGAAGTAATTGATCACCGCACCTTTAGACAGCCCCGCAAATTACATTGAGCAAATGCGTACAGCTGTGCCCCTTAGCGAGCGCCATTCAGCGACTAAAAACCCGCCTAGCAGCGCCGAGTATTGGCTTACTTTAACCTCTTCAATGACCCAAGCCATTGCAGACAAATTTATACAAATGCCGCTTGTAAGTGTTTTGAGCGAGGGTGTGGAGCAGCCTACTGCCATTGAGTTACAGCGCTTTGATCAGCACGAGCCGATATTTGCGCGGCACATTTTGCTCTGCATAAACAATAACCCGCTGATGATGGCGCGCACAGTAACGCCAGCCTCAAGCCCAGATGTGAAGGCCTTGAAAGGGCTGCTAGAGCGCCCCCTAGCTGAACTACTCTTTTCGGATGAACGCTGGCAGCGGCAAGACGCCCTACGCCCCCTTGTCCTGGCCAATGGTTTATTCGGCCGAAGCTGTTTGTGGCGTCAGTCCGACAGTCCAGAGAGTGGCTTGTTGGTGGAAGAGTTCTTTCTACCGGGACTGTACTAGCAAGCTTTCTAAGCAAACTTCTTAAGTAAGTTCACGTAGACAACCTCTTAAGTCGGCTTAATGAGCCAACTTCCGAAGTAAGCTTCTTTACCCTCTCAAACCTCCACCCACAGAATTTTGAGCATGGACGCCAAGCGGTGCTAGGATAAGCGCTTATGAAGCATTTGAGTGGAGGGCAATATGCCGCGTTTTGTAGATCTTTCCGTTTCAATAGATAACAACGAACACAGCGATCATCCGGGCGGTAGCCCCAAAGTCACCTACCGTACGCATGCCGAAACAGCCGGTGGCCTAGCACACTTTTTCCCAGGTCTTAAACCCGAAGACCTCCCTGATGGCGAAGGTTGGGCAGTTGAAACCATTACGCTGTCTACCCATAACGGCACCCATATGGATGCGCCATGGCACTTTCACTCCACCACCAATAATGGCGCAGATCCGGCGCCTTCAATTGACGAAACGCCACTAGACTATTGTTTTCGTCCTGGGGTGAAACTAGATTTTCGCCATTTCCCTGACGGTCATCTTGTTAGCCCGGCAGAAATTGAAGCGGAGCTTGAGCGCATTGAGCACAAACTTGAACCGTTAGATATTGTCCTAGTGAATACCCGGGCGGGGTCAGTTTATGCTCAACCCGGCTACGTGGACGCTGGTTGCGGCATGGGACGCGATGCCACCATGTTTTTGACCGAGCGCGGTGTGCGCGTGGTGGGTACAGACGGCTGGTCATGGGATGCACCGTTTAATCACACGGCAAAAAAATGGGCAGAGAATCCAGATCCAAGCATGATCTGGGAGGGTCACAAAGCAGGCCGGGAAATACCCTACTGGCAGATGGAGAAGCTACACAACTTGGAAGCCCTTCCCGCTAACGGATTTACTGTAGCGTGCTTTCCAGTAAAAATTGCCAAAGCTTCAGCGGGCTGGACGCGATGTGTAGCGCTGATCAACGAATAGTAGCGAGGCTCGCATAGGTCATATAGGCGGCATAAAATAAGATGGGCGCCGAAATAATTTTGGCGTCTAACACTGGTCTACTTAACTAAGTTCTTAGCTAGCTCCTTGCTAAAGCGCCTGGCTAATACTCAAAGCATCACGTTTCGTCGTACTGGGGCTGCCATGCGTCGCTGTCGAAATCGGCCAAACTCATTGGCCCATAAAATGCATTAAACTGATCGCCGCCGCCAAATGCCGCGCGGTTCAGGCGCAAGATCTTGTTACCCTATTTGCGATAGGCCACTGCGCCTGAATAGTTGTCTGCCTGGCCAAATACACAGTGATCTTTTATATATTTGCCGCCACTATGACTGGCTAGATTAAATCGCCATCCACGATCCATTGCGAACTTACGCTGATATTGGGGGTCTCATGGGCGACCAGCGCCACCGATAGCACAGATTCTAAGTGCGGCAGATAGCCATTTATACCGTCTGCCCAAAGGGTGCAAAACGAACACTGGCTGCTCATATTGTGAATAAGCAACAACTGCTCTCTATGACCAAATAGATCCATGAGCGTGACTTCACCATTAAGGGTTTAGGATGAATAATTTTCTACCTCTACTGGCGTCTGCTCCGCCCCGACTTTTTCAATTTCGTTGTTAAGCGCCACAAGCTTGGTTTCTAGCTCCCTGAGCTTAGTGGCTGAATCTGGATTCTGCATAATCCGCCCCCGGTTTGGATATCAAATTTGCTTTGCGCAATTCTGAACAATTCTGCTGATCGTTTTAACTGATAGTTTTGACTATTGGTTCTGATTATTTACCCAAACGGTAAGAGCAAATCAAATAGATAGAACAGGCGCGCAATTTATGCAGATGAGCGCAACAAATGGCAACTAAAACTGGTTTTATGCCCTTAGATAAGCAAAGAAATGCCTATCGGATTCGCTTCCTTAGTAGTCCCTTACACTCTTTCACCCTAAGCCTCTTAAATTCTTGGTCCCTCGGAGCACTACGTTCTTTTGCGAAAACGACGAAACAGCAGCCAAGGAATAATAACAATGAGCGTTAAGACCGCTAGTAGACCACCAACAAGATAGGCTAAAAGTATCGGTCTGTTAGCGAAAACTTTACCCAACATAACGCGCCCTTGGTCGTAATCAGGCCGCACTTCCACAACGCCATTTTGCTCTGCCCATACGGCATACGCGGCTTTTAGCTCGACAAACAACTGAGGCTTTGCGCTTGCTAAATTCTGAGTTTCACCGGGGTCAGCGCGGATGTTAAACAACTGCCACTGAGGTTCTTGGCCGCGAAAGCGGTTATACACAAGCTTATAGTCGCTTTGAAAAAGTGCCTTATTACCGCCCAATTCATAGCCAATAATTTCATCTGCCAAACGCACGCTGGCGCGTTCATCTTGCAACACTGGGATTAGGCTTTTGCCTACCATATCCGAGGGTAGGTCAACTGCACCGGCGAGTTGCAGAATGGTGGGTGCTATATCTGTAATCCAAGCCAACGACTGAGAAACTGCGCCAGAGTTAGCAATTACAGGCTGGCCGTTAACTTTTCCGCCGATCACCAACGGCACGCGCATACCGCCTTCGCTGGCAAAAAACTTGTACCAAGCCAGCGGTCCAACAGCTGCGCTGGCCCAGCTTGGGCCAATATCATGGTAGCTGTCTATTTCGCCTAACGTTTCTATATCGGTGTTAAACCCGCTGGCGCGCATCCACGCATTCATTATAAACGCCGGCGCAGCAGGGCTATCACCTTGCTGTCGGGTCGCCAATGAGCCTTCGGCGCCATTGTCAGAAAGAAAAATGAATACCGTATTGTCTAGTCTACCCTGACTTTCTATGTGCGCAACTAGGCGACCAATATGATGGTCCATCGCATCTACCATGCCTGCGTAGACCGCCATACCTTTGCTCTCAAATGCTTGAGCCTGAGCGTCTAAGCTGTCCCAAGGTACAGTTGTGGGCGCCGCATAGCTGGGAACACTGGTTTGTAAAATGCCCTTATCCAACAACCCTCGAGATCTTTGCTCGCGCAACACAGACCACCCAGTGGCATAGGTGTGCAGATATTTATCACGGAATTCAGCAGGTGCTTGTACCGGAATGTGTACCGCTTGAAACGCAAGGTAGGTGAAGAAGGGTTTGGTCGCGTCTTGGTCTATAGCGCTATCAATGTACTCTATCGTTTTATCAACGAGGGTTTTGGACGAATAAAAGTCCTCGGGCAATTCCGTGGGTTGACCGTCTTCATACCAATTGGCATTTTCGTAAATGGGTAGGTAGGTGCGCTGCCGCCAATTGTCTGCGCCGGTGTCACCCAATGAAAAGGCGCGATCAAAACCGCGCTTGCTAGGCAATTGCTCAGGATTTTGGCCTAAGTGCCATTTACCCGACATGTATGTTCGGTAGCCCTGATCCCGCAGACGCTCGCTAATCGTCGCAACATTCTTATCTAGAGCGCCCTGATACGCCGGGCTGGTGGCTTGGTAGTCTGGAATGGCCTCAATAATATTGGCCACACCTGCGACGTGACTGTCTACCCCTGTGAGCAACATTGCCCTGGTGGGAGCACAAGAGGCCGCCGTGTGGAAATTGGCAAACCGCATACCTTGGGCTGCAATACCGTCGAGATTGGGTGTATCAATTTCGCTGCCGTAACTGCCGAGATCCGAATAGCCAAGGTCGTCAGCCAAAATTAGAACAATATTTGGAGGCTGAGTTGGCTGAGTTCTAGGAGCCGCATGCGCCATGGAGGAAAGCACGCCAAAAAGCAATGCAACAGCAATTGAGTAGGTAGTTTTCTTAATGGACACGCGCACAATTCAGCCTTTGGAGATAACAATGAAAGACATTAAACATGACCCAGCTAAATGAAACTAGTCTTACCGCTTTTGTATCCAAGAAACAGCTCAATTCAAAATCTGGTCCGCAGAGGAAAAAGACAAACAAATAATCTGCACTGAAAAAGCCCGATGGTTTAACCTCAAGACTCAGCGAGATGGAGAGGGCTATGTTTGAGTTACACGCAAAAGCATTAGAGATTAAGGACGAGGTTGAGGCTTTTTTTAATAGAAGAATTTTGCCTAATCACAAGCTCTGGTTGCAGCAAGCCCACCAAGGACAAAGCGTCCCTGATATTGAACAAACGCTCAGGCTAGAGGCTAAGGAGCTTGGCTTGTGGAATATGGCGCTACCACGGCTAACCCACGACGAGCCTGGAATGCGTTTGTCCAACTTGGAATTCACTGGCGTGGCAGAGATTCTTGGTCGCCTAGAATGGGCATCTAATGTTTTTAACTGCCATGCGCCAGACGTACCTAACATGGAGTTGCTACAACTTTTTGCCACAGCCGAGCAGAAAGAGCAGTGGCTCAACCCTCTATTAAACGGCGACATTGGTTCAGCTTTTGCCATGACTGAGCCGCATGCTGCTTCATCTGACCCAGTGAACTTAGCAACATCAATTACGCGCGACGGCGACGAGTTTGTGATTGATGGCAGCAAGTGGTTTTCATCTAATGCCTCCCACGCCAATTGTAAGCTGATTATTTTAGTTGGGGTTACAGACCCTGACGCAGCTAAATCTAAGCGGCAATCGCTGGTGCTCATTCCTCGAGATGCGCCGGGCATAAAGCTGCTGCGCAATCTGCCAGTTTTTGAACATCTGTCTGATACAAATACCCATCCAGAGATGGAATTTAACAACGTGCGGATTCCCGCCAGCAATTTGTTGGGTGACCAGGGCGCTGGCTTTGCCATTGGTCAAGCCCGTTTAGGACCCGCGAGACTCCACCACTGCATGCGGGCCATTGGCGAGTGCGAGGTATTGATCAGCCTAATGATTAAGCGCTCTCAAGAACGCAGCACCTTTGGCAAGCGCATTGACGAGTACTCGTCTACTCAAGAAGCCATTAGCCTATCTCGCATTGAACTCGACCAGTGCCGCCTGCTAGTGCAGCGAACGGCGCATCTTTTGGATACCGTTGGCAACAAGGTCGCACGCAAGCAAATCTCCATGATCAAGGTCGCTGTCGCTCGGGTTTATCAAAGCATTGCTGATAGAACCATTCAATTATATGGCGCGAGAGGTGTAACTAACGATACGCCTGCCGCTCGTGCATTTGGCAAGGCCCGGGCCTTTCGCATTTACGACGGCCCTGACGAAGTACACCTACAAACAATTGCTAGACTAGAAGCCCAAGAACAAGACGGCAATTTGCTCGAACATTATTTGCTGAACAGATAGACAATGTGCGAATAAGACTGATTGCGTCTTTTTGCACTGTTTTTTTTCGAGGTCGGGCCAGGAGCTGGCGGCGCTTATTTCAGACCTTCGCAAACGCTTTTACCGATAACTGAAAAAAATCAGCACCACACAAAGACTTAATCAATATACTTAATTGCTGCCCACCGGCGCCTCAACACAAACCCCAGCTAAGGCAAATAGCATGCTGACTGATGAAGAAAAATTCCGCTTTGACCTGGAGGGTTATCTGATTATTCCAGGTGTATTAAGTGCCGAGGAATGTACAACTTTGTCCGCACAATGCGATGAGCACTGGCCAAGGCAGGCGGCCGACGGTGCCTTCAGACGAACTGCCGATATCAGTAAATGGGGTCAATCTTTTCTCAACTTAATAGACCACCCCAAGGTACTACCCTACTTGGTCGAACTGATTGGGCCGCGCCTGCGCGCAGATCACGACTACTCAATATTTATGCAACCTTCCGCACCGGGGCAGCTACTACACGGCGGCCCGTTCCTATTTGAATCAGATCATTGGTACCACTATGCCGACGGCGTTATGCGCAACGGCCTAATGGTTGCCACTTGGGCTTTGAGTGATGCAAACCCAGGTGATGGCGGATTTGTCTGCGTACCAGGCAGTCATAAAACCAATTTCATTAAGCATTTACCTAAAGACGTTCGCGCCCATGAACGCAAGCCCGAGTATGTACGGCAACCTGCCTTTAAGGCCGGCGATGTGGTTTTGTTTACTGAAGCTTTAATGCACGGGACAGCCGCTTGGCAGGGCACGGATGAACGCCGGGCTTTGCTCTTTAAGTATAGCCCACCGCATTCTAGCTGGGCCAAGACACTATATGATTTGGCCGACTACCCCAACGCTACCGCTCAACAAAAGCGGCTTATGGCACCACCCTCTGTCGAGGATCATGAACGGGTTTTCGATTAATGGTTTTAAGTGGCGTTAGTAGCCTCTACCCTCACGAGAATTAGCGGCTTTACCAGATTTTCCTGTGCTTTTACCGATTACGTTTCAGTGAAACCTAAACGGCTTTAGATGAAACGAAAGAAATACAGAAAAAAGAAACTAAAAAAATGAATAAAAAACACGCGCTTATTTTTGTCACCATTACCGTATTTTTAGATACCGTGGGCTTCGGCATCATTGTTCCCGTTATTCCACAATACCTTGCAGATGTGGCAGACGTGAACTTGTCAGAGGCATCTGCTCTCAGTGGCTACTTGGTAGTCAGCTACGCTGTCACCAATTTTCTTTTCTCACCGCTCCTCGGTGGACTCAGCGACAGTTTAGGGCGTCGGCCGATTTTGGTGGTTTCGCTATTTTTCTACGGCGTCAGTTACTTGCTCTCTGGATTTGCCACCGCCTTGTGGGTGTTGTTTTTAGGGCGGCTATTAACAGGAATCACCAGTGCCACTTATGCAACCGCTAACGCACTGATCGCAGACGTTAGTCCGCCAGAAGAACGGGCGCAAAACTTTGGGCTCATGGGTTTAGCATTTGGTTTAGGTTTTATCTTTGGGCCAGCACTAGGCGGCATCATTGGCGCATGGGACATTCGAGCACCGTTCTTTTGCGCTGCTGGGCTGGCGTTCATCAACTGCACTTATGGTTTCTTCTTCCTCAAAGAAACCCTTAGCGCGGAAAATAGAAGACCCTTCGAATGGCGTCGAGCCAATCCCTGGGGCGCAATAAAACAGGTAGGCCGCTACCCACTACTCATAGGTCTGCTTTGCGCAGTGTTTTTATACAACATTGGCCACCATGTTTACCCGTCGAACTGGAATTTCTATACCATAGAACAATTTTCTTGGAGCCCTTGGGACGTAGGTCTGTCTATGGCTTTTGTCGGCGTACTCTCGGCTATCGTGCAAGGCGGACTCATTAGAATAGTCATACCAAAATGGGGTGCGGTGAATTGCGTTTACGTGGGGGTATTTTCTGCGTGTGTCGCCTATACGGGCATCGCAGTTTCAAACACCGGGGCGGAACTTTATTTTTGGATGTTTGTCTCGGCACTTGCGGGCCTTGGCGGCCCAGCAATAACCAGCATTTTGTCTAATCAAGTGGAGCAAAACGCACAGGGCGAGCTACAAGGAATTTTAGCCAGCATTGCTAGCTTAGCCACCATCGCCGGACCATTGATTATGACCCAGACCTTTACCTACTTCACCTCCGACCAAGCACCCACCTACCTTCCAGGCAGTGCCTTTCTTATTGCGGCAGCATTTACCTTCATTGCGTTGCTGATATTTGTAGTGCAAATCCGCAAGCTACCGAAAGAGTCGCTAGTTACCTCGGAGAGTTAGAGCGCGGCAAATACTAAGGGCTAATTCTTTGGCCCCATTTTATCGACCGACGTTGCAGCCAAATAGCTAGCCTTTCTGACTGGTTGCTAACCACTGTCGGACTGGCGCTCTGGATTGTTGGCAGCCGCTATTTCTAACGCTCGTTGCTGCGAAATTGTCTGTAGGTTTTTAGCGACCAATGGAGCCAATTTGGTCATAAGTGGAATTTTCATAAACAAACGCCAAGTTGGAATATGCGAACGGAACGACAATCTCGCGTTACGTACCCACTTTGGAAAGTGTTTGCCCCAACTGGCGTTGTTCATTGCGCCAATACCAACGGCGTATAAATAGTCATCTATGGTTTCTGGATGCGGCACAACACGGCAAAGCTTGTTTTGCATTTCTACATCGGTAAAAGCTGTTTCAACGTGGGCGGTAAGCGAAGCACTATAAACTTGCTGACACATAGATACAGATTGCAGGGTTATTTTTTGCGCCGCAAAAACCGGCACAATAGGTCTGTTTGACAGACCGTTGGCGGTACAGTCAACAAACAACGTCTGCTTAGCCACATTAAGACTGCCGCTTGCCAAGATCACTTGGCCTTCTTCAATACTGACCACTCGCCCTAAACGGACAACGTTTTTCACACTTCGCAACAGGGCGAGTTCTTCGCGATTAACTGTGGCGCAGCGGTATTTCTCCGCCCACACTGATTCATCAACGCGCATCAGCATGCCATCGGCTTCGAGATTGAGTAGCAGCGCCTGGAGACTTTCAGACTTCGCCATTGCCTCTTGCTGTTTGCCAAGAGCTTGCAACAATCCATCTGGATGAATATTTCCACGGTCCAGAAGCCAAGCATCGTTGGGCATAATCCAAGTGATCAAATCTGGGTTAAGTCCAAGGCCCAATAGATACAAGACGGCATCCATGCCCGTCTTGCCCGCACCAACAACAACATAGCCAGGGTAAGGACTAGAGATATCTGCAAGGGCATTTGGTGGCACTACTTCTACGCCATGAACCACGCGGTAAGGCGGCGAGCGCATGGAAGGCACTTCAACTTTCATATAGGTGGCATCAACTAGCTTGCGCTTAACCGCCACTGAATATTTTTCGCCCGTTACTGTTGATGTAAATTCAGGCGTCATTTCAATGGATTCGGTGTATTCACAGTGCGGGAAGAAACTCAGCCGTCCCGAAGCCAGATGCTTTTCTAATACGCGCTGAAAATAGCCAACAACCTCCACACCTGACGCCAAGCTCTTGCCACCGCGCCCTAGAGTTTCTGAGTTAACACCATAAAACGCCGCCGGTTGGTGTAATGAGACAAAAGGATAGGAACGACGCCAATGCCCACCGGGGCCTGCGTAGCGATCAACCAAAACAACTGTTGCCGTTATGTCGCCGCTGAGTATCTCATCCACAAAGGCCATGCCCATTGCGCCAGCGCCTATAACTAAATAGTCCGCCGTTAATTGATTCGACACTGAGCTTGATTGGTCGGTCATATCCACACTTCTCTTTGATCTATTTGCGCCCCACAATACCGATATGACAGACATACTCAAATATAATCGCCAAGCGTGGGACATACAGTCCGAGAATGCTGAAAGCCCTCGGATCCAACCAGTGGATAGCGCCGCCATTAACGCTGCTAGGAACGGTGATTGGGACGTCATATTGACCCCAAATAAAAATGTACCCAAGGCATAGTTTGGCGACATTCGCGGCAAAAACGTTTTGTGTTTAGCATCGGCGGGCGGACAACAAGCACCAATACTTGCGGCAGCTGGGGCAATGGTCACCAGTTTCGACAACTCACCCGCTCAGCTGGCTAAAGATAAATTGGTAGCCGACCGAGATGGCTTAGAAATTCAACTTGTGCTGGGCGATATGGCCGACTTATCCTGCTTTGATGACGCCTCTTTTGACCTAATCTTTCATCCAGTATCAAACGTTTTCTCTCAGACCATTAGACCCGTTTGGCAACATTGCCAGCGCGTACTTAAGAATAGTGGCCGCCTGCTAAGCGGCTTTATGAATCCGGATTTTTTTCTTTTCGATCACTACGACATAGAAGCCGGTGGGCCACTGGAAGTTCGGTTCGCTCTGCCAAACGCAGACATAGACTTACTCGGCCCAGCAGAATTAGCTAAGCGCACGGCCAGAGGCATAGCACTCGAATTTAGTCACAGCTTAGATGACCAGATTGCCGGTCAAATTGACGCGGGGTTTATCATCGCAGGCTTTTTTGAAGACAAATGGGACATTGAAGCCACCCCACTCAATGCTTATATGCCAACGTCTATGGCAACCTTGGCAATAAAAACCAACGACTCTTAGCGTCCCACTATATTTTGCAACGCACTTACTAATATTGACCACTTCAACATAGGAATAAAAAATGGATTTAGGACTTAAAGATAAAGGTATTATCATCACCGGTGGCAGCAAAGGCATCGGCTTCTCTATCGCTGAAGCCTGCGCGAAAGAAGGCGCTTGGGTGTCTATTTGTGGACGCACCCAAAGCAGCTTGGACGAGGCGGCTGAAAAGCTCCAAACGTACGGTGGCAAAGTACACGCTGCGGTTTGCGATATCAGTGAACCAGACACCATAGCTGCCTATGTAGATGAAGCGGCCAATGCGTTAGGCGGCCTTTATGGACTAGTTAACAACCCAAGTGGATTCGGTAATTCTGATAACGAAGACGGCTGGCAGAAAGGCATAGACATAGATCTTATGGGCGTAGTGCGTACAACTTGGGCAGCTACCCCACACCTTAAGGCCAATGGCGGTGGCAGTATTTTAAATATCTCTTCCATCAGTGGCTTGGCGGCATCAGGAAATATTTCCTACGGCGCGGTAAAAGCCGCGGTTATTCAATTGACCCAAAGCCACGCCAAAACCATGGCCGCAGATCACATTAGAGTAAATTGCATAGCTCCTGGCTCTATTGAATTTGCCGATGGTGTTTGGGACCAAGTGAAGAAGAATATGCCAGATATGTATTCCGCAACATTGGCGGGCATTCCTTATGGGCGCATGGGCTTGCCTGAGGAAGTTGGCAGCGTTGCCGCCTTTTTAATGTCGGCGCCCGCATATTGGACCACCGGGCAAACTATTGCTGTTGATGGTGCGCAGAGCCTTTAACACCAGAACATTCTGGTTAGTTGGTTCGCTATGACTTGTTGCTAAAGGCCTGATTTACGGCCTTTAGCGACGATTATTCCTTTACTGACGTGGAGGCCATAACATCAGTGTTGGCGTGTTGGCCACATAGTCTTGGTACTCGGGGTCTTCGCCCCACTGCTTGCGGCCGCGTGCTTCTAACATCCGCACACCACTCACAGCGGTGAGCAAAAAGACCACCCACAACGGTGAAAACATTAAGTAAATCTGATTACCTACTAATGTTGGATAAGCGATGACGGCAATCCCAACCCATAAGATAATCTCGCCGAAGTAATTGGGGTGACGGGACCAAGCCCACAAACCCGTATTAATGAACTTATTCGCATTCTCTGCATTATTGCGAAAAGCAGTCTTCTGATTATCTGCGATCACTTCAATGACAAAACCTATCACCCAAAGACCCGTACCCAAAACAAAAGCCGTGTCTAAACCAACGGTGCTACTGGAGGTAATGCTGCCTAATGCTGCGCTGGTAGTGATATAGACCCAGGCACCTTGCAATGTCCAAGTCATCAAAAATGTTGGGAATGAGGCTTTGATTGACCTGAAACGTCGGTCTTCGCCAGCACGCTTAATACGGAAGAACAAAAATGGTCCAAGGCGCAGCGCCCAAATCACAATCAGGCCAGTGATTGTTAGAGCGCGTAGGTCATCTGCGCCAGCTAAAATCGCAGCGGCGACCACAATAACAATATAGGTCAGGCTGCCAGTTAAATCGAAAAATGCTTCGGTTCTTGCCAACCACGCATGAATAAAAATCAACCACTGCACGGCAAAGGTAAACACACCGCACCAGACAAACACCGACAAACCGTCGTACAACACCCCTTGGTCGGATCCAGACCAAGCCACCATAGCCGCCAGTGCTACGGCACCAATGATGCTGATAATTCCTACAATCCACTTTTGCATATTACTCCCCAGTAAATTAGCTGCGGTGATCTGGATTGGTATGCCAGATTTCTCCGCACGTTCCTTCTTCCCATTGCTTATACTTTGTCATGACAGATGTGAAAAGATCGTTATTCAGCCAAGCTTCCAACCAACGCACTAGGTTGGGCCTCGGCTGACGGTCAAACCACTGTTTGTCGACAAATGCGAACTGGCGAATGAACGGCATGAGCGCAATGTCTTGCATCTGGGGTACATCACCCAACAAGTAGTCCTGCTTTTGCAGACAGTGCTCCAATTCATCTAGCCAGGGCAAAGCCTGATCGCGGTAGTAAGAGGCTGGGTGTTCAGCGTCTCGTCGGTCATATTTGTAGGCATCTAAAAGCGGCTTAAACTCTTGATCGAATTTTTCTATGTAAGCCTTTTGAGTATCTAAGCCCCCGAACTTAAGCCACTCAACGCAATGCTCCGCGATAGCCCAGATCACTAGGTCTAAACTTTCATCGATCACCTGGCCGTCGTTTGTAATGAATACCGGCACAGTGCCCTTGGGAGCAACCTCGAGCATTGAGGCGGGCTTGTCCCGCAACAAAATTTCGCGGACTTCAACCCGTGTATCTATGAGAGATAGGGCCATGCGCCCACGCATGGCGTAAGGGCAGCGACGAAACGTATAAAGGGTGTGCATCGATGCGCTTATTGACCGTTCTGCTTAGGCATATCTAAAGCCACCAAATCTTGCGCCCAGTCGATTTTGGACTCACACCAAACCTCTTTCTTTGGCGGCAAGTCAGCTACTTCGGCCAACATACCGGTACGCAAGCCCAGCATGCGCTGCCCCCGCGGCACATCTTCTACCACTGAGGTTGCGTAAATATGGGTACCGCAGTCACCACAAAAGGCCAGTTCACGGCGATTGCCGCTGTCACCGGTTTTGAAATACAGCTTTGGTGTGCCATTGAGCATATTAAAATTAGCCTCTTTGACTGGCAAAATACTGCGATAAGGCGCGCCGGACATCACCTGACAATCTCGGCAATGACAAACAACGGAAAAGTTTTCGTTAGCATCAGCAGTAAACGCTATTTCCCCACAATGACAGGCACCATTAACTTGCATATCTCTCCCCTCATTTCCCTTAACAGTTACGCAATACTTTGGTCCATCTTACCTTTGCAAAGCAATACTTGCGCACGCTTATCTTTGCAAGGCTTTTGCCTATAAATTTTGTTGAGGCATACTGCCCCGGTAACTTTTTAAAGCTTTTTGGCTTTTTAGACTTTTATTCTTTTAGACAGAGGAGAGCGCGTTGGATAAACCCACAAGAAGCCTGCCCCAGCCTACACCGGAAACACAGCATTTTTGGGAGGGTACGCAAGCAGAACAACTATTGTTACAAAGATGCACCAAGTGCACTCATACCTACTTTCCTCCACGGCCGTTTTGCCCTTCATGCAGCTCACGGTCTGTGGAAGTTTACGCCGCCAGCGGACGAGCCACATTAGCCAGCTACGTGATCAACCAGCGCCCACACCCAGCATTTGACGGGCCTTATGCTATTGCGTTAGTGGATCTAGAAGAGGGTCCACGAATGATGACCAATATTGTGGAATGCGAACAAACGCCAGAGGCCTTGCAGCTTGATATGCCCTTAGAAGTACGCTTTGAGCAGGTCAGTGAAAACATTAAGCTGCCGCTATTCGCCCCCGCAGGAGCAGATAAATGACCGGTGTAGCGATAGTAGGCGCGGCAGAGACTACTGAACTGGGCAAAATCCCACACTTAAGCCAGCAGCAACTCCATGCGGATGCGGCGTTAAACGCAATGGCTGACGCGGGTCTCACAGCAAAAGACATAGACGGTATTGCAACGGCCGGCGAGCGACCTACAGATTTGGCCTACTACCTCGGCATTACCCCAACATGGGTAGACGGCACCTCAGTTGGCGGCTGCTCCTTTATGCTCCATGTCCGCCACGCGGTGGCAGCTATTGCCAGTGGGCAATGTACAACTGTACTGATTACGCATGGCGAAAGTGGGCGCTCTGGTGTTGGCCGAGGCGGGTTTCCAAGGGCGCCGGCCTCTCTTGCAGGACAGTTTGAAATGCCGTTTGGACCCACGGGACCACCGACAATGTTCACTCTGCCGGTACTTCGCTATATGAAGGATTACGGCATGACCCACGAGCAACTGGCCATGGTGGCAGTTGTGCAAAGAGAGTGGGCGTCAATGAACCCAAGAGCCAGCTTTCAAAATGAGATCAGCGTAGACGATGTGCTCAATTCAAAAATGATAGCGTACCCATTCCACTTGCTGGAGTGCTGTTTGGTCACCGATGGTGGTGGCGCTTTGATTTTAACCAAGGCTGACAGAGCTAAAGATTTTCCCAGGCCGCCAGTACATATTTTGGGTACTGGCGAGAGCGTGGAAACACCCATACTCAGCCAGATGGAGGACCTAACAAGTTCTAGAGCCTTTAAAGTTGCAGGCGCTTTTGCCATGCAAGATGCACGCATTACCCACGCAGATGTAGACCATTTAATGGTCTATGACGCGTTTGCCCACCTGCCGATATATGGGTTAGAAGATTTAGGCTTTTGTAAAAAGGGCGAAGCCGCTGACTTTATCTGGGAGCAAAACACCGCTCCCGGCGGCAGCTTACCGATGAATACTAACGGCGGCGGTCTGTCCTATATGCACTCCGGCATGTACGGCATGTACGCTTTGCAAGAAAGCGTTCGGCAAATTCGCGGCACTGCACCGGCTCAAGTGGCCGATGCTAATGTATCGCTTTGTTTAGGTGTGGGTGGCATGTTTGGTGCCTCTGGCTGTATTGTGTTTGGCAAAGCGCCAAAGTAAGGCTCGTTAATCAATCGGATCTTTAACCTCGTTCGCTTGCTAACACTCTAGAATCAGAAAAAGGAAAAATATATGTTTCGCAAAATCGTTTTACTCACGCTTCTAACTGCTTTTAGCGGCAGTCTTTTTGCGGCTAGCGCCGAGGAACGCGCGCAAACTGCAATAGATACCCGCCAAGGTCTGCTCAAGGTTGTGGCAAGCTACTTTGGTCCAATCGTTGGCATGGCACGCGGACAAATTCCATTTGACGCTGCGGTTGTAGAAAAGAACGCTGGAAAAATTGCCCAACTTGCGCCCATGCTAGGAGACGTTTTTGCTAAGGATACGCGCGAAAGCGGCCTGCAATCTGGCGCCAAGGATGGCATCTGGGAAGATATGGCAGACTTCAAAGGCAAAGCTGCTACAACAACAGAAAGAGCCATTGCATTAGCTAACGCTGCAAGCCAAGGCAAAGGGCCCACTATGAAGGCGTTCGGCGCATTAGGCGCTTCCTGCAAGGGCTGCCATGAAAGCTATCGCGAAAAAGACGAAGGCTAAACGCTAGCACAAGCGCATGTCCCAAACGCCCTCGTCTAAAGAAGTTTCTTCTACCGAAGAGGTCTCTTCTCTCAAAGAGGAATCACGACCAGGTGCCACCGGCACGCTGGTTTGGGATTTGCCCCTAAGATTATTCCACTGGGTCCTCGCTTTGAGCCTGGTGGGATCTTGGGCCACCGCAGAAGCCGGCTTCGACTGGACAGAAACTCACTTCTTATTTGGCTACACGGCACTCGGGCTTATCAGTTTTAGACTGCTCTGGGGTTTATTCGGTACCCCTCACGCACGTTTCTATAATTTTCTAACCGGGCCAAAGGCAGTGATCAGCGCGCTAGGCCAACTAAAGCAACAAACACCACCGGGTGAAATCA